>NZ_JBIVRQ010000002.1:0-537476 GCF_044755745.1 Micromonospora sp. NPDC092111
CGACCCCAAGCCGTTCGTCTGGACCAGAACCGCCGACGAGATCCTGAACAACCTCGCCACATACTGCGGCCGAATTAACGACTCAGGACACTAGCGCGGGTGCCCTCGGTGGGTGCTGGCGGGGGGTCACGCTCGCCCCTCGGGGCGACCACTGGCAAGCCTGCCCGTCCCGGCGGACACGGCTACCGACGGGCCGGGCGTACTGTCGACGGCCACCGACGGGTCGGCGTGCTGTCGACGGCTACCGACGGCTACCGACGGGTCGGCGGCGGCGGCCGTTCGGTGCCGTCGAGCCAGGCGGCGAAGAGGTCGTCGAGCTGCCGGCCGGCGACCCGCTCCGCGGTGGCCACGAACTCGGCGGTGGTGGCGTTGCCGTCCCGTTTCTCCGCCGCCCAGGTCTTCAGGAGGCGGAAGAACGCCTCGTCGCCGACGGCCACCCGCAGCGCGTGCACGGTCATCCCACCGCGCTGGTAGACCGACTCGCCGAACAGGTTCGCCACCCCCGGCCGCCCCGGCGGCACCTGCCAGATCCGGTCGGACGACGTGGCGTACCGCTGCTCGAACGCGGCCTGCGCGGTGCCCCGGCCCTGGTGCTCCGCCCACAGCCACTCGGCGTACGTGGCCAGCCCCTCGTTGAGCCAGATGTCCTCCCAGCGGGCCAGCGAGACGCTGTCGCCGAACCACTGGTGGGCCAGCTCGTGGGCGACCACCCCGGTGTTCTCCCCGGAGCGGAAGAAGCCGGCCGAGTAGACCGGCCGACTCTGCGTCTCCAACGCGTAGCGGATCCGGGGATCGTCGACCACCACCCCGCCGTACGCGCCGAACGGGTACGGCCCGAAGACGCTCTCCAGGTAGTCGGCGACCTCGACGGTGCGGGCGATCGACTCGTCCGCGGCACCCCGGGGCAGGGTGGTGGCGACCGCGCTGAACACCGGCCGTCCCTTGTGCTCGGCGGTGCTGGTGCGGTACCTCCCGATCACCACCGTGCTCAGGTAGCTGGCCATCGGGGCGGCCTCGGACCAGCGCCAGGTGGTCCACCCACCCGGTGCCGGACGCTGCCCCTCCGGTACCCCGTTGGCGACCGCGACCAGCCCCTTCGGCACGGTGATCTCGAAGTCGTAGGCGGCCTTGTCGGAAGGGTGGTCGTTGACCGGGAACCAGGTGCTCGCCGACTCCGGCTGGCCGAGCGCGACCGCCCCGTCGGCGGTGTGCAGCCAGCCGCCCTCGCCGATCGCCTCGTTGCGCAGCGCCACCGGCCGGCCGTCGTAGCCGACCTCGACGGTGAAGGCGGCACCGGAGCGGACCGACGCGGCGGGGGTGACCACCAGCTCGGCGCCCTCCCGGGCGTGCCGGGCGGGCCTGCCGTCGACGGTCACCCGACGCACCGTCAGACCGGCCAGGTCGAGGTGGAACAGCGGGAGGTCGGCGGTGGCGGTGGCCCGCACGGTGGCGGTGCCGGCCAGCTTGTCGGTGGCCGGGTCGTAGCGCACCTTCAGGGTGTACCGGTCGACGTCGTAGCCGCTGTTGCCGGCGGTCGGGAAGTACGGGTCGCCGACGCCGGCCGGGCCGGGCGGCACGCTCGGGCTCTTCGTCGGGACCGGCCGGGGAGCCTCCCGGGGCGTCGGGTCGGCGGTGCACCCCGCGAGGCCGAGCGCCCCGACCACCAGCAGACCGACACCGCGCCGCATCCGGCCCATGGTCACCGTCCCCCCGTTCGCCGTCCGCGGCAGCCTACCGACCGGGCTCGCCGCCCGCGCCCCGGCGGACACCGCCCGGCGGGCGGGCAGCCACCGGTCCCGCGCCCGCCCGGCGGTCAGGGCAGGGCGGGGGCGGCGCCGCCGACCAGCCAGGCGTCGAGCAGCGGACCCAGCGGACGGCCGGCGACCCGCTCGGCGTACCCGACGAAGTCGGCGGTGGTGGCGGTGCCGTCGCGGCGCTCGGCGGTCCAGCCGCGCAGGATCCGGAAGAAGGTCTCGTCGCCGACGCTGCGGCGCAGGGCGTGCACCGCCAGGGCCCCGCGCCGGTAGACCGCGCTGCCGAAGAGGTCGGCCCGGCCCGGGTCGACCGAGGGTTTCGACCAGTCGGTGACCGCGTACTGGCGGGCGAAGGCGCGCTGGGCGGTCGGGCCGCCGGTGTGTTCCGCCCACAGCCACTCGGCGTAGGTGGCGAAGCCCTCGTTCAGCCAGATGTCGCTCCACCGGGCCAGCGAGACGCTGTCGCCGAACCACTGGTGGGCCAGTTCGTGGGCGACGACCGACTCGTCCGGCTGGCCGGCCCGGAAGAAGCCGGGCCCGTAGACCGGGCGGGACTGGGTCTCCAGCGCGTACCCGATCCGTTCGTCGGCGACCGCCACCCCGCCGTACGCGTCGAACGGGTACGGCCCGAAGCGGCTGGCCAGGAAGTCGGCGATCACCCCGGTACGGGCGATCGAACGGGCCGCCGGGCCGTCGGCGGGCAGCCCGGCGGCGACCGCGGTGACCATCGGCCGGCCGGCGTGGGTGCCGGTCTCGACCCGGTAGTCGCCGATCACCAGGGTGGTCAGGTAGCTGGCCATCGGCGCGGACTCGGTCCACCGCCAGGTCGTCCAGCCGTCCGCGCTGTCGCGCTCCCCCGGCACCCCGTTGGCGATGGCGGCGAGCCCGTCCGGGACGGTCGCCTCGACGGCGTACGTCGCCTTGTCGGACGGGTGGTCGTTGACCGGGAACCAGGTGGCGGCCGAGTCGGGCTGGCCGAGCGCGATGGCGCCGTCGGCGGTGTGCAGCCAGCCGGTACGACCGAGCTGACGGTCGGCGACGGCGGTGGGCACCCCGGCGTAGTCGACCTCCACGGTGAACCCGGCACCCCGGCGCAGCCCGTGGCGCGGGGTGACCACCAGTTCGTCGCCGTCGCGCCGGTGTCGGGCCGGCGTGCCGGCGACGGCGACCCGGGAGACGGCCAGCCCGACCAGGTCCAGGTTGAACCGGGAGAGCGCGGCGGTGGCCGTGGCGGTGACGCTGGCGTGGCCGGTCAGCCGGTCGGTGGCCGGGTCGTAGCGCACCTTCAGCCGGTACGCCGAGACGTCGTAACCGCCGTTGCCGTGCCCGGGGACGTACGGGTCCCCGACGTCGGCCGCCCCCGGACGGAAGTCGTCGTCGTGACCGGTGCAGCCGCCGGCCAGCAGCACCACGACGGCGGTGAGCAGGGCCGTCCCGGGCAGCGGGCGACGCCGGGCCGGTGCCCGGCCGGTACGGGCGCTCGTCGTGCCGTCCATCGGGACGAGCCTAGCCAGGGCCGGGCCGGGGCGCGGCGGATCGGCCGCTCCGGGGGCGGCCGGTCAGCCGGCCCCGGAGCGGCGGTCAGCGGTCAGCGGTCGAGGACCAGACCGACCTTCTGGAACTCCTTCAGGTCGCGGTAGCCGCACTTGGCCATCGCCCGGCGCAGGCCGCCGAAGAGGTTGAGCTGGCCGTCCGGCTCGTCGGCCGGGCCGAAGAGCAACTGGTCCATCGAGCCGAGCGGTTCGCCGGCCACCTCGAACGCGCCGCGCGGCAGCGAGGGGTGGCTGGCCGCCGAGTGCCACCAGGCGCCGCCGGCCGGGGCCTCCGCGCAGAGCGACAGCGGCTCGCCGAGCATCACCGCGTCCGCACCGCAGCCCAGCGCCTTGGCGATGTCGCCGGAGGTCTGGATGTCGCCGTCGGCGATCAGGTGGACGTACCGGCCGCCGGTCTCGTCCAGGTAGTCCCGGCGGGCCGCGGCGGCGTCGGCGATCGCGGTGGCCATCGGCACCCGGATGCCGAGCACCGACTCGGTGGTCGACCACTCGTCGCCGCCGATGCCGACGATCACGCCGGCCGCGCCGGTCCGCATCAGGTGCAGCGCCGTCTTGTAGTCGGTGCAGCCGCCGACGACCACCGGCAGGTCGAGGTCGGCGATGAACTCCTTGAGGTTCAGCGGCTCGTCGGTGGTCGAGACGTGCTCGGCCGAGACGATGGTGCCCTGGATGACCAGGATGTCCACGCCCGCGTCCAGGATCACCGGGGCCAGCGCCAGCGTGTGCTGCGGGGAGACCCGGACGGCCACCGTGCTGCCACCGGCCCGCAGCTCCCGCACCCGCTCGGCGATCAGGTCGGGGCGGAGCGGCTCGGCGTAGACCTCCTGGAGCCGCTTGGTCGCCCGGGCGTCCTCGCCGAGACCGGCCAGCTCCTCCAGGATCTTGCTCGGGTTCTCGTACCGGGTCCAGAGACCCTCGACGTTGAGCACGCCGAGGCCGCCGAGCTGGCCGAGGCGCACCGCCGAGGCGGGGCTCATGGTGGCGTCCGACGGGTGCCCGACACAGGGGATGCCGAACTGGTACGCGTCGAGCTGCCAGCCGGTGGAGACGTCGTCGACGTCCCGGGTCCGGCGGCTCGGCACGATGGCGATGTCGTCCAGGTGGTAGCCGCGCTGCGCGGTCTTGCCCAGCCCGATCTCGACCACGTCACGCATGGGGACTCCAGGTGGTTGGGGGTGGTGGGTCAGCGGGTGTGGTAGTTGGGCGCCTCGACGGTCATCTGGATGTCGTGCGGGTGGCTCTCCTTGAGCCCGGCCGCGGTGATCCGGATGAGCTGGCCCCGGCGGTGCAGGTCGGGGATGTTCTCCGCGCCGGCGTACCCCATCGCCAGCCGCAACCCGCCGATGAGCTGGTGGGCCACGCGGGACAGCGGGCCCCGGTAGGGCACCTGACCCTCCACGCCCTCCGGGACCAGCTTGTCGTCGCTGAGCACGTCCTGCTGGAAGTAGCGGTCCTTGCTGTACGACTTGGCCTGCCCCCGGGACTGCATCGCACCGAGCGAACCCATGCCGCGATACGCCTTGTACTGCTTGCCGTTGACGAAGATCAGCTCGCCGGGGCTCTCCTCGCAGCCGGCCAGCAGGCTGCCGAGCATCACCGTGTCGGCACCGGCCACCAGGGCCTTGGCGATGTCGCCCGAGTACTGGATGCCACCGTCACCGATCACCGGGACGCCGGCCGGGCGGGCGGCCCGGGCCGCCTCCATGATCGCGGTGATCTGCGGCACACCGACCCCGGCGACGATCCGGGTGGTGCAGATGGCACCCGGGCCGACGCCCACCTTGACGCCGTCGGCACCGGCGTCGACCAGCGCCTTCGCGCCGGCGTAGGTGGCCACGTTGCCGCCCACGATGTCGATCGTGACGTCCTTCTTGAGCCGGCGGACCATCTCCAGCACGGCCCGCTGGTGGCCGTGCGCGGTGTCCACGATCAGCACGTCGACGCCCGCGTCGACCAGCGCGCGGGCCCGCTTGTAGGCGTCCTCGCCCACGCCGATGGCGGCGGCGACCCGGAGCCGGCCCGCGTCGTCCTTGCTGGCGTCCGGGTACTGCTCGCTCTTGGTGAAGTCCTTGACGGTGATCAGGCCACGCAGCCGGCCCGCGCCGTCCACGATCGGCAGCTTCTCGACCTTGTGCTGGCGCAGCAGCGCCAACGCGTCGTCCTTGCTCACCCCGACCGGGGCGGTGACCAGCGGCGTCCGGGTCATGATCGCGTGCACCGGGGTGGCCGGGTCGGAGACGAAGCGCATGTCCCGGTTGGTGACGATGCCGACGAGCTGGCCGTCGCCGTCGACCACCGGGACGCCGGAGATGCGGTACCGGCCGCACAGCTCGTCGACCTCGCGCAGGGTGTCGTCGGGGCTGGCCGTCACCGGGTTGGTGATCATGCCGGACTCGGAGCGCTTGACCAGGTCGACCTGGAGGGCCTGGTCCTCCAGGGAGAGGTTGCGGTGCAGCACGCCGATGCCGCCCTGGCGGGCCATCGCGATCGCCATCCGGGCCTCGGTGACGGTGTCCATCGCGCTGGACAGCAGCGGGACGGTCAGCTCGACGTTGCGGGTGAGCCTCGTCCGGGTGTTGACCCGGCTGGGCACCACGTCCGACTCGCCGGGCTGGAGCAGCACGTCGTCGAAGGTCAGCCCGAGCGGCACCACCCGGGCCGAGCCGGCGGGCAGCTCCGGCAGGTGGCCCCCCAGCTCGCCGTGGTCGGCGCCGGCCGGAAGATCGGTGCTGGGCGAATTCTCCACGATTGCTCCCCTGAGCTGCTCGGACGGGCTTCAGCGAGGCGGCGCGCGCGGGCACCGGCGCACGCCGGGGTGACGGCGAGTCGCTTCATCGTACCCATTGAGCAGGGCCGCACCTGTCGGCGACCGGCCGCCGTCGGCAGCGCCACAGCGACCGCCGGGGGGACGCGTGCCCCGGGGGTTGGGGTCTACGGTGAGGGGGTGCACGACGAGCCCATCGACCCCTTCAACGGCGACCCGGCCGATCCGGCAGCGGGGCTGGACGATCCGGGCGACGACGCCGCGCTCGACCCGCTGACCGAGGTCGAGCGGCAGGACGTCCTGGAGGACCTGGCCGATCTGGAGATCTACCAGGCCCTACTGGCACCGATCGGGGTACGCGGGCTGGTCATCGAGTGCGAGGACTGCCGCGAGCCGCACTACTTCGACTGGGACCTGCTCCGGGGCAACCTGCGCCACCTGCTCAGCTCCGGCCGCCCCCGGGTGCACGAGCCGGCCTACGACCCCGACCCGGACCACTACGTCACCTGGGACTATGCCCGTGGTTACGCCGACGGGGTGCACGACACCCTGACCGAGGCCACCGAGGGCGACACCGACCCGGACGACTGACCGACCGGGCGGGGCGCGGACGACCACCGGGGTCATGGCCGGGCGGGCCGCCCCAGGTCGTGGCGGGCGGGCCGGCGGGGTTCAGGCCACCAGGCCGGCGCGGAAGCCGGCGGCCACCGCGTGCGCCCGGTCCCGGGCCCCGAGCTTGCGGAACAGCCGGCGGGCGTGCGTCTTGACGGTGTCCTCCGAGACGAAGAGCTCCCGGCCGATCTCCGCGTTGCTCTTGCCCTCGGCCATGCCGAGCAGCACCTGGAGTTCCCGTTCGGTCAGCCCGACCGGGCTCCGGCCGCTCCGCGCCCCGGGGGCCGACCGCTGTCCGGGGCCGGCCGGGGCCGGCTCGGCCGTACCGGCCTCGGTCTCCCCCTCGCCCTCGTCGTCACCGCGCTGCACGGGAACCACCGACGGCCCGCCGCCCGGTCCCTCGGCCGACGCCGGGGACCAGGCCGCTCCCGGCGTACGGCCGGCGGGCCGGGGCGGCGCACCGACCGCGGCGGTGTCCCGCGCGGGGTCGGCCACCCGGTGCCGGGCGGCCCGGCCGGGTGCGGAGAGCAGCAGCAGGGCCTTCGCCACCGCGCTGGTCAGATCGTGGTCGGCGCCCTGGATCAGCCCCCGGGCGCCGGCGTTGATGGTGGCCGCCGCCGCCTCCGACTCCTCGGTGCCGAGCAGCAGCACCGCCGCCTGCGGGGCGCGGGCCAGCACCCGCCGGACGAAGCCGGCGCTGTCCGGCCGGGTGAGCGCCGTGTCGGCGAGCACCACGTCGACCGGGCGCTCGGCGAGGCGCAGCATCACCTCGGGATCGGAGACGGCCGTCCGGACGACCGCGGCAAGGCCGAGCCGCGCCGCCGCCTTGGTCAACTGCTGTGCGGCGAGCGGTGTCCGAACGCACACGAGAACAGTACGCACTGTGGTCTCCTCTCCGGACACGAGCAGACCATGGCGGGGTCCACCGGGGAGGAGGTTCCGGGCAATCCTCCGAACTTTTCCGACATCTGGGGCATTTGCCGCATGTTGTCCGAGCTTTTCGATCTCAGACGTGTGAGTCGACCACCACCCGGGTACCGAGGACCCAGGCCGGACACGCGGTACGCCAGCGCGGACCACAGCCGGATGCCGGTGCAACGAGGATCTCCGCGGTGCCGCGCGGGAGGAGGGGTGCTGATGTCGAACGTACGTAGACTGCCCGGACCCATCGTCGACCTGTGGGACTGGCAGCGTCTCGGTGCCTGCCGGGGCAAGGACAGCGCCCAGTTCTTCCACCCGGACGGCGAGCGCGGCTCGTCCCGGCTGCGCCGGGAGTCCAACGCGAAGGCCGTCTGCCGGGCCTGCCCGGTACGCGCCGAGTGCGCGGCGCACGCCCTGTCGGTCCGCGAGCCGTACGGGGTGTGGGGCGGCTTCAGCGAGTCCGAGCGGCTGCGACTGCTCGCGCTCGGCTGGGAGGACCTGGCCGACCGCCGGCAGACCCGGGTCGACGTGGCCCGCCTGGAGAACCGCCTCGGCAGCCCGCACCGGACGACGGTGCCGGCCCAGCGCAAGATCGCCTGACCGCCACCCGCAGACCTCGCCGACGCCGCGTCCCACACCAGCGGACGCGGCGTCGGCGCGTCAGCGGACGGTCACCCCCACCGAGTGCCAGCCGGTCGCCCCGTCCGGCTCGACCGGGCGGCGCAGGGCGGTCTGCGTCTGCCCGGTGCGGTCCGTCGAGCGCACCTGGAGGGTGTGCTCGCCGGGTGTCGCCCGCCACCGCCAGGACCACTGCACCCAGGTGTCCACCGACACCGTCGGGGCGAGCGTCGCCTCCTGCCAGGGGCCGCCGTCGACCCGGACCTCCACCCGGCTGATCCCCCGGTGCTGGGCCCAGGCCACCCCGGCCACCGTCACCTCGCCGGCGGTCAGCCGGTTCCGGGTCCGGGGCACGTCGATCCGGGACTGCGTCTTCACCGGCCCCTGCGCCGACCAGCCGCGCGGCACCCAGTACGCGTCGAAGTCGGCGAAGCTGGTCAGCTCCAGCTCGGTGACCCACTTGCAGGCCGACACGTAGCCGTAGAGGCCGGGCACCACCATCCGCACCGGGAAGCCGTGCTCGACCGGCAGCGGCTCACCGTTCATGCCGACCGCGAGCAGCGCGTCCCGCCCGTCCCGCAGCACGGCGGTGGGGGTGCCGCAGGTCCAGCCGTCGACCGAACGCCCGACCACCTGGTCCGCGCCCTCCTCCGGCTCGGCCTCGTCGAGCAGTTCCCTGATGGGTACGCCCAGCCAGCGGGCATTGCCGATCAGGTCCCCGCCCACCTCGTTGGAGACGCAGGCCAGCGTGACGTACCGCTCGACCATCGGGCGGGCGAGCAGGTCGGCGAAGCTCAGCTCGATCGGGTTGCGGACCCGGCCGTGGACGCGCAGCCGCCAGGTCTCCGGGTCCACCTGCGGCACCACCAGCGCGGTGTCGATCCGGTAGAACCCGCTGTTCGGCGTGGTGTACGGGGCGAGCTGGGCCAACGACAGGTCGGCCCCGGCCGGCACCACCGGGGCCACCGCCGACGGGGTGGGCAGCGCGACCGCGTTCCGGGCCGCCGAGACGCCCCGCCGGCCGGCCAGCCAGTGCCCGCCCCACCCGGCCACGGCAGCCGCACCGGCCAGCGCCCCCACGCCGCGCAGGAAGCGCCGCCGGGACTCGGGATCGGTGCGCTCCAGCGGCTCCCACCCGGCGTCCGCACCGGCCGACGCCACCCCGGCGACGACCCCGGGCACGGGCTTACCACCGGGCACGGGCTCGACGGCGGGCACGGGCTCGACGGCGGGTGGCGGCGGGGTGGGCGGGTGCCACGGCCAGGGGTCGAGCTGCAACGGACCGGCCAGCAAGGCCCAGAGCACCAGCCCACCCAGGGCCGCCCCGACCAGCGAGGGAAGCGCGTCGGCGGCGTCCGCGCCGGCCCGGGTCAGCGCGGCGGCGACCCCGCCGGCGGCGAACACCGCGATGCCGGCCAGCCCGGCCCGGAGCCGCCGCGCGGCGAGCACGCCGAGCCCGGCGGCGAAGGCCGCCAGCAGCAACGCCGTACCGACCAGCAGGGCGGTCTTGTCGTACCTGCCGAAGACTGCGATGGCGAACTGCTTGAGCGGCTCGGGGACCACGTCGACGACGAACCCGCCGACCGCGATCAGCGGGGCGGACCGTGGCCCGGTGAGGACGGCGACCGGCTCGGCGACACCGATGGCCACGGCGGCGGCGGTGATCCCGGCCAGCGCGGCGAAGCGGCGAGGGGTGGTGCGCATCGGACCAGTGTTGTCGATCGGACGCCCGGCCCGCCAACGACGGTCGCGTTCCGTGATCGCGTCCCGGACGCGTCAGGGCGCGCCGTCACCGGGACGGCGCGCCCTGAGCTGTGCCGTACGACCGGGTCAGAAACCCGGGCCGTGCTGGTGGCCGTGACCGTGGCCGTGTCCACCGGCGGCGGCCGGCTCCGGCTTCTCCGGCTTCTCCACCACGAGGCTCTCGGTGGTCAGCAGCAGGCCGGCGATCGACGCGGCGTTGGTGACCGCGTTGCGGGTCACCTTCACCGGGTCGATGATGCCGGCCTTCACCAGGTCGACGTACTCGCCGACGGCGGCGTCGAGGCCGTGGCCCCACTCCTTGTCGGCGACCTTCTGCACCACCACGTAGCCGTCGTGGCCGGCGTTCTGGGCGATCCAGCGCAGCGGCTCGACCAGCGACTTGCGCACGATCGAGACACCCACCTTCTCGTCACCGGTGAGGCCCAGGTCGTCGTCGAGCACCGACTGGATCTGGGTCAGCGCGGCACCGCCGCCGGGGACCGTGCCCTCCTCGACCGCGGCCTTGGTCGCGGCGATGGCGTCCTCGATGCGGTGCTTGCGCTCCTTCATCTCGACCTCGGTCGCCGCGCCCGCCTTGATCACCGCGATGCCGCCGGAGAGCTTCGCCAGCCGCTCGGCCAGCTTCTCCCGGTCCCACTCGGAGTCCGAGGCCTCGATCTCCTTGCGGATCTGGGCGACCCGGTCGGCGACCTCGGCGGACTGGCCGCCGCCGTCGACGACCGTGGTGTTCTCCTTGTCGACCACGACCCGTCGGGCGGTGCCGAGCACCTCCAGGCCGACCTGGTCGAGCCGGTAGCCCAGCTCGGGGGCGACCAGCTCGGCACCGGTCAGGACCGCCATGTCCTGGAGCATCGCCTTACGGCGGTCGCCGAAGCCGGGGGCCTTGACCGCGCAGACCTTGAGGGTCTTGCGGATCGCGTTGACCACCAGGGTCGACAGCGCCTGGCCCTCGACGTCCTCGGCGACGATCAGCAGCGGCTTGTTGTTCTGGAGAACCTTCTCCAGCAGCGGCAGCAGCTCCTCGATCGCCGAGATCTTCTGCGTGGTGATGAGGATGTACGGGTCCTCCAGGACCGACTCCTGCGACTCCGCGTCGGTGACGAAGTTCGGCGAGATGAAGCCCTTGTCGAACTGGAGGCCCTCGGTCACCTCCAGCTCGGTGGTGAGCGCGGAGCCCTCCTCGACGGTGATGACGCCGTCGCGACCGACCTTCTCCATCGCCTCGGCGATCAGCTCGCCGATGGTGGCGTCCTGCGCGGAGATCGTCGCCACGTGCGCGATCGACTCCCGGTCGGCCACCTCGACGGCCCGGCCGAGCAGCGCCTCGGAGACCTTGGTGGCCGCCGCGTCGACGCCCCGCTTGAGGCTGGTCGGGTTGGCCCCGGCGGCCACGTTGCGCAGGCCCTCGCGGACCATCGCCTGGGCCAGCACGGTCGCGGTGGTGGTCCCGTCGCCGGCGACGTCGTTGGTCTTGGTCGCCACCTCCTTGACCAACTGCGCGCCGAGGTTCTCGTACGGGTTGGTGAGCTCGATCTCCTTGGCGATGGTCACACCATCGTTGGTGATCGTGGGCGCACCGAATTTCTTGTCCAGGACGACGTTGCGCCCGCGCGGGCCGAGGGTGACCTTGACCGTGTCCGCGAGGGCGTTGACACCGTGCTCCAGCAGGTGCCGGGCGTCGTCCGAGAAGCTCAGGATCTTCGCCATGAATGTCCCTTCGAAGCGACGTCGCCCCGGCCCGGCGAGCCGGACCGGGGCGACGACACTGGAATCGGTTGGTTACTTCTCGATGACCGCGAGAACGTCACGGGCGGAGAGCACCAGGTACTCCTCGCCGGCGTACTTGATCTCGGTGCCGCCGTACTTCGAGTAGAGGACGGTGTCGCCGACCTTGACGTCGAGCGGCACGCGGTTGCCCTTGTCGTCGATCCGGCCCGGGCCGACAGCGAGGACGGTGCCCTCCTGCGGCTTCTCCTTGGCGGTGTCGGGGATCACGATGCCCGACGCCGTGGTGGTCTCAGCCTCGTTCGCCTGGACCACGATCCGGTCCTCGAGCGGCTTGATCGCAACCTTGGTCGCGGTAGTCACGGGCATACCCTCCTGGGGTACTTGGTTTCGTTGCCGGTCGAGAGTCCGACCGGCGTCAATCTGCCACATGCCACCGGGCGGGGCCGTCGTCGCGGGTGCCGGTCCGCCTGGCGTTCAGCACCCGGACCGGATGATCCGGGAGCTGGCACCCTCAGGGTGAGAGTGCTAATCGCAGGTTATTCCTCGGCTAGCACTCCGTCAAGGAGAGTGCCAGCCCGCCGCCCGGCGCGTCGCCCCCGCCGGGGACAATGGCGGGGTGGATCTCGACCAGTTCGCCGCCCTGCGTACCCCCGAGGGGTCGGCCGCGCTCGCCGCGGCGACCGAGGTGGCCGGCGGTGACCCGCTGGTCGCGGCGGCGGCGCTGCGGTCGCGTGGCGTGCCGGCCGGGCTGGCCGCCGCCGCGCTGACCCAGGCCGAGCTGCGCCGCCGGGCGGTCGGCAAGTTCGGCCCGGAGGCGGCGGCGATGTTCCTCACCCGCGCGGGCCTGGAGCAGGCCACCCGCCGGCCGGTCGCCGACCGGCGGGCCGCCCGGCTGGCCGCCGCCGGGGTACGCACCCTCGCCGACCTGGGTTGCGGCCTCGGCGCGGACGCGCTCGCCGCCGCCCGGGCCGGCATCCGGGTGTACGGCGTGGAGGCCGATCCGGTCACCGCGGCGACAGCCGCCGCGAACGCCGGTGCGGCCGGGCTGGCCGACCTGTTCACCGTGACGGTCGGCGACGCGACCACGTTCGACGTGACCGGGGTGGACGCCGCCTTCTGCGACCCGGCGCGACGCCGGGCGGGCACCGGGCGGCGGATCTTCGACCCGAACGCCTACTCCCCGCCGTGGGACTTCGTCACCGGGCTGGCCGCGCGGGTGCCGCACCCGGTGGTGAAGGTGGCCCCCGGCATCGACCACGCGCTGATCCCGGCAGGCGCCGAGGCGGAGTGGGTCAGCGTGGACGGCGACCTGGTGGAGGCGACGCTGTGGTGCGGCCGGCTGGCCGGGGTGCCCCGGCGCGCGACGGTGCTGCGGCCGGGGCCGGCCGGCGGGCACCCCGCCGCCGAGGCGCACGAGCTGACCGGCGCGGGTGACGCGGAGGCGGCGGTCGGCCCGGTACGGCGGTACCTGTACGACCCGGACGGCGCGGTGGTCCGCGCCCACCTGGTCGCCGAGCTGGCCGACGTGCTGGGCGCGACGCTGGCCGACCCGAGCATCGCCTACCTGTACGCGGACACCCCGGTGGCGACCCCGTTCGGGCGCTGCCTGGAGGTCACCGACGTGCTGCCGTTCTCGCTGAAGCGGCTGCGCGCGCTGCTGCGGGAGCGTCGGGTCGGCCGGGTGGAGATCCTCAAGCGGGGCTCGGCGCTGGAGCCGGAACGGCTGCGCCGCGACCTGCGGCTGGCCGGTGAGGCGCCGGCCAGCCTGGTGCTGACCCGGGTCGCCGGAGCACCGACGGTGCTGGTCTGCCGGCCGCTCGCGGACGGCGTCGCGGCGGGTTAGCGTGAGCCGCATGGCGGGACGGGGCACTCCGGCGACGGCGCTGCTGGCACAGCGGAAGATCGCGCACAGCACCCACCCGTACGACGTGTCGCCGGACGCGCCGAACTACGGCGCGCTGGTCGCGGCGGCGCTCGGGGCGCCGCCGGAACGGGTGTTCAAGTCACTGGTCACCGAGGTGGACGGGGCGCTGACGGTGGCCGTCGTCCCGGTCACCGGCGAGCTGGACCTCAAGGCGCTGGCGGCGGCCTGCGGCGGCAAGCGCGCCACGATGGCCGACCGGGTGGCCGCCGAGCGGGCGACCGGTTACGTGCGGGGCGGGATCAGCCCGCTCGGCCAGCGGCGGCGGCTGCCCACGGTGCTCGACTCCTCGGCGCTGACCCACCAGACCATCTACGTCTCGGCCGGCCGCCGTGGCTTGCAGCTCCAACTCGCCCCGACCGATCTGGTCGCCCTCACCGGGGCCGTCACGGCCCCGCTCGGCACTGCCTGACCGACCCGTCCCGGCGAGTCGTGACCGGCGTGTCGCGGCAACAGTTCCGGGTCGGCGGGAGCGCTGCCGGACCGGCACGGGGAGCGCTTCCAGGGGGAGTGTCCTGGGAGTGACGACCGCGTTGCTGAATTGTTACTGCCGCCAACAAACTTCCGAACTCGGCAGTCTTGCGTGTGGGATGTGAGCGGGAATACGTTGCCGGACACAACAAACACCGCCACCACTCTTCCCCCACCACCGAAAGGACCCGTGCACATGCGCAAGGGCTTCCTCACCTTCGCCGCCGTCGGCGTGTTGGCCACCGGCAGCATGGCCGCCTGCGGCGACGGCTCCGGCGACCAGGCCGGCGGTTCCGACAGCAAGACCCCGAAGATCGGCGTGATCCTGCCGGACAGCAAGTCCTCCGCCCGCTGGGAGGGCGCGGACCGCAAGTTCCTGGAGGAGGCGTTCAAGGCCGCCGGCGTCCAGTACGACATCCAGAACGCGCAGGGCGACAAGACCCAGTTCCAGACCATCGCCGACCAGATGATCACCAACGGGGTCACCGCCCTGATGATCGTCAACCTGGACTCCGGCACCGGCAAGGCCGTGCTCGACAAGGCCAAGTCGCAGGGCGTGGCCACCATCGACTACGACCGGCTCACCCTGGGCGGCTCCGCGCAGTACTACGTCAGCTTCGACAACGAGGCCGTCGGCAAGCTCCAGGGCGAGGGCCTGGCCAAGTGCCTCACCGACAAGGGCGCCAAGAACCCGGTCGTCGCGTACCTCAACGGCTCGCCGACCGACAACAACGCCACCCTGTTCAAGAACGGGTACGACTCGGTGCTCAAGCCGAAGTTCGACTCGAAGGAATACACCAAGGGCCCGGACCAGGCCGTCCCGGAGTGGGACAACGCGCAGGCCGCGACGATCTTCGAGCAGCAGCTCACCTCGGCCAACGGCAAGATCGACGGCGTGCTCGCCGCCAACGACGGCCTCGGCAACGCGGCCATCTCGGTGCTGAAGAAGAACAAGCTCAACGGCAAGGTCCCGGTGACCGGCCAGGACGCCACCCCGCAGGGCCTACAGAACATCCTCGCCGGTGACCAGTGCATGACCGTCTACAAGGCGATCCGGGAGGAGGCGAAGGCCGCCTCCGACCTGGCCATCGCACTCGCCAAGGGGGAGAAGAAGGAGACCGGCCAGACGGTCAAGGACCCGGAGGGTGGCCGGGACGTGGCCGCCGTGCTGCTCACCCCGAAGGCCATCTACAAGGAGAGCGTCAAGGACGTCATCGCCGACGGCTTCGTCACGAAGGACGAGGTCTGCGCCGGGGCGTACGCCAAGCTCTGCGCCGACGCCGGCGTGAGCTGACCCGTACCCACCCCCGCTCCCGGCGGCGTCGCCCGGCACGGTTGTCACGTGCCGGGCGACGCCCCGCCGTCGGACGGGCTCCGAGACCTCCCCTCCGCGCAAAGGAGACCCCCGTGTCCGCGACCCCCCTGCTGGAATTGCGCGGGATCGACAAGAGCTTCGGTCCCGTCCAGGTGCTGCGCGACGTCGCCCTCGCCGCCCACCCCGGTGAGGTGACCGCGCTGGTCGGCGACAACGGTGCCGGCAAGTCGACCCTGGTCAAGTGCATCAGCGGCATCTACCCGACCGACTCCGGCGAGTTCCTCTTCGAGGGCCGTCCGGTCACCATCAACAGCCCCCGGGACGCCGCCGCGCTCGGCATCGAGGTCGTCTACCAGGACCTCGCGCTCTGCGACAACCTGGACATCGTGCAGAACATGTTCCTCGGTCGGGAGAAGCGCAGCGGGATCGTGCTCGACGAGCCCACCATGGAGCAGCTCGCCGCCGAGACCCTGGCCGGGCTCAGCGTCCGCACGGTCAAGTCCCTGCGGCAGCACGTCTCCAGCCTCTCCGGCGGCCAGCGGCAGACCGTGGCCATCGCCAAGGCGGTGCTCTGGAACAGCAAGCTGGTCATCCTCGACGAGCCGACCGCCGCGCTCGGCGTCGCCCAGACCGCCCAGGTGTTGGAGCTGGTCCGCCGGCTCGCCGACCGGGGTCTGGCCGTGGTGCTGATCTCGCACAACATGAACGACGTCTTCGCCGTCTCCGACCGGATCGCCGCGCTCTACCTCGGGCAGATGGTCGCCCAGGTGAAGACCATCGACATCACCCACTCGCAGGTGGTCGAGCTGATCACCGCCGGCCGCTCGGGCTCCCTCGGCCTCGCCGAGTCGGGTGCCGGCAACGCCGGTAACGCCACGGGGTCCACCGACACCACCTCGGGAGCCGTCCGATGACCACCACCGCCGTCAAGCAGGAGGGCCCGGCGTCGGTCACACCGCCGGCCACCGTCGGCAGCCACGCCCGCAACTACTGGGGTCGGGTCCGCGGCGGCGACATCGGCGCCCTCCCCGCGGTGCTCGGCCTGATCGTGCTCTGCACGGTCTTCTCGATCATGCGACCGTCGTTCCTCTCCGCCGGCAACTTCGCCAACCTGTTCACCCAGGGCGCCGCGGTCACCCTGATCGCGATGGGGCTCGTCTTCGTCCTGCTGCTCGGCGAGATCGACCTCTCCGCCGGCTTCGCCAGCGGCGTCTGCGCGGCCATCCTGGCCAACGTCGCCACGGTGCTCGGCTACCCGTGGTACGTGGCGGTGCTCGCCGCCATCGCCACCGGCGTCGTCATCGGCACCGCCCTCGGCCTGCTGGTCGCCAAGGTCGGCATCCCGTCCTTCGTGGTCACCCTCGCCGGTTTCCTCGCCTTCCAGGGCATCGTGCTGATGCTGATGAAGGAGGGCAGCAACATCTCGGTGCGCGACGACGTGCTGGTCGCCATCGCCAACCGCAACCTGCCCCCGGTGATCGGCTGGCTGCTCGCCGTCCTCGGCGTCGGCGGGTACGCCGCCGTGCAGCTCCTCCAGCACCGCACCCGCGCCACCCGAGGTCTGGTCACCGACCCGGTGGCCGTGGTGCTGGGCCGGATCCTCGCGCTGGCGGTCATCCTCGGCACCGCCGTCTACGTGCTCAACCTGGAGCGCAGCCGCAACGTCCTGGTCAGCTCGCTCAAGGGCGTGCCGATCGTGGTGCCGGTCATCGCGGTGCTGCTGATCGCCTGGACCTTCGTGCTCCAGCGGACCAGCTACGGCCGGCACGTCTACGCCGTCGGCGGCAACAAGGAGGCCGCCCGGCGGGCCGGCATCGACGTGGACCGGATCCGCATCTCGGTCTTCGTGATCTGCTCGGCGATGGCCGCCGTCGGCGGCATCGTCGCCGCCAGCCGGGCCAACTCCGTCGACCCGAACACCGGGGGCAGTAACGTACTGCTGTACGCCGTGGGCGCGGCGGTGATCGGTGGCACCAGCCTCTTCGGCGGCAAGGGCCGTGTCCTCGACGCGGTGCTCGGTGGCGCCGTGGTCGCCGTCATCGACAACGGCATGGGCCTGATGGGTTACAGCTCGGGAGTCAAGTACGTGGTGACGGGTGTGGTGCTGCTCCTCGCGGCCAGCGTGGACGCGCTGTCCCGCCGGCGTACCGCGTCCACCGGCACGCGCTGACCGCGCGCCACGCTGAGCGGCGGGGACACGGAGTGCCAGGAACGATGCGGGTAGGACCGAGCCAGGACGAGATCCGGCGGCAGAACCTCGGTGCGTTGCTGCGGCACGTGCACGTGCACGGCGCCACCTCCCGTGCCGAGCTCACCAACACCCTCGGGCTCAACCGCAGCACCATCGGCGCGCTCACCGCCGACCTGGCCGGCGTCGGTCTGGTCAGCGAGGGGACACCGAAGGAGACCGGTCGGGCCGGACGGCCGTCGCTGGTCGTCCGGCCCGAGTCGGCCCGGGTCTACGCGTACGCGTACTCGATCGAGGTGGACCGGCTGCGGGCCGCGCGGGTCGGTCTCGGCGGTGAGGTGCTGGACCGCCACGACCTGGACCGGCCGCGTGGCCTGGACGCCGGGGAGACCGCGCCGCTGCTGGCCGGCGCCCTCAAGCAGATGCGCGAGCGGGTGCCGGCGGGGTCGATCTGCGTCGGTGCCGGGGTCGCCGTCTGCGGCATGGTCCGCAAGGCGGACGGGCTGGTCCGGCTCGGCCCGTCCACCGGGTGGGTGGACGAGCCGATCGGCGGCGCGCTCGCCGACGAACTGGGCGTGGACGTGCCGGTCACGGTCGGCAACGTGGCCGACGTGGCCGCGTTCGCCGAGCACGCCCGGGGCGTCGCCGCCGGCTGCGACAACGTCATCTACCTGTACGGCGACGTCGGCGTGGGCGCCGGCATCATCGCCGGGGGCCGGCGGCTGACCGGCCACGGCGGGTACAGCGGCGAGGTCGGGCACATGGTGGTGGTGCGGGACGGCACGCCCTGCGAGTGCGGCTCCCGGGGCTGCTGGGAGACCGAGATCGGCGAGCACGGGCTGCTCCGGGCCGCCAGCCGCTCCGACGCCCGGGGCCGGGACGCGCTGCTGGCCGTCTTCGACGCGGCCGACCGCGGTGACGCCCGTGCCCAGACCGCGGTACGGCAGGCCGGCGACTGGCTCGGGTTCGGGGTGGCCAACCTGGTCAACATCTTCAACCCCGAGATGGTCATCTTCGGCGGCACCATGCGGGACCTCTACCTGGCCGCCGCCGCCCAGGTCCGCAGCCGGCTCAACCAGATCGGGCTGCCCGCCTGCCTGGAGCACGTCCGGCTGCGCACCCCCAAGCTCGGTGACGACGCCGCGCTGATCGGCGCGGCCGAGCTGGCCTTCGAGCGCCTCCTCGCCGACCCCCTCGACGTCGGCTGAGTCGCCACTCAGCACTTCCTGAGTCCCGGTGAACTGATCGGCCCGGTGATCCGTACCAGTGGACGGACGGGCAGCCTGCGGGTCGCTGCCCCGCAGGACAGATCGGCCCGGACCGAGGAGGCACCGCAGCATGGCACCGCTGGAATCCGCACGTCGTCGGCGAGGGCACCGGACCCACCGGGTGGCGGTGCTGCTCGTCACGCTCCTGGCCGGGCTCGTCGTCCTGCCCGGCATGGCCGTCGCCGCACCCGGCTCCCAGTTGAACGCCGCCGACATGACGCTGCTCAACGGCGTCCGGCTCGCCGGCCTGTGGGAGATGCCGGCCGGCCAGATGGCCGCCGAGAAGGGCCAGTCCGCCAAGGTACGGGAGGTCGGGGCGGAGATCGCCCGGCAGCACGGGGTCCTCGACGAACTGGTGGTCCAGGCCGCCAACAAGCTGGGCACGACCCTGCCGACCGATCCCAGCGCCGAGCAGAAGGGGTGGCTGGCCGAGATGCAGGCCGCCACCGGCGCCCAGTTCGACCAGATCTTCGTGACCCGGCTCCGGGTGGCCCACGGCAAGATCTTCCCGGTGATCGGCGCGGTCCGGGCCAGCACCCGGGACGCCACCGTCCGCAAGCTCGCCGACGAGGCCAACAAGTTCGTCAACGACCACATGGCGATGCTGGAGAGCACCGGGCTGGTCCGCTGGCAGCAGATGCCCCCGGCCGCGCTGCCTCCCGCGCAGAGCGACTCGCTGATCGCCGCGGCGCAGGCCGGCGCCACCTCCGGGCCGTCGATCGCGGCCAGCACCACCGTGGTCTGGGCGGTGTTCCTGCTCGCGCTCGGCACCGGTGGCTACGCCACCTGGCGGATCATGCGCCGGAGCTGACCTGACGCCGGTACGGACGGCCCGGGGCGGTACGCCTCGGGCCGTCGCCGGATCAGCGGTCGACCTGGGTGAAGTCCCAGGAGTGCGGGGGTCGGGCCACCAGCGTGGCCGGTGGCTCCGGCAGGGCGCGCGGCCCGCTGCGCCACTTCGAGATCACCACCACCCGGTGGTCGGTGGACGAGAAGACCTCGCTGGACAGGTGCAGCGGGTCGTGCTCGAACTCGGGCAGCGCGGTCTCGCACACCCAGGTGATCAGGTCGGCGACGCCGTACGGCTCCGCCCGCGCCTCCCACATCCGCACGATCACGTCGGCCGTCCCTCCCGTCACACGCTGACCGTGGTCAGCGGCATCGCCGAGTCGGCGGGCAGGTCCAGCCGGCTCGGCGCCACCCCGGCGGCGACCAGGTGCGCGCCGAGCGCCGCCACCATCGCCCCGTTGTCGGTGCAGAGCCCCGGCCGGGGCACCCGGACCCGGACGCCGTACTTCTCCGCCCGCTGCTCGGCCATCGCCCGCAGCCGCGAGTTGGCCGCCACTCCCCCGCCGATCACCAGCGTGTCCACCCCGTGCGCCCGGCACGCGGCGAGCGCCTTGGCGGTGAGCACGTCGCAGACCGCCTCCTGGAAGGACGCGGCCACGTCGGCCACCGGCACCGGCTCGCCGGCCCGCTGCCGCCCCTCCACCCAACGCGCCACCGCCGTCTTCAACCCCGAGAAGGAGAAGTCGTACCGGTGCGCGGCGAGGTCCTTCGCGGCGGTGAGGCCACGCGGGAAGCCGATCGACGCCGGGTCACCGGCGCGCGCCTCCCGGTCGATGTACGGGCCACCGGGGAACGGCAACCCGAGCAGCCGGGCCACCTTGTCGAACGCCTCCCCCGCCGCGTCGTCGATGGTCGCCCCGAGCGGGGTGACCCCCCGGGCCAGGTCGTCCACGAGCAGCAGCGAGGAGTGCCCGCCGGAGACCAGCATGGCGATCGCCGGCTCGGGCAGCGGGCCGTGCTCCAGGGTGTCCACCGCGACGTGCGCGGCGAGGTGGTTCACCCCGTACACCGGCTTCTCGGCGGCCAGCGCGTAGCCCTTGGCGGCGGCCACCCCGACCAGCAGGGCACCGGCCAGGCCGGGACCGGAGGTGACCGCGATCGCGTCGATGTCGGCGATGGTCACCCCCGCCTCCCGCAGCGCCCGGTCCATGGTCGGCACGATGGCCTCCAGGTGGGCGCGGCTGGCGACCTCGGGCACCACCCCGCCGAACCGGGCGTGCTCGTCCACACTGGAGGCCAACGCGTCGGCGAGCAGGGTGTGCCCGCGCACGATGCCCACGCCGGTCTCGTCGCAGGAGGTCTCGATGCCGAGGATCAGGGGTTCGTCAGCCATGGCTCCTCAGTCCTGGTCGCGCCGCATGACCAGCGCGTCGGTGTTGCTCGGTTGGTAGTAGCCGCGGCGCACGCCGATCGGCTCGAAGCCGTACGCCGCGTAGAGCCGCTGGGCGGGGGCGTTGTCGGCGGCGACCTCCAGCAGGACGCTGCCCGCGCCCCGCCGGGCCGCCTCGGCCAGCAGGTCCGTCAGCAGGGCCCGGCCCACCCCACGCCGCTGGGCGTCCCGGCGGACCGCGATGTTCTGCACCCACGCCTCGCCGCCCACTTCGCCGCCCGGCTCGACGGTCAGCCCGGCGTAGCCCAGCAGGCCACCGTCGGCGTCCAGGGCGACCCGGTAGTGGTGCCCGCTGGCCAACTCGTTCCAGAACATGGCCGCCGACCACTGCTCGGCGCCGAAGAGGTCCGCCTCGATCGGCAGCACCTCGTCGATGTGCCACCAGCGGAACCGGTCGAGTCGCACGGTCACGGCAGCACCGGCTTGCGGGCCGTCGCGGCCACCGCGTCCGGCCGGCGCAGGTACAGCGGGGTGAGCGCCTCGGTCGGCGCGCCGGCCCGGATCCGCTCGGCGGCCAGGGTGACCAGCGCGGCGGGGTCCGGGTAGCGGGGTTCGGCGCGCAGCGGCAGGCCGAGCACGTCGGCGTAGCGGTGGGCGCCGTCCCCCACCGCCCCGGTGACGGCCAGGTCGCGGGCGCGGGCGGCGGCGACCGCCGGGGCGTCCACGTCCGGCCCGGCGATCCGCTGACCCGCGCCGTCGTAGACCGCCCAGTAGACCTCCCGGCGGCGGGCGTCGCCGGCGGCCAGCACCGGCTCGCCGGCCGCCGCCGGGTGGCCGATGCCGTCCAGCGAGCAGACACCGTACGTGGGGATGCCGAGCACCTGGCCCATGGTGGCCGCGGTGACCAGCCCCACCCGGAGCCCGGTGAACGGGCCGGGCCCGAGGCCGGCGACGATCGCGGCGAGGTCACCCGGCCTGGCGTCGGCGTCGGTGAGCACCGCGTCGACGTGCGGGGCGAGCAGTTCGCCGTGGGCCCGCGCGTCGACCGTGCACCGGTACGCGCGCAATGCGACGCCGTCCGCCGTGACCTCGGCCAGCGCCGCGGTCACCGCGGGGGTCGAGGAGTCCACCACCAGTACGAGCACGGTAAGCCAGCCTAGCCGTCCGCCCGTGACACCCGGTCACACCCCGCCCGCTGGCCCTCGCCCCCTCAGCCTCCGGCTCCGACCCCGGCTCACTCCCACGACCCCGGCTCCGGGGCCCGGGCCGGCACACATGCCACGACCCGGGACCGGGCCTCGGCTCATCACCCACGTGTCTCGGCGAGCGATATGCCGGTGAGGCATAAACATGCCAGAGCGGCATATCGCTCACCCCGACACACCATCATGCGAAGATGCCCGAGAGTAGTCGCCTCGCCACCGAGATCGCCACGACCCTCCGCCGGGAACGCGAGTCCCGGAGGATCACCCAGCAGCAGTTGGCAGACCGGGCCGGGACGAGCCAGAGCGCCGTGGCCCGGTTCGAGCGGGGCGGCCGGGTGCCGGCGATTCCGCTGCTCGAACGGCTCTTCGCCGCCCTCGACCTGCAACTCGCCGTCACCGTCGAGGAGTTGGACAGCCCACCTCGACGCGCGGCTGGACGCCCTCGCCGCCCAGCCACTCGTCGACCGGATCGACGAGCTGAGCCTGGACCGCCTGCTGGACCGGCTGGGTGACCTGCCACACCTGCTGACCGGCAGCACCGCCGCGCTGCTCCAGGGCGCCCCGGTGCCGGCCGACGCGGTCGAGATCGCCGTCCGCTGGCGCGACTCCGCCCGGTTCACCGCCTGCGACCCGCGCGCCGCCGACCTGCTCCACCGCCACCGTCAGCGCCAGCGTGAGCGCCGGACCGCCGACCGGGCCGGATCAGCCGGCTGAGCGTTCCCACTCGATGGTGGGCAGACCGGCGTCGGCGAGCGCCTTGTTGGCGGCGCTGAACGGGCGGCTGCCGAGGAAGCCGCGCGGGTTCATCGGGCTCGGGTGGCCGGCCTCCAGCACCACGTGCCGGGGGTTGGTGACCAGGGCGGCCTTCTTGCGGGCGTACCCGCCCCAGAGCAGGAAGACCACCGGCTCGTCGCGGGCGTCCAGGGCGCGGATGGTGGCGTCGGTGAACTCCTCCCACCCCTTGTTGCCGTGCGAGCCGGGGCTGGCCTGGCGGACGGTGAGCACCGAGTTGAGCAGCAGCACCCCCTGCGCCGCCCAGCCGTCCAGGTTGCCGCCGCGCGGCTTCGGCACGCCCAGGTCCTCGCCCAGCTCCTTGAAGACGTTGCGCAACGACGGCGGCACCGACACCCCCTCACGCACGCTGAAGCTCAGCCCGTGCGCCTGCCCCGCCTTGTGGTACGGATCCTGCCCGAGGATCAGCACCCGGCACTGCTCCGGCCCGCACAGCCGGTACGCGGAGAAGAGGTCCTCGATCGGCGGGAAGACCGTGTGGGTGGCGTACTCCCGGGCGACGAAGTCGGCCAGCGCGGCCGTCCGGCCCGGGTCCAGGTGCGGGGTGAGCACGGCACGCCACGCCTCCGGCAGCAGCGCCAGCAGGTCGAGGGTGGGGGCGTCGTCGGGCATCGGCAACCTTTCGCAGTCGGTTTCCCCGGCACTGTAGGCAGCGGGTCTGACAACGCCCGGCACCGGGCCACGCCCTCCGCCGCCGCCCCGCGCCGGGCCCCGCCCTCCGCCGCCGCCCCGCGCCGGGCCGCCGCCCAGGCCGGGCCGCCGCTCCGACGGTGCGCCTGCGGACCGTCCGGTGTCGAACGCGGGCGGATCAGCGCAGGGGGGCCAGCCGCTGCGCCCAGTCGCCACCGACCGGCTCCAGCGCGACCAACCGGGTGTCGTCGTCCCGCCGGTCGATCCGCACCCGCAGGTGGGCGTCGACGAGTTGCTCGACCAGGCCCTCGCCCCACTCGACCACGGTCACCGAGTCGTCCACCGAGGCGTCCAGGTCCAGGTCGTCGATCTCGGCGCGCGGGTCGGTGGCGTCGCCCAGCCGGTACGCGTCGGCGTGCACCAAGGCCACCGTGCCGCCGCGCGCCGGATCGGGCCGGTGCACCCGGGCGATCACGAAGGTCGGCGAGGTGATGTCGCCGCGTACCCCGAGGCCGGCGCCGAGTCCCTGGGTCAGCGCGGTCTTGCCGGCCCCCAGCGGGCCGGTGAGCAGCAGCAGGTCACCGGCGCGCAGCAGCCCGGCCAGCCGGCGGCCGAAGGCGTGCGTGTCCTCGACCGTCGGCAGCGTGACGGTCACGGTCACAGCCCCTCCAGGAAACGTTCCAGTGCGGCGTTGACCTCGTCGGCGTGCTCCAGCATCACCACGTGCCCACTGTCGTGGATCTTGACGTACTCGGCGTGCGGGAGCCGGCGGACGATCTCCTCCGAGTGGGTCACCGGAGTGATCATGTCCTTGTCCCCCACCACTACCAGCACCGGTGTGCCGCTCAGCGCGGCCAGCGCCGGGAACCGGGAGTGGGTGGCGAGGGTCCGCAGGTAGCGGGTCACCGTGTCGGCCGAGGTACGGGAGTTCATCCGCTCGACGTACGACACCAGGCTCGGGCTCGGCTTCGGGGTGCCGAAGCCGTACCGGCGGGTCAGCAGCCAGGCCACGTTGGAGGTGGACTTCCGGGCCCGGTCGATCACCAGGCCGCCGTACCGGGTGGCGTTGCTCATCATGTAGAGCACCGGTGAGCCGACCCGGCCGAGCAGCGCCGGCGCGACCAGCTTGGTCTCGGCCAGCAGGCCGCCCGAGGTGGCCATCAGCACCGTGCCGACCACCCGGTCGCCGAACATCTCCGGGTACGCCTCGGCGAAGGCCATGATGGTCATCCCGCCCATCGAGTGACCCACCAGCACCAGCGGCCCCTCCGGGGCGGTCCGGTCGATCACCCGGCGCAAAGTGTGGCCCAGCGCGGCGAGGTCGTACTCGCCGGTCACCAACCGCCCCGACCGACCGTGCCCCGGCTGGTCGTACGCGACGATCCGGTAGTCGCCGCGCGCGGCGAGCAACTGGCGCTGGAAGTGGAACGTCCCCATGTCCAGGCAGAAGCCGTGCACCAGCACCACCGTCGGCTGCCCCTGGACCGGGCGGGTCGGCTCGACCACCTCGACGTGGATGTCGGTGCCGTCCGGCAGTTCCAGCCGGAACGCCTCGTCGTACCGCTGCGTGCCGAAGTCCTCACCGGCGTACGGGTCGGCGGGGTCGGCCTTGAGCCGGCGGATCAGCGCGCGTTCGGTGGCGACCCCGGCGGCCAGCCCGGCGGCGGCCACCCCCACCGCGGCCCCCACCACGCCGGCCACCTTCCCGGCGGCGCTCCTCGGCCGGGGCACCCGGAACCGGTGCGGGGCGCTCACCGGCGCTCGCCGTCGTAGACCCGGGGCACCCGGACCCCGCCGAACCGGGTGACGATCTCGTAGTTGATCGTGCCGACCGCCTCGGCCCAGTCGTCGGCGGTGGGCTCGCCGTCGACGCCGCTGCCGAACAGGGTGGCCACGTCACCGGCGGCCACCTCGTCCTCGCCGCAGTCCAGCACGAACTGGTCCATGCAGACCCGGCCGGAGATGGTGCGCCGCTTCCCGCCGAGCTGCACCGGGCCGACGTTGGAGGCGTGCCGGGGCACCCCGTCGGCGTAGCCGAGCGGGACCACCGCCAGGTTCGCCGCCGCCTCGGTGGTGTACGTGTGGCCGTACGAGACGCCGGTGCCGGCGGGGACCCGCTTGGTGAGCATCACCCGGGCCCGGGCGGTCATCGCCCGCCGCAGCCCGAACTGCGCACCGGCGACCGGCGACAGCCCGTACACGGCGATCCCGGGCCGGACCAGGTCGAAGTGGGTGTCCGGGCGGGTCAGGGTGGCGGCCGAGTTGGCCAGGTGCCGGTAGCGGGGGCGCAGACCCGCCCGCTCGACCATGTCCAGCCCCTCGTGGAAGACCGCCAACTGCCGATCGGTGGTGGGGTGGCCGGGCGAGTCCGCGTACACGAAGTGGCTCCACACCCCGACCACCTCGACCAGGCCGCCGGCCTGGGCCTTCGCGGCGGCCTCCAGCAGGGCCGGCCAGTCGGCGACGGTGGCCCCGCCGCGCGCCAGCCCGGTGTCGATCTTCAGGTGCAGCCGCGCCGGCCGGTCGGCGGCCCGACCCGCCTCGACCATCTCGTCGAGCTGCGGCAGGCTCGCGGCGGCCAGGTCCACCCCGGCGGCCACCCCCTCGTGCAGCGGCAGCCCCGGGTCGAGCAGCCAGGCCAGCACCGGCGCGGTGATCCCGGCCCGGCGCAGGGTCAGCGCCTCGTCGAGGGTGCACACCCCGAGCCAGTCCGCCCCGGCGTCGAGCGCGGCCCGGGCGGACGGGACCATGCCATGGCCGTACCCGTCGGCCTTCACCACCGCCATCAGCTCGGCGCTGGTGCCCGACCGGAGCCGGGCCACGTTGTCACGGATCGCGTCCAGATCGACGCGCACCTCGGCCTGCCACATACGCCCAGCCTACTTGCGTCAGTGATCAACCGGCCGACGGACGCGGACCGGAGCGCCCGGTCAGAGCAGCGGCGCGACCACCGGGCGCAGCGCGGCCACCACGTCCGGCGCGGTCACCGGCCCGCTCCGGGCCGCCTCCCGCCCGGCCAACCCGTGCAGGTACGCCGCGACGACCGCCGCCCGCTCCGGGGCCAGCCCGGCGGCGAGCAGCGAGCCGAGCAGCCCGGCCAGCACGTCCCCGGTGCCCCCGGTGGCCAGCACCGGGCTGCCGGTCGGGTTGACGTACGCCCGGCCGTCCGGGGTGCCGACCACCGTGCGGTCCCCCTTGAGCAGCACCGTGGCGTTCATCCAGGCGGCCAGCCGCAGCGCGGCGGCGACCCGGTCGGCCCCCGGCTCCTCGCCGCACAGCCGGGTGAACTCCCGGTCGTGCGGGGTGACCACGATCGGGGCGTCCCGGTGGCGCAGCCGGTCGGCCAGCGAGCCGTCCACCAGCAGGGTCAGCGCGTCCGCGTCGAGCACCACCGGCACCGGCGCGGCCAGCACCGCCCGCAGCTCCGCGCCGGCCTGCTCCCCGGTGCCCAGGCCGGAGCCGCAGACCCAGGCCTGCACCCGGCCGGCCCCGGCGACCCGGTCGGTGGCGATCACCGACGGGTGCTCCCGCACCACCTCGTCCCGGGCCCCACCGGCGTACCGGACCAGGCCGGTGGGGCCGGCCAGCGCGCCGCCCACCGACAGCACCGCCGCCCCCGGGTACGTCCGGGAGCCGGTGGCCACCCCGACCACCCCCCGGCGGTACTTCTCGGTGGACGGGCCGGTACGCGGCCACCAGTCGACCACGTCCGACCACTCGGTCACCGACAGCGCCGGGGTGCCGCGCAGCCACGGGCCGAGCCCGATGTCGACCAGCTCCACGTGCCCGGCGAGCGGGGCCGCCGGACCGACCACCAGGGCCGGCTTGAGCCCGCCGAAGGCCACCGTGACGTCCGCCCGGACCGCGCCCGGCCGACCCGACGCGTCCAGCGGCACGTGCCCGGTGTCCACCGCCACCCCGCTGGGCACGTCCACCGCCACCACGGTGGCCCGGCCGCCGTCCCGGCCGCGCAGCGCGGGCAGGTCGACGGCGAGCCGGTCGGCCGCCTCCCGCAACCCGCCGGTGCCCCCGATCCCGACGATCCCGTCGAGCACCAGGTCGACGGTGGCCGGCGGGGCGTCGACCAGCCGGCCGCCGACGGCCCGCAGCGCGGCCAGCCCCTCGGCGTGCGCCCGCCCGGGGGTGAGCGGCAGCACCGAGACCAGCGCGCCCCGGCGGGCCAGCCGTTCACCCGCGTACAGCGCGTCCCCGCCGTTGTCGCCGGTGCCGACCAGCAGCAGCACCCGGGCGCCGTACACCCCGCCCCGGTCGGCGAGCAGCAGGGCGCAGCGGCGGGCCAGCCCGGCCGCCGCCCGCTGCATCAGCGTCCCGGGCGGCACGGTGGCCATCAGGCCGGCCTCCGCCGCGCGTACGTCCGCCACCCGCCACACCGGTTCCATGCCACCCCGTCCCGTCCGTCACCTGGGGCGGACCGGGGTGGCCCGCCCGGTCGATCAGCCCTCCGCGACCACCATGGCCGAGGCGATCCCGCCGTCGTGGGACAGCGAGAGGTGCCAGCGGTTGATCCCGCGTTCGGTCGCCGCCGCCGCCACCGTGCCGGCGACGGTGAGCCAGGGTCGGCCGTCCGGGTCGGCCACGATCTCACAGTCGTGCCAGCTCAACCCGACCGGAACGCCGAGCGCCTTGGCGACCGCCTCCTTGGCGGCGAACCGGGCCGCCAGGGACTCCGGCGAACGCGGGTTGCCCGAGCCGGTGAACCGCTCTCCCGCGGTGAAGAGCCGGTCGGCCAGCAGCGGCGTCCGGGCCAGGGCCCGGGCGAACCGGTCCACCAGCACGACGTCGATACCGACCGCGACGATCACGAGACTCACCCTACCGGCGCCGAGGGGGCAGATTAGCCGCCGACTCCACGGTGGGCAATGCCTGTGGAAAACCTCCGGGTACGACCACCGCCCGTCGTCCACAGGGTCGATCCGGCACCCGACCGGCGGCCTAACGTCGGGCGGACCACGGGGGCGGAGGAGGGCGCGGGATGGGCGAGGAGCCGGTGGCGGTGGACCTGTCGGTGCTGCGGGCGACGGCGGGCGGGCTGGCCGACGAGGCGTATGCGCTGGCACACGGGCTGGCGGGCGGGCCGGGTCTGGTGGTGTCCGCGCCGGGCTGGCGGGCCGCCGCCGCCCTGGTCCGGCTGGAGTCGGCGGTGCACGCCTGGCACGGGGCGCTGGGCGTCCGGGTGGCGGAGACCGGCACCGCCCTGCGCGCCGCCGCCGAGGCGTACGCGGCGGCCGACGACCGGGCCGCCGGGCGGCTGGCCGGGCGGCCCCGGTGACCGGATACGCCCAGCTCTGGGCGGCCGCCCCGGGGAGCTGGGACGAGGCCGGGGTGGCCTGGCGCGGGCTGGCCGAGCCGGTGCGGCGACGGCGGGCCGGGCTGGCCGACCGGGCGGCGGCGCTGCGGGCGGGCTGGTCCGGCGGCGCGGCCACGGCGGCCGGCGGGCGGATCGACGGGCTCCGGGCGGAACTGGTCACGGTGCTGCCGGCGCTGGTCGAGACCGACCAGGTGCTCGCCGAGTTCGCCGGCCGGCTCCGGGTGGCGAAGGCCCGGCTGGCCGACGCGGTGGCGCTGGCCGACCGCACCGGCGTGGCGGTCGACCGGCACGGTGGGGTGGGCCCGGCCGTCCCGGTGTGGCGTGGCCCGGAGTCGGGAGCCGTCCCGGGTGGCCCGGTCGGCCGGGGCGGCTCGGCGGAACTCCCCGGCGGCCGGGCCGGGGGTGACCGGGCGGCACTCGACCGGGTGGCGGCGGCGGTCCGGGACGCGCTCACCCTCGCCGACGCGGCCGACCGGGAGGCCGCCGCCCGGCTGGTCGAGCTGTCCCTGGCGGCCCGCACCGGCTGGGTCGACGGGCCACCGCCGGGGCGACCGGCGGGCGACGCCGCCCCGGCGGCGGTCCGGGCCTGGTGGGCTGGTCTGAGCCCGGCACAGCGGCGGTGGTTGGTGGTCCACGAGCCGGGCTGGGTGGGCCGGCTCGACGGGGTGCCGGCCGCCGCCCGGGACCAGGCGAACCGGCTGCTGCTGGCCGGCCGCCGGGAGGCCCTGCTGGCCGAGCGCCGGGCGTTGGCCGGCCGGGTCCCCCGCGACCGGGCCGGCCTGCGCCGGGTCGCGGCGGCCCTGACCGTACTGGACCGGCTCGCCGGGCGGCTCGCGTCGACGCCGCCCCGGGCGTACCTGCTGGGGCTGGACCCACGCGGCGACGGGCGGGCGATCGTGGCGCTGGGCAACCCGGACCGGGCCGCCCGGGTGCTGACCTACGTGCCGGGGATGACGACCGACCTCGCCGACGTCCCCGGCGAGCTGGGGCGGGCCGCTCGGGTGCAGGCCCGGTGCGGCGACCTCGCTCCCGGCGAGGAGACGGCCGCGGTGCTCTGGCTGGACTACGACGCCCCTGATTTCCTCACCGAGGCGGCCGGCGCGGCCCAGGCCCGGGACGCCGGGCCGGCCTTGCACCGCTTCCAGGAGGGGCTGCGCGCCACCCACGAGGGGCCGGCGGCCCGACAGACGGTGCTGGGGCACTCCTACGGCTCGCTGGTGGTGGGCAGCGCCGCCCGGGACTACGGGCTCGACGCCGACGCGCTGGCCTTCGTCGGCGCACCCGGCGTCGGGGTGGACCGGGCCGGGGCGCTGGGCCTCCCGGCGGACCGGGTCTGGGCGAGCACCGCCCCGAACGACGTGATCCGGCTGGTCGAGCCGCCCCGGGAGCTGGCCGGCCGGGCGGTGCTCGCCGCCTCGCCGCTGGCCAGTGCCGGCTGGCTGCTCCGCCCCGACGACCACCGGCTGTGGTTCGGGCACGATCCGAGCGATCCCGCCTTCGGCGGCCGTACCTTCCCCAGCGGCCGGTACGGCCACACCGGCTACTGGGAGCCCGGCAATCCGGCCCTGGACGGCATGGCCCGGATCGTGCTGGGCCGATGACCGGTCCCCGGATGGCCGGGAACGACGGTGTCCCGGCAGGGAACGACAGTGCCCCACCGACACGCGCCGGGAACGACGGGGCCCCATCGACACGGGCCGGGAACGACGGTGCCCCACCGGCCGTGGGCACGGGCGGCGGGGCACCGGCTGCGACGTGGCGGCAGCTACTCGACGGTGACCGACTTCGCCAGGTTGCGCGGCTGGTCGACGTCGTGCCCCCGGGCGGCGGCGATCTCGGCCGCGAACACCTGCAACGGCACGGTGGTGACCAGCGGTGCGAGCAGGGTCGGGGTGCGCGGCACGTAGATCAGGTGGTCGGCGTAGCGGACCACCGCCTCGTCGCCCTCCTCCGCGATCACGATGGTCCGGGCACCCCGGGCGCGGACCTCCTGGATGTTGGAGACGACCTTGTCGTGCAGCATGCCCCGGCCGACCGGGGACGGCACCACACAGATCACCGGGGTGCCCTTGTCGATCAGGGCGATCGGGCCGTGCTTCAGCTCGCCGGCGGCGAACCCCTCGGCGTGCATGTACGCCAGCTCCTTGAGCTTGAGCGCGCCCTCCAGCGCCACCGGGTAGCCGACGTGGCGGCCGATGAACAGCACCGTCGGCTCGGACTTCAGCTCCCGGGCCAGCTCCCGCACCGGCTCGATCCGCGCGAGCAGGTCGCGCAACTTGCCCGGCATCTCCTGGAGCTGGGCCACCACCGCGCCCACCTCGTCGGCGAACTTGATCCCGCGCACCTGGGCCAGGTGCAGGCCGATCAGGTAGCAGGCCACCAGTTGGGTGAGGAACGCCTTGGTCGAGGCGACCGCGATCTCCGGGCCACCGTGGGTGTAGAGCACCGCGTCGGACTCGCGCGGGATGGTGGAGCCGTTGGTGTTGCAGATGGCCAGCACCCGGGCCTTCTGCTCCTTGGCGTGCCGGAGCGCCATCAGGGTGTCCATGGTCTCGCCGGACTGCGAGATCACCACGATCAGCGTCGACCGGTCGAGCACCGGGTCGCGGTAGCGGAACTCGCTGGCCAGCTCGACCTCACACGGGATCCGGGTCCAGTGCTCGATGGCGTACTTGGCGACCAGCCCGGAGTGGTACGCGGTGCCGCAGGCGACGATGAAGATCTTGTCGACGTCGCGCAGGTCCTGGTCGCTGAGGCGGACCTCGTCGAGGGCGATCTCGCCGGTCTCGGTGAGCCGGCCGAGCAGGGTGTCCGCGATGGCCTGCGGCTGCTCCTCGATCTCCTTGAGCATGAACCAGTCGTAGCCGCCCTTCTCGGCGGCGGAGGAGTCCCAGTCGATGTGGAAGTCCTTGCCGGTGGCGGGCTGGCCGTCGAAGTCGGTGATCTCGATGCTGTCGCCGGTGATCAGCACGATCTGGTCCTGGCCCAGCTCGACCGCCTCGCGGGTGTGCTCGATGAACGCCGCCACGTCGCTGGCCAGGTAGTTCTCGCCGTCACCCCGGCCGACCACCAGCGGCGAGTTGCGTCGGGCGCCGACCACCGCGCCGGGCACGGCGGCGTCGACGGCGAGCAGGGTGAACGCCCCCTCCAGCCGCCGGCAGACCACCCGCATGGCGGCGGCGAGCGGCTTCGGGCCGTCGGCCTCGCCGGCCGCGCGCAGTTCGGCGAGCGCGTGGGACAGCAGGTGGGCGGCGCACTCGGTGTCGGTGTCGCTGGCGAACTGGACGCCGTCGTCCTCCAGCTCAGCCCGGAGCTTGGCGAAGTTCTCGATGATGCCGTTGTGGATCACGGCCACCCGGCCGTCGGGGGCGAGGTGCGGGTGGGCGTTGCGGTCGGTCGGGCCGCCGTGGGTGGCCCAGCGGGTGTGGCCGATACCGGTGGTGCCGTCGCCGATGCCGATCGGGCTGGCGGCGCAGGCGGTGGGGTCGCCGGCGGCCCGCTCGGCGAGGACCTTCTCCAGGTTGGCCAGCTTGCCGGCCTTCTTCTCGGTCAGCAGCTCGTCGTCGCAGACGATCGCGACCCCGGCCGAGTCGTAGCCCCGGTACTCCAGCCGCCGCAGTCCGTCGAGCACGATGCCGAGCGCCGGGCGGGAGCCGGCGTAACCCACGATTCCACACATGGTCCGCAGCCTAACCCAGTTTCGCTCACCTCGCGTGCGCAGAAGTCGGGTAAACAATCACTGAATTTGAGCGATCGGCCCACGACGGGCGGCAACCGGACGATCGTCCGCCCCGTGCGGCGAGTACGGGGTTGCGGGGGGCGCGCCGGTACGACAGTCTCTCGGCGGCCCGGAACGTCCCTGGGACGGCCCGCTCCCACCATGTGTCCCCTCCCCCGCTCCGGAGCACCCATGTCCGACCCGTCAGCCACCGGCGAGCAGCCGACCCCCGCCGGTGGCTCCGGCACCCCCACCCCGGACCAGTCCGCCGCCGCGCCCTCCTCCACACCCGCCTGGACCCCGCCGGACCCGCTCGCCGTGCCGCAGCCCTGGGCGCCGCCCGACCCGTGGGCCACCGGCCCGTGGGACGGCACCGCGCCCGCGGCACCGCCCGGAGCGGCACCAGCCGGCCCTCCGACCGTTCCCGCCGGCCCCGCGCCCGCGGCACCGCCCGGAGCGGCACCAGCCGGCCCTCCGACCGTTCCCGCCGGGCCACCCGGACACCCGACGACGTTTCCCGGCGCCACCTTCGACGGGCCGGCGACCGGCTGGCCGCCGCCGGGCTACCCGCCGCCGTTCGCCCACCCCGGGTACCCCGCGCGGGGCGGGCAAACCTCCACCGGCACCGGCCGGGTGGTGGGCATCGTGGTGGCCGTGGTCGCGGTGCTCGCCGTGGGGCTCTGCGGCTGTCTCGGGGTGGGCGGCCTGCTGCTCGGACGCTACGCACCGGAGCCGGTGGCCGAGGAACCGTACGGTGACCCCTTCGACGACGGTTACCCCGAGGCGGAGCCCGAACCCAGTTGGAGCCCGCCGCAGCCCTACCAGCCGTCGGCACCCGCCACGAAGCCGTCCGGCGGGCCGGGCCGGTACCCGGTGACCTACGAGGTGACCGGCACCGGCCCGGTCGACATCCAGTACTACGACGGCGACGGCTACTTCATCCAACAGGACCGGGTCCGGCTGCCCTGGCGGATGAAGATCCGCACCGACGACCCGAACCGGGTGCTGGTCACCGCCCGGCGGACGGCCGGCAACGACGGGGCGTTCCGGTGCACCACCACCCTGGCCGGCCGGCCCCCGGTGACCAGGGTGGCCGGCGAAGACTTCTGGCTGGTGGAATGCCACGGCAGACCGATCAGGTGAACCGGTGGCTGCGGGTCGTAGGCTGGCGGACGTGACGACGCCGACCGATGTCGACCCGCTGGTGGCCCGGATGCGCCCGTTCGGGACGACCATCTTCGCGGAGATGTCCGCGCTCGCCGTGCGCACCGGCGCGGTCAACCTGGGCCAGGGCTTCCCGGACACGGACGGGCCACCGGAGATGCTGGCCGCCGCCGCGGAGGCGCTGCGCGGCGGGCAGAACCAGTACCCGCCGGGCCCGGGGATCCCCGCGCTGCGCCGGGCCGTCGCCGACCACCAGCGCCGCTTCCACGGCCTGACGTACGACCCCGACGGCGAGGTCGTCGTCACGGCCGGCGCCACCGAGGCGATCGCCGCCAGCATCCTCGCCCTCTGCGAGCCGGGCGACGAGGTGGTGTGCTTCGAGCCGTACTACGACTCGTACGCCGCCTCGATCGCGTTGGCCGGCGCGGTGCGCCGACCGGTCACCCTGCGCCCCGGCGACGACGGCCGGTACGCCTTCGACCCGGCGGAGCTGCGCGCCGCGTTCGGGCCCCGCACCCGGCTGGTCCTGCTGAACTCCCCGCACAACCCGACCGGCAAGGTCTTCACCGCCGAGGAGTTAGCGCTGGTCGCCGCGCTCTGTCAGGAGCACGACGGGTACGCGGTCACCGACGAGGTGTACGAGCACCTGGTCTTCACCGACGCCGCCGCCCGGCACCTGCCGCTGGCCACCCTGCCGGGGATGCGGGAGCGCACCCTGCGCATCTCGTCGGCCGGCAAGACGTTCTCCTGCACCGGCTGGAAGGTCGGCTGGGTGAGCGGTCCGGCTCCGCTGGTCGCGGCGGTGCTGCGGATCAAGCAGTTCCTCACCTTCGTCAACGCGGCGCCACTGCAACCGGCGGTCGCCGTGGCGCTGGCCCTGCCGGACGCCTACTTCACCGGCTTCCGGGACGGGCTCCAGCGGCAGCGGGACCTGCTCGCCGCCGGCCTGACCGACGCCGGGTTCGGGGTGCTCACCCCGGAGGGGACGTACTTCGTCACCGCCGACGTCGGCCCGCTCGGCGGGCGGGACGGGGTGGAGTTCTGCCGGTCACTGCCGGAGCGCTGCGGTGTGGTGGCCGTACCGACGCAGGTCTTCTACGACGACCCGGAGGCCGGCCGGCGGCTGGTCCGGTTCGCCTTCTGCAAGCGGCCCGAGGTACTGACCGAGGCGGTCACCCGGCTCCGCGCCCTGGCCGGCGCGGACGCCGGCCTCCACCGCCAGCGGCGGGAGCCGGGCCGCGACCGGTGATCCGTCGACGCCATCAGCTCGGTAGCGTCCTGACCGTCCCCGTCCCCGTCCGGGGCCGGGGCCGGGTGGAGCGTCAGGCCGTCGGGCTGGCGGCGCGGACGTGCTCGGCGATCCGCTCGGCCACCGACTGGGCGGTCGCCTCGGTGGCGGCCTCGACCATCACCCGCACCAGCGGCTCGGTGCCGGACGGGCGCAGCAGCACCCGGCCGGTCTCGCCCAGCTCGGCCTCGGCCCGCTCGACCTCGGCCCGGACGGCGGGAGCCGCCGCGCCGGCCGTCCGGTCGCCCACCGGCACGTTGATCAGCACCTGCGGCAGCTTGGTGACCACCGAGGCCAGCTCGGCCAGCGACCGGCCGGTGGCGGCCAGCCGCGCCATCAGGTGCAGCCCGGTCAGCACGCCGTCGCCGGTGGTGGCGTACGCGGGCATCACGATGTGGCCGCTCTGCTCGCCGCCGAGGGCGAGGCCGGAGGCGCGCAGCTCCTCCAGGACGTACCGGTCGCCGACCTTGGTCTCGACCAGCCGGATGCCCTGCCCGGACATGGCCAGCCGCAGGCCGAGGTTGCTCATCACCGTGGCGACCAGGGTGTCCTGGGTCAGCTCCCCGGCCTCCCGCATGGCCAGGGCGAGGATCGCCATCACCTGGTCGCCGTCGACCTCCTCGCCGTCGGCGGTGACCGCGACGCACCGGTCGGCGTCGCCGTCGTGGGCGATGCCGAGGTGGGCGCCGTGCTCCACCACGGCGGCGCGCAGGCTGTCGATGTGGTTGGAGCCGCAGTCGTCGTTGATGTTGAGGCCGTCCGGCTCGGCGTGGATCGCGATGACCTCGGCGCCGGCCTCCCGGTAGGCCACCGGGGCGACGTCGGCGGCGGCGCCGTTGGCGCAGTCGACCACCACCTTGATCCCGTCGAGGCGGTGCGGCACCGTGCCGACCAGGTGCTGCACGTAGTGGTCGGCACCGTCGAGCAGGTCGTGCACCCGGCCGACGCCGGCCCCGACCGGCCGCTTCCACGCGGTGGTGGCGTTCGCCTCGACGGCCGCCTCGATCCGCATCTCGATCTCGTCGGGCAGCTTGTGACCGCCGGCGGCGAAGAGCTTGATCCCGTTGTCGGGCATCGGGTTGTGCGAGGCGGAGAGCATCACGCCCAGGTCGGCCTTGGCCTCGGCGGTCAGGAACGCCACCGCGGGGGTGGGCAGCACGCCGACCCGGACCACGTTGGCGCCGGCGCTGGTCAGGCCGGCGACCACGGCGGCCTCCAGCATCTCGCCACTGGCCCGGGTGTCCCGGCCGACCACCGCCAGCGGGGGGTGGCTGCGGTCCGACTCGGCCAGCGTGTGGGCGGCGGCCACCGCCACCGCGAGCGCCAACTCCGGGGTGAGATCCGCGTTCGCCCGCCCGCGTACGCCATCCGTGCCGAACAACCGCCCCATACCCGCCAACCTCCGATGAAACTGCCGATGAGAGGAGAAAGCGGAACGGCCGGTCCACCTCCCCGTCCAGGGGAGGCGGACCGGCCGTCCGTCAGAAGTACAACGCGCTGTTGGTGATCAGCGCTTCGAGTACTGAGGAGCCTTACGGGCCTTCTTGAGGCCGTACTTCTTGCTCTCCTTGACCCGGGCGTCACGGGTCAGGAAGCCGGCCTTCTTCAGGGCCGGGCGGTCGTCCGGCTCGTTGACGATCAGCGCCCGGGCGATGGCCAGCCGCAGCGCACCGGCCTGGCCGGTGGTGCCGCCGCCACGCAGGTTGGCGATGACGTCGAACGCCTCGGGCTTCTCGGCGGTCACCAGCGGGTCCTTGATGAGCTGCTGGTGCACCTTGCTCGGGAAGTAGGCCTCGAGGTCGCGGCCGTTGCAGGTGATCTTGCCGCTACCGGGGACGATGCGGACCCGGACGATGGCCTCCTTGCGGCGGCCGACGGTCTGGATCGGGCGGTCACCACGCGGCGCGCGGGCGACGGGCGCCGGCGCCTCGGTGGCCTCGGGGGCAACCTCGGTCTCGGTGATGTCGGTCATGCTGCTTCCTTCGCCCGCGCTCACTGCGCGATCTGCTTGATCTCGAACGGCACCGGCTGCTGCGCGAGGTGCGGGTGCTCGGCACCGGCGTAGACCTTCAGCTTCTTGATGAGCTGACGGCCGAGCTTGTTGTGCGGGAGCATCCCCTTCACGGCCAGCTCGATGGCCCGCTCGGGACGCTTGGTCAGCAGCTCGTCGTAGCCGATCTGCTTCAGGCCACCCGGGTAGCCGGAGTGGCGGTAGGCGACCTTGGTCTGCCGCTTGTTGCCGGTCAGCGCCACCTTGCCCGCGTTCACGATGACGACGAAGTCGCCCGTGTCGACGTGCGGCGCGAAAGTCGGCTTGTGCTTGCCGCGCAGCAGCGTGGCGGCGTGGGTGGCCAGGCGGCCCAGCACGACATCAGAGGCGTCGATAACGTGCCACTGACGCTCGATCTCACCCGGCTTCGGGCTGTACGTACGCACAGGTCTACCTTGTCTCGTCGTCGGTCTGGGGTCGCGCGCCGAGGTGACCAGGCGCGCACGAACGACCAAGCGTACCTGATGCGGCACGCCTCTGGATGTCGTACAACAGCAGGCAACGATACCCGGCGCCCGGTCTGCTGGTCAAAACGGGGGTCACCCGGCGTGGCTGATGACCAGGGTCACACCCCGGCCGGAGGCGTGGCGGTCAGAGCTCCTGGAGGATGCGCAGCGCCCGGCCCACCCGCTGCATGGTCTCGGTGTCGGCGACGTCCACGCACTCGGTGAACCACTTCTTCATCGGCGAGGAGAGCCGGTCGGGCATCACCACGTGGCCGCCCATCGGCACGGCGAGCGGGGAGTCGCGCAGCAGCGCGGCCTCGACCACCTCGGCGACGATGACGATCGGCACGTCGGTGGAGTTGTAGACGTCGGAGCTGACCACCAGCCCGAGCCGTTCCCGGGCGCCCTCGATCCGCCAGACCTCTCCCCTACGCAGCACGCGGGCGACCGCCGAAGAGCACGTCGTCGACCATCCCCACCTCGCGGGCGTCGGCGAGCGCGGCGGATTCGAGGTCGAGCCCGGCCCGGCCGACCGCCTCGGCGTGCGCGGTGAAGACCTCGCGGAGCGCCTTCTCCCGGGCGGCCTGGTCCATCCAGGCGGACAGGGAGAGCCCTTCCCGCCTGGCGAACCGGCGGGCCTCCTCGATCGTCTCGTCGGAGAACGAGAGGGTCACCTTGGCAGTCATGCCCATCAGCCTACCGCTGGTATGACCGGCGGTCATCCCCCCGCGCGCCAGCCAGCGAACCGGCCAAACCGGTCGACATGATCAACTCCAGATCGGCGAAAGTGCGGCATCCGACCCGGCCGATCCCGCCGTTTCCCCGATCCGGCGCGGGTCAGGGCCGGACCCGGACCAGGGCCGACGCCCGACGGACCCGGGCCAGGGAGCGGACGGATTCCGGCGTGGTCAGGCGGGGCGGTGGCCGCCGAGGACGGCGAAGCGCCACGCCTTGAAGAAGCAGTCCACGTCGACCAGGCCGGCGTCGGCCAGCCACCGACACTGGTCGGCCACCGACGCCGGGCGGTCGTGCCGCATCCGGTCCCGGGCGGCGGCGATCTCGGCGGCGTCCGAGCCGAGCGCGGCGGCCTGGGCCAGCCAGACGTCGTCGTACCGCTGGTCGAGTGCGGGGGTGGGGCCGGCCACCTGCTCGGCGTTGACGATCACCCCGCCGGGGAGGAGCGCGTCGGCCGCCCGCCGGTAGAGGGTGCGCTTGGCCGCGTCGTCGAGGTGGTGGACGGCCAGCGCGGAGACCACCGCGTCGTACCGGCCGGCGGGGAGCGGGGCGGCCAGGTCGGCGACGACCGTCCGATGTGGCACGCCCCGGGCGGTCAGCCCTTCGGCGGCCACCGCGAGCATCCGCTGCGCGCCGTCGACCAGGGTCACCCGGACGCCGGGCAGCGCCGCCGCGAGCAGCAGGGAGAGCAGGCCGGTGCCCGCGCCCAGGTCGAGCACCTCCGGGGTACGCCCGGCGGCGAACGCGGCCCGCAGCGGCGGGGCGGCCACCTCGACCGCGGTGCCGTAGAAGTCGTCGAAGCAGGGGACGAGACGCCGCCGGGCCTGGTCGTAGGAGCCCGCCACCGCGTCGAAGGCCGCCGCCACATCCATGGTCCACCATTCCGAATGATAGGAAAACTGTCCCATATCATAGACCTGATCGATAGCTCGGCCACCCCGGCCAGGTGTGCGCCGGCCGTGACAGGGCCGAAACAGAAGGGACCCGGGTCGGAAACCCCCCGGCGGCACGCTTTCCCGACATGACAGACGGTGCGCGCGCCGCGACACGACCGGGGTCCGACCCCGGGGAGACGGCCGTGCACCGCCCCTGCCCCACACTCCGGTACGGCCCGGTGCCGCGCCACGCCGCAGCGCCCGGCGGCGGTGATCCGCCGGGTGTCCACCAGGACGGCGGCACCCACCGCACCCCGGATGATCTCGTCCCACCTGCACCCCACCAGCCGGGCACCCGCGACCTGCCCCAGGTACGGCGATGAGCGACCCGGCCACCCTCCCCCGGCCCGCAGTCCGCCCGCTGGACCGGCCGCACCCCGACCGGGGCGGGGCGCCCACCGTCGCCTCTCCCCTGCACGAGCAGGCGCACGACCTGCGAACCGGGTTCCGCCTGGACCTGCCCGGGGTGACCCCGCCCCGGTACGACGTCCGCTGCCGGGACGGCCTGGTCGAGGTGGGGCTGCGACAGGAGGAGTGATGCGGGACGAACTGGCGGGCTTCACCATCGGGGTGACCGCCGACCGGCGGCGCGACGAACTGGCCGCGCTGCTCCAGCGGCGCGGTGCCCGGGTGGTGCTCGCCCCGGCCCTGCGGATCGTGCCGCTGGCCGACGACACCGACCTGCGGGAGGCCACCCGGGCCTGCCTCGACCGGCCACCGGACGTGCTGATGGCCAACACCGGCATCGGGATGCGCGGGTGGCTGGAGGCGGCCGAGGGCTGGGGACTGGCCGAGCCGTTGAGGGCCGTCCTCTCCCGCGCCTACGTGGTCGCCCGGGGCCCCAAGGCGCGGGGCGCGATCCGCGCCGCCGGCCTTCACGACCAGTGGTCGCCGGCCTCGGAGAGCTGCGAGGAGGTGGTCGAGCACCTCTGCCGGCGCGGGGTGGCCGGGCGGGTGATCGCCATGCAGTTGCACGGCGACCGGCAGCCGGAGTGCACCGAGGCGCTGGAGGCCGCCGGCGCCACCGTGATCGAGGTGCCGGTCTACCGCTGGGCCCCACCCACCGATCCGGCCCCGCTGCACCGGCTGATCGACCTGGTCGCCGGCCGGCTGGTCGACGCCGTCACCTTCACCTCCGCCCCGGCGGCGGAGGCGCTGCTGCGCGCCGCCGGGGACCGCACCGAGACGGTGCTGGAGGCGTTGCGCGGGGACGTGCTGGCAAGCTGCGTCGGCGCGGTCACCGCCGAGCCGCTGGTCCGGCGCGGGGTGCCGGTCAGCGCGCCCAGCCGCGCCCGGCTCGGCGCGCTGGTCCGGACGATCGTGGACGAGCTGCCCCGGCGTACCGTCACCGTGAAGGCGGCCGGGCACCTGCTGACCCTGCGCGGGCACGCCGCCGTCATCGACGGGGAACTGCGTCCGCTGGCACCGGCGCCGATGGCGGTACTGCGGGCGCTCGCCACCCGTCCGGGACGGGTGCTGTCCCGGACCGAACTGCTGCGCACCCTGCCCCGGGGGGCGGACGAGCACGCGGTGGAGATGGCGGTGGCCCGGCTACGGGTCGGGTTGCGGGCTCCGCGCGTGGTGCAGACCGTCGTCAAGCGCGGCTACCGGCTCCGGGTGGACTGACCGGGCCGGTCGGACGCCGGACGACGCGGCGGGGCCGCCCCCTCAGCCCACCGGGGTCGGGAAGCCCCGGCCGTGCTCGGCCTGGAGCCGGAGCATGGCGTGCTCGACCACGGTCACCAGCACCCGCCTGACCGACTCCCGGTTCCGGGCGTCGCACATCACCAGCGGCACGTCCCGCGAGATGGCCAGCGCCTCGCGGATCTCCTCCGGCGCGTACTGTGGCGCGTCGTCGAAGTGGTTCAACGCGACCACGTACGGCAGCTTGCGGTTCTCGAAGTAGTCCAGCGGGGCGAAGGCGTCGGTGATCCGCCGGGTGTCCACCAGGACGGCGGCACCCACCGCACCCCGGATGATCTCGTCCCACATGAACCAGAACCGGGTCTGGCCGGGCGTGCCGAAGAGGTACAGGATCAGGTCCTGCGCCATGGTGATCCGGCCGAAGTCCATGGCGACCGTGGTGGTCTCCTTGCCCGGCACCTTCGACGGGTCGTCGATGCCGACACCGGCGGCGGTCATCAACGCCTCGGTGGTCAGCGGAGTGATCTCCGAGATCGCGCCGACCAGGGTCGTCTTGCCCACGCCGAAGCCACCCGCGACCACGATCTTCGCGGAGACGATTCCCCGGCTCTGGCGCGCCCCGGCGGGGTCATAGCCTGCGAAGTCCACTTAGCACCCTTCCAAGGATTTCCATTCGCTCCTCGAACCCCTCGGCGGGAGCGGCAGTGTGTAGCGTGAGCAGGCCATCGGCGACCAGGTCGGCGACCAGCACCCGGGCGACGCCCAGCGGCATCCGGGTGTACGCGGCGATCTCCGCCAGCGACTGCGCGCGACCCTCGCAGACCGTGGCGATGCGGTGTTTGTCGTGCCCGGCGAAGCGGGACTCGGCGACCTGGGTTGGGCTCGACGTGAGCACCGCCTCCAGCGCGATGTCCCGACTGGGCTCGGTACGGCCACGGGTGACCGCGTACGGACGCACCAGCGCCCCGCGCGGGTCCCGCCGGGGTTCCATTCCGCGATCACCTCCTCCCGTCCGGGGTCAGACCCCGGATGCTTGGTACTTCCGGCCGGGCGCGGTCGCGCCCGGCGTCGCCACTCGCCGGCGCTACGAGCGCACGGCGTCTCGGGGCAGCGGCACCAGCGCCGCGCCCACCCGCTCGACCAGCAGCGCCATCTCGTAGCCGACCTGGCCGACGTCGCAGCTACGGGCGGCGAGCACCGCCATCGACGAGCCGTCGCTGATCGACATGAGGAACAGGTACCCGCTGTCCATCTCGATCACTGTCTGCAGCACCCCGCCCGCGCTGAACATCCGGGCGGCACCCTCGGTCAGGCTCACCACGCCGGAGGTGATCGCGGCGAGCTGGTCCGCCCGATCGGCGGGCAGGTCCCGCGAGGACGCGAGCAGCAGCCCGTCCGCGGACACCGCCACCACGTGGGCGATGCCCGCCACACTGTCGGCGAAGTTGGTGAGCAGCCAACCCATGTCCTGCATGGCCGCTGGCCTGTTCATCGGTTCGTCTCCTTGGTCGAGGTGCTGTTGACGTCCGCGCCGGCCGTGCGACCGCGCTGCACGCCGCGGTGGTAGGCCGAGAGCAGGCCGCGTACTTCGTCGGGGGTGCGACGACTGCGGTCCCGGCCACTCTTCGGCTCGATACCGCCGGGGACGAGCTGGGCCTGTGGCACCCGCTTCGGTAGGCCGGAGCGGGTGGTGCCGGCGTTGGACGGTTCGGCGGCCCGGGTGGCCCGGGACCAGCCCTCGTCGGCGGCCGTCCGCCAGGCGTCCGCGTCGGCGGCCGGGGAGGTCTCCGGGGCGGGCGGGGCCACCGGCGGGGCGTACGACGGCGGCGCGGGGGCGGCCGGCGGTTCGGGGGTGATCGTGGGGGTGGCGACGGTCGGGGTGCCGGCCGCCGTGGGGGCGGCGGGTACCCGGGTGGGCAGCGGCGGGCGGGTCGGCGTGGCCGCGCCGTTGGCCCGGGCCGGGGCGGCCGGCGGCTCCTCGTCGAACCGGGGCCGGGTGAAGATCGCGGTGGCGTCGTCCCCGTGGGACCGGAACCACACCGCCTCCATCTCCCGGAAGATCGGCGAGTCGGCCGGGCGGTCCGGCCGGGCCACCACCGGCGCGGCCGGGGTGGCCGCCGCCGGGGCGGCGTACGGTGCCGCCGGCGTCGCGGCCGGAGGGTAGGAGGCCACCGGGGCGGCGGCGAACGGCGTCGCGGCGGGTGCGCCGGCGAACGGCATCGCCGGGGCGCCGTACGGATCGGCCGGCGCGGGGGTGGCCGGCACGCCGGCCACCGGCCCGACCGGGAGCACCGGGGCGGCACCGCCGACCGAGGCCCGCCTCGGCAGCGGGTCGATGGTCGGGTTCGCCATGGTCGGGCTGCCGGCCGAGAAGGCGGCGAACCCGGAGTCGGCCGGGGCGGGAGCCGCCGAGACCGGCGCGTACGGCGGGGCCGACACCGGGCCGCCGAACTGTACGGCCGGTGCGGTGTCCCGGGCGTCCACCGGCGGCTGCCAGGGGGCCGGGGCCGGCGGGGCGGTACGCCACTGGTCGGTCAGCGTCGCCGCGCCGGCCCGTCCGCCGTTCAGCGACTCGCTGTGACCGGCCGGGGCGAGCGGCGGCTGCTCGACCGCCAGCGGCTGGCGCGGCCGGCTGATCGCCTGGTCCCGGCCCCGGTGGGCGGGGAGCACGACGGTGGCGTTGGGCAGGGTCACCTGGGCGACGGTGCCGCCCTCGACGTTGCGGCGCAGCTCCACCCGGATGCCGTACCGGCTGGCGAGCCGGCTCACCACGGCCAGACCCATCAAGCGGAAGGCGGCCACGTCCACGGTCGCGGCGGCGGCCAGCCGGCGGTTGAGCGAGTCGAGCTGCTCGTCGGTGAGGCCGAGACCCCGGTCCTCGACCTGGATCAGCACGTAGTCCCGGATCCGCCGCCCGTCGGCGACCACGGTGGTCGTCGGCGGCGAGAAGCGGGTGGCGTTGTCGAGCAGCTCGGCGACGAGCCGGACCACGTCGTTGACCGCGTGGGCGGCGACGGAGATGTCGGTGTCGACGGTGCCGAACTCGATCCGGTTGTAGAGCTCCACCTCGGACTGGGCGGCCCGCAGCACGTCCACCAGCAGCGCGTCGTCGCGGCGCGGCACGGCCGAGTCGGCGCCGGCGAGGACCAGCAGGTTCTCGTCGTTGCGGCGCATCCGGGTGGCCAGGTGGTCGAGTTCGAAGAGCTGGGCGAGGCGCTTGGGGTCCTCCTCGCCGCGCTCGATCGCGTCCAGCTCGCCGATCATCCGGTCGACCAGGGTCTGACTGCGCCGGGCCAGGTTGAGGAACATCGCGGAGACGCTGGTCCGCAGGGCCGCCTGCTCGGCGGCGACCCGGACGGCCTCCCGGTGGACCACGTTGAAGGCCAGGGCCACCTGGCCGACCTCGTCCCGGTTGGTCAGCCGGATCGGGTCGCGGACCTGCCGGACGATCTCCTCCACCCCGCCGTCGCCGACGCTGCCCATGGTCTGCAGCCGCTTGACCGCGTCCGGCAGGTCGTGGTTGGCCACCGACAGGGCGCCCTCGCGCAGCCGGCGCAGCGAGTGGTTGAGCGAGCGGGCCAGCACCACGGCGAGGGTGATCGCGACGATCAGGGTGAGCAGCACCAGCACCGACTCGGTGACGGCCTGCCGGATGACGTTGCTGCGGGCCTGCTCGGTCCGGTCCAGCAGGGTGTCCTGGAGCCGGCCCTCGGCCCACCGCATCAGGTCGTTGACCGCGCCGATCGAGGCGCTGGCGTCGCCGGCGCTGACCAGCGCCCGCTGCCCGACCGAGCGGGTGATGTCGGCGGCGACCCGGTCGGCGAGCCCGACCGCGTCACCGGAGACCGCGCTGTCGACCAGTGCCCGCTGGGTCGGGTCGGCGGCGAGGGAGAACGACAGCAGCGCTTCCTGCTGGCTGGTCAGGGTGGCCACGAAGGAGGAGAACTGCTCCTCGTCCAGCCGGCCGGCGGCCAGCGCGGTGTAGGCGACCGCCTCCTCCTCGGCGACGGCGGACTTGGCCCGGCTGAACGCGGCCACCGCGCGGCGGGCGTCGGCGAGGCTCTCCTGGCCGGGGAGCTGGGCCAGGGTGTCGCCGTACGAGACCAGGTCGGTGAGGATGACGCCGTACCGGAGGGTGGCCTCGGCGACCGGCATCTGCCGGCGGTCGAGCACCTCCTGCCGGGTCGCGTCGAGCGTCTGCAGGTGGTCGTCGATCACCTTGAGCCGGTCCTGCACGGCGCTCGGGACGTCGCCGATCTTCGACCGCTCGGCCCGGTAGTCGTCGATCCGCTTGCCGGTGGCGCGGACCCGCAGGTTGTAGTCGTCCGGGCGGAGCTGCGGGTTGGCCAGGAACCCGGCCGCGGCCATCCGCTCCTTGTGCAGGTCCTGGGCCAGCGCCGAGACGTCGATGGAGAGCGCGGTCAGCGACTGGATCCTCGTGGCGTCGACCGCACCCTCAGTGGTCGAGACAAGTCGGATAGTTGCCAGTGCGATGACCGCGGCCACCGGTACGACAAGAATGAGGGCGAGCTTGGAACGAATCCGAGCGTCCCGCAGCCGGGGCAGCCGGCGCTCCCGGTCTCGTCCGGCGGTTTCGCCTGTCTCGGGCAGGGTCGTCGGTCCGGTGCTCACGACATCGCCTCCGTCGTATCTTCCACACGCCTGACCCGCCGACCCGCGCCTGGTGCAGCGGACAGCGCCACGCGCGGCACGGCCGCGATTTCATCAGAGAAGTTCCTGCTTGGGAAGCCGCAGTGAGGTAGGAAACGGTCAGCCAGCGGGCTGGCTACCTTTTGACCTCGTTAGCAGGCCACCCCTGAACAGGGCATGTCACTCCAGAGTGTTCGCACGCCTCTGATGAGTGAGCATAGGTAAATATCTGATGTCCCCACAATGTGAGATTCGCGTCCCGAAACCGCCGACAGCATCCGCGCTTGACCGCAGCGCCCCCGCATTGGCAAGGTTTTGCAGGCTTTCGCGCACACCGTACGGCACACAATCCCGTTTCTCCACTGAGGACGGACTAGCGGCGGTGATCGGGCATCGTCCCGCGCCGCACCTGGAGGACTGAGTTGAGCCCCATCCGCTCCGCGACCATCGTGGCGCTCGCATCGGCCGTACTGGCCACCACGCTCACCGGCTGCTCATTCGGCGCGGGGCAGGAGGACAGCAGCCCCATCACCATCGCCGTCGACCTCGAACTCTCCGGCGCCGCGGCGCCGGTCGGCAAGGCGTACCAGCGCGCGCTGGAACTGAAGACCGAGCAGTTGAACGCCTCCGGCGCCCTGGGCGACCGGAAGATCAGGCTGGTGGTCAAGGACAACCGATCCGACGCCAGCGAGTCATCACGCAACATCAGCGACTTCAGCAACGATTCCAAGGTCAGCGCCATCATCATGGGCGGCTGCAACGAATGCGCCGTCGGCGCCGTCCGCACCGTCAACGAGAAGAAGATCCCGACGATCGCGCTCGCCCCGTCGAGCGCCGTCGCCAGCCCGGTCGCCGACCGGCGGTACGTCTTCAAGCTGGCACCGAATGCGGCCGACAGCGCCGGCGCGCTCACCACCGAGCTGCGTCGCCGGGCGATCCGCGAGGTCGGCGTGCTGCACAGCGACGACGACTACGGCCGCGAGGGCCTGAAGGCGCTGCGCGCCGAGTTCGCCAAGGCCAACATCAAGCTGCTCGGCGGCGAGGCGGTCCGCACCACCGACACCGAACTCGCCCAGCCGATCCGCCGGCTCACCACCGGCGACCCCGACGGCCTGATCATCTGGACCCCGCCGGAGCAGGCCACGCTCGCCGCCACCGCCGCCGACCAGACCGGCTTCTCCGGGTCGCTCTTCCTCGACGCCGCCGCGGCCGGCGACCTCTTCCTGGGCAGCTCCGGGCGGGCCACCGAACGGGCCACCCTGATCTTCACCCAGACCATGGTGATCGACGACGTGATCGCCACCACCCCGGCCAAGGCCGCCCGCCGGCAGTGGTTCCAGGACTACACCGCCCGGTTCGGCGGCTACAACGGTCTCTCGTCGTTCGCCGCCGACGCGGTCCAGCTCATCGCCGACGCCTCGCTGCGCGCCGGCGGCCCGGCCGACCGGGTCAACCGGGACGGCATCCGGGACGTCCTGGAGACGTCCCAGCTCGACGGCCTCTCCGGGCCGATCCGGATGACCCCGGACAACCACTCCGGCCTGATGCCACAGGCGCTGACCACGCTGGTGGCGCGGGGCGGACGGTGGCGGTTGGCGAGCTGATCGCCGGACGGAGGCTCCCCGGCCCGTGGTGGGTGTGACCCCACCACGGCCGGCTCCGGGCGGTCCGGGCCGCCGGTCGTCCGCGCGGTTCCGGCCCGGCCTCGATCCCCGCGCCGGTCGCGGCGGGGCCACGTCCCGGGCCCGTACGCGTGAATGGCCGGCCGACCCCCAGGGGTGGTGGGGGTCGGCCGGTCGTGGCTGGGGCGGTCGCTGGCCCCGGCCGGTTCAGCGGGCCGAGGTGGTGGCGCGCACCCAGGGCAGGGCGATCCGCTCGACCACCGACAGCGCCGTGTAGAGCAGGATGCTCATCGCCGCGATCAGCACGATCGCCGCCCACGCGGTGGCGGTGTCGCCGACCCCGTTGTACTGCAGGATCTGGTATCCCAGGCCCGGCTTGTCGGAGTAGAACTCACCGATCACCGCGCCGATCGCGGCCAGCGGCATCGCCACCTTGAGCCCGACGAAGATCTGCGGCAGCGCGGCCGGCAGCCGCACCTTGCGGAACGACTGCCACCAGGAGGCGTTCATCGACCGGGCCAGCTCGGCCAGGTCCGCCGAGGTGGTGGTGAGCCCGGTCGCCGTGGACAGCACGATCGGGAAGAAGCAGAGCAGGAACACCATGGTCAGGATGGGCTTCGCGCCCCAACCGACCGACACCACCAGCAACGGCCCGAGCGCGATCTTCGGGACCGCGTTGATCGCCACCAGCAGCGGCGCGAACATCCGCTCGGCCCGCCGGGAGGCGGCCAGCAACATCCCGATCAGCACCCCGGCGACGGTCGACAGCAGGAAGCCGAGCAGCGTCATCAGGGTGGTGGTGCCCAGCGCCGGGAACAGCACGGCCGCTGCCGAGGTCAGCGAGGTCCAGACCGCCTGCGGTGGCGGCAGGGACGCCGGGTGCACCAGGTGCAGCCCCGAGGTGACCACCCACCAGAGGGCCACCGCGACCACCAGGCCGAGCAGCGGCAGCCCGACGACTCCGGGGCGTACCCGGGACCAGGGCGATCCGCCGGCGGCCGGCGGGGTGGTCGGGATGGCCACGGCCGGCGCGGCCAGTGGGGCGATCGCGGAGCGGGTTTGCATCGTGTCCGTCACAAAGTCCTCCTATCCCGCCGGCACGTGGCCGGCACGCGACGGGGGTGCGGCCCACCGGTCAGCCCGCTGGGTCGCACCCCCGTCTCACAGTCGGCGTCGATCAGGCCTTCGGCACGAGGTTGAAGTCGATGATCTGGTCCGGGGTGATGTTCTGCTTGAGCGCACCGGCGCCCTGCAGGATCGCGATGCTCTTGGCGACCCGGTCGCTGTCCAGGGTGCCGATGGCGGTGCCGGAGTTGCTGGACCGGACGTAGCCGGCCATGAGCTGGAGCTCGGCGGCGGCCGCGGCCGGGTTGGTGGTGTCGACGTTCTTCTTCAGGATCTCGGCGGCCTCCTGCGGGTTGGCCAGCGCGTACTCCAGGCCCTTGAGCAGCGCGGCGGTGAACTTCTTCACCATCTCCGGCTTCTCCTTGGCGATCTTGCTGGAGGTGATCAGCGCGTTGCCGTAGAGGTCCTGCATCACGTTGCTGTACGGCAGCACGACCGACTTCTTCTTGGTGACCGCCTCGACGGTCGGCTGGCCGACGACGAACTGGCCGATGCCGTCCACCTGGCCGGAGGCCAGGGTGCCCATCAGGGTCTGCGCCTCGCCGTTGACCCAGGTCACCTTGTTGACGTCCACGCCGGCCAGCCGGGCGTACGTCGGGAAGAGGTTGCGGACGACGGAGCTGGGGGTGTCGGCGAGCTTCTTGCCCTCCAGGTCCTTCGGCGAGGCGATGTTCTTGCCCTCGACGGAGACGATGGCCGCCATGGTGCGCTGCTGGATCGCGGCCACCGCCACGAAGTCCTTGGCCTGGCCGTTGCCGAGCTGGAGCAGGCCACCGGTCAGGTCGATCGGGCCGAAGTCGGCCTGGCCGCCGACGATGGTCTGGATGACCACGCCGGTGCCCTGACCGGGCTTGATGTCCACGTCGAAGCCGGCTTCCTTGAAGAAGCCCTTGTCCTTTGCCACCCAGGCGTACGAGTCACGGCCGAAGTTGCCGAAGGAAGTGAGATAGGTCACCTTCTCCAGGGCCTTGCCGTCGCCCTTCGCGCTGTCCGTCGTGTCGGACCCTCCGCTACAGGCGGAGACCAGGGTGAGGGCGGTGGCCAGGGCGGCCGCGGCGACCGTGCGGGTCAGCCTTCTCATCAGTGCACCATGTCCTTTCCGACCGGGTCGTTCACCCGGAGGGGGTTGTCGGTTCGGAGGACACCGGCGTGAGGGGGGCACCGGTGCCGCCGTCGTGAAGGGACTCTTCGCGGCACAGCGTACGAGACACCGACGGTCACGACGCCAGGCGGATCGGGTTGCGGAACGGAAACAACTCGATGCCACCCCGGACAGTGCGCAAGAGACACACGCCCGATAACCTCTGTCGGGTTCCTGACCGCCGACTCAGGGGAGGCCCGACGGAGATGATCCGACTGTCCGATGTGTCGCGTACCTTCGACGGCCGTACCGGACGGGTCGAAGCGCTGCGCGGGATCGACCTGGAGGTCGCCGAGGGCGAGTTCGTCGCCGTGCTCGGCCGCTCCGGATGCGGCAAGTCGACCCTGCTCCGCATGATCGCCGGCCTGCTGCCGGTCAGCGGCGGTGAGATCACCGTCGCCGGCAACCCGATCACCCGGCCCCGCCGGGACGTCGCGATGCTCTTCCAGAAGCCGGCCCTGCTGCCCTGGCGCACCGTGCTCGACAACGTACTGCTGCCGGCCGAGATCTTCGGCTGGAGCCGGGCCAAGCACCGCGAGCGGGCCCGCCAGCTACTGGAACTCGCCGGCCTCGGCGGTTTCGAGAAGCGGCTGCCGCACGAGCTGTCCGGCGGCATGCAGCAGCGGGTGTCGCTGTGCCGGTCGCTGCTCGGCGAGCCCCGGGTGATGCTGATGGACGAGCCCTTCTCCGCCCTCGACGCGCTCACCCGCGAGGAACTCTCCGGCGAGTTGCAACGGGTGCACATGGAGACCGGGACGACCATCGTCTTCGTCACCCACTCGATCGACGAGGCGGTGCTGCTGGCCGACCGGGTGGTCGTACTCAGCCCCCGCCCGGGACGGATCCGCAAGGTCGTCGAGGTGACCATCCCCCGACCCCGCACCCTCGGCCGCAACGCCCACCTGGCCGACGTCGCCCAGGTCAGCGCCGAACTGCACGAGCTGCTGATGGAGCGCGAGGCGTCGGCGGCGGCCGGGGCGGGGGGACGATGAACATGCGGGTGGCGGTATTCACCGAGCCGCACCGGGGCGCGACCTACGACGACCAGCTCCGCTTCGCCAAGCTGGTCGAGGCGGGCGGCTTCGACGGCTTCCTCCGGGCCGACCACTACCGGGCGATGGGCGACGAGCCCGGGCTGCCCGGGCCCACCGACGCGTGGCTCACCCTGGCCGCGCTGGCCCGGGAGACCGCCCGGATCCGGCTCGGCACCCTGGTCACCTCGGCCACCTTCCGGCTGCCCGGCCCGCTGGCCGTGATGGTCGCCCAGGTCGACCAGATGAGCGGCGGCCGGGTCGAGCTGGGCATCGGCGCCGGCTGGTACGAGCGGGAGCACACCGCGTACGGCATCCCGTTCCCGCGGGTCGGCGAACGCTTCGACCGGCTCGCCGAGCAGTTGGAGATCGTCACCGGCCTGTGGCGGACCCCGGTCGGCGAGACGTACAACTGGACCGGCGAGCACTACCGGCTCGTGGACGCCCCCGCCCTGCCCAAGCCGGTCCAGCAGCCCGGACCGCCGGTGATCGTCGGCGGGAGCGGGCCGAAGCGCACCCCCGAGCTGGCCGCCCGGTACGCCGACGAGTTCAACATGCCGTTCAAGTCGGTCGAGGAGACCGCCGAGGCGTACGACCGGGTCCGGGAGGCGTGCGACCGGACCGGGCGCACCGAGTCGGGGCGGGCCCCGCTGGTCCTCTCCGCCGGGATCGTGGTGGCGGTCGGCCGGACCGACGCGGAGGCCCGGCGTCGAGCCGCGCCGCTGCACGTCAAGAGCGCCCTGCCGCCGGAGGACCCGATGGTCGGCTCCCCCGCCCAGCTCGTCGACCGGATCGGCGAGTTCGCCGCGATCGGCGCCACCCGGGTGCACCTGCGCCTGATCGAGATCGACGACCTCGACCACCTGGAGCTCATCGCCGCCGAGGTGCTCCCCCAACTGGACGGAACCCGATGACCGACGTTGCCGACGACCTCGAACTCGGCCCGGTCGGCCAGGAGATCGTCTACGAGAACGACCGGGTCCGGGTCTGGCACATCCGGCTGGAGCCGGGCGAGCGCCAGCCGCTGCACCGGCACGACCACCCGTACCTGGTGGTGGCGATCCAGGGCGCCAAGAACGTGGTGCAGACCATCGACGGCACCCGGATCGACGCCGACGAGCCGACCGGCGGGGTGGTCTACCGGGACCCGGGGGCCGTCCACATGCTCACCAATGTCGGGGACACGACCTACCTGGCACGCCTGGTGGAGCTCACGTAGCAGCCGACCCCTCCGGCCTGGTGGAGCTTGGGTAACACCTGGCCGGGGCCGCGCCGCGCCACAGTGGCGATCGGGGGCACCGGGCCGTAACGTGCGCGACATGGCCTTTCGGACGTGGGGCAGACTACTGCTCACCGCACTCGCGGTGAGCGTGCTGGCCGGGGCCGGTCAGCTCGGCATCGCGTACGGCTTCGGCATCGTCCGACTCACCGGCGAGTTCGCCGACGTCAACCGCTGGCCGGCCCAGCTCGCCTGGGTGGGCTGGTTCGCGGTGACCGCCGCCGTGGCCGGTGCCGTGGTCGCCGGCCGGCTCGCCCGCCGGGAGGGGCTGCCGGAGCACACCTCGGTGCAGCTCGCGATCTCCGGTGCCGCCGCGCTCGGCGCGATCGTCGTCGCCCCGCTCTGCATGCAGCCCGCGCGGGCCGCCGAGCTGAGCACCATCGACCCGGTCTGGGCGGTCGGCATCTGCGCGGTCGCCGGGGCGGTGGTCGGCGCGGGTGCCGCCTCGGCCGTCCTGCTCCGGCCCCCGCTGGGCTGGAACGTCGCCATGCTGGCCGGCGCGGTCTGGCTCACCGCGCTGGTCTCGGTCGCGCCGGGGGTGCTGTCCACCGGGCCGCTGCGCACCGTACGGCTGGGCGTGCTGGAGCCGTCCTGGCTCGACGCGGACGCGGCGCAACGGCTGGCGATGCTGCTGCTGCCGGTGGTGGCGCTGCTGGCCGGCGCGGTGACCGGCGGGCTGGCCCGCCGCCGGGGGCACGTCCCGCTGGTCGGCGGTGCCGCCGGGGCGGCCGGGCCGGTGCTGCTCGCCTTCGCCTACCTCACGGCCGGTCCGGGTGACCCGGTGGACCGTTACCAGCTCGCCCCGTACTACGGCGCGGTGATCGCGGTCGCGGCCGGTACGCTCGGGTCGGCCGCCACCACCCTGCTGCGCTGGCCGCTGCTGCCGGCCCGCCGCGCCGCCGACGGCGCGGCGATCGAGCCGACCGACATCCTCGCGCCGCTGCCAGTAGTGCCGACCCCGGCCGCCGCCACCCCGGCCGCCGCCACCTCGGATGCCGCCACCTCGGATGCCGCCACCTCGGACGAGCCCAGCACCGTGGACCTGACCGCCGCCGCCCGGACCGTCGGCTCGGACCGGACCGACGCCACCATCCCCTCGGCCGCGTCGGCTCGGGACGACCACCGCCCTGCGGCGGCACCGATGGCCGGCGTCCGCCCCGACCTCGGGCGGTCCTCGGCCGACGCGCCGGGCACGGGCCGTACCCCGGCCCACTGGGACTGGCCGGACGCCCCCGTTCCCGCCGCCGACCAGCCGGTGGCCCGGTCCTCCGCGCCCGACGGGGCGACCGCCGAGGCGAGACCCCTCGCGCCCGTCGAGGGAAACGCCGCGCCCGACACCGCCGGTCCGGAACCCCGGCTCGGCCCCGCCGGTGAGCCGGCTGGCCGGGCCGCCCCGCCCGGGCCCACCGGGGCGACCGGGCCGACCTCCACCGAGGTCATCCCGGCCGAGGCCACCGGCGCGGAGCAGCCGGAGACCGTCGGGCCGGTCGCCGGGGGCGGCCCGGTGTCCCCGCCGAAACCCCGAGCGACGCGGACCCGCCGGGCCCGTCCCGCCGACCTCGACGCCCCGGCCGTCCCCACCGGGCGACCTGACCCTGACTCCCCCGTCGGGGCGAGCAGCACCGCAGCGCCAAGCCGCACCGCCGGAAAACCGGCCACCGCCGGACCCGCCCCGACCAGCGCCGACACCGGCCCGACCGCCCCCGACCCGGGCAGCTCCCAATCAGGTGCGGCAGACCCCGGCAGCGCGGACCCGCCGGTCGGGGTGACCGGGACGGCCGAGCCGGCTGCCGGGCTGCGGCACATCGCACCGGGCGGTGTCGAGGGGACTGCCTCGACGTCGGCGAGCCCGCCGGGTTCGCGCCCCCGGCACCAACTGCCCGACCTGAGCGGTACGGGCGGCTGGGTCGGCACCCCCCACCCCGTCCCGGCGCGAACGCCACTGCCGTTCCCCGAACCGGAGACCACCGAGCGGACCAGCGCCCCGGGCCCGGTCAGCCTCCGCTGGGAGGCCGCCGACACCAGCGCCGCCCCGGTGGACGGCCCGCCCGCCGACCCGGCCCCTATCGACAGCGGTGAGCAGAAGCCCGCCGGGAAGGCCCGGAGTCGGCGCGGGCTGTTCCGCCGCAGCCGGTCCGCCGAGGGCGAGCCGGCGGCCGAACCCACCACGGAACTGGCGACGCCGGACGAGGAGTACGTCGACTGGGTCGCCGGCCTGAGCAAGCCGGTGGCCGACAACGAGCCGGAGCGGGAGAGCGGCCGGCGGTCGCTGCGCTCCAGCGGCCGCCACCACCGCGACTGAGCAGGGCCGGGCCGTGTTCCCGGCAGCGGGAGCCGCCCCGCCGGATCTCCCCCGGCAGGTGGGCAGGTGACCGGTCGCTGCGCGCCACGGCCCCGGCGGTGCGGGTCCGATCGAGGTGGGTCGGTGTCCAGCCGACCACTGGCCCGCGAGCGGCCGATCACGGGTGGGGATGCCTGGTGATGCCGTCCAGGATGGTGGTCAGGTTGTGGTCGAAGGTCTCCTCGGCGGTGAGGTGGGCGCCGTCGACGACGAGCCGGGCGACGGTGGGATAGCGGCCGGTGCTGAGCATGCGGGTCAGATAGGGTCCGAGGCTGGCCTGCCAGGCGGACACGTCGGTGCCGGTGGAGCGGGCGACGCGCCGCTCGGTGACCTCCCTGCGGAGCGCTCCGATGACGAAGGCGTCGAGGGCGCCCAAGGCCCGCTGAAGGTCGTCGATGCCGCGCACGCCGGGGGCCCGGCTGAGCGCCGCCGCGGTCGATTCGCCCACCGCGAGGGCATGGGGCCCCAGTTGTGGCCTTCCGCCGAGCAGGTCGGAGAACCACTCATGGTCAAGGGCGGCGGCACGGGTCCGGTGCGCGATGTCCAGGACCGTGGCGCGCCACTCGGAGTGCTGGCCGGCCTCGGCGATCCGGGCATAGACGGCGTCGACCATCAGATCGAGCAGTTCGGATCTGCTGGTCACGTAGTCGTAGAGCCGCATCGGACCGACACCCAGCTCTTTGGCGATCTTGCGAACCGACAGCCCGTCGAGGCCGTGCGCGTCGGCCAGCCGGATCGCCGTAGCGGCGATCTTCGCGCGGCTCAACGGCACGGGCGCCGCCCGTGGCTGAGGCTCGGGCCGTTCCCAAATGGGCAACCCTTCGCTACCGTACGTCGTATCCACGAAATACAGCGTACGGTAACGGAGTTGAGTGTGCGAATCGCGATCGCCGGTGGCGGCCTCGGCGGGCTGACCCTGGCACGGATCCTGCGCCGGCACGACATCGAGGCGGTGGTGTACGAACGCGAGGCGAGCCGATCCGCGCGACCGCAGGGCGGAATGCTCAACCTGCACCCGGAGTCCGGGCAACAGGCCCTGGCCGAGGCGGGTCTCGCCGGCCGGTTCCGGTCCGAGGCGCGGCCCGAGGGCGAGGAACATCGCATCCTCGACCCGGCCGGACGCACCCTGGTGCACCACAGGCCACAACCCGGCTCGTTCTCCGGACGTCCCGAGATCGATCGGAGCGCACTGCGTGATCTTCTGCTCGATTCGCTCCCCGGCGACGCGGTCGCGTGGCAGCACCGGCTCGTCGCGGCGACGCCCCGACCTGACGGGGGCTTCGGGCTGACGTTTCACGGTCGCCCCGGAGCCGACTGCGACGTCCTCGTCGGCGCGGACGGCGCGCGCTCGGTCGTCCGGTCGCTGCTGACCGACGCGGAGCTGTCCTACGTGGCCACCCTGGTGGAGCTGACCATCAGCGACGCCGACCGGCGTCACCCGGACCTCGCCGAGCTGGTCGGCCCCGGGAACCTGTGGTGCATCGGCGTGAACCAGATCCTTGCGGCGCAACGCCTCGGCGACGGCAGCGTACGAGTCGGGATCTCACTGCGCGCAGCGGACCGCGACCTCGACACATACCGGAGCAAGCGGGCGCTGCTGGACTTGTTCGAAGGCTGGGACCCAAGCCTCACCGCACTCATCGAGGCCGGCGACAGCGCGCCGACGTCGCGCAGGATCGAAGCCATGCCCATCGGTACCCGCTGGGCCAACCAGCCGGGCATCACCCTCATCGGTGACGCCGCGCACCTCATGCCGCCGGTCGGCGAGGGCGCCAACCAGGCCATGCTCGACGCCGCCGAACTCGCCGCCGAACTCGCCGCCAACCCCACCGACCCGAACTCGGCGATCCGGACCTACGAGGAGGCAATGTTCACCAGAATCCACCCGATCGCCGAACTGTCCGCCCGAGCCCAAGCAATGATCCTCTCCCCCACCGCAGCAAACGACATCATCCGCTTCTTCACAACCCCACCCACCCCACAGCCCGAACCCCCTGAGCCCGCCCACCCCAGCGCCCGGTGATCAAGAGGTTTACGTCAGGTTCCGGCCCCCGGGTTGACGTAAACCTCTTGATCACCGCGCGGTCGGCACCGGGTCGCCGGGGGCCAGCCGGACGGCAGGGCGGCTCTCCTCCCTGCGCCGGCCTGGCTACTTTCGGCGGATTGTCCACACTCGCCAGAAAAGCGAGTCGCCGATACCGAATCGTTACATGAGGATGCCTTGCCGGAAACGAATCCAGCCGCGCTAATTTGTTCAACCGATCGACATAATTTCGGTGCGCGGCCTCGGCGGGCCCGCATCGAATCACCACCGGCACGGGCCTCGGCGTGGCCCGCACCGGTCCGGCCGGGGACGGTCTGCGGCGAGTCGTCCCCATGCCCACCACTGTCCAGTCCGGACATAAGGAGCATGGAGTGTCTCCATCCCGCCATCGCCGCGCACGTCGCGGTCCCTTCAGTGCCGCCCTCCTCACCCTCTCCCTACTCGCCACGGGCCTGGTCGGCGGCACCGCCGCCCAGGCCGCGCCCGCCGCCCAGCCCCAGCCGCAGGCGGCACCGGCACCGGCACCCGCCGCCGCTGAACCGTTCTCGGTCCTGGTCTTCTCCAAGACCGCCGGGTTCCGGCACGACGCCATCCCGGCCGGCCTCGCCGCCATCCGCAAGCTCGGCACCGACAACGGGTTCACCGTCGACGCCACCGAGGACGGGGCCGCCTTCAACGACGCCAACCTGGCGAAGTACCAGGCGGTGATCTGGCTCTCCACCACCGGTGACGTCCTGGACAGCACCCAGCAGGCCGCGTTCGAGCGCTACATCAGGGCCGGCGGCGGCTACGCCGGCGTGCACGCCGCCTCGGACACCGAGTACGACTGGGCCTGGTACGGCAACCTGGTCGGCGCGTACTTCTCCGGTCACCCGGCCAACCAGCAGGCCACCGTCAAGGTCGAGGACCACGCGCACCCGTCGACCGCCACCCTGCCGGACCGGTGGTCCCGGTTCGACGAGTGGTACAACTTCCGCACCAACCCGCGCTCCAAGGTGCACGTGCTGGCCAGCCTGGACGAGAAGACCTACAGCCCGGGGGCCGGCGCGATGGGCGCCGACCACCCCACCGCCTGGTGCCAGGACTACGACGGCGGTCGCTCCTGGTACACCGGCGGCGGCCACACCCAGGCGTCGTACACCGAGCCGGAGTTCCTCACCCACCTGCTCGGCGGTATCCGCACCGCCGCCGGGGTCGAGAACGCCGACTGCGGCGCCACGAAGACCTCGAACTTCGAGAAGGTCACCCTGGACAGCAACACCAACAACCCGATGGAGCTGGACATCGCTCCGGACGGCCGGGTGTTCTACGCCGAGCGCGACGGCCGGGTGCAGATCGTCAAGCCGGACACCGGCAACACGGTCACCGCGACCCGGCTGGACGTCTTCACCGGCAACGAGGACGGCCTGATCGGTCTGCGCCTCGACCCGAAGTTCGCCACCAACAAGTGGATCTACCTGTACTACGCCCCAACCGGTGGTGCCCCGCGCAACTACCTGTCCCGGTTCACCGTCAACGGTGACACCATCGACAAGGCCACCGAGAAGGTCGTCCTCCAGGTCGACACCCAGCGCAACACCTGCTGCCACGCCGGTGGCAGCATGACCTTCGACTCGCTGGGCAACCTCTACCTGGCCACCGGGGACAACACCAACCCGTTCGAGTCGAGCGCCTTCACCCCGATCGACGAGCGGGCCGGTCGGCAGGACTACGACGCGCAGCGCAGCTCCGGCAACACCAACGACCTGCGCGGCAAGGTGATCCGGATCCACCCGGAGGACAACGGCACCTACACCGTGCCGGCCGGGAACCTGTTCGCCCCGGGCACCGCGAAGACCCGTCCCGAGATCTACGCGATGGGTTTCCGTAACCCGTTCCGGATCGGCATCGACCCGGCCAGCAACACCCTCTACGTCGCCGACTACGGGCCGGACGCCGGTTCGGCCAACCCGAACCGCGGCCCCGAGGGCCTGGTCGAGTGGAACATCGTCGGCACGCCGGGCAACTACGGCTGGCCGTACTGCACCGGCAACAACAGGGCGTACAACGACTACACCTTCCCGTCCGGGCCGAGCGGGGCGAAGTTCGACTGCGCCGCACCGGTCAACGACTCGCCCAACAACACCGGCCTGACCAACCTGCCGCCGGCCATCCCGGCGACCGTGGACTACGGCTACGCCGGTGACCCGCGCTTCCCCGAGATCGGCGGCGGCGGCGCCCCGATGGGTGGCCCGGTCTACCGGTACGACGCCGACAGCACGTCCAGCCGCAAGTGGCCGGCGTACTACGACGGCAAGGCGCTCCTCGGCGAGTGGAACCAGTCGAAGATGTACACCATGCAGGTCAGCGCGGACGGCAAGACGCTGATCGACATCAACCAGTTGCTCACCGGCATGAGCATGGTCCGCCCGATGGACTTCGAGTTCGGGCCGGACGGCGCGCTCTACCTGATCGAGTGGGGCACCGGCTTCGGCGGCAACAACGACGACTCCGGGGTCTACCGGATCGACTACACCGCCGGTGACCGGGCCCCGATCGCCGAGGCCAGCGCCGACCCCACCTCCGGGGCCGCTCCGCTGACCGTGAAGTTCTCCAGCGCCGGTTCCCGTGACCCGGACGGCGGCACGCTGACCTACGCCTGGGCGTTCGGCGACGGACAGACCTCCACCGAGGCGAACCCCACCCACACGTACGCCACGGCCGGCAACTACACCGCGCAGCTCACCGTCACCAACCCCAAGGGCCGTACCGCGGTGGCGAACGTACCGGTGACGGTCGGCAACACCGCCCCGACGGTGACCATCGAGTTCCCGCCCAGCGGCGGCTTCTTCGAGTGGGGCGACCAGGTCAAGTACACGATCAAGGTGACCGACCCGGAGGACGGCGCCATCGACTGTGACCGGGTCCAGCTCCAGGTGCTGCTCGGCCACGACGAGCACGCCCACCCGCTGGAGCAGCACACCGGTTGCACCGGCACCGTGCAGACCTCGCTGGCGTCCGGTCACGGCGCGGAGGCGAACGTCTTCGCGGTCTTCGAGGCCACCTACACCGACGACGGCGGGACCGGCGGGGCCGGCCCGCTGACCGGCCGGGCGATCGAGGTGTTGCAGCCCAAGCGGAAGCAGGCCGAGTACTTCACGGCCACCGGTCGGGCCCCGGGCAGCACCGGCGGCGGTGACCCGGGCGTGCAGAAGGAGACCACCACCGACACCGCCGGTGGCGGCCAGAACATCGGCTTCATCGAGGACGGCGACTGGTGGTCGCTCGTCCCGGCCAACCTGACCGGGGTCGACCAGATCCGGTTCCGGGCGGCCTCGGCGGTCCAGGGCGGCCGGATCGACGTGCACGCAGGTGCCGTCGACGGCCCGGTGGTGGCAACGGCCAACGTGCCCGCCACCGGCGGCTGGCAGCAGTTCGTCGACGTGACCGCGCCGGTGACCGGTGCGGCCGAGGGCGCGTTGTACTTCGTCGCCAAGGACCCGGCCGGTGGTGCCGGTTCGCTGTTCAACGTCAACTGGATGGACTTCATCGGTCGGGGCGTCACCGACAACGCGCCGCCGGTGGTGACGGCCACGGCCACGCCGGCGACCGGCACCGCGCCGGTCACCGTCGCCTTCAAGGGCACGGCCACCGACGCCGAGAACGACACCCCGCTGACGTACGCCTGGGACTTCGGTGACGGCGGGACGGCGACCACCCTGGACGCCACCCACACGTACACCGTGCCGGGCACCTTCACCGCCACCCTGACGGTGACGGACAAGCGGGGCGCGAAGTCGTACGCGACCGTCCCGGTGAAGGTGGACGCGCCGAACAACTCCTGCCTCGGGGCGCGTTCGGACGACTTCCTCGGCACCAGCCTGAACAAGGACCGCTGGACGGTGGTCCGGGAGAACCAGCTCTACTCGGTCTCCGGCGGGTCGCTGCGGCTGCCCACCGCCTCCGGTGACCTGTACGGCGCGACCAACGGCGCCACCAACCTGGTCCTCCAGCCCGCGCCCAGCGGGGCCTGGCAGGCCACCACGAAGGTCACCCTGCCCGTCACCGCCAACTACCAGCAGGCCGGCCTGCTGATCTACGGCGACGACGACAACTACGCCAAGCTGGACCTGCTCTACAGCGGCTCCCGCCGGGTGGAGTTCATCCGGGAGACCGCCGGTTCGCCCCGCAACGAGGGGGCGGACGCCACCGCCGCGCCCGCCGGTGACACCGTCTACCTGCGGCTGATCAGCGACGGCACCAACCTGACCGCGGCGTTCTCCGGCGACGGGACGACGTTCACCCCGGTCGGCCGGTCCGCCGCGCTCGCCGGGATCACCAACCCCCGGATCGGCGTGTTCGCTCTCAACGGCGCCACCACCGCCCCGGTGGTGGACGCGCTGTTCGACTGGTTCCAGGTCTCGCCGGACGCCCCGGCCGGCCCGGTCGACCCGTCGGACGAGTTCACCGGCAGCACGCTGGACAAGTGCCGGTGGAACGCGGTGCTGCGGGAGGACCCGGCGGCCTACCGGGTGACCGACGGCGCGCTGCGGATCGACGTGCCGAAGGGTGACATCTACGGCACCGACAACACCGGGCCGACGAACTTCGTCCTGCAGACCGCGCCGGCCGGCGACTGGACCCTGGAGACGAAGGTCGACGGCAGCCTGCTGGCCGAGCAGTACCAGCAGGCCGGGCTGATCGTCCACGCCGACGACGACAACTACGTCAAGTTCGACTTCATCGTGGACAACCAGGCCGGACAGCCGCTCACCCGGCGGATCGAGTTCCGCAGCGAGGTCGGTGGGACGGTGCAGAACCCGCAGCCCCAGGCCAGTGACCTGACCTCGGCGGTGTGGCACCTGCGGCTGGCCCGCACCGGCAACACCTTCACCGCGTCGTACTCGGCCGACGGGCAGGACTGGAAGACGTTGGAGACGTTGACCAGCACCGCCGTCGGGGCGACCCCGAAGGTGGGCCTGTTCACCCTCGGGGCGAACGCGGCCACCCCGAAGACGGCCTCGTTCGACTACTTCCGGCTCTCCACCGGGGTGGTCGACACGACCGCGCCGGTGACCACCGCCACGGTCTCCGGCACCGCGACCGACGGCTGGCACAACGGGCCGGTCACGGTCACCCTGGCGGCGGCCGACGAGGCCGCCGGCAGCGGGGTGGCGGGCACCGAGTACCAGCTCGACGGGGACACCGGGTGGACCGCGTACGCCGGACCGGTGCTGGTCACCGGGGACGGCGCGCACGAGCTGCGGTTCCGGTCGACGGACAAGGCCGGCAACGTGGAGACGGCGAAGAAGGTCGCCGTGAAGATCGACGCCACCGCGCCGGTCAGCTCGGCGGCGTTCGCCCCGGCGAACGACGACGGCTGGCACGCCGGCACCGTCCCGGTGGTGATCACCTCCACCGACGCCGGTTCCGGCGTGAAGCGGCTGGAGTGGTCGCTGGACGGGGGCGCCTGGACGGCGTACACCACGCCGGTCGAGGTGACCGGGGACGGCACGCACGAGCTGCTGTACCGGGCCACCGACACCGCCGGCAACGCCGAGACGCTGAAGTCGGCGGTGGTGAAGATCGACGGCACCAAGCCGACGCTGCTGGTCTCCGGCATCGCCGACGGCCAGCTCTACGGCGACAGCCAGGACCTGCGGATCTCCTGGCAGGCGGTCGACCCGACCTCCGGCGTCCGGACGACGACCGGGGTGCTGGACGGCCGGGCGTACGCCAGCGGCACCCTGCAGGCCCTCTACGAGCTGCCGCTCGGCCTGCACGAGCTGACGGTGACCGCGACCGACAAGGCGGGCAACTCCACCACCTCGACGGTCCGGTTCTTCGTCACCACCTCGTTCCGGGACATGCAGAACCTGCTGGACCGGTTCAAGGCGACCGGGCGGCTCTCCACCAAGGCGCACCGTCAGCTCTCCAACAAGCTGGACGCGGTGCGGGTCTCCGAGGCGGCGGGCAACGACAAGCGGGCGGTGCAGCAGTTGACCGCCTTCAAGGCGCTGGCCACCGACGCCACCCTGGTGACCGAGGCCGACGTCCGGGACGTGCTGGTCCGCGACGCCGACGCCATGATCGTCCGGCTCGGCGGCACGGCCAGCAAGGCCGGGGTGAAGGCGAACGACGGCACGCCGGTCGACGGTGCCGGCCGGCTCGGTGACGATCCCACCAGGATCGCCCCCGGCCGTTCGCTGTAGCGGAAACGGGGCCGCTCCCGCCGTCCACCGACGGCGGGGGCGGCCCTGTCCACACCGGATGGAGACGTCGATGCGTATCTTCAGGATCTGCGCCGCCGCGCTGGTTGCCGCGTGCCTGGTGGCACTGCCGGCGGCCCCGACGGCGGCGCACAGCGGGAAGCTCAAGCTGACGGTGGCCGGTGACGGGGCCGGTGGGGTGACCGTGCAGGCCGTGCACGCCGACGGCCACCGGCTGGATCAGGCGGTCCGGCTCACCCTGACCGCCGAGGGTGAGGGCGGCCGTACGGCCGGGCCGCTGCAACTCGAACCGGCCGGGGAGGGGCAGGGCTTCTACACCAGTGGCCCGCTGCTCGCCCCGGGCCACTGGCGGGTGACGGTCAGCGCCCCGGCCCCGTACCGGACCACGGCGACGGCCCAGGTTCAGGCCCGAGTTGCCCAGTCGCCGCCCACCGCCGGGCCGCCCGTCGTCGCCGGCGGCGCGGCGCGGGCGACCGGAGACCAGGGGATCGGATGGTGGCCGCTGCTGGCCGGCGGCCTCGCGGTCGCCGTACTGGCGGTGGCGGGACCGCTGTACCTGCTGCGCCGCCGCCGGACGGCCGGCTGACCGGCGCCGTCGCTGGACCGGGCCCGGGCATCGAGGGGATGCCCGGGCCCCCTGCGTCAGAGGATGGCGTCCAGGGCGTCGAGGTCGGCGTCGGTGGGCTGCCAGGCACCCGCCGCGGCGTTGGACCGGACCTGCTCGGGCGTGGTGGCTCCGGCGATGACCGAGGTCACCGCCGGGCGGGCGGCCAGCCCGCCGATGGCCACCTGGAGCAGGGTGAGACCCCGCTCGGTCGCGTACGCCTCGATCGCCTCGATGGTGTCCCACCGGGCGGCGGCCAGCCGCGCGGCGTACCGGCCGCCACCGGCGAGCCGGCTACCGGCGGGTGGGGCCTCGCCCCGCTGGTACTTGCCGGTGAGCAGGCCGTTGGCGAGCGGGAAGAAGGGCAGCATGCCGAGGCCGAACCGCTCGCACGCGCCGATCACCTCGGTCTCCACCCCCCGTTCCAACAGCGAGTAGTGGTTCTGCGCGCTGACGAACCGGGTCCGGCCGCTGGACGAGGCCACCCAGTCGGCGTCGGCGATCTGCCAGCCGGAGAAGTTGGAGTTGCCCAGGTAGCGCACCTTGCCGGCGCGGACCAGGTCGTCGAGCGCGGCGAGGGTCTCGTCGATCGGGGTGCCCGGGTCGGGCTCGTGCATCTGGTAGAGGTCGATGTGGTCGGTGCCGAGCCGGCGCAGCGACGCCTCGACCGCACGGGCGAGGTACCGCCGGGAACCCCGGGCGCCGAAGTCGGGGCCGTTGCGGCCGTGCATGTCCATGCCGAACTTGGTGGCCACCACCACGTCGTCCCGGCGGCCCTTGAGCGCCTGGCCGAGCAGCTCCTCGGAGCTGCCCTGCGGCTCGCCGTAGATGTCGGCGGTGTCGAAGAAGTTGATCCCGGCGTCGAGTGCGGCGTCGACCACCGCCCGGGTGCCGTCGAGGTCGAGTTTGCGGCCGAAGTTGTTGCAGCCGATACCGACCACGGACACCACCAGCCCGGAGTCGCCCAACCGGCGATAGGTCATCTCAGTCACGAGATCCACCCTATGCCGGCCGCGCCGGGCCCGTCCCGACTCGGGCTCAGCCCAGCACGTCGGCGGCCAGCCGGCGGGCGGCCACGACGGTGGCCGCGCAGAGGCGCGCGGCGAGGTCGGCGGGGATCACCCGACGTCCCAGACCGGTTCGGGGGTCTCCACCACGTCGCCGTCGCCCCGGAACAGCACGAACCGGTCGAAGGAACGGGTGAACCAGCGGTCGTGGGTGACCGCGACCACCGTCCCGGAGAACGCCGCCAGTCCCGCCTCCAACGCCTCGGCGGAGGCCAGGTCGAGGTTGTCGGTCGGCTCGTCGAGCAGCAGCAGGGTCGCCCCGGACAGCTCCAGCAGCAGCACCAGGAACCGGGCCTGCTGCCCGCCGGAGAGGGTGCCGAACCGCTGGTCGCCCTGGCCGGCCAGTTCGTACCGGCTGAGCGCGGCCATCGCCGCGTGCCGGTCCATCCCGGCCCGGTGCTCGTCGCCGCGCCAGAGGATGTCGACCAGCGTCCTCGCCATCAGTTCGGGCCGGTCGTGGGTCTGCGAGAAGTGTCCGGGTCGGACCCGGGCGCCGAGCCGGGCCACCCCGGCGTGGTTGACCGGGGCCAGCGCGGCGGCACCGTCGACCGGGCCGTTGGCCGGGTCGGGGTCGGTGCCGCCCCGGGCCAGCAGCCGCAGGAAGTGCGACTTGCCGGTGCCGTTCGCGCCGAGCACGGCCACCCGGTCGCCGTACCAGAGTTCCAGGTCGAAGGGGTAGGTCAGGCCGTCCAGCTCCAGCTCTTCGCAGATCACCGCGCGCTTGCCGGTCCGCCCGCCGGCCAGCTTCATCCGGATGTCCTGGTCCTTCGGCGGTACGGGCGGCGGCCCGGCCTCCTCGAACCTGCGCAACCGGGTCTGCGCCGACTGGTAGCGCGACGCCATGTCCGAGTTGTACGCGGCCTTCTGCTTGTACATCAGCATCAGCTCGCGCAGCTTCTGGTGCTCCTCGTCCCACCGTTTGCGCAGCTCGTCCAGGCGGGCGTGCCGGGCCACCCGGGCGTCGTGCCAGCTGGCGAAGCCACCCGGGTGCACCCAGGCGCTACCGCCCTCGACGGCGACCACCCGGTCGGCGGTGCGGGCCAGCAGCTCCCGGTCGTGCGAGACGTACAGCACCGACTTGCCGGACTCCCGCAGCCGGGTCTCCAGCCAACGCTTGCCGGGCACGTCGAGGAAGTTGTCCGGCTCGTCGAGGAGCAGCACCTCCTCGGTGCCGCGCAGCAGCAGCTCCAGGGCGAAGCGCTTCTGCTGGCCGCCGGAGAGGGTCCGGACCGGCCGACTCCGGGCGGCGTCCCAGGGCAGGTCGAGCACGATGGTGGTGACGGTGTCGAAGAGCACCTCGGCGTCGTACCCGCCGGCCTCGCCCCAGGCGGCGAGCGCGTCCGCGTACGCGAGTTGGGCCTTGCCGGCGGCGGTGCTGTACTTGCCGCGCAGCTCGGCCGCCCGCATGGCCTCGTCGCTGGCGGCGAGCCGGCGGCCGGCCTCGCACAGCGCCGCCGGGGACAGCGAGAGCGCCAGGTCGGCCAGCGTCGACTCGTCGCCGATCATGCCGATGAACTGCCGCATCACGCCGAGCCCACCGGAGCGGGCGACGACGCCGGTCTGCACCGGCAGGTCACCGGCGACCATCCGCAGCAGCGTCGTCTTGCCGGCGCCGTTCGGCCCGACCAGGGCCACCTTGGCACCCTCGCCGACCCGGAAGGACACCTCGGCGAAGAGCTCCCGGCCGTCCGGGAGGATGTGCCCGGCCCCTGCCACGTCCACGTAACCCACGCCGGCATCCTGCCGGACCGGCCGGGGCGGGCGACACTCGATTACCGGGTGACCCGCAGCACCCGGTACCCCTTCTGGCTGGCGTGCCGGTCGACCTGCCAGCCCTCGTCCACCAGCCAGCGTTGCAGCGAGTCGCCGCCGAGGTGGCGGGCCACCACCAGCCAGCCGACGCCGTCCGGGGCGAGCCGGGGCAGCCACCGGCGCAGCAGTTCGTGCAGCTCGGTCTTGCCGATCCGGATCGGCGGGTTGGACCAGATCTGGGCGAAGGTGACGTCGGCGGGCACCTCGTCCGGGCCGACCGCGCGGACCCGGTCACCGGCGCCGATCCGGACGGCGTTGGCGGCGGTCAGCGCGCGGGCCCGCTCGTTGACGTCGACCGCCCAGACGGTGGCGGTGGGCGCGTGGTCGGCCAGCACGCAGCCGATCGGGCCGAAGCCGGAGCCGATGTCCAGCAGATCGCCGGTGGTGGCGGCGGTCGGCAGCTCGGCCTTGCGCAGCAGCACGGCGGTGCCGGGGTCGAGCCGGGCGGCGGAGAAGACCCCGCCGGCGGAGGCGAGCGTGTAGTCGCGCCCGGCGACGGAGAACTCGACCTCGCGCGGATGGGCCGCGGTGGTGGGTTCCGCGGTGAAATAGTGGTCGCCGGTCACTCGCGGCATTCTTCCACCGGCCCGGAACGGGTTCGCCGCCGCCCGGTCGAGTCGAGTCGACGCGCCGCGCGCCGCAATTTCCTGTTATTACCCTCTAAAGGGGCAATGGACCCTACTCTGGGCGACATGGTATATCGGTACGAGTCCGATGAGGACGCCTTCGAGGAGTACCCGCGGCCCGGGTCGGACCTGCCGCTGTTCCACACCGCCCCGACCACGCCCGCCGGGCCGTCCCCGTCCCGCTTCCCCGCCCCCTCGCTGCCGCGGACCACCCGCCCGACCCCTCCGGCCGCCGACTCCGTCCCGGTCCGCTCGTCCGCCCCGGCGCCATCCGCGGCGACCACCCCCGGGTACGCCCCCACACCCCCGGCGGACGGGCCCCGATCCGGCCGCTCGGGCTCCGCCGGCCGGGGCGGCCGGCTGTGGCAGGTGGTCGTCGGCGGTGCCGCCGTACTGGTGCTGCTCGGCCTCTGCGGCCTCGGCGGCGCAGCCCTGCTCGTCGACCGCACCCCGACGGACAACTCGCCGCAGGACAACCAGGTCACCCCGACGGCACAGCCGGGTGCCGCCGCCGACCCGACGGAGCAGACCGACCGCCGGGATCTCGACTCCCGGGACACCGACCAGCAGCCGTTGACCGCCAAGGAGGTCTTCCCCGGCAAGAAGCTGGTGCTCGGGGCCGACAAGCGCGAGTACCAGGTGCTCAAGACCCACTCCGGGGGTAGCTGCGCGGTCGCGGCCACCGGCGAGATCGCCGACCTGCTCGTCCGGCTCGGGTGCAGCCAGGTGGTCCGGGCCACCCTGCGCTCCCCCGACGGGGACCACCTGGTGACCGCCGGCCTGTTCAACCTGACCGACCTGGCCACCGCGCAGCGCGTCCGGGACCGGATCCGGCAGTTGCTCGACGACCGGCAGGGCCGCTTCCGGGGCATGCCCGCCGGGGACGGCACCGAGTCGATCGCCACCACCGCCGCCCGGGTCGCCTGGCAGGTACGCGGCCACTACGTCGGCTACTGCCTGGTGACCCGGGCCGACGGCGGCGCTGTCCCGGCCGGCGACCCCACGGTCCGCGAGATCATCCACGACCTGATCGAGCTGCACCTCGACCAGGGCGTGCTGGAGCGGCGGGCCACCGACGGCAGCGCCGCCCAGCCGACCACGAAGGCCACCGGCACCTCCGCCACCAGCCGCGACGACCGCAACACCGACGAGCTGCCGGGCGACTGAGCGGCACCGACGTACGAGGCCCGGCGTAGGGGGTTCCCGCGCCGGGCTGCTCAGGACTCGACGGGTACCCGCAGCCGGCGGGTGAGGTCGGCGCGGCGGGCGTACTCGGCCGGATCGGCCGGATAGCCGACGGCGACCAGGGTCAGCCCACGCGCCGCCGCCACGGTCACCTCGCTGGACCGTTCCCGCCGGGCGAGCAGGCCGGCCGGCCACTCGACGGGGCGCCGGCCGTCCCCGGCGACCAGCATCGCACCCACCAGGCTGCGCACCATCGCCTGGCAGAAGGCGTCGGCCTGCACGGTGGCGACCAGGATGCCGTCCGGGTCGCGCCGCCAGTCCAGCCGGGTCACCTCGCGCAGCGTGGTGGCGTGCTCCTTGCGCCGGCAGTACGCGGCGAAGTCGTGCTCCCCCACCAGGCCGGCCGCCGCCGCGTTCAGGGCGGCCAGGTCGAGCGGCTTCGGCCAGGCCAGGGTGTCGTGTCGGCGCAGCGGTTCGGCACCCCAGGGGGCGTCGGTGACCCGGTACTCGTAGCGGCGGAACGTCGCCGAGAAGCGGGCGTCGAAGTCGGCCGGCACCTCGGTCATGGCGGGCACCCGCACGTCGGTGGGGAGCAGCCGGGCCAGCCGGCGCAGCAACCCTCCCCCGTGTTCCCGCCAGACCTCGACGGGCAGGTCGAGGTGGCAGACCTGGCCGGTGGCGTGCACCCCCGCGTCGGTCCGGCCGGCCACCGTCAGCCCGGTGACGGTGCCCGCGCCGAGCACCAGGTCCAGCGTCTCGACGAGCACTCCGGCGACCGTCCGCCGGGTCGGCTGGACGGCCCAGCCGGAGAAGTCGGTGCCGTCGTACGAGACGTCCAGCCGCAGCCGGGTCCGCTCGTCCACCTCGTACCTCCCGTTCACGGCGTCGGGCCCGGCACCCCAGGAAGGGATGCCGGGCCCGACGATGCTGCCTGTGCTCAGGCCTTGTTCTCGGTGGCCTCGTCGCTGTCCTCGCGGGCGGCGGCGGTGTCACCGGACGCCGAGACCGGCGCCGCGGAGTCCTGGTCGGCCGGGGCCGGGGTCTCCTCGGTCGGGGCCAGCGCCTCGACCTTGTCCTGCTGGGCGGCCTTGCGGGCGGCGGTCTTCTTGTTCGCCTTGGGCTCGGCGACCTGAAGCTCCTCGACCAGCTCGATGATCGCCATCGGAGCGGCGTCACCCTTGCGCGGACCGGTCTTCACGATCCGGGTGTAGCCACCGTTGCGGTTGGCGTACCGGGGCGCGATCTGGTCGAACAGGGAGTAGACCACGTCCTTGTCCTTGACGACGCCCAGCACCCGCCGGCGGGACGCGAGGTCACCGCGCTTGGCCTTGGTGATGAGCTGCTCGGCCAGCGGACGCAGCCGCCGGGCCTTCGTCTCGGTGGTCTGGATCTTGCCGTGCTGGAACAGCGCGGTGGCCAGGTTGGCCAGCATCAGCCGCTCGTGCGCGGGGCTGCCGCCGAGGCGGGGGCCCTTGGTGGGCGTGGGCATGCTTGGTGCTCCTCAGGTGTGGCGGCAGCGCGGACTAGAGCTGCTCGGTCTCGCGGTAGTCGTCGGTGTCGTAGTCGGCCTCGCCGAAGGCATCCACGACGTGCGCCGGGTCGAAGTTCGGGGCCGAGTCCTTCAGCCCCAGACCCATCCCGGCGAGCTTCATCTTGACCTCGTCGATCGACTTCTGACCGAAATTCCGGATGTCGAGGAGGTCGGCCTCGGTGCGCCCGATCAGCTCACCAACGGAGTTGATGCCCTCGCGCTTGAGGCAGTTGTAGGAGCGGACGGTGAGGTCCAGCTCCTCGATCGGCAGGGCCAGGTCCGCCGCGAGCTGGGCGTCCTGCGGGGACGGCCCGATGTCGATGCCCTCGGCGGTCTCGTCCAGCTCCCGGGCCAGGCCGAAGAGCTCCACCAGCGTCGAACCGGCGGAGGCCAGCGCGGTACGCGGACCCATCGACGGCTTGGTCTCGACGTCGATGATCAGCCGGTCGAAGTCGGTCCGCTGCTCGACGCGGGTCGCCTCGACGCGGTACGTCACCTTCAGCACCGGCGAGTAGATCGAGTCGACCGGGATCCGGCCGATCTCGGCGCCGGCCTGCTTGTTCTGCGCCGCCGTCACGTAGCCGCGACCCCGCTCGACGGTCAGCTCCATGTCGAGCCGGCCCTTGCCGTTGAGGGTGGCGAGCTTGAGGTCGGGGTTGTGCACCGACACGCCGGCCGGGGGCTGGATGTCGCCCGCCGTCACGTCGCCCGGGCCCTGCTTGCGCAGGTACATGCTGACCGGCTCGTCGTGCTCGGAGCTGACGCAGAGCTCCTTGATGTTCATGACGAGCTCGACCACGTCCTCCTTGACCCCGGGGATCGTGGTGAACTCGTGCAGCACACCGTCGATCTTGATCGAGGTGACCGCGGCACCTGGGATGGACGACAGCAGCGTACGCCGCAGCGAGTTGCCCAGGGTGTAGCCGAAGCCGGGCTCCAGCGGCTCGATGGTGAACCGGGAACGGGTCTCGTTGATCGACTCTTCGGAGAGAGACGGTCGCTGGCTGATGAGCATTTCTTCTCTTCTCTTCCGGGACGCCCGCTATATGACGCCCACGACACAAACTGTTCCGGTGGCCCGCCCCGGAGGGCGGGCCACCGCAACGAGCCCTTACTTGGAGTAGAGCTCGACGATCAACTGCTCCTGGACCTGGGTGTCGATCACCTGGCGGGCCGGGAGCGAGTGCACCAGAACCTTCATCTGGCTCGGGATCGCCTCCAGCCACGCCGGAACCGTCTTCGAGCCGGCCTGAGCCTGCGCCACGATGAACGGGGTGAGCTCCTTGCTCTTGCCCCGGACCTCGATGATGTCGTGCTCCTTGACGCGGTACGACGGGATGTCGACCTTCTTGCCGTTCACCGTGAAGTGACCGTGCTTGACGAGCTGACGGGCCATGTCACGCGAGTGCGCGTAGCCGGCCCGGTAGACCACGTTGTCCAGCCGCGACTCGAGGATCTGCAGGAGGACCTCACCGGTCTTGGCCTGCTTGGCCACGGCCTCCTCGTAGTAACCGCGGAACTGCTTCTCCAGCACGCCGTACACGCGGCGGGCCTTCTGCTTCTCACGGAGCTGGAGCAGGTACTCCGTCTCCTTCGTGCGGCCGCGGCCGTGCTGCCCGGGCGGGAACGGCCGGGACTCGAACGGGCACTTCGGACCATCGCACTTGCTGCCCTTGAGGAACAGCTTCATCTTCTCCCGCCGGCAACGGCGGCAGTCAGCACCGGTGTAACGAGCCATCTCTCTCTAACCTCTCAGACCCGACGACGCTTCGGCGGACGGCACCCGTTGTGCGGCTGCGGGGTGACGTCGGCGATCTGGCCGACCTCCAGCCCGACGGCCTGCAGCGAGCGGATGGCGGTCTCCCGGCCGGAGCCGGGGCCCTTGACGAACACGTCGACCTTGCGCATGCCGTGCTCCATCGCCCGACGCGCGGCGGCCTCTGCGGCGAGCTGCGCGGCGAACGGGGTCGACTTGCGGGAGCCCTTGAAGCCCACCTGGCCGGCGGAGGCCCAGGAGATGACCGCACCGGTCGGGTCCGTGATGGACACGATGGTGTTGTTGAAGGTGCTCTTGATGTGCGCCTGCCCGTGGGCGACGTTCTTGCGTTCCTTGCGCCGGACCTTCTTGACAGCGGCTCCGGCACGAGCCTTCGGTGGCATAAGTCTGTGCGCTCCTGTATGGGTTCTCGATCGGCTGCTGGCTCTTCGCGCCGTTGGTTACGTAGACACCGGTTCCGGTTGGAGCCTGGCCTACCTCGGCGGCGAACGACCAGAATTCCGGTTTAAGAACTACTTCTTGCCGGGCTTCTTCTTGCCGGCGACGGTCCGCTTCGGGCCCTTCCGGGTCCGGGCGTTGGTCCGGGTCCGCTGGCCACGCACGGGCAGGCCCCGGCGGTGCCGGATGCCGGCGTAGCAGCCGATCTCGACCTTGCGGCGGATGTCCGCGGCGACCTCGCGGCGCAGGTCACCTTCAACCTTGTAGTTGCCCTCGATGTGGTCGCGGAGCTGGACCAGCTCCTCGTCCGTGAGGTCCCGAGCGCGCTTGTCCGGCGAGATGCCGGTGGCGGCGAGCGTCTCCAGGGCGCGGGTGCGACCGACCCCGAAGATGTAGGTGAGCGCGATCTCCAACCGCTTTTCGCGGGGGAGATCCACGCCGACTAGACGTGCCATGTGCGGGCGTACTCCTCGTGATGTGTGACGGAGGTGTGGACCCGTCCCACCCCGCTACCGACGTCTCCCGTCCTTCCGACGCGATGCGCGCCGGCGACCGGGATCGGCCGCTGCCCGAGCGGGCCCCGGCCTCCGACCGGGGGTTGGCCACGAGAAAGTACGCATTGCGTACGGTCCGCGGCTGGGACGAGCTGGTGACGTGTTGTCGTCGGATCTACGCGACCCGGGCCGGTCGCCCGCCCTCCGTTCGACACGGACGGCGGGAACGAATCAGCCCTGGCGCTGCTTGTGGCGCGGGTCGGTGCAGATGACCATGACCCGGCCGTGCCGGCGGATAACCCGGCACTTGTTGCAGATCCTCTTGACGCTCGGCTTGACCTTCACGGTTGCCTTACTTCCCATCTGGCCCGGCGACACGCGGTTCAGCGCGACTCCGGACGTCGAAGACGGACACGGGGACGTCCCGGCCGTCGTCAGGCTTACTTGTAGCGGTAGACGATGCGCCCGCGGGTCAGGTCGTACGGCGAGAGTTCGACGACGACCCGGTCCTCCGGCAGGATGCGGATGTAGTGCTGCCGCATCTTGCCGCTGATGTGAGCCAGCACCTTGTGACCGTTCGCGAGCTCCACCCGGAACATGGCGTTCGGCAGGGGCTCGATGACCCGACCCTCGATCTCGATGGCTCCGTCTTTTTTCGGCATGTCCTCCGCTGTCCTGACGTCGGTTACTCCGGACGGCCCACAACGTCTTACACGGGCGTCCATGATCGGAGGCCCGAGCCAGCCGCGGCTCCGACTCCCACCGAAGCGCGGGTGGGCATGCCGGAGTGGACGCTGTGCGCCGATCTGAAAGTGTACGCCCGCCTGCGGGCGGTCGCCAAACCGGCCACCCGTGGCGTCACCCGACTGGAGAAAAACGGACACCCGGTCCGCCGGCGCGGCTCCGAGGGCCGCTCAGGATCGACGGACCCCTACCGCCCGCGCCGCCGGGTCCGGTGCGTCCGGTGGCGCTCCCACCGCTGGCGCCGCCGCACCTCACGTCCCGCCCGACGGCGGTCCCAGCGGTCGACGTCCCGGCCGGGCGCACCGGCGGCGAACCCGCCCGCCGTACGGAACAGCAGCACGACGCCCCACGGGCCGAGCGCCCAGAGCGGCCAGTAGAACAACAGCTCCCGACTGCCCAGCGAGGAGATCAACCAGATCGCGGTGAGGATCGCCGCCACCCGCAACCAGGGACCCCACACCTCGGCGAGCCGACGGGCGGGACCGCCGCCGACGGCCACCGCCCCGCTCACCGGCGCCCCCGTCACCGGCGGCCGACCCGGATCGGCCGGGTCGGCCGGGGCGGGCGCGGGCTCCCGGTGGGTCAGGGCGGACCGCTGGGCCGGAGCCGGTCCGGGCAGATCCGCCAGTACGGCGTCCAACTCCGCGTAGGTCTTCGCCCCGTACGTCTGTTGCAGGCGCTCGTCGTACTCGTGCAGGTCGAGCCGGCCCTCCTCCAGGGCGACCCGGAGCCGTTCCGCCGTCGTCTCCCGGTCCGTGTCGGCCGCCCGCATCCGGTCCCGCCCGTCCATGCCGGCAAGCATGACACCGCCCCGCCACCTCGCCGACCCCGACCTCCCGCCGGCCCCGTCGACGCCGCCCTGACCCCCGGTACGGGCCGGGCGGGCGGGCGTCTCCGGCAGCCAGCCGCGTCCGGCGTTCCTCGCCGGGGTCGGCAGATCGGTGGGCGTCCTGCGGGACGACGGACGGTTCGCTGCCCGGGAAGGCCGGCAGGATCGCCGTGGACCGGTTCCGCCCGTACCGAGGAGCAGTTGCAGGCGACTCCACGGACCCGTTCGGGCAGGGCGGCCACACCGAATCGTTTGCGACATCAGCTCCAAAGGAGCCGTGACCGGCCCAGGCGGGCAGGAACCGGCGAGGGGTGGCTCCGGCGAGGGGTGCCGGCCGGACGGATCCGGTCGAGGCGGCGTCCAGTCAGCCCGCCTGCCCCGCCCCTGCCGCGAGGCCGGCAGATCGGCGGGCCGGCAGGTGCGGCAGGCCGGTAGGTGCGCCGACTCAGGCGGTCGGTGAGTCGGCCGGCTGCCGGGAGGTGACCAGGTCGCCGAGGCGGGCCCGTCCCCCGTCGAACGCGGTCAGCACCCAGACCCCGTCCTCCAGCAGCGCCATGGAGTGCTCGACGTGCACCGCCATCGACCGGTCCCGGGTGACCACGGTCCAGCCGTCCGACAACTCCACGGTGCGCGGTGAGCCCATGGTGATCATCGGCTCGATCGCCAACGCCAGGCCGGGCACCAGGCGCGGGCCCTTGCCGGGGCGGCCGTGGTTGAGCACGTGCGGGTCCTGGTGCATCTCGGTGCCGATGCCGTGGCCGCCGTAGCCGTCGACGATGCCGTACCGGCCGCCCCGGCGGACCGCGGTCTCCACCGCGTGGGAGATGTCGGTGAGCCGTCCCCTGCCGCTGGCGGCACCCCGCGCGGCGGCGGCGATACCGGCCCACATCGCGTCCTCCGCGACCGCGGCCATCTTCAGCAGCGCCGGATCGACCTCGCCCACCCCGACGGTGACCGCCGCGTCGCCGTGCCAGCCGTCCAGCACCGCGCCACAGTCGATGGAGATCAGGTCACCGTCGTGGAGCACCTGCTCGGGTGCCGGGATCGCGTGCACCACCTGCTCGTTGACCGACGAACAGATCGAGGCCGGGAAGCCGTGGTAGCCCTTGAACGACGGCACCGCCCCCGCCGCCCGGATGGTCGACTCGGCGATCGCGTCGAGGTCGGCCGTGCTCACCCCGGGAGCGACCGCCTCGCTCATCCGACGCAGGGCCTCGGCGACCACCAGGCCGGCGGCCCGCATCTTCTCGATCTGGTCAGGGGTCTTCAGCTGGATGTCCAGCTGGGGACGACGCATGGAGCGGTCACCTTTCGTTGCCGAACAGCGAAACAGCGGGGCACGTCGCGCGTACCCCGCTGTTCGCACTCTATCCGCCGGATCCCGGCGGGTGGTCACCCGCCGTACGAGCGCAAGGCGTCGATGGCGCGGACCGTGACGTCCTCCACCGGCCCGGTGGCGTCGATCCCGACCAGCTTGTTCTGGGCGCCGTAGTAGTCGACCAGCGGGGCGGTCTTCTCGGCGTACTCCCGCAGCCGGGCCGCGATGGTCTCCGGCTTGTCGTCGTCCCGCTGGAACAGCTCGGCCCCGCACCGGTCGCAGATGCCCTCCCGGGTGGTGGCGTCGAACTCGACATGCCAGATCTTGCCGCAGCCCCGGCAGGTACGCCGGCCGGAGAGCCGCCGGATCACCTCGTCGTCGTCGACCACCAGCTCCAGCACCAGGTCCAGTGCGGTGCCCAGGTCGGCAAGGAGCTTGTCCAGCGCGGCGGCCTGCGGCGTGGTCCGCGGGAAGCCGTCGAGCAGGAACCCCTCGGCGGCGTCCGGCTCGGCGAGCCGGTCCCGGACCATGTTGATGGTTACCTCGTCCGGGACCAGCTTGCCGGCGTCCATGTAGCGCTTCGCCTCGACCCCCAGGGGCGTCCCCTGGGAGACGTTGGCCCGGAAGATGTCACCGGTCGAGATCTTCGGCACCGAGAGGTGGGCGGCGACGAACTCCGCCTGTGTGCCCTTGCCCGCGCCCGGCGGGCCAACCAGAACGAGTCGCATCTACCGCAGGAACCCTTCGTAGTTCCGCTGCATGAGTTGGCTCTCGATCTGCTTCACGGTCTCCAGACCGACGCCGACCATGATGAGCACAGCGGTGCCGCCGAACGGGAAGTTCTGGAACTGCTGGCTGTTCAGCCAGATGAAGAAGAAGTTCGGCAGGACCGCCACGATGCCCAGGTAGAGCGCGCCCGGAAGGGTGATCCGGCTGAGGATGAAGTCGAGGTAGTCGGCGGTCGGCTTGCCGGGCCGGATGCCCGGCACGAAGCCGCCGTACTTCTTCATGTTGTCCGCGACCTCGGTCGGGTTGAACGTGATCGACACGTAGAAGTACGTGAAGAAGATGATCAACAGGAAGTAGATCACGATGTGCAGCGGCGAGTCGGCCTGCACGATGTTGTTCTGGATCCAGGCCTGGGTCTTGCCCGGGTTGGTCTGGTCGAAGAACTGGAGCGCGAGCTGCGGCAGGTAGAGCAGCGACGAGGCGAAGATGACCGGGATCACACCGGCCTGGTTCACCTTCAGCGGGATGTAGGTGGAGGTGCCGCCGTACATCCGCCGGCCGATCATCCGCTTGGCGTACTGCACCGGGATCCGGCGCTGCGCCTGCTCGATGAAGCAGACCGCGGTGATGACCAGCAGGACCAGCACGATCACCAGGGCGAACTTCGGCCAGCCCTCGTTGGTCTTGATCTTCCAACCCTCGCTGGGGAGCCGGGCCGCGATCGAGGTGAAGATCAGGACGGACATGCCGTTGCCGACGCCGCGGTCGGTGATCAGCTCACCGAGCCACATCACCATGCCGGTGCCGGCGGTCATCGTCATGACCAGGATGCCCAGCGTCAGCCAGTTCGGGATGCCGGTGCCCTCGGGCACGATCGGGAACTGGTCGCACCGGTTCTGGAAGAGCTGACCGGAGCGGGCCAGCGCCACGAAGGCCGACGACTGGAGGATGCCCAGGCCGAGGGTCAGGTAGCGGGTGTACTGGGTGATCTTCGCCTGGCCGGCCTGGCCCTCCTTGCGGAGCTGCTCCAGCCGGGGGATGACCACGGTCAGCAGCTGCAGGATGATCGACGCGGTGATGTAGGGCATGATGCCCAGCGCGAAGACCGAGAGCTGCAGCAGCGCGCCGCCGGAGAACAGGTCTAGCAGGTTGAGCACGCCCGTGTTCTGGCCCTGCAGACTGTCGAGACACTTCTGCACGTTGCCGTACGAGACGCCGGGGCTGGGCAGAGTGGCGCCGAGCCGGTAGACCGCGATGATGCCTACTGTGAACAGCAGCTTCTTGCGCAGGTCAGGCGTACGGAACGCACTGAGAAAGGCGGACAGCAACTTCTTCCTCCTGCGCGAGGCGGGCCGCCGGTGATCCCTGGCGGGTCGGGGTGGGTGCCGGGCGAGTGCCCGATATCCATGGCTGGGAAGGGACTCTAACAGCCCGATCCCCGTCCGGGCAGATGTGCCCGGCTACATAAACCGAATCCGATGTTACCCGGAGCACAGGCCCCGGGTAGACCATGGCGCCCGCCCAGTCACAGAGAACTGAGCGGGCGCCGTGGGTACCTGACTTACAGCTCGGTGACGGAGCCACCGGCGGCGGCGATCTTCTCCTTGGCCGACGCACTGAACGCGTGCGCCGACACCTGGAGTGCCACCCCGCCGAGATCGCCGGTGCCGAGCACCTTGACCGGCTGGCCCTTGCGGACCGCGCCGGCCTCGACCAGCTCCAGCGGGCCGACCTGGCCGCCGTTCGGGAACAGCTCAGCGAGCCGGTCCAGGTTGACCACCTGGAAGACGACCTTGAACTTGTTCTTGAAGCCCTTCATCTTCGGCAGTCGCATGTGGATGGGCATCTGCCCACCCTCGAACGCCGCTGAGATGTTCTTGCGGGCCTTGGAGCCCTTGGTACCGCGACCGGCGGTCTTGCCCTTGGAGCCCTCACCGCGACCCACCCGGGTCTTCGCGGTCTTGGCGCCCGGGGCCGGACGCAGGTGGTGAACCTTGATCGTCATTACTCGACCTCCTCGACCTTCACGAGGTGGTTGACCGTGAAGATCATGCCCCGAATCTCGGGACGGTCCTCCTTGACCACCACGTCGTTGATCCGCTTCAGGCCGAGCGAACGCAGCGAGTGCCGCTGGTTGTGCTTGGACCCGATCTCGGAACGGATCTGGGTGACCTTCAGGCGTGCCATCAGGACGCCACCCCCGCCCGCGACGCCAGCATGGCGGCCGGCGCGACGTCCTCGACCGGCAGGCCACGACGGGCCGCGACAGCCTCCGGGGACTCGAGCCCCTTCAGCGCGGCCACCGTGGCGTGCACGATGTTGATGGGGTTGGACGAGCCGAGGCTCTTGGAGAGCACGTCGTGGATGCCCGCGCACTCCAGCACGGCACGCACCGGGCCACCGGCGATGACGCCGGTACCGGCGGACGCCGGCTTGAGCAGCACGACGCCGGCGGCAGCCTCACCCTGGATCGGGTGCGGGATCGACTGGCCGATCCGCGGCACCTTGAAGAAGTGCTTCTTGGCCTCCTCGACACCCTTGGCGATCGCCGCAGGCACCTCCTTGGCCTTTCCGTAGCCCACGCCGACCGTGCCGTCGCCGTCGCCCACGATCACCAGGGCGGTGAAGCTGAAGCGACGACCACCCTTCACGACCTTGGCGACGCGGTTGATCGCGACGACCCGCTCAAGGTGCGGGGTCTTCTCGACGGGCGCGTTTCCGCGGCCGCCCTCACGGCGGTTGTCGCGGCGACCACCCTCGTTGCCACCGGACCCGCCGCCACGGCGCTGTTGACCTGGCATCAGCAGCCTTCCTTATCTCTCGTGACGGGGTTTCTAGAACTCGAGCCCGGCTTCGCGGGCGGCGTCGGCAAGCGCGGCGACCCGCCCCGCGTACCGGTTGCCACCGCGGTCGAAGACGACCTTGGACACGCCGGCGGCCTTGGCCCGCTCGGCGAGCAGGCTGCCGACCTTGCCGGCCAGGGCGCTCTTGTCGCCCTCCGCACCACGCAGCGACGCGTCCAGGGTCGAGGCCGACGCCAGGGTGTGACCCTTGGTGTCGTCCACGATCTGGGCGACGATGTGCCGCAGCGAGCGGGTGACCACGAGGCGAGGACGCTCGGCGGTGCCGCTGACGTTCTTGCGGACCCGGAAGTGCCGGCGCGCACGCCCGACGGCACGCTTGGCGGCGACGCCGCGGCGGCGCTTGAGCAGCGTGGCGCTCACTTCTTACCTGCCTTTCCAGCCTTGCGGCGGATGACCTCGCCCTGGTACTTGACGCCCTTGCCCTTGTAGGGCTCCGGCGGGCGGATCTTCCGGATGTTGGCGGCGACCTCACCGACCTGCTGCTTGTCGATGCCGGCCACGTGGAACACCGTCGGCTTCTCCACCGTGAAGGTGATGCCGTCCGGCGCGGGCACCAGCACCGGGTGCGAGAACCCGAGCGCGAACTCCAGGTCCTTGCCCTTGGCGGTGACGCGGTAACCGGTGCCGGCGATCTCCAGGCTCTTACGGTAGCCCTCGGTCACCCCGACGATCATGTTGGCGACCAGGGTACGGCTCAGGCCGTGCAGTTCCTTGGCCTTGCGCTCGTCGTTGGGCCGGTTGACGTGTAGCTGGCCGTCCTCGGCGCGCTCCGCCGTGATCGGCTCGGCGAGCGTGTGCGACAGCTCGCCCTTCGGGCCCTTGACCTTGACGATCTGGCCGTCGATGGTGACGTCGACGCCGGAAGGCACCGGGATCGACTTACGTCCAATACGCGACATTTCTACCTGTCTCCCGTTACCAGACGAAGGCGAGGACTTCCCCGCCAACGCTCCGCTTGCGGGCCTGCCGGTCGGTGAGCAGCCCCTGGGACGTCGAAATGATCGCCACGCCCAGCCCGCCGAGCACCCGCGGGAGCCCGTCCGACTTGGCGTACACCCGGAGACCGGGCTTGGACACACGCTTGATGCCGGCCAGGCTCCGCTCGCGGCTCTGGCCGTACTTCAGCTCGACGACCAGTCGCTTGCCGACGGCGCCCTCCTCGGGCTCCTCGACCGACCAGGTGGCGATGTAACCCTCGGTCTTGAGGACCTCGGCGATGTTCGCCTTGATCTTCGAGTAGGGCATCGTCACCCGGTCGTGGTACGCCTGGTTGGCGTTACGCAGACGCGTGAGCATGTCTGCGATCGGGTCGGTCATCGTCATGAATTCGTCAACCTTTCTCGCCGGGGTTCCCCGGGCACGGCCCGGGGCCTACGGCGAAGAGACAGTTCAGCTGACGCGCGAAGCGCGCCGGGCTATTACCAGGAAGCCTTGGACACGCCGGGCAGCTCACCGCGGTGGGCCATCTCCCGGATGCACACCCGGCAGAGACCGAACTTGCGGTAGACCGCCTTCGGACGCCCGCACCGCTGGCAGCGGGTGTACGCGCGAACCGAGAACTTCGGCTTCGCGGCCGCCTTGAGGATCAGCGCCTTCTTGGCCATCTCAGTTCTCCTTGAACGGGAAGCCCAGGAGCTTGAGCAGCGCCCGGCCCTCGTCGTCGGTCGTGGCGGTCGTGACCACCGTGATGTCCATGCCCCGCTGGCGATCGATCCGGTCCTGGTCGATCTCGTGGAACACCGACTGCTCGGTCAGACCGAACGTGTAGTTGCCGTGCCCGTCGAGCTTGCGCCCGTCCAGGCCGCGGAAGTCGCGGATACGCGGCAGCGCGATCGACAGCAGCCGGTCCAGGAACTCCCACATCCGGTCGCCGCGCAGGGTGACCTTCGCGCCGATCGGCATGCCCTCACGCAGCTTGAACTGCGCGATCGACTTGGTCGCCCGCCGCACCTGAGGCTTCTGCCCGGTGATCGTGGCCAGGTCGCGGACCGCGCCGTCGATCAGCTTGGCGTCACGAGCGGCCTCGCCGACACCCATGTTGACGACGATCTTGACCAGCCGCGGCACCTGCATGGGGTTGCCGTAGCTGTGCTGCTCCTGCAGCTTGGCCGCGATCTCGTTGCGGTACCGCTCCTTGAGGCGCGGCATGGTCTTGGTTTCGGTAGCCGTGGTCATCACAGGTCCTTACCGGTGCTACGCGCGATGCGGACCTTCTGGCCGTTGTCGTCGATCCGGTAACCGACCCGGGTCGGCTTCCCTTCGGAGTCCAGGACCTGCACGTTCGAGACGTGGATCGCGGCTTCCTGGGTGACGATGCCACCGGTCTTGGCGCCACGCTGGGTGGTGCTGATGCGGGTGTGCTTCTTGACCCGGTTCACGCCCTCGACCAGGACCTTGTCCTGCCGCGGGTAGGCCGCGATGACCTTGCCCTTGGCACCCTTGTCCTTGCCGGCGATGACGACGACCGTGTCGCCCTTCTTGACCTTCACGGTCACAACACCTCCGGCGCGAGGGAAATGATCTTCATGAACCGCTTGTCCCGCAGCTCACGACCCACCGGGCCGAAGATGCGGGTACCGCGCGGGTCCCCACCGTCCTTGATGATGACGGCAGCGTTCTCGTCGAAGCGGATGTACGAACCGTCCGGCCGCCGCTTCTCCTTGGCGGTGCGGACGACGACCGCCTTGACGACGTCGCCCTTCTTCACACCGGCACCCGGGATCGCGTCCTTGACGGTGGCCACGATGACGTCGCCGATGCTCGCGTAGCGCCGACCGGAGCCACCGAGAACGCGGATGCACAGGATCTCCCGGGCACCCGTGTTGTCGGCGACGCGCAGTCGCGACTCCTGCTGAATCACGTCTATCTCCTATGTCTGCCGGTTCTCCGGCCGCCCTCGCGGACGGCCGGAGCCTGGCGGAACCTGCGCCCGACCGAAACCGGCCGAGCTCGAGCCTTCGCTACTTGGCCTTCTCGAGGATCTCCACGATCCGCCACCGCTTGGTGGCGGAGAGCGGACGGGTCTCCATGATCAGGACCCGGTCGCCGATACCGGCCGAGTTCTGCTCGTCGTGCACCTTCAGCTTGCGGGTACGGCGCATGATCTTGCCGTACAGCGCGTGCTTGACCCGGTCCTCGACCTCGACCACGACGGTCTTGTCCATCTTGTCGCTGACCACGAGGCCCTCACGCACCTTACGGCGGGCCCGCGTGTCGGCGGTGGTGGTGTTCTCGCTCATGATGCAGTCACCTCAGTCGGCGCGGCCGAGAGACCCAGCTCGCGCTCACGCATGATCGTGTAGATCCGGGCGATCTCCCGACGGATGACCTGCAGCCGCCGGTTGTTGTCCAGCTGACCGGTCGCGGCCTGCACGCGGAGGTTGAACAGCTCCGCCTTGGCCTCGCGCAGCTTCGTGACCAGCTCCTCCTCGGAGAGCTCACGCAGCTCGGAAGGCTTGACGCCCGCTGCCATCAGGATTCACCCACTTCGCGCGTAACAATGCGGCACTTCATCGGGAGCTTGTGGATCGCGCGACGCATGGCCTCTCGCGCGATCTGCTCGTTGGGGAAGGACATCTCGAAGAGAACCCGCCCCGGCTTGACGTTCGCGACCCACCACTCGGGCGAGCCCTTACCGGAACCCATCCGGGTTTCGGCCGGCTTCTTGGTGAGGGCCTGGTCCGGGAAGATCGTGATCCAGACCTTGCCGCCACGCTTGATGTGACGGGTCATCGCGATACGCGCCGACTCGATCTGGCGGTTGGTCACGTACGCCGGCTCGAGAGCCTGGATCCCGAACTCGCCGAACACCACCCGGTTACCACCCTTGGACGCGCCGTGGCGGTCCGGGTGGTGCGGCTTGCGGAAGCCCTTCGGGGGCTTGCGCGGCATCAGCATCTGTCAGCCCTCCTGCTGCGTTTCTGCCGGAGTAGAAGCGGCCGCGGCGACAGCGGAGCTGTCGATCGGCTCGCCACTCGGCGTCTCGGCCTGCTGCGCGATGGTGGTCGCGGCAGCCCGGCCGGCCTCGGTGCCACCGGCGGTCGTGCCGGACGAACCCGACCGGCCACGGCGCGGCCGCTCGGGCCGGTCACCGCGGTCACGGCGCGGGCGGGACGGACCGGTCTCGGCCGGCGCCTCCCGGCCCGGGACGGCGTCGCCCTTGTAGATCCAGACCTTCACGCCGATCCGGCCGAAGGTGGTACGGGCCTCGAAGAAGCCGTACTCGATGTTGGCCCGCAGCGTGTGCAGCGGAACCCGGCCCTCGCGGTAGAACTCGGTCCGGCTCATCTCGGCACCGCCGAGACGACCCGAGACCTGCACCCGGATGCCCTTGCAGACGGGGTTCTTCATCGCCGACTGCATGGACTTGCGCATGGCCCGACGGAAGCTGACCCGGCTGGAGAGCTGCTCGGCGACGCCCTGGGCGACAAGCTGCGCGTCCGACTCGGGGTTCTTCACCTCGATGATGTTGAGCTGCACCTGCTTGCCGGTGAGCTTCTCCAGCTCGCCGCGGATCCGGTCGGCCTCCGCACCCTTCCGGCCGATGACGATGCCCGGCCGGGCGGTGTGGATGTCCACGCGGACCCGGTCCCGGGTGCGCTCGATGTCGACCTTGGAGATACCGGCGCGCTCGAGGCCCTTGGACATCATCCGGCGGATCTTGACATCCTCGCCGATGTAGTCCTTGTAGAGCTTGTCCGCGAACCAGCGGGACTTCCAGTCGGTCGAGATGCCGAGCCGGAATCCAGTGGGGTGAACCTTCTGACCCATTACTCGGCGCCCTCCGTCTTGCTCTCCGTCTCAGCGGCCTCGGCCTGCTGCGCCGGGGCGGCCTTCTTCGCCGCGGACTTCTTCGGCGCGGCCGGCGCGACCGCCTCCACCGCCACGGTGATGTGGCAGGTGCGCTTGCGGATCCGGTACGCCCGGCCCTGCGCCCGCGGCCGGAACCGCTTCATGGTCGGGCCCTCGTCGACGAACGCCTCGCTGACGAGCAGCGCATCGGGGTCCAGCCGCTCGTTGTTCTCCGCGTTGGCGATCGCGCTCGCGAGCACCTTGTACACCTGCTCGCTCGCAGCCTGCGGCGCGAACTGCAGCACCGTGAGCGCCTCCTTCGCGGGCAGGCCGCGGACGAGGTTGACCACCCGGCGCGCCTTCATCGGCGAGATGCGCACGTGCCGCGCAACCGCCCGCGCGCCCGGAAGCACCGGAGCGTCGCCCTTTCCTGGCATCGCTGTAACCCCTTGTTCCTCTATCCGTATGCCCGCGGCGTCAGCGCCGGCGGCTCTTCCGGTCGTCCTTCTCGTGACCCTTGAACGTGCGGGTCAGCGCGAACTCGCCGAGCTTGTGCCCGACCATGGCCTCGGTCACGAACACCGGGACGTGCTTGCGTCCGTCGTGCACGGCGATCGTGTGCCCGAGCATCTCGGGGATGATCGTCGAGCGCCGCGACCAGGTCTTGATGACGTTCTTCGAGCCCTTGTCGTTCTGCGTCTCCACCTTCTTGAGCAGGTGGTCGTCGATGAACGGGCCCTTCTTCAGGCTGCGAGGCATGCTCTATCTCCCTCAGCCGCGCTTACGCGTGGCGTAGCGGCGGCGGACGATCAGCCGGTCGCTCGGCTGGCCCTTACGACGGGTGCGGCCCTCGGGCTTACCCTGCGGGTTCACCGGGTGGCGACCACCGGAGGTCTTACCCTCACCACCACCGTGCGGGTGGTCGACTGGGTTCATCGCGACACCACGGACGGTCGGGCGCTTGCCCTTCCACCGCATCCGGCCGGCCTTACCCCAGTTGATGTTCGACTGGTCGGCGTTGCCGATCTCGCCGATGCTGGCGCGGCAGCGCACGTCGACCCGCCGGATCTCACCGGACGGCATGCGGAGGGTCGCGTAGACGCCCTCCCGGCCGAGGAGCTGGATGCCGACGCCGGCCGAGCGGGCCAGCTTGGCGCCGCCACCCGGACGCAGCTCCACGTTGTGGATCGTGGTACCGACCGGGATGTTGCGCAGCGGCAGGTTGTTGCCCGGCTTGATGTCGGCGCCCGGGCCCGACTCTACGGCGTCGCCCTGCTTCAGGTCCTTCGGCGCGATGATGTACCGCTTCTCGCCGTCGGCGTAGTGCAGCAGCGCGATGCGCGCGGTGCGGTTCGGGTCGTACTCGATGTGGGCGACCTTCGCCGGCACGCCGTCCTTGTCGACCCGCTTGAAGTCGATCAGACGGTACTGCCGCTTGTGACCGCCACCCTGGTGCCGGGCGGTGATCCGGCCGTGGGCGTTGCGTCCGCCCTTCTTCGGCAGCGGAGCCAGCAGCGACTTCTCGGGCGTCGACCGGGTGATCTCGGCGAAGTCGGCGACGCTCGAGCCACGCCGGCCCGGCGTCGTCGGCTTGTACTTACGGATAGCCATTGTCTACACCCCTCAGCTGACCGGGCCGCCGAAGGCCTCGATACGGTCACCGTCAGCCAGCTTGACGATCGCCCGCTTGGTGGCCTTGCGCTGACCGAAGCCGGTCTTCGTGCGCTTGCGCTTGCCCTGGCGGTTGAGCGTGTTGACCGTCAGGACGCGGACGTTGAAGATCTGCTGGATAGCGATCTTGATCTCGGTCTTGTTCGCGTCCGGGTGCACCAGGAAGGTGTACCAGTTCCGGTTCAGCTCGCTGTAGCTCTTCTCCGAGACGACCGGCGCGACGATGACGTCCCGCGGGTCGGCGATCGTGCTCACTTGCCACCCTCCTCGGTGGTCTCGGCGGGAACACCGAGGAACTCGTCCAGGGCGTCCTTGGTGAAGACCACGTCGTCGGCCACCAGCACGTCGTACGTGTTGAGCTGGCCGGCCTCGATCAGGTGCACCCGCGGCTCGTTGCGCAGCGACACCCAGTTCAGCTCGTCGGTGCTGCTCAGCACGACGAGGACCCGACGGGCCTCGGTCAGCTTGGCCAGCGTGGCCAGAGCGGCCTTGGTCGACGGCTTCTCGCCCGAGACGAACGCCTCGACGACGTGCACCTGGCCGGCGCGGGCCCGGTCCGAGAGGGCGCCACGGAGGGCGGCGGCCTTCATCTTCTTCGGGGTCCGCTGGCTGTAGTCGCGCGGCACCGGGCCGTGGACCACGCCACCGCCGGCGAACTGCGGCGCGCGGATCGAGCCCTGGCGGGCCCGACCGGTGCCCTTCTGCTTGTACGGCTTCTTGCCGCCACCGGCGACCTCGCCGCGGGTCTTGGCCTTGTGGGTGCCCTGCCGGGCCGCCGCGAGCTGGGCCACCACGACCTGGTGCATCAGCGCGAGGTTGGCCTGGGCGTCGAAGATGTCGGCGGGCAGCTCGACGGAGCCGGTCTTGCCGCCTTCGACGCTGAGGACGTCAACGGTGGTCACTTGGCCACACCGCCCTTCTTCACCTTGGTCTTGGCCGCGGTGCGGACCAGGACCAGCGCGCCCTTGGGGCCGGGGATGGCACCACGGACGAGCAGGAGGTTGTTCTCGGTGTCGACCGCCTGGACGGTCAGGTTCTGGACGGTGTAGCGCACGCCACCCATCCGGCCCGCCATCCGGGTGCCCTTGAAGACGCGACCCGGGGTCGCGCAGGCGCCGATGGAGCCGGGCGAGCGGTGCTTGCGCTCGACACCGTGGCTGGCGCGCAGACCGTGGAAGCCGTGCCGCTTCATCGGGCCCGCGTAGCCCTTGCCCTTGGTCTTGCCGGTGACGTCGATGGTCACGCCGGCCGGGAACTCCTCGACCGTGACCTCCTGGCCCAGCGAGTAGTCCGCGGCGTTCGCGGTGCGCAGCTCGACGATGTGCCGGCGCGGCGCCACGTCCGCCTTCGCGTAGTGCCCGCTGATCGGCTTCTTCACCTTGCGCGGGTCGATCGTGCCGTAGGCGAGCTGGACCGCGGAGTAACCGTCCTTCTCGGCGCTACGAACCTGGCTCACGACGCACGGGCCGGCCTGAACCACGGTCACCGGGACAACGCGGTTGTTGTCCCAGACCTGGGTCATGCCGAGCTTTGCGCCCAGGATCCCCTTGACTTGCCTGTCCATTTGTCCGGTCCCTACAGCTTGATCTCGATGTCGACGCCAGCCGGCAGGTCGAGGCGCATGAGCGAGTCGACCGTCTTCGGGGTCGGGTCGATGATGTCGATCAGCCGCTTGTGCGTGCGCATCTCGAAGTGCTCGCGCGAGTCCTTGTACTTGTGCGGCGAGCGGATAACGCAGAAACGGTTGATCTCCGTGGGCAGCGGCACCGGCCCCGCGACCTGCGCCCCGGTACGCGTCACCGTCTCGACGATCTTCCGAGCCGAGGAGTCGACGACCTCGTGGTCATAGGCCTTGAGCCGGATGCGGATCTTCTGTCCCGCCATGGTGGCTTCTGTTCCTTCTCTCGATGCCGCTGTGTTGCGGGCGCCTGTACCGGCTGGTACAGGCCCACTTCGCCGACCCCCGCGGTCGGGCGTGTCGCGCCCTCGGACCAGGCTCCGCCCCGGGACTCCGGAGCGATTCTCTGACCACGCGGTGGGTCAAGGCGCCGATCGCATCACAGCGATCTGGACGCCGTGCGAGGGTGGTTGACCGCCATGGGCGATCAACCACCCTACGCCCGACTGTTGGTCTTCCCGGAGGTCCAGCTTTCACCGGACACGGGCGACTAACCGTCGTTACGCAACCTGACTAGTATGCCGCACGACCGGCGGCAACGCTAATCGGGGTTACCTAGCTCACTTGATGATCTTGGTGACGCGACCAGCGCCGACCGTACGGCCACCCTCCCGGATCGCGAACTTGAGGTTGTCCTCCATCGCGATGGGCTGGATCAGCTTCACGGACATCGTGGTGTTGTCGCCCGGCATGACCATCTCGGTGCCCTCGGGGAGGGTGACGACACCGGTGACGTCCGTGGTCCGGAAGTAGAACTGCGGACGGTAGTTCTGGAAGAACGGGGTGTGCCGGCCGCCCTCCTCCTTGGAGAGGATGTAGACCGTCGCCTCGAACTCGGTGTGCGGGGTGCTGGTGCCCGGCTTGACGACCACCATGCCGCGCTCGACGTCCTCGCGCTTGATGCCACGCAGCAGCAGACCGACGTTCTCGCCCGCGCGGGCCTCGTCGAGCAGCTTGCGGAACATCTCGATGCCGGTGCAGGTGGTCTTCATCGACTTCTCGCGGATGCCGACGATCTCCACCTCCTCGTTCGGCTTGAGGATGCCGCGCTCGGCGCGACCGGTGACGACGGTGCCACGACCGGTGATCGTGAAGACGTCCTCGATCGGCATGAGGAACGGCTTCTCGGTCTCGCGCTCCGGCTGCGGGATCGCGGTGTCGACCGCGTTCATCAGCTCCATGAGGCGGCCGGTCCACTCGGGGTCACCCTCGAGGGCCTTCAGCGCCGAGACCCGGACGACCGGCAGGTCGTCACCCGGGTACTCCTGCGCCGACAGCAGCTCACGGACCTCGAGCTCGACGAGCTCCAGGAGCTCCTCGTCGTCGACCATGTCGCTCTTGTTGAGCGCCACGACGATGTACGGCACACCGACCTGACGGGCCAGCAGCACGTGCTCGCGGGTCTGCGGCATCGGGCCGTCGGTCGCCGCGACCACCAGGATCGCGCCGTCCATCTGCGCGGCACCGGTGATCATGTTCTTGATGTAGTCGGCGTGCCCGGGGCAGTCGACGTGCGCGTAGTGCCGCGCCTCGGTCTGGTACTCGACGTGCGCGATCGAGATCGTGATGCCGCGGGCCTTCTCCTCCGGCGCCTTGTCGATCTCGTCGAACGGCGTGTACGGGTTGAGGTCCGGGAACTGGTCGTGCAGGACCTTCGTGATGGCCGCCGTCAGCGTCGTCTTACCGTGGTCGATGTGACCAATGGTGCCGATGTTGACGTGCGGCTTAGTCCGCTCGAACTTCGCCTTCGCCACTGGTGTCCTCCTGTGGACTTCTTGGTTCGTACGCCCGGCGCGCCGGACGGCGCTTAGGACTCTGTCGACAGCCTTTCCGGCCTGACGGCCGGAGAGCTTGGTGGGTTCTGCGGCGATGAAGCCTACAGGCCCGGATTCACACAACCCGACCGAGGTGGTCGCGGGCGGGGACTCCCTCCCGCGACCGGCCCCGGATCGATCACCGGATCAGCTCAGGTGAGCGTCACTCACCCGTCGCCTTGGCGATGATCTCCTTCGCCACGCTCTGCGGAACCTCGGCGTAGGAGTCGAACTGCATGCTGTAGCTAGCCCGGCCCTGGGTCTTCGACCGCAGGTCGCCGACGTAGCCGAACATCTCCGACAGCGGCACCAGGGCCCGGACGATGCGAGCGCCGCTGCGCTCCTCCATCGCCTGGATGATGCCCCGCCGGGAGTTGAGGTCACCGATGACGTCACCCATGTTCTCCTCAGGAGTGGTGACTTCAACGGCCATCATCGGCTCGAGGAGCGCGGGGTCGGCCTTGCGGGCCGCCTCCTTCATCACCATCGAGCCGGCGATCTTGAATGCCATTTCCGACGAGTCGACCTCGTGGTACTGGCCGTCGAGCAGCGTCAGCTTGACACCCACCAGCGGGAAGCCGGCGAGGATGCCGTACTGCATCGCGTCCTGGGCGCCCGCGTCCACCGACGGGATGAACTCCCGGGGGATGCGGCCACCGGTGACGGCGTTGGCGAACTCGTAGGTCGGCGACTCGTTGTCCAGCGGCAGCGGCTCGATGCTCACAATCACGCGGGCGTACTGGCCGGAGCCACCGGTCTGCTTCTTGTGGGTGTACTCGATCTTGTCCACCTTGCGGCGGATCGTCTCGCGGTACGCCACCTGCGGCTTACCGATGTTCGCCTCGACGTTGAACTCGCGGCGCATCCGGTCGACCAGGATGTCCAGGTGCAGCTCGCCCATGCCGGCGATGACCGTCTGACCGGTCTCCTCGTCCAGCTTGACGCGGAAGGTCGGGTCCTCCTCGGCCAGCCGCTGGATCGCGGTGCTGAGCTTCTCCTGGTCGGCCTTGGTCTTCGGCTCGATGGCGACCTCGATGACCGGCTCCGGGAAGGTCATCGACTCCAGGATGACCGGGTTCGCCGGGTCGCACAGCGTGTCACCGGTGGTGGTCTGCTTGAGACCCTGCACCGCGATGATGTCGCCAGCCTGGGCCGAGCCGCGCTCTTCCCGCTTGTTGGCGTGCATCTGGTAGATCTTGCCGATCCGCTCCTTGCGGTCCTTGGTGGAGTTGACCACCTGGGTGCCGGTCTCGACCACGCCGGAGTACACCCGGACGTAGGTGAGCTTGCCGAGGTGCTTGTCGGTCTGGATCTTGAAGGCCAGGCCGGAGAACGGCTCGGACTTCGACGGCTTCCGCTGCAGCGGGGTCTCGCCGTCGGCGGCCGTACCCTCGATCGCCGGAACGTCCAGCGGCGACGGCAGGAAGTCGACGACGGCGTCGAGCATGGGCTGCACGCCCTTGTTCTTGAACGCCGAGCCGCAGAGCACCGGGTTGGCCTTGCTGGCGATGGTGGCCCGCCGGATGGCGGCCTTGATCTCCTCGACGGAGATCTCCTCGCCCTCCAGGTACTTCTCCATCACCGCGTCGTCGACGTCGGCCAGGGTCTCCATCAGCTTCTCGCGCCACTCCGCCGCGGAGTCGGCCAGCCCGGCCGGGATCTCCTCGATGGCGTAGTCCTCACCCTTCTGGGTCTCCCCACGCCAGGTGAGGGCACGCATGCCGATCAGGTCGACGACACCGATGTGGTCGCCCTCGAGGCCGATCGGGATCTGGAGCACCAGCGGGGTGGCGTTCAGCCGGTCGATCATCATCTGCACGCAGCGGAAGAAGTCGGCGCCGGTCCGGTCGAGCTTGTTGACGAAGCACATCCGGGGGACGTGGTACTTGTCGGCCTGACGCCAGACGTTCTCCGTCTGCGGCTCCACGCCGGCGACACCGTCGTAGACCGCGACCGCACCGTCCAGCACCCGCAGCGACCGCTCGACCTCGACCGTGAAGTCGACGTGGCCGGGCGTGTCGATGATCTGGATCGTGTGGCCCTTCCACTCACACTTGGTAGCAGCGGAGGTGATGGTGATACCACGCTCCTGCTCCTGCTCCATCCAGTCCATGACGGCGGCGCCCTCGTGGACCTCACCGATCTTGTACGTGATGCCGGTGTAGAAGAGGATCCGCTCGGTGGTGGTGGTCTTACCGGCATCGATGTGCGCCATGATGCCGATGTTGCGTACGTTGGCGAGCGCGTCTGCGGCGGCCACTTCAATCCCTACTTATCGTCGTCCCGACACAACTGGTGGCGGTTCCGGCGCCGGTCCGGCGCCGGAACCAGGGTGTTACCAGCGGTAGTGCGCGAAGGCCTTGTTGGACTCCGCCATCTTGTGCGTGTCCTCGCGCCGCTTGACGGCGGCACCCAGACCGTTGCTCGCGTCGAGCAGCTCGTTCATCAGCCGCTCGATCATGGTCTTCTCGCGACGGGCGCGGGAGTAGCTGACCAGCCAGCGCAGGCCCAGCGTGGTCGCCCGGGCGGGACGGACCTCAACCGGCACCTGGTAGGTGGCGCCACCGACCCGGCGGCTGCGCACCTCGAGGGTCGGCTTGACGTTGTCCATCGCCCGCTTGAGGGTGACGACCGGGTCGGTGCCGCTCTTCTCGCGGCAGCCCTCCAGGGCGGCGTACACGATGCGCTCGGCGAGCTGACGCTTGCCGCGCAGCAGGATCTTGTTCACCAACTGGGTGACCAGCGGCGAGTTGTACACCGGGTCAGCGACCAGCGGCTTCCGCGGAGCGGGTCCCTTACGCGGCATGTCAGCTCTTCTCCTTCTTCGCGCCGTAACGGCTGCGCGCCTGCTTGCGGTTGCGGACACCCTGGGTGTCCAGCGAACCGCGAACGATCTTGTAACGCACGCCGGGGAGGTCCTTCACCCGGCCGCCGCGGACGAGCACGATCGAGTGCTCCTGCAGGTTGTGACCCACGCCCGGGATGTAGGCGGTCACCTCGATCTGGCTGCTGAGCTTGACACGAGCGACCTTGCGGAGCGCCGAGTTCGGCTTCTTGGGGGTGGTGGTGTACACGCGGGTGCACACACCGCGCCGCTGAGGGCTGCCCTTCAGCGCGGGGGTCTTCGTCTTGGTCGTCTTGGCCTGGCGGCCCTTTCGGACCAGCTGCTGGATGGTGGGCACCGGGTTTCTCCGCTCCCTTCGGCCGCTCGCGCGACCGCGCCGTCTACTCGTTAGCCGACCTGGTGGACGGCTCTCCTACATTCCGACCAGGGCCACCTCACGGAGGCCCCGGCACCCGCGGTCGGGCGTGTCGCCCCGCTCACGGTCCCGGTGCCGTCGCTCGCGCGCGCACCGGGTTGTGTCACCGGCACGTGATCGACCGCGCGCCGGGTCTTGGACTGTGTCGTACGGCCGCTCGATCGCCGGATGAACCGGGTCCCGCGCACGCACGAGTTGCCCGGGCACGCCCGGGCACAAGGGGAAAGAGTACCTACCACAGCCTCCCAGGTCAAAACGGGTTGGTCCGGCGGATCTCAGATCCCCGCCGGTCGACCGCTCCGTCCTGCCTGCTCACCCGTGATGGGCACCTACGAACCCAAGTGTACCGGCTGCTCCGCGCACCGACCCGTCGGCCCCGGGCGACGGGCGTCACGCCAACTGCACCAGCAACGCCAGCCCCAGACCCATCAGGCTGAGCAACAGCCCCACCCCGCCGGTGCTGATCCCGGCCGTCGCCAGGCCCCGGCCGGTGAACCGCACCGCCGGCGGCGGCGCCGCCCGGCGGATCTGTCGGCGGGCCAGCAGCCCGGCGACGATCGCCGCCGCGCCGGCCAGCACACCGGGCACGGTGAACGCCCCGGCCGCCCAGGCCCCGCCGAGCCGCGCTCCCCCGACGCCGAAGCAGATCACCAGCAGCGAGACCAGGATCGAGGCCACCCCCGCGACCAGCGACCCCACCGCCGGGCCGGAGGTCACCGCCGGCACGTCCAGGTGCACCACGCCGAAGGGCGTACCCGGAACCGGGTCGACCCGCTTCGGCGGACGCGGCGGCTCCTGCGGCGGCGGAGGCAGCGGGCCACGCCCGGGCGACGAGGGCACCGGCCAGCCACCACCGAGCGCCGACCGCCCCGGGTACGACCCGGGCAGGTACCCACCGGCCGGCACCGACCCGGGGTACGGCGCGGCCGACGGCGTTGGGGCCGGCGGTGAGGCGGCCGGCGGTGGGGCGTACCCGATCGGGGCGGCCTCCGGCGGGATGCCGGCGCCGGGCACCGGGCCGACGCTGGACGGGGTCCCCCCGGGGCCGGCGGCCCACGGATCCGGACGGCCCTGCGCCGCCGGGTCGGAGGTGCCGGGCTGCGGGGATCCGGAGGGCGGCCCGCCCGGGTCGCCTCCCGACGGCGGCGCCGGTTCCGTCACGGGGTCCTCCTGTCGAGAATTCGGGTCCACCGTCGCGCGACGGACACCGGCCAGGCTACCGCCGACGTGCACCACCGGAGCCAGCCGCGGGCGATCACCGGGCGGTCAGTCCACGTTCGGGGAGAAGTCGTGCCCGTACGGGGCTTCGGCCAGCCGCACCACCCCGATCACCACCAGCGTGACCAGGCCGACCGCCACCAGCACCAGCCCCGTCCAGGCCAGCCGCTCCCCCCGGCGCAGCCAGGCCGCCCCGGTGAGGAAGCCACCCGAGGCGTACGCCTCGCGCCGGGCCTGCCGGGCCAGTCGCAGGGCGACCGTGGCGGGCACCACCCCGCCGACGAAGAGCCCGGTGAGCGCCCCGATCAGGCCGAGCGCGAAGACCGCCCGGGCCTTCGTCGCGCGGACCGGGTCAGGGTCGAGCGGATGACGGGGCGGCGGGTGCGCCACCGGTAGCTGCCCCGGAGCGGTCGTCATCCCCCCATCATGCCCGGCCCCGCCCGCCGGCGAACGGGCCCCGACCAGCCGGGCACGACGAAGGCCCCCGGCGCGGACGCCGGGGGCCTTCGTGCGTGCTGTTTAGCGGTACGACCCGAAGTCGAAGTCGTCCAGCGGAACCGCCTGGCCGCTGGCCGGCCCGAAGCCGTAGTCGGTCTCCGGGTAGCCGGTCATCGAGTAGACCTTGGCCTTCGCCTCCTCGGTCGGCTCGACCCGGACGTTGCGGTACTTGCTGATGCCGGTACCGGCCGGGATGAGCTTACCGATGATCACGTTCTCCTTGAGGCCGACGAGCGAGTCGCTACGCGAGTTGATCGCCGCGTCGGTCAGCACCCGGGTGGTCTCCTGGAAGGAGGCCGCCGAGAGCCAGGAGTCGGTGGCCAGCGACGCCTTGGTGATACCCATCAGCACCGGGCGACCGGCGGCGGGCTCGCCACCCTCGCCGACGAGCCGGCGGTTCTCCGACTCGAACAGCGCCCGGTCGACCAGCACACCCGGCAGGAACTCGGTCGAGCCGGAGTCGATGACCGTCACCCGCTTGAGCATCTGGCGGATGATGATCTCGATGTGCTTATCGTGGATGAGCACACCCTGCGAGCGGTAGACCTCCTGGACCTCCTGGGTCAGGTGGACCTGGACCGCGCGCGGGCCGAGGATGCGCAGCAGCTCGTGCGGGTCGATGGTGCCCTCGGTGAGCTTCTCGCCGACCTCGACGTGATCCCCGTCGTGGGTCCGCAGCCGGACCCGCTTGGAGATCTTGTCGTAGACGATCTCGTCGCTGCCGTCGTCCGGCACCACGATGATCTTCCGCGACCGCTCGCCGTCCTCGATCCGGATCCGGCCCGGGGTGTCGGCGATGGGCGCCTTGCCCTTCGGGATCCGGGCCTCGAAGATCTCCTGGACACGCGGCAGACCCTGGGTGATGTCCTCACCCGCGACACCACCGGTGTGGAAGGTACGCATCGTGAGCTGGGTACCCGGCTCACCGATCGACTGGGCGGCGATGATGCCGACCGCCTCGCCGACGTCCACGGTCTTGCCGGTCGGCAGCGAACGGCCGTAGCACGCGCCGCAGACGCCCAGCTTCGACTCGCAGGTGAGCACGCTGCGCACCCGCACCGTCTCCACCCCGGCGGCGACGATCTTGTCGACCCCGATGGAGTTGATGTCCTGGCCCCGCTCGGCGACGACGGTGCCATCCGGCCCCTTGATGTCGTCGGCCAGGGTCCGGGCGTGCACGCTGGTCTCGGCGTGCTCGTGCACGACCAGCCTGCCACCCTCCAGGCGCTCGCCGATCTGCATCGGGATGGCCCGGTCGGTGCCGCAGTCCTCCTCGCGGATGATGACGTCCTGCGAGACGTCCACCAGACGACGGGTCAGGTAACCCGAGTCGGCGGTACGCAGCGCGGTGTCGGCGAGACCCTTACGGGCACCGTGCGTGGAGATGAAGTACTCCAGCACGGACAGACCCTCCCGGTACGAGGCCTTGATCGGCCGCGGGATGATCTCACCCTTCGGGTTGGCCACCAGACCACGGATCGCCGCGATCTGCCGGAGCTGGAGCAGGTTACCGCGGGCACCCGAGTTGATCATCTTCCACAGCGGGTTCTCCTGCGGCAGCGCGGTGTCCATCTCCTTGGCGACCTCGTTGGTCGCCTTGGTCCAGATCTCGATGAGCTCGCCGCGACGCTCCTCGGCGGTCATCAGACCACGCTGGTACTGCTTGTCGATCCGGTCGGCTTCCTTCTCGTACCGCTCCAGGATCTCCCGCTTGCGCGGCGGAGCGATGACGTCCTCCATGCCGATGGTGACGCCGGACCAGGTGGCCCAGTGGAAGCCGGCCTCCTTGAGGCCGTCCAGGGTGGCCGCGAGGGCCACCTTCGGGAAGCGCTCCGCGAGGTCGTTGACGATCGCGGAGAGCTGGCCCTTGCGGATCTCGTAGTTCACGAAGCGGTAGCCCTGCGGCAGCGTCTCGTTGAACAGGACCCGGCCGAGCGTGGTCTCCACGGTCAGCGCCTCGCCCTCGACCCAGCCCTCGGGCGCGGCCCACGGCTCGGCGCCGGCGCCGTTGTCGACACCGATCACGCCGCGCAGCCGGATCTTGACCGGGGTCTGCAGGTGCAGCTCACCGGCGTCGAAGGCCATCCGCGCCTCGGCGTCCGAGCTGAACGCCCGGCCCTCGCCCGTACCACCCGGGGTGAGGTGGGTCAGGTGGTAGAGGCCGATGACCATGTCCTGGGTGGGCATGGTGACCGGCTTGCCGTCGGCCGGCTTGAGGATGTTGTTCGACGACAGCATCAGGATCCGCGCCTCGGCCTGGGCCTCGGCCGACAGCGGCACGTGCACCGCCATCTGGTCACCGTCGAAGTCGGCGTTGAACGCGGTGCAGACCAGCGGGTGGATCTGGATCGCCTTGCCCTCGACGAGCTGCGGCTCGAAGGCCTGGATGCCCAGGCGGTGCAGGGTCGGCGCCCGGTTGAGCAGCACCGGGTGCTCGCCGATGACCTCTTCCAGCACGTCCCACACGACCGGCCGCTGCCGCTCGACCATCCGCTTGGCGGACTTGATGTTCTGCGCGTGGTTGAGATCGACCAGCCGCTTCATCACGAACGGCTTGAACAGCTCCAGGGCCATCTGCTTGGGCAGGCCGCACTGGTGCAGCTTCAGCTTCGGGCCGACCACGATGACCGATCGGCCGGAGTAGTCGACGCGCTTGCCGAGCAGGTTCTGGCGGAACCGGCCCTGCTTGCCCTTGAGCATGTCGGAGAGCGACTTCAGCGGGCGGTTACCCGGACCGGTGACCGGCCGGCCACGGCGGCCGTTGTCGAACAGCGCGTCGACGGCCTCCTGGAGCATCCGCTTCTCGTTGTTGACGATGATCTCGGGTGCGCCGAGGTCGATCAGTCGCTTGAGCCGGTTGTTCCGGTTGATCACCCGGCGGTACAGGTCGTTCAGGTCGGAGGTCGCGAAGCGGCCACCGTCGAGCTGCACCATCGGGCGCAGGTCCGGCGGGATGACCGGGACGCAGTCCAGCACCATGCCCAGCGGCGAGTTGCGGGTGTTCAGGAACGCCGCGACGACCTTGAGCCGCTTCAGGGCGCGGATCTTCCGCTGGCCCTTGCCGGAGCGGATGGTCTCGCGCAGGCTCTCGGCCTCGGCGTCGAGGTCCATGTTCTGGACCAGCGCCTTGATGGCCTCGGCGCCCATCCCGCCGGTGAAGTACTCACCGAACCGGTCGCGCAGCTCGCGGTAGAGCAGTTCGTCGGTGACGAGCTGCTTCGGCTCCAGCTTGCGGAAGGTGTCGAGCACCTCGTCCAGGCGGTCGATCTCGCGCTGGGCCCGGTCGCGGATCTGGCGCATCTCGCGCTCTCCGCCCTCCTTGACCTTGCGCCGGACGTCCGCCTTCGCGCCCTCGGCCTCCAGCTCGGCCAAATCGGCCTCGAGCTTCGCGGCCCGCTTCTCGATCTCCGAGTCGCGGCTGTTCTCGGACTGCCGCTTCTCGGCGAGGATCTCGTTCTCGATGGTCGAGAGGTCGCGGTGACGCGACTCGGCGTCCACGCTCGTCACGACGTACGAGGCGAAGTAAATGATCTTTTCGAGGTCCTTGGGGGCGAGGTCCAGCAGGTAGCCCAGCCGGCTCGGCACGCCCTTGAAGTACCAGATGTGGGTCACCGGAGCGGCGAGCTCGATGTGCCCCATCCGCTCACGACGAACCTTGGAGCGGGTCACCTCGACGCCACAGCGCTCGCAGATGATGCCCTTGAAGCGGACCCGCTTGTACTTACCGCAGTAGCACTCCCAGTCCCGCTGCGGACCGAAGATCTTCTCGCAGAAGAGCCCGTCCTTTTCCGGCTTCAGGGTGCGGTAGTTGATCGTCTCAGGCTTCTTGACCTCACCGTGCGACCACTGACGGATGTCGTCAGCGGTGGCGAGGCCGATGCGCAGCTCGTCGAAGAAGTTGACGTCGAGCACTATGTCCCCTATGTCGTCGTCTGTACTGCTAGCTAACCGGCGGGGTTCGGGGCCGGGTGACCCGGCCCCGAACCACCACCTCAGACCTCTTCGACCGAGCTCGGCTCGCGCCGGGACAGGTCGATGCCCAGCTCCTCCGCCGCCCGGAACACCTCGTCGTCGGTCTCCCGCATCTCCAGGGCCACACCGTCGCTGGAGAGCACCTCGACATTGAGGCACAGCGACTGCAGCTCCTTGAGCAGCACCTTGAACGACTCCGGGATGCCCGGCTCGGGGATGTTCTCGCCCTTGACGATCGCCTCGTAGACCTTCACCCGGCCCAGCACGTCGTCGGACTTGATGGTCAGCAGCTCCTGCAGGGCGTAGGCAGCGCCGTACGCCTGCATCGCCCAACACTCCATCTCGCCGAAGCGCTGACCACCGAACTGCGCCTTACCACCCAGCGGCTGCTGGGTGATCATCGAGTACGGACCGGTCGACCGGGCGTGGATCTTGTCGTCGACCAGGTGGTTGAGCTTCAGGATGTAGATGTAGCCGACCGCGATCGGGTCCGGCAGCGGCTCGCCGGAGCGACCGTCGAAGAGCTGCGCCTTGCCGGAGGAACCGATCAACTGCTTGCCGTCCCGGTTGGGCAGGGTCGACGCGAGCAGACCGGAGATCTCCTCCTCGCGGGCACCGTCGAAGACCGGGGTGGCCACGTTGGTGTCCGGCTCGGACTCGTGCGCCTCGATCGACCGGAGCTGACGCTTCCAGTCGGTGTCGTCGCCCGCCACGCTCCAGCCGGTCTTGGCCACCCACCCGAGGTGGGTCTCCAGGACCTGACCGATGTTCATCCGGGACGGCACACCCAGCGGGTTGAGCACGATGTCGACCGGGGTGCCGTCCTCCAGGAACGGCATGTCCTCGATCGGCAGGATCTTCGAGATGACGCCCTTGTTGCCGTGCCGGCCGGCGAGCTTGTCACCGTCCTGGATCTTGCGCTTCTGGGCGACGTAGACCCGGACCAGCTCGTTGACGCCCGGCGGCAGCTCGTCGCCGTCCTCGCGGGAGAAGGTACGCACGCCGATGACCGTGCCGGTCTCACCGTGCGGCACCTTCAGCGAGGTGTCCCGGACCTCACGCGCCTTCTCCCCGAAGATCGCGCGGAGCAGCCGCTCCTCCGGGGTCAGCTCGGTCTCGCCCTTCGGCGTGACCTTGCCGACCAGGATGTCGCCGGGGACGACCTCGGCGCCGATCCGGATGATGCCGCGCTCGTCGAGGTCGGCGAGCATCTCCTCGCTGACGTTCGGGATGTCGCGGGTGATCTCCTCCGGGCCGAGCTTGGTGTCCCGGGCGTCGACCTCGTGCTCCTCGATGTGGATCGAGGTGAGCACGTCCTGCTGCACGAGGCGCTGCGACAGGATGATCGCGTCCTCGTAGTTGTGGCCCTCCCAGCACATGAACGCCACCAGCAGGTTGCGTCCGAGCGCCATCTCGCCCTCGTCGGTGCACGGACCGTCGGCGATGACCTGACCGGCCTCGACGCGGTCGCCCTCGAAGACCACCGGCTTCTGGTTGACGCAGGAGCCGGCGTTGGAGCGGCGGAACTTGTGCAGCAGGTACGTCCGGCGGTGGCCGTCGTCCTGGTGGATGGTGATGTAGTCGGCGCAGAGGTCCTCGATGACCCCACCGACCTCGGCCACCACCACGTCACCGGCGTCGACCGCGGCGCGGTACTCCATGCCGGTGCCGACCAGCGGCGACTCCGCCTTGACCAGCGGCACCGCCTGGCGCTGCATGTTCGCGCCCATCAGCGCGCGGTTGGCGTCGTCGTGCTCCAGGAACGGGATCATCGCGGTCGCGACCGAGGTCATCTGCCGCGGCGACACGTCCATGTAGTCGACGGCGCCGGGCACCACGTCCTCGGTCTCGCCACCCTTACGGCGGCACAGGACCCGGTCCTCGGCGAAGGTGCCGTCGGCCTTGAGCGGCGCGTTGGCCTGGGCCTTGACGAACCGGTCCTCCTCGTCCGCGGTCAGGTAGTCGATCTGGTCGGTGACCCGACCCTCGACGACCTTCCGGTACGGCGTCTCGATGAAGCCGAACGGGTTGACCCGGGCGAAGGTGGAGAGCGCGCCGATCAGGCCGATGTTCGGGCCTTCCGGCGTCTCGATCGGGCACATCCGGCCGTAGTGGGACGGGTGCACGTCACGGACCTCGAAGCCGGCCCGCTCCCGGGACAGACCACCCGGGCCGAGCGCGCTCAGCCGGCGCCGGTGGGTCAGGCCCGCCAGCGGGTTGGTCTGGTCCATGAACTGGGACAGCTGCGACGTACCGAAGAACTCCTTGATCGCCGCCACCACCGGGCGGATGTTGATCAGGGTCTGCGGCGTGATCGCCTCGACGTCCTGGGTGGTCATCCGCTCGCGGACGACCCGCTCCATCCGGGACAGGCCGACCCGAACCTGGTTCTGGATCAGCTCGCCCACGGTACGCAGACGCCGGTTGCCGAAGTGGTCGATGTCGTCGGCCTCGTAGCCGTCCTCACCGGCGTGCAGCCGGCAGAGGTACTCCACGGTGGCGACGATGTCGTCCTCGGTCAGCGTGCCGGTGGTGATCGGCACACCCACTTCGAGCTTCTTGTTGAACTTGTAACGACCGACCTTGGCGACGTCGTACCGCTTCGGGTTGAAGAAGAGGTTGTCGAGCAGGGTCTGGGCGTTCTCGCGGGTCGGCGGCTCGCCAGGGCGGAGCTTGCGGTAGATGTCGAGCAGGGCCTCGTCCTGGCCGGCGATGTGGTCCTTCTCGAGCGTGGTCATCATCAGCTCGGACCAGCCGAACTTCTCGCGGATCTGCTCCGCGGACCATCCGATGGCCTTGAGCAGGACCGTGACGGCCTGCCGACGCTTACGGTCGATGCGGACGCCGACCGTGTCGCGCTTGTCGATGTCGAACTCCAGCCAGGCACCCCGACTCGGGATGACCTTGACGCTGGAGAGGTCGCGGTCGGAGGTCTTGTCCGGCTGCTTGTCGAAGTAGACGCCCGGGGACCGGACGAGCTGGCTGACCACGACGCGCTCGGTGCCGTTGATGATGAAGGTGCCCTTGGGCGTCATCATCGGGAAGTCACCCATGAACACCGTCTGGCTCTTGATCTCGCCGGTGGTGTTGTTGGTGAACTCCGCGGTCACGAACAGCGGGGCGCAGTAGGTCAGGTCCTTCTCCTTGCACTCCTCGATCGAGGCCTTGACCTCGTCGAAGCGCGGTGCCGAGAAGGAGAGCGACATGGTGCCGGAGAAGTCCTCAATGGGACTGATCTCGTCGAGGATCTCCGCGAGACCCGAGCGTGCGTGCGGGTCGTCCGCCGACCGGCCCTGCCAACCCTCGTTGCCGACGAGCCAGTCGAAGGACTCGTTCTGAATGGCGAGGAGGTTGGGGACCTCGAGGTGTTCGGTGATCCTGCCGAAAGAAACTCGGCGGGGAGCGAAAGCGCTCGACGTACGACTGGTCTTCGCAGGGCGGGAAGCTGCCAAGATGCGTCCTTCCGAGGACCGGTGCTGCAGAACGGCTGGTACGCGTGCACTCCAATGACCCCGCCAGAAATATCCGTAAACGGACATTTCCGAGCAGGGGTCAAGTCGGAAGGCAGCGCAAACTAGCAGTGTAGCCGAGAGGCTAACCGCTGTCCAGCCCATCCCGCAGGTCATTGCGGAACGCGCCTCGGCTCCCCCGGAAACAGGGGCTCACCGGGCCGCTCGGAACGCAACGTTCCTGTCGGGCCGCTCGGGCGTGGCGGCGCTGATGGTGCCACCGCAGCCATACCCAAGAGTTGGCCGTCGCAAGCGCGGAAGGTCTTGCTGGTGTCAGCGTGCCTGGCAGGCCCGGGCCGCGTCAAGGGCCTCATCCCGGGTCTCCGCCGGGTTTCCCACCGGCGGGCTACCGCAGGACGGCGCCACCACGCCGCACACCGCGTGCGGACGCCCTGCTCACGCCACTCACACCCGGAGTCACCAAGCACAGCGGGCGGTGATCCGTCACCGGATCACCGCCCGCCACGACGCGGTGTGCCCCAGCTCACGTGAGCCGGGCTCGCGCCAAGGTCGACCCGAGGTCGACCTCAGGTCACTTGAGGGTGACCTTGGCGCCCTCGCCCTCGAGCTTGGCCTTGGCCTTCTCGGCGGTCTCCTTGTTGACCTTCTCCAGGATGGCCTTCGGCGCGGACTCGACCGCGTCCTTGGCCTCCTTGAGGCCCAGGCCGGTCAGCTCGCGCACGACCTTGATGACCTGGATCTTCTTGCCACCGTCGGCCTCGAGGACGACGTCGAACTCGTCCTTCTCCGGCTCGGCCTCGGCCGGGGCGGCAGCGCCACCGGCAGCGGCGACCGCGACCGGCGCCGCGGCGGTGACCTCGAAGGTCTCCTCGAACTGCTTCACGAACTCAGAGAGCTCGATCAGCGTCATCTCCTTGAACGCGTCGAGCAGCTCGTCGGTGCTGAGCTTCGCCATGTCTGGCGTCCTTTCTCACAATGGAAACTAAGAACGTGGGTGCGCCGGGAGGGCCTCAGGCCGCCTCGGCGCCCTCCTTCTCGCGCTTGTCCTGCAGGGCGGCCGCCAGGCGGGCGGTCTTGGAGAGCGGAGCCTGGAACAGGGCCGCAGCCTTGCTCAGGTTGCCCTTCATCGCGCCGGCCAGCTTGGCCAGCAGCACCTCACGGGACTCCAGTTCGGCGAGCTTCGTGACCTCGGCCGCGGAAATGGCCTTGCCCTCGAAGACACCGCCCTTGATGACGAGCTTCGGGTTGGCCTTCGCGAAGTCGCGAAGCCCCTTCGCCGCCTCGACGACGTCGCCCGAAACGAAAGTCAGCGCGGTAGGACCGGTGAACAGCTCGTCGAGGCCGGAGATGCCCGCCTCGGTCGCGGCACGCTTGGCCAGCGTGTTCTTCGCGACCGTGTAGGTGGTCTCCTTGCCGAGCGAGCGCCGCAGCTGGGTGAGCTGGGAAACCGTCAGACCACGGTACTCGGTGAGCACCGCAGCGCCCGCGTTGCGGAAGCTCTCGGTCAGCTCAGCGACGGCCGTGGCCTTGTCGGCCCGGATCGGCTTGTCCGCCATGTCCCTCCTCTCTCGTTGCTCGGAGCTGGTCGCCGTCGACGAGCGGAAGCTCTGCGACGGCGCCGGAGGCATCACGACAACGAGAAAAGCCCCGGCGCAGGGCGCGCGGGGCGAGGGCCGGCCTGATCACCATGGTCGGCGGACCACGGTAGGAACCGAGTTACGCTTGCCGCCCTGCGCGGGTCGCCCGTCATCGCGGGGCCTTCGACCGTGCCGGAGCACGGTGACCAGCGGTCTCTGGGTGGAACTACCGGGCTAGGTTACGTGACGGGCCGCGCCATCTCCAAATCGCATCCGGAGTGCCCCCGCTCACGCCTCCCTCCCGGCTCCCGGCTCCCCGGCTGGCGGCTGGCGGCTCCCGGCTGGCGCCTCGCCTCACGCCTCCCGGCTTCCGGTTTCGGTGCCGGTGCCGGTGCCGGTGCCGGTGCCGGTGCCGGTGCCGGCTTCCAGCTCCGGTTCCGGCTCCGGCTTCAGCTCCAGCTCCAGCTCCAGCTCCAGCTCCAGCTCCAGCTCCAGCTCCAGCTCCAAGATCGCACAACTTCCAGGATGTAGTGGCCTCCGAGTCGCGTGAGGCCACTACATCCTGGATCCAGCACGATCTTGATGCGGGTGTAGCTCCGCCGGGAGCCACGCCCCGCTGCCCTCAGCGCCGGTGCGCCCAGCCGGCAGCGCGGTGCGCCCGGCAGCGGTGCCTCGGCGCCGGTGCGCCCAGCCAGCAGCGCGGTGCGCCCGGCAGAGGAGATCGGCGGTCAGGGGCCGCGTTGACAAGATCGAGGATGGCCGGCTCGCCGACCATGGGTGCTTCCGGCCGCGCGCAGGGGCCGACTGTCAGCGGCTGAGTCAGAGCTGGCCGGGTGACCTGCTCTGCTCCCACCTCCTCACCGTCAGGGGCGGACCCGCCGCCGCCAGGCGTAGCCCGCCAACACCACGCCGGCCCAGGCGACCGCCCAGCCAGAGAGCAGCAGGGCGGTGTGGGCCGGCAGTGGGCTGGCGAGCGCCCGTGCGGTCGCCAGCACCGGCGGCACCAACCAGGGCGCCACCGAGCCGCGCAGGCCCAGCGCCAAGGTGCCGACCGCGCCCACGGCGAGCACCGCGACGCCGTACCCGGCGGTGCGGGTCAGTGCCCGGCTGGCCAGGGCACCCAGTGCCCCCGCCGGCAGCAGTGCGAGCAGGTGCGCCCAGAGCCCGAGGGTGAGCGAGGCCACCAACGGGGGGTCCCCCGGTGCCGGCACGGCCACCCCGCCGACCAGCCAGGGAAAGACCAGTGCCACGACCACCGTTGCCACGCCCGCGACCGCCGCCGCGAGCAGCCCGGCGACCCGCTCCCGGGCCGGGCCCACCAGCACCAGTGCCATCCGGCGCTGGATGTCCGGCTCGACGTCCAGCACGATCTTGGTCTGCCAGGCCAGCACCGGAAAGAGCACCACGGCAGAGACGCCGTACGCCTCGGCCGGCTCGGCCCGGCCGCCGCCGTAGAAGACGCCCAGGGCGAGCAGGCCGGCCAGCAGCGGCGCCATCGCCCGACCGGTACGCAGGAAGCCGGCCAGCCGAAGTCGGACCAGCGCGCTCAGCGGGGCACCTCGCCCGGCCGGCCGTCCCGCGCCAGGTCACCGACGGACCGGCCCGCAGGGGATGGGACGGGACCGGGGTCGCCGGCGCCCGGCAGAACCGCCCCGGCGGGGGAACCGGGTGGCAGCGGCACAGCGCGATCGGCCGAACCAAGCAGCACCGGCCCAGCCCCGGCGGCCGAACCGGGCACCAACGGCACAGCGTCACCGGCCGAACCGGGCAACAGCGCCACAGCGCCAGCAGACGAACCGGACCGCGGCGGCACAGCGTCACCGGCCGAACCGGACGGCACCGGCCCAGCCCCGGTGGCCGAACCGGGTGACACCAGTGCAGCCCCAGCAGACGGACCGGGTAGCGGCGGCGCAGCCGTCCCCGGCGGTGGGACGGCGTGGTCGCGTACCCGGAGAACGTGGTGGCCCTCGGCGCGCAGCCGGGCGACGGTGCCGGCGACCCGCGCGGCCGGGACGGCGATCTCGACCACCGCGACGGCCTCCGGACCGGCGGAGGGCTCCTCGGACACCAGCCCGTCGTCCACCGTCCAGCGGCGGGCGCCCGGCAGCCGGACGGTCTCCCCCCGGTGGTCGCTGACCAGGACCGATCCGCCACCGGCCAGCACCTCGTCGACCAACTCCGGGACCAGCTCCCGGGCTGCCGCGTCCAGCCCCTCCCAGGGCTCGTCCAGCACCAGTAGTCCGGGTGTGCGGAGCATCGACTGGGCCAGGCCGACCTTCTGCGCGGTGCCCTTGGACAGCTCCGGCAGGCGGACCGTGCGGAACCGGGTCAGGCCCAGCCGGGCCGTCCAGTGGTCGACCGCCCGGTCGGCACCGGCCCGGTCGAGCCCGGCCGCCCGACCCATCCCGGTCAGGTAGCGGGCGACGGTGAAGGGCTGGTCGGCCGGAAAGCGCTCCGGTACCCAGCCGACCCGGCGGGGGCGGTCGACGACCCGGCCACGCACCGGCCGGAGCACCCCGGCGCAGAGCTGGAGCAGGGTTGACTTACCCACCCCGTTGCGGCCGAGTACGACCGCCACCTCACCCGGGTCGAGCCGCGCCGTGGCGCCGCGCAGCACCCAGGAGCCGCCCCGGTGGTACCGGAGCCAGACCTCCTCCAGTCGCATGGGACGAGCCTGCCACAACCCGCGGACACGGAAGGGCCCCGCCACGGTCCGTGGCGGGGCCCTTCGCGGGAGTCGGTCAGCCCTCGGCGCCGGTCTCCTGGAGGTTCTTCACCACGTTCGGGTCGACCGGGACGCCCGGGCCCATGGTGGTGGTCAGGGTGACCTTCTTGAGGTACTTGCCCTTGGCCGCGGACGGCTTGGCGCGCAGCACCTCGTCCAGCACCGCAGCGTAGTTGTCGATCAGCTGGGTCTCGGAGAACGAGGCCTTGCCGATGATCAGGTGCAGGTTGGAGTGCTTGTCCACCCGGAAGGTGATCTTGCCGCCCTTGATGTCCTGAACGGCCTTGGTGACGTCCATGGTCACCGTGCCCGTCTTCGGGTTCGGCATCAGGCCGCGCGGGCCCAGGATCCGCGCGATCCGGCCGATCTTGGCCATCTGGTCCGGAGTGGCGATCGCCGCGTCGAAGTCCAGCCAACCACCCTGGATGCGGGCGACGAGCTCGTCGGTGCCCACCTCGTCCGCACCGGCGGCGACGGCCTCCTCGGCCTTCGCGCCGGCGGCGAAGACGATCACGCGGGCGGTCTTACCGGTGCCGTGCGGCAGGTTGACCACGCCGCGGACCATCTGGTCCGCCTTGCGGGGGTCGACGCCGAGGCGCATGGCGACCTCGACCGTGGCGTCGAACTTGGTGCTGGTGGTGTCCTTGGCCAGCTTCACGGCCTCGGCCGGGGTGTAGAGCTTCGCCCGGTCGATGACCTCGGCGGCCTTGCGGTAGGTCTTGCTGCGCTGCATCTCTGATTACTCCTGTGGTCTCTGGCGGGCCGCGGCGTCCGCGCGCCCTCCCACGAACTGATCGGGTGAGTCGGAGGCCGACGTCAGTCGTTGACGACGATGCCCATCGACCGGGCGGTGCCGGCGATGATCTTCGCAGCCTGGTCGATGTCGTTGGCGTTGAGGTCGACCATCTTCTTCTCGGCGATCTCACGCACCTGGGCCTGGCTCACCGAGCCGACCTTCTGGCTCTGCGGGACGCCCGAGCCCTTGTCCACGCCGGCGGCCTTGAGCAGCAGCCGGGCGGCGGGCGGGGTCTTCAGCACGAAGGTGAAGGACCGGTCCTCGTACACGCTGATCTCGGCCGGGACGATGTCGCCCCGCTGAGCCTCGGTCTGCGCGTTGTAGGACTTGCAGAACTCCATGATGTTCACGCCGTGCTGGCCGAGCGCGGGGCCGACCGGCGGCGCCGGCGTGGCCTGGCCCGCCTTGAGCTGAAGCGTGAACGTCTTGACGAGCTTCTTCTTCGGAGGCATGTCACTTCCTGGGGCTTGAAACTGGGAAATGCGCCGGCCGCGGGCGCGCACGGTCAGCGCGGTGCGACAACGGCGACGTTCAAGAGTAGCGCAACCTCCGACCGCCCCCGCGCCGAGGCCCGGCGGAGGGCCCGACGACAGCGCCGGCGGCGGGCCGTCTGCCCACCGCCGGCGCCGGTACGTCGTCAGATCTTGGCGACCTGGTTGAAGTTCAGCTCGACCGGCGTCTCCCGGCCGAAGATCGACACCAGCACCTTGAGCTTCTGCTGGTCGGCGTTGATCTCACTGATCGTCGCCGGCAGCGAGGCGAACGCGCCGTCGGTGACGGTGACCGAGTCGCCGACCTCGAAGTCGAGGACCCGCACCTCGGGCTTGGCCTTCTTCTGCTCGGTCTCCACCGCCGGGGCCAGCCACTTGAGCACCTCGTCGAGGCTCAACGGCGCCGGCCGGTCGGCCCGGTCGGTGGCCCCCACGAAGCCGGTGACCCCCGGCGTGTTGCGCACGCACGAGTACGACTCCGCGGTCAGCTCCATCCGGACCAGGATGTAGCCGGGGAAGACCTTGGCCTGGATCTGGGACCGCTTGCCGTTCTTGACCTCGACCTCTTCCCGGGTCGGCACCTCGACCTGGTAGATGAAGTCCTCCATGTCCAGGGAGGTGATCCGGGTCTCGAGGTTGGTCTTGACCTTGTTCTCGTAGCCGGCGTACGAGTGCACCACGTACCAGTCGCCGGGCGCGTAGCGCAGCTTCTGGCGCAGCTCGGCGACCGGGTCGTAGTCCTCGTCCGGTGCCGGCTCCGTGGTCGGGAACTCCGGCTCGCTGGCGGCCTCGACCGACTCGTCACTGGCCGCCGTCGCCACCGTGGACTGCTCGTCCGTGGTCTCGGCGGTCTCGTCGTACTCAGGCACGCTCGCTCACTTCCGTCACTATCGGCTCAGTCGGCCGGTCAGCTGGGGTTGCCGAAGACCCACAGCACGCCCTTCGCGAACGCGAAGTCGAGAAGGCCCACGATCGTCAGCATCACCGCGACGAAGGTGACCACCACAGCCGTGTAGGTCAGCAGCTCCTTGCGGGTCGGCCAGATGACCTTACGCAGTTCGGCGACCACCTCGCGGAAGAAACGCGCGATGCGGGCGAACGGCCCTACTCGGCCGGTCTCGGTACGGGTCTTCGGCTTGCTGTCGGCCGACTCGGCGCGGGCCCGCGAACGCGTCGCGGTGCCACCCCGGGAAACCGGCTCGTCCGCTTCGGTGGCGTCGTCGTCGGCGGCCACCTCGTCGACGATCTCGTCGCGCTCGTCGCGCCGACCGTCGTCGCCGGCGTCCTCGCCGCGCCGCTTACTCTCGGCCACTTCGCCCTCCGTCGCGGGATGTCGGGTCGTACGCCCGGGCGGCGTACGCGGCGCTGGTCACGCCGGCCGGACCAACCGTCCCGCGACGGGCCGCGGCCGGCGGACCGGACGAAGGGCTCCGATTGCCTCGGAGCCACCCCGCCGATGCCACCACCACGGGCCGGACGCCGCCGTTTGGCGGCGCGACCCACGGGAACGGTCAGGCCTGAGGCGCAGGGGTGACAGGACTTGAACCTGCAGCCTGCGGTTTTGGAGACCGCTGCTCTGCCAATTGAGCTACACCCCTGTGCGGCAACGCTCGCCCCACCCGGTCCAACCGACCTGGCAGGGGTCACTTGCCCCACGGCGGACCAGTGTACGGGTACCGCCCCGACTTTCCCAACCGGTACCACCCACCGCGTCCGGACGACCGGTCAGCCGGCGGTCCGGACCGTCGCCCTGGCCTGCGAGAGAACCTTCTCCCCCAGGCATCTAGCGGTCACGTCGAGCCTGGTCAGGCCGTCCTCGGTGACCTCCTTGACCACCGCGTCGACGGTGATCTCGGTGCCCTCGTCGTCGTCCGGCACGACCACCGGGCGGGTGAACCGGACGCCGAAGTCGACCACCGCGTCGGGCGCACCGGCCCACGCCGCCACCGCCCGGCCGACCAGGGCCATGGTGAACATGCCGTGGGCGATCACCCCGGGCAGGCCCACCTTCGTGGCGGTCCGGTCGCTCCAGTGGATCGGGTTGAAGTCGCCCGAGGCGCCGGCGTAGCGGACCAGGTCCGCCCGGGTCACCCGGAACGTCTGGGTCGGCAGCTCCACGTCAGGACTCCCCACGTACGACGATCTTGGACCAGACGGCGACCACCGGCTCACCGGCCACGGTGGCCACGTCGGTGCGGGTGGTCAGGAAGCCGTGCCCACCCCGGTTGGTGACCTCCTCGATGGTGTTCACGCAGACCAGCTCGTCCCCGGCCACCACCGGACGGGTGTACGCGAAGCGCTGGTCGCCGTGGACCACCCGGCTGTAGTCGACGCCGAGCGCCGGATCCTCGACGATCTGCTGGGTGGCGGCCATGGTGACCAACACCGGGAAGGTCGGCGGGGCGACCACGTCCGGATGGCCGAGCACCCGGGCCGCCGCCGGGTCGTGGTGGGCCGGATCGGTGGCGCCGATGGCGGTGGCGAACTCGCGGATCTTTTCTCGGCCCACCTGGTAGGGGGCGGTCGGCGGATAGCTCCGGCCGACGAAGGACGGGTCCAGGGACATGCCGCCGAACCTACACGGCAAGCACGAACGCCGACCCGTACGGGAGGGCGGCTCAGGGCCGCGCCATCCGTGCGGATCGGCGTCCGGGTATCGCTTCGGGACCGGGCCGGCGGTGCCGGCCGCGGGTCAGCGGGTCTCGCGGTGGACCGTGTGCTTGCCGTCCCGGGGGCAGAACTTCTTCAGCTCGATGCGGTCCGGGTCGTTACGACGGTTCTTGCGCGTGATGTAGTTGCGCTCCTTGCACTCCACACACGCCAAAGTGATCTTCGGCCGGACATCGGTCGCCTTCGCCACGGCGGAGTGCCTTCCTCGCTAAGGTAACTACTTCAGCACATGAGCTTACGCAGGTATTGCGCAGACATGCAAAGTGGGCGCCTGTGGCGCCCGTCCCACCCACCACCGGGATCTGGCCCGGAGGACGAGAGTAGCGGTGGCCGGACTTGAACCGGCGACACAGCGATTATGAGCCGCTTGCTCTACCATCTGAGCTACACCGCCGCAGGCGGGTCCAGCCGGACCCTCTGAGCCCCCTTACGGAATCGAACCGTAGACCTTCTCCTTACCATGGAGACGCTCTGCCGACTGAGCTAAGGGGGCCTACCCGATCACCCCGGAGGGCGTCGCGCAGGGGATACATTACACGGACCCGCGCCGGCGGTGAAATCGGATCCCCTGGTGCCATGTCCGCCCAGCTCAGGGCACCACACGCAGCCGGGGCAGCTCGCCGGGGACGGCGGTCGTCTCCTGGTCCACCTGGGCACCGAACCACGCCTCCAGCCGCTCGTACGGCAGCGGACGGCTGAAGAGGAAACCCTGACCGATCTCGCAGCCGATGTCCTGGAGCAGTTCCAGGGTCAGCTCGCTCTCCACCCCCTCGGCCACCACCGCCAGGCCGAACTGCTGGGAGAGGGTCACCACCGCGTTCACGATCGCCAGGTCGCCCGGGTCGGTCGCCATCCCCTGCACGAACGACCGGTCCACCTTCACCTCGTGCACCGGCAGCCGGCGGAGCTGGGCCAGCGACGAGTTCCCGGTGCCGAAGTCGTCCAGCGCGAGCCGTACGCCGAGGTCGCGCAGGCGGCGCAGGGTGGGGATCGGCCGTTCGGTGCCGTCCAGCACCCCGGACTCCGGGATCTCGATGGTCAGTAGCTGCGGCGGCACGTCGTACTCGGTCAGCAGCTCCCGCACCCGGTCCGGGAAGTACCGGTCGGTGAGCGTACGGGCGGCGATGTTGACCGCGACGGCGAGCGGCTGGCCGGTCTGGCTCCAGTCCCGGCTGCGTCGCAGGCCCTCCCGGAGGACGAACTCGGTGAGCCGGCCGAGTTGGCCGGTGTGCTCGGCCACCGCGACGAAATCCTCCGGGGCGACCGTGCCGTGCGCCGGGTGCTCCCAGCGGGCCAGGCACTCCACCCCCAGCAGCCGGCGGTCCCGCAGCGTCACCTTGGGCTGGAAGTAGACCTCCAGCTTGCCCTCGTCGAGGGCGCGGCGCAGGTCCCCGGCGAGTCCGAGCCGGCGCAGCGACCGCGACTCCAGCGCCGGGTTGAAGATCTGCACGCTGCCCGGGACCGACTTGGCCGCGGTGGCCGCCAGGTCCACCCGTTGCAGCAGGGTCGCGGCGTCGCTGCCGTGGTCGGGGTGCACCGCCACGCCGACCGCGGTGTCCACGTCGAGGGTGAGCGCGTCGAAGACCATCTCGTCGCGGATCTGCTCCCGCAACTGGGCGGCCAGCTCCAGGGCCTCGTCCGCGTTCTCCAGCCGGAGGGTCACCAGGAACTCGTCCCCGCCGGGTCGGCCCACCAGGGCGGACGACGGGGCACAGGCGCGTAGCCGCTCGGCCACCTCGACGAGGACCTTGTCGCCGGCGGCGTGCCCCAGCGACTCGTTGACCTGCCGCAGCCCGTCCACGTCGAAGAGGAGCACGGCGACCACCTCGCCGGGGGCCCGGATCTTCACCGCCTCGGCCAGCGCGGCGGTGATCCGCCGCCGGTTGGGCAGCTTGGTCAACGCGTCGTGATAGGCGTCGTGCCGCAGCCGGTCGACCAGGCGGGAGTTCTCCAGGGCGACGGCGGCGTGCGCGGCGACGGTCTCGAAGACCGGAATGTCGCTCTGGGTGAAGTGGCCGATGTCGCTGAGCCGGTTGGTCACCTCCAAGGTGCCGATCACCGCCTGGCCGGAGCGCAGCGGCACCACGATGGCGTCCTTGACCTGCTTGGCGCTCACCTCACCACGCAACGCGGTGTCGTCACCGAGCAGCCGCCCGATCGAGAGGGTCTTCGCCAGGCCGCGGGCCTGTTCCCGGAAGACCGCCGGGGTGGGGGCGAAGTCGAGCAGCCCCGGGGTGTCGACCCGGGCGGTCAGCAGCACCTCGGGATGCCGGCCCTGGGCGGGCAGCCAGAGCGTGGCGTACTCGGCCTGCATGAGGCCCCGGACCCGGTCGAGCAGGATGTCGGCGAGTGCTCCCTCCGCGCTGGTGCTCAGCAGGCGGGTCAGGTCGTACATCCCGGTCAGCGTGCGGTGCTGCCGGAAGAACTGGGAGTACGAACGGTAGACCTGGACCAACGCCGCGAAGAGCGCGGCCAGCAACAACGCCGACCACCAGGTGGCCCGCAACGCGATCAGGACGAGCAGGCCGACCGAGGCGTTGATGGAGGTGGTGAGGAAGACCGAGGGAGCGGTACGCAGCGCCTCCCGGCCGGCCGGCCAGCCCTGCAACAGCACGTGCACCCCGGCCACCGAGAGCAGGCTGACCAGGGTGATGCTGTTGACCGCCAGGAAGAGGCTGCCCCAGGTGCCCGGACCGACCCCGCGCAACGGCGGCAGGGCCAGCAGGATCATCCCGGCCAGCGAGGTGGCCGCCGCCGCCTTCGCCACGTTGAACCACAACTTGGCCGGCGCGAAGCGGTGCGACGCGCTCCAGATCAGCAGGGAGAGCGTGTAGATCAGGACGACCGTCAGCGGCGGCAGGAAGAAGAGCGCGACGACGAGGGGAACCTCGGTCAGCGTCACCCCGACCGACTGGCGCCGGACGATGAGGTTCAGCACCGGGATGCTGATCCCCGTCATCGCCACGAAAAGCAGAAACGCCAGACCCCAGTCCCCGAAGGGCCGGTCGGAGATGACGCCGATCGCAGTGCTGAAGACGATGGCGAACAGGGCCAGGGGTGCGGTGATGAACCAGGCGCGTTCGGTGGACTTACGCCGCTGGTCTCGACTGGCCATGCGCCACCCCCTCCAGGAGAGACGTCGCCCCCACGAACTGGGAGCGGGGACGACGCCGGGGCTTAGCGCGCGCTACCCATGGTCCAGACGACGTCCGCCATCTGCGCTCCGCCGTCTGCGCCGACCACACCGGCGCTGGCAGGTCCACCCAGGACGGCGGCGAGCACGAGGAGCGAGCCAAACAGTCGGCCCAGCCTTCGACCAGACATGATTGCTCCTGTCGGGAGAGTGTCACAGGGATGGTGGAGGTTCCACGATCGTGCCACACCTCGGGTACCCAGAAAAGCGGGGAGAGCGGCACCAGCCCGAGCAGCGGGCAGGTTCCGCCGTTCGGCCAGGCTCCGCCACCTCCACGTGCCAGATCACCGCCGTCAGGACCCGGCAACAGCCTCCATGAATCGCTCAATGTCACTATCGACGCAAACCCGATCTCAACGACCCGAGGCCGCTCAGGGAACGACAGACAGATAGCGGGCGGTCACCGAAGGTGAGGGGCGCGACGACCACTCCCGAACCATCACATCGATCACCATAGCTCATTTTGCGGGCTACGGAAGCGGCCTGTCGGGAGTCGACGGACCCTCCGCAGATCAGCGACAAACCCACGCGCACGGGGTCGGGCCGCCCGGATCATCGCCTACCACGGGAAAGGCCCGCGATCCATGACCTGATCGGGGCTGTCCACCGCCTGGCTCGGGCAGCGAATTCGCCTCCACGATCTGCGGGACGCGGCCACCCGGGCCGTCCGGCGACCCCTGACCGCCTCGACGGTTGCGAGCTGGCGTCTCGCTCCCCTGGGTCAACCGCCCACGCCCACTGGCTGCCCCGGACCGCCGATCGCGCTACAACGTCGTCCGGACCGACTCGATGAGATGCCAACTCGCGGTGCATGCCGCCGTCGACATCGTGGCGGTCACCACGAGGATCCACAGGGAGACCCATAGGCGACGGAGCCGTAGCGCGACGAGCGCCGCCGCTGCGGTTGCACTGCCGCCGCCCCAATCCTGACCCAGACGAAGCACCGCGCGCCGCATTGACCGCCTGCCAGGGGCCTTCAACTCGGTCACCTGAACATCACCGACAGTTGAGCCGCACGGGTGCGGCACTCACTCGTCCGCCGGCATTGGCCAGACATCCCGAGCTTCGTTGAATGCTGCCCCCGATTGCGGTGCGGCCATCAGTGACCCGGTCCCGCGCCACCGAGACGCAGCGCCACGTCGCATCGATCGCCATAGCCAAACGGTCAGACCCACCACCGTCAGGACCGCCGCCAGACCCACCGCCGACAGGGCCACGTAGGCGAACGTCGCTTTGAAGACCACTCGAACATTCTCGCCCAGCGCAGCCGAGCCAGCTATCGATGCGGACGCCGCGAGTCATCCGAGCGCATCGCCGATCTTGTCGTCCATGGTGTCGTCGCCGTCGATGCAGTTGGCGTGGGCACGGAGCAGAACGGCGACGCCGTGCGGCCGGCGCCGGGCTACGACAACGGCCCCCGATCAGCATCTCTGCTGGTCAGGGGCCGTTGTCGCACCTGGTGGCGGGTGGAGGATTCGAACCTCTGTAGCTTTCGCGACGGATTTACAGAGCGCCAAGCGCAAGCCGCTGACCAGCACGAACGTCTTTCAGCCCGGACACGGTGACACAGATGCGACACAGGCCGCCCGGTCTACGTCAGAGCCTCTTGCCTACTCCTCGTGTCGCCGACGCCGCCAAACCACGTCCGCACCCGACCGGATCACTTCCGCTAGGTCGTTCGCGGAACGAACGTAGGCAACAGCAGCGCCGGGCTCTGGCGCAGTCGTGCCGTGAGCGACCTCGTTCCGAAGCTTCCGAAGCGAGTTGAAACCCATCCACGGCATGCATCTTGCCGGAGGGAGTCAACTCACGTTGCAGCTCCCCCGGTCGGGAAGCCTCCAAACCAACCGCTTGCCTGGCGCTACTGGTCGAGCGAGCTAGCGGTTCCGGTCGCGGGGCGCGGCGACGGAACCGACGTAGCGGACCACCGGTTCGCGCCTGTCACCTCCCTAATTACTCTGCCGACCGCCGCGTCCGTCCGAGCAACCAAACCGGACACCAGGTTGTAGAACTGCTTAACATGTCGTTTGGCAACAGTGCTTCCAGGCTCGTATCGATGCGCGATTACATTCCTCTTGTCAATGAAGGAATCCAGCTCATTGCGCGCCCATTCAACACCAAGCGGAAGCGTCCAAGCGTCCGAAATTCGCACAATCCCAACGGACTCCAAGAACAACGCGTCCACGTTCTTGGCCTTGGGCGTCGCGAACGAATAATTTCGCTTCTGCCCGAGCAAGTACAACCGGTCTAGCAGATACTGTCGCCACCCCTCCCCAGCGAGGGTCCACGGCGCGAACTCCTCATCCAACCGACGCAACTCCTTGGCAACCGCCTTGAGGAGTGGCCTTGGAAGAGCTTCCCAGTTAGGAGCGTGCTGCACCAAAAGGCGGAGCCCTTCCTCGGCAACATCCTCGCAGTACGCCTCCCAGAGAGCGGCGACGAGCACGAGGACTGCCTTATTGGCGACATGCAGCTTCTCGTAAATCGCTTTAACGTCTACCTTTTTGGCTTCCTGGTGGAGCGAATAGAAATCCCTTATATCGTCCGCGTTTGCCACGAAGTTCAGGCAGGCATTACTAACAGGAACGCGAATAATCTTAGTCGTTGGCACGGCCGCAAGTTCGGAGAGTTCGTCACCAGTCATACTCATTGGGTGCGCCGGCCCTTCACCCACGCTCCGTAGACACACCACGGGGCCACGCCTCCCATGCATCGGCAAGAATCTCGCTCAGCTTGGACCTAGCTGGAGCCCAGCCCAGAACGGCGTGGGCACGGCTGACGTCGGCGATCAGCTCCGGCGGTTCAGGCTTAGGCGGTTGACGGTGGACGGTCACCGAGTGGCCGGTGACCTGTTCGGCGGTGGCTACCACGGTGGCCATGCTCGTTCCGATGCCTGAGCCAAGGTTGATGGTCTGGCTGGCACCTGGCTTGCAGACAGCCAGGGCGAGCCGGACCGCGACTGCGACGTCGGCCACGTGCACGAAGTCCCGCACTGCCGCACCGTCACCGTTGAGGGTTACGTGGTCAAGCTCTCCGGTGATCGCCCGGAAGACGTTCGGGATGATCCGTGCGCGGTCGGTGTCGGTGACACCGTCGACGGCCCCAGCGATGTTGAAGGGCCGGAGGATGACAGCGCCGATTGCTCCGGTCGCTGCATGCGCCGCGACCATGTGCTCAGCCGCGACCTTAGACGCCGCGTACGGGCTCTCGGGGTGCGGTTCGAGGTCTTCGGACAGTGCGCCGTGGTGCTGCGACCCATAGACAATGTTGGTGGAGGCGAAGACCAGAGAGGCCGGCGCGGAGGTGGTCCGTGCGGCGTCTAAGGCCATGAGCAGGTTCAGGGTGCCGGTGGCATTGACGTCGAAATAACCCAGCGGGTCAGCGAACGAGTCCCGCCCGCTGGTCAACGCCGCAAGGTGCACGACTCCGTCGTACACGCCCTCCTGGACAATCTCGGCGACCCGCGCGCGGTCCCGGACGTCTCCCAACACCAGCTCGATGCCGGGCGGTGCGGTGTGGTCACCGCGACCTCGGCTCAGAACCGTGACCTGGTGCCCGCAGGTGACCAGCTCACGGGCGACGGCGCGGCCGAGGAATCCCAGGCCACCAGTTACCAGTACGTGCACGTCAACCTCTCCCCAGGATCGTGCGGCGGTGTTCCCACGCGAGTTCAAGGCACCCGGCCGCCGCCGGTGCCAGCCGCCCGCTGGCGGTCAGTTCGTCGATGGTGTGCCGGGTGAACGGCAACGCCGAGGTTGGCCGTACCCGCCCGGTCTTGACCACGGTTCCCTCAGCGTTGGAGTCGACCATGTCGGCGAACAGGTGATCGTATGTGGGGCCGTCGTACACGGCGACGGTCAGAATCTCGCCCCACAGGGTGAGTGCGTCGAGCGCGACGCCGAGGCAGAACACCCGCACCCCGCCAGACGCATACGCCCGGTCGAACGCTGCCAGCGGTTCCGCGCTGTAGTCCGCCGGTTCGCCGTCGCCGCCGTGCTCGGCGCTGCCGAGGAATTCCTCGCTGTACTCCCGCATCATGTTGCGCCAGAGGTCGAAGTCGGCCACCTGAGCGGCAGGCAGGACGCTCGATGGCTGAAACACTCCCGCCGGCATGATGTGCAGCATTCCCCCGGCTACGGCCACGTTGCCGGCTGCGCGGTTGTGCAGGACGAAGGACGCTCCGTCGTCGTCTACCCGCAGGGTGAGCGTGTCAGTTGACGGCGCTGTCGGTCGACGGCTGGGCGTAAAAGGGTCGCCCACGAGCCGCCGGAAGCCCAGGTTTCGCCAGGATGCCGGCAGGATGCCGCTCCCATCGCCGGCTACGTGGTACATGGCCATTTCATGCGCGAGCGCTTCCGAGACATCGACACCGCCGAAGTACGTGCCGGTAGTGAACGTGAGCGCACGGTCGGGCTGGCTCCAGTCGACTCCCGCGAGGTGCCACGCGAGCCGGTTCTCAAAGAGCCGGGGCTGTTCAACATCCCGCAGGGCGAGGCTGTAGCGCTGGTGCCGCCGCCCGTCCGACGCCAACGGCCGTACGCCGGCCGCAGCGTCCTCGGTCCCGGTGACGAGGGGCGCGGTTCCCTCCGGGGCGAGCCCGATTCCGAACTGCGCCAACTCGATCGGAGTCGACGGCAACCATTGCGGCGCCGCAATCAGGCCGCTGTCACCTACGCGGTGCTCCACGTCATAGAGGCGCGCGGCCTCGCGTGCGAGCTGCACACGGTGAACGTTCAGCTTCCGCCGGACCGCTCGCCACTCTTCCTGGCTGTCCTCGGCCTGCGGGTGAGACACCGGATCTTGGTAGATCGCGAAACCTCCGGAATCGTTCTCGGGACTGTCGCGCTGCTGGGGCGTGACGCGCTGCCTGGTGAGTCCAAGATCCTGCACAGAGACGCCGAAGTGCTCGGCAAGGAGCTGCCGGTAGAGCGCGGACGGATACGTGATCCCCCGTTCCCACCTGCTGACCTGATTGGCGGTTACGGCAAGTCTCTTCCCGCGCGCCACTCCCAGGCGGTTCAACCCATCCGCCACGTCCTGCTGAGTCTCGCCCGCCGCGTCGCGGAGGTTGTACAGCGCAAAATTCGGGGTGGCATCCCTGGCGTGAGCAGGCACAACGGCCCTCCTTCGCTTGCGTAGGCATCCGCCGATGCGCAACCGCGCCTAGTCGATGCCTAGTGGACGGCGGTTACCCGGCTGGTGAACGGCGTTCGGATGCGCGTTCGGAACTGGTGTCCTTATCGCCATGACCGACATCGACCGCCATCCGCTCTACGGCATCCGCGAGCCGCCGCACCTCGGCGTGAAGCTGGTCCAGCCGCGCGAGTACCAGCGACGAGCTGTCCGCCCGCCCTACTCCCCCACCGCTGTTCGGCGGCGTGGCCCCGGTCAGCACGGCACGAAGGTAGTCGTCCGGCCAGCCGAGAGCCTGAGAAATCGCGGCGAGCGTGCGCGCCGACCGCTTGCGGGTCGCGGTCGCCTTTTGCAGCTCACGCAGGGTGGCAACCGACACCTTGGACCGCTCGGCCAACTCCTGCTGTGACAGCGGCAAATCGGCCATCCGGCCGTTGATTGCGCTGGCCACAGCCTGCCAATCCTCCACCTGATGCCTCCCTGTCTGACTGCTTGATCCGCTGATCCTAGTCCCCTCACCTCGTTGACATCGCACAACTTCAGCGCTAATTTTAGCGCTGAAATTAGCTACACCAGCCGGCAGGCAGCCGGGGAAGGCAGCCCTCACGGAGCTGCGCGCCCACGAGCCTCTGCGCGCTAGTTCGTTGAGAACCGAATAGCAGGAGCGCCGCGTGGATTCGTCTGCGGCATCCCCGCCTTGAGCCACACGGTGGCCGACCCCGGTGTCTTCCCGGGCGAGCGGGGCGAGCGGGCCGGATCTGGCGCGCGGCATGGACTTCTGCCTCTTGATTCCTGTTCACCCCGGGGTGCGGCCGATTTGGTCGCACCCCGGGTGTTCCCCCGCTTCATCGACTCACCGGAGGATCCCCCGTGCGCACGCACCTCGCCCCCGTCACCGCCGAACCGACCGCCGCCGACCTCGCCGCGATCGACGCGGAGTGGCCGCTGATCGCGGCCGAACTGGATCTGCTGGACGCCGAGATCACCCTCATCTATGCCGAGGACCACGGCGGACCGACCGAGCTGGACTGGCGTCGGGTGCGCCGGGCCGAGGCCCGCGTCACCCGCGCTGCCACCGACACCGTCACCCGTACCGACCCGCGCCGCGCGGCCTGATGTCGCGCATCCGCGCCGCCTACTTCGATCCGGACGGGGCGCGGTACGGCATCCCCACCTACTGGTGGAAGGGTGCCCCGCCCGGCTACGCCACCCGCCGCCAACTGACCGCCGCCGGCCTACGGCCCGGTGGTCAGCCGATCGCCGCTCAGGTGCTCTGGCGCGGCGTGGGCGGCACCCGCGCCGCCTACCTCTACCGGGTCGACCTGGCCCGCCCCAAGCGCACCGCCACTCCCGCCCAGCTCCGCGCCGTCCGCGCCGCCCTGTTGGCCCGCCGGACCTGCCCGACCTGCGGCATGGTCCGCCCCTACTACATCCCGCGCTCACTCGGTGAGTGCCTGACCTGCGCCTATCCCATGGAGGCCGCCGCATGACCCGCACCTACACCGACCCGTCCGTCCTGGCCGGCATCGCCGCCGGAGCGAGCTGGGCCGATCCGGAGATGGACCCGACCCGCATCGACTGGACCGCCCGGCGGGCCGCCGCCGCGATCCCGTTCCCCCTGGTCGACGGACGGCCGGTCAACCCGTTCGCGCCGACCGGCATCCGCTACGGCCGTAACGAGCTGGGCCATTGGGGCGAGCAGCAGTGCGCCGACGCGATCGTCACGGTGACAGGCCCGCTTGGTGGCCGGTGGCTACTGCTGGTCGAACGCGCAGACGGCCACGGATGGGCGCTGCCCGGCGGCTACGTCGACCCCGGCGAGGACCCCGCCGCCGCTGCCTATCGAGAGTTGGCCGAGGAAACCGGCCTGATCGTGCGCCGCGCCCACGCCCACGTCACGCTGCCGGCCCGGTGCGTGCCCGACCCCCGCGCCTCGGATGAGGCGTGGATGGTCACCACCCCGGTTCGCATCGACCTCGGCGGCGACCACTACACGCTGCCCGCCGTGACCGGCCAGGACGACGCTCGCCGCGCCCGGTGGCTGCCCGCCAACGACTACGCCGAGCTGACCCGCTACCTGGCCGAGATGCACAGCGGACAGGTGTTCCCCGCCCACCGTGACCTGCTCGCCGACATCCTCGACCACTGACCGGAGGTCACCCCGTTATGACTGCCCCTGCCATCAACGGCACGAAGTACCCGCAGACCGTAGAGGATCTGCTCGACCCGGCCCGGCTGCTCTTCGTGCAACTCGGCGGACCCCCGTCGCGGAACCGGCTGATGCGCGAGTACCGCATCGGTGCGCCGAAGGCTGACGAGCTTCGGGCACGCCTGATCGCGGAGGCGGAAGCGGCCCGTGAGCGGTTCCGCAAGCCGGCCCGCGACCCGTTCGACTACGCCGAGCCGATCGACCCGGACCCGCTACCGGCCCCGGTCGTACCCGAGCCCGCGCCGCTGGTCGAGCCGGACCCGACCCCCGAGCCGGCCGAGCAGGTCACGGCACCCGGTCACCCGGGCACGCCCGCCCCGGAGAAGTCGGCCCGGCGGCCCGTCGTGTGGCCCGTCGTGCTCATGGCGTTCGGCGCGTTCGTCGCCGTCTGGTCCGGGTGGGTGGGGCTCGGCCGGATGACCGGGTTCGGCCTGGTAGACCTGCTTCCCGGGATCGTGGACCCGGGTTCGTGGGCCACCATCGACTCGGCGATCACCCTGCCGATCGGGGTAGAGGCGTACGCCGCGTACGCGCTGTACGTGTGGCTGTCCGGCCGGGTACCGGACCGGGCTCGCCGGTTCGCCAAGTGGTCGGCAATCGCGTCACTCGCGGTCGGCGCGCTCGGCCAGGTCGCCTACCACCTCCTGGTCGCCAACGGCGTCACCGCCGCCCCGTGGTGGATCACCACCGCCGTGGCCTGCCTGCCCGTCGCGGTGCTCGGCATGGGTGCCGCCCTCGCGCACCTCGTCCGCACGCACGACTAGTTCCGCCCGGCGGCGCGGCCGCATGGCCTCGACAACCTGCGCCGCGCCGCCGGCCCTCAACCCCCGACCCGCACGGATCAGATGGAGGAACACCCATCATGACGTCCCCCCGAGATGACGATCGTTTCGACTGGCAGGCCGCCGAGGCCGAGCTGAATGGCCCGGATGCTGAGGTGGTCGACCTGGACGCGGCGCGGCGGCGCAAGCCGGATGCGCGGTCGTTCGCGGTGGACCTGGACGACGAGTCTGACGACCTGGACGACGACACGCCGCCGCCGGTGGACCCGCCCGCGGTTTCCGAGCCGTCGGGTTTCGCGGCGGTGTTGGCGGGCCGTTCGGCGATGCGCCGGCCGATCGTGCCGGCGTGGCTGCGGTCGCGCTCCGAGCTGCTCACGGCGGGCCGGTGGGCGGTGTCGCACACCGCGCACGTGTCCGCGTACCACCTGACCCGCTCCCCGAAGTACGCCGGCCGGCTGACCTGGCGGGCACCGTTCGGTGTGGCCCGACTGCTCGGTGCGACGGTCCGGTGGGCATCGGACGCTGAGGGCATCCCGGTCCGACTCGCCGCCGTACGGCAGGAGAACGCCGAGCTGTACCTGAAGCTGTCGCGGCAGCGAGACGCGCGGGTGCGGTGGCGCTCGCTGGTCGTGTCGGCGGTGCTGCTGCTCGGCCTGCCCACCGTCGCCGTGCTGGCGGTGTTGGCCGGGTCGTGGCAGCGGTGGCTGATGCTGGCCGCCGCCGTGGCGGTGTTCGGGCTGGCCGGGTCGCCGAAGGACAAGCCGCTGTTGGACGTGGCAGCGGTGACGCCTCGGGCGCGGCGGCTGTCGGCCGACGTGGTGACCCGGGCGTTTCTGGCCGCTGGGCTGTGCAAGCCCGATGACCTGATCACGTTCCCGATGCCCATCATGCGTGACGGTCCGGGCTGGCGGGCGGTGATTGACCTGCCGTTCGGGGTGACCGCTGACAAGGCCGTGAAGCGGCGTACCGAGTTGGCCGCCGGCTTGGACCTGGACGAGGTGCAGGTGTGGCCCGAGCGGGTGCGCGGTACCACTGGATCGGCGCGGCGGCTGTCGTTGTGGGTCGCCGATGAGGATCCCTACGCCACGCCGTCGGGGCTGTGGCCGCTGATCGACAAGGGCATCGTGGACATCTTCACGGCGTTCCCGTTCGGTCAGGACCAGCGCGGGCGGGCTGTGCCGCTGCTGCTGATGTTCACGTCGCTGCTGGTCGGTGCGATCCCGCGCATGGGTAAGACGTTCGCCGCCCGCCTGCCGGTGCTGGCCGCCGCGCTGGACGCGTCCGTGGAGCTGCACATCTACGACGGCAAGGGCGGTCAGGACTGGCGGGCGTTCGAGCGCATCGCCCACCGGGCCGGCTTCGGTGTCCGTGATGACGTGGTGCTCGGCCTGGTCGAAGACCTGCGGGCGCTCGTGGTCGACATGAACCGCCGCTACGACACCATTGCCACCCTGCCGCCGGACCTGTGCCCCGAGTCGAAGGTGACCCGCCAGATCGCCGACAAGCGGTCGCTCAAGCTGTGGCCAGTGCTGGTCTCGATCGATGAGTTCCAGCGCTACAGCGGGCACCCGGAGTACGGCAAGGAGATCGTGGAGTTGCTGACCGAGCTGTGCAAGGTCGGCCCGTCGGTCGGAATCATCATCCTGCTCGCCACGCAGAAGCCGGACGGGAAGGCCGTGCCGACGGACCTGCGCGACAACATCGGTACCCGCTTCGCGCTCAAGACCATGACGTGGCAGTCATCCGAGGCGGTGCTGGGTGCCGGGTCGTACCCGGCCGGCTACGACTCGTCCCGCTTCCAGCGCGCTCACAAGGGTGTGGGCATCCTGCTCGGCGCGGACGACTCCGGGGCGGTGGAAGAGGCCGTGACGGTGCGGACGAACTTCGCCAAGACCGAACACGTGGAGCGGGTCATCACCCGCGCTCACGCGCTCCGGCAGGCCGCCGGCACCCTCACCGGCCACGCCATCGGCCAGGCACCCGAGCAGAGCACCGGCACGGCCGACACCCTGCTTGACGACATCCTCGCCGTCGTCCCGGCCACCGAGCCGAAGGTGTGGTCAGAGACGGTCGTCGCGCGGCTGGCCGAGCTGCGACCCGACCTCTACGACGGGTGGGAGCCGGGCCAGTTGGCCGCAGCCCTCAAGCCCTACCGGGTGCCCGTCGGCCGGCAGGTGTGGGGCACCGACCCGACCACCGGCAAGGGCGCCAACCGCAAGGGCATCCACCGCGACGACATCACCACCGCCGTCACCGAGCGTGACCGCAAGCGGAAGGCCGGCTAGCCCAACGCGGGCCGCTAGGTCTAGCGCCTAGATCCGCTAGACCTAGCGGCACCGCTAGCCCCCAATCCCAAACCCCATCAGGACGCTAGCGATCTAGCGGCCTGGCTGCTCTACACCCGAAAACCCCCCGTGGAGGCACTTGTGGACTCCCTTGCCATGATCGCTAGCGCCCCCTGCGTCATCCTGACCGTGCTCACGCTCGGTTACCTCGCCCGGTGCGCGGCCGACCCGTTCGGACCCTGCCGACGCTGCCGGGGCACCGGCCGACTGCGCACCATCACCGGCCGCCGCACCTCCCCGTGCCCCCGCTGCGACGCCACCGGCCGCCGCATCCGCCTCGCCGTGCACGTCTTCAACCGCATCCAAGACGAACACCGCCGGGGCAACCGATGACCCGCCGCCGCGACGGACACACCGACTGGTGCGGCAAGGACCACCGCTGCGGACTCGGCGAACACCGATCGGAAGAAATCGTGGTCGACATCGCCGACCGCGCCCGCGCCGTCCTCGTCCGGGTCCGCACCGCCGCCGGCCGAGAGCACGCGGAAGTGCGGGTGCGGGTCGCTCTCGCTCCCGCCGAACTGGCCGCCCGCCGACAACTGCACGGCCTACTCACCGATCTGCGCGCCACCGTGACCCGGGCCGCCGTCGCCGCCCGGCCCCACCCGAGGAAGGCCCCCCGATGAGCCACCGACTCCCGACCGCCGCGCGCCCGGTCGACATCGATCCCGCCGTGGTCGACCCCGCCGACGCCGCCGACTACGGCGACCGGCTGCACGAGGCAACTCACGGCGTCGCCTGTGACTGTCGGCCCCACGTGCGACGCCAGTTCCGCCGGTACGCCGAAGCGCTGCTGTGCTGGCTCACCACCGATGGCCGGCTTACCGCACCGAGCAGGGCCGAGCGGTGAGTGTCGGCGCGGAACTGTGGCTGATCGGCACCCCGACCGAACTAGACGCCATCACCCGCGCGCTGACCGCCGCCGGACACCGCACCTACACCGGCCCCCGCACGCGGATGACTGGTGAAGACGCCGGCCGCTACCGCCTCTACCTCCGGCTGTCCGTCACCACCGCCGCCGCTGGACGGCCCCGACCGGCCACCGACACCGCCGGGGGCGCGCTGATCGACCTCGACGCCGCCCGCCACCAGCGCCGACCCGCCTGAACAGGAGACGAACCGATGTCCGACCTGCTCACCGCCGCGCTCGCCCACGCCGCACGCGGCTGGCACGTCTTCCCGCTGCGTCCCGACGACAAGCGACCCGCGTTCCCCGACCACCCCGCCGACGACTGCACCGGCCGCGACCCGCGCTGCCGCAACGCCGGCCAGCATGTCGGGTGGGAAGCCCGCGCCACCTGCGACCCGGACCGTATCCGCCGTGCCTGGACCGCCCGCCCCTACGGCATCGGCCTCGCGTGCGGGCCGTCGGGGCTGGTGGTGGTCGACCTCGACGTGGCCAAGCCGGGACAGACCCCGCCGCCCGGGTGGGACCTGCACGGAGTCACCACCGGGGTCGACATCCTGGCCCACCTCACCACCGGCCACGGGCAACGCCTTACCCCGACCTACACCGTGACCACCGGCCGGGGCGGCACCCACCTCTACTACCGCCACCCCACCGGGCCGACGCTGCGCAACACGGCCGGCACGGTCGGGTGGTTGATCGACACCCGCGCGCACGGCGGGTACGTGGTCGCCGCCGGCTCCACGGTCGCCGGTCGGCCGTACACCGTCGACCTCGACACCGACCCGGCCCCGCTGGCCGACTGGCTCGCCGCCCTCCTGGAACCCGCGCCGCTGCCACCGCAACGCCCGGTGGTGGTCGACCTCGGCACCGGCCGAGCCGGCGGGTACGTGCGGGCCGCTGTCGCCCTGGAGGTCGACCGGGTGACCACCGCCGCCGCCGGGGAGCGAAACCGGGCGCTGTACATCGCCGCCGTGGCCCTCGGCCAGTTGGTGGCCGGCGGGGCGCTCGGCGAGGACGACGCCCAAAGCGTGCTGGAACAGGCGGGCGTGACGGCCGGGCTGCGCGCCACCGAGGCGTATCGCACCGTCCGATCCGGCCTCACCGCCGGCAGCAAGCGACCCCGGACGGTGGCCGCGTGACCCGGCACGCCGACAACCGCAGTTGTCACCGCGCGCCCCAGCTCCACCCCGCAGCCGCTCACGTCACCAACCACGCCGACGCGTTGGCCACCGCCCGGACACCCTCGGAAGTCCTCGCCGCGCTGGCCGCGTTGGAGGCCGCCTGCCGGGAAGCCCGAGAGTGGGTCGTGGTGGACCTCGTACTCAACGACGGATGGTCGTACGCCGAGGTAGGTCGGGCCACGGGCACCACCCGGCAAGCGGCCAGCAAGGCATACGCCGACCCGGTCAACGCTCGGATGCGCCGCAGCGTGATGGGCCACGACGACGCGCTCGTGATCGTGCCGTGCGGTAGCGCGAAGCTCGACCGGCCCGCGCCAGCCGGGCAGATGTACACCGGCAGCTACCACCGCGCGTGCCGCAGAGCGGCTGACCGCCTCGGCGGGCGGCTGGTCATCCTGTCCGCCCGACACGGGCTGCTCACTCCAGACACCGTGATTGAGCCGTACGAGCTGCGCATGGGCCAACCCGGCGCCGTCACCGCGCCGACCCTCTACGCGCAAGCCCGCCGCCTCGGCATCGACATGGCCGTCACCGTGACCGTGCTCGCCGGCCGCGACTACGCCGACCCGGTAACGGCGGTGTGGCCGCACGCCCGCCGGCCGCTCGACGGCACGCGCGGGATGCCCGAACAGATGGCCGTGCTCGCCGAGCTGGCGCGCACCGCGACAACCCCGGTTGTCACCGAACCCCGCCGCACCGCCCCGATACCGGAAGGACGTGCCGCATGACGCCCGCCCGCCTTCACCTCGTCACCGACGATCCGCACACCACCGACGCGCCACCGGGCAGCGCCGGCCCGCTGTGGGATGTTCCAGTGCCCCTGACCGGGCCGAGCACCGCGCCGCCACCGTTCCCGGTCGACGTGTTCCCCACCTGGCTGAGCGACATGGTGACCGGCGTCGCCCGGTTCACGCAGACCGACCCGGCGATGGCCGGCACCCTCGCTGTGGCCGTGCTGTCCGCGTGCGCGGGTGGCCGCTTGGAGGTAGAGCCAGTCGGCGGGTGGCGGGAGCCGGTGAACGTGTTCGCCGCTGTCATCGCCGGCCCCGGCGAGCGGAAATCACCCGTGCACCGGGCGATGACCGCGCCGCTGTTCGCCGCTCAATCCACCCTCGGGGAGGCGATGCGACCCCGGATCGCTGAGGCCGCCGCGCTGCGGGACATCGCCGACCGGCACGCCGAACAGGCCAAGGCCCAAGCCGCGAAGGCCGCCGACCCGGGCAAGCGGGATGAGGCCGCCGCCGAGGCGGTGGCCGCCGCGATAGCGGCCGAGGCGATCACCGTTCCCGGCCTGCCCCGCCTGATCGTGGACGACGCCACCCCCGAAGTCCTCATCAACCTGATGGCCGCCAACGGCGGACGCATGGCGATCATCTCGGATGAAGGCGGAATTTTCGACACCCTCGCCGGCCGGTACTCAGGCGCACCCAACCTCGACCCGTACCTAAAGGGCCACGCGGGACAGCCCATGAGCAACGAACGGATCACCCGCGAAGGTGTCTCGGTCGACAAACCCGCGCTGACGGTGTGCGTGATGGCGCAGCCCTCAGTGCTGCGCAAGTTCGGCGGTAACGCCGACCTCGCCGGCCGTGGCCTGCCGGCCCGGTTCCTGTTCGCCCTCCCGCGCTCGCTCGCCGGGTATCGGGCGGTGGACACGCCGCCGATCGCCGAGCCGGTGACCGCCGGCTACCGGCACCGGGTGCACGACCTGGCCGCCACCCTCGCCGAGTGGGAAGATCCCGCCGTCGTCGTCCTCACCGAGAAAGCCGGCCAGGTGCGGCGGGCCGCCGCCGAGCAGGTCGAGGCCGAGCTACGGCCCGGCGGCAGCCTGTACGACATGCGGGAGTGGGGCAACAAGCTCTCCGGCGCGACCCTGCGTCTAGCCGGGCTGCTGCACGTGGCCCACCACCCCGCCGACGCCTGGCGACGGCCCATCGACGCCGACCGCATGGCCGATGCCGTACGCCTGGCCGAGTTCTTCGCCGCCCACTACCGGGCCGCGCTCACCACCATCGGTAGCGACACCGCGATCGAGAACGCCCGGTACGTGCTCGGCGTGCTCACGAGCAAGGGCATGAGCACCTTCACCCGCCGCGAGCTGCACCGCAAGGTGTCCCGCCGACTCCCGAAGTCCGACGAGGTGTCGGCGGTGCTCGCCGAGCTGGCCGCCCTCGGGTGGGTCCGCAACGGCCCGGACGGCCGGCACGAGCTGCACCCCCGCGCCACGGCGGAGGACCCCGGAAGCGTTGACACGCTGACACCCGCCCCAACCAGCGACGTTTCCGCAGCTCAGAGTACGTCCGAGGCTGTCAACGCCCCCCGTTGACAGCCGTTGACAGGCGTTGACAATCCGCTGCCGGCCCGCCCGGTGTCAACGGGTGTCAACGCCTGTCAACGGCCCCCGTTGACACCCTTACGCCCGCTCCCACCTGCGGAAACGGTCGCCCGGCCGCCGATTGTCAACGTGTCAACGCCTCCCGGCCCCTTCCGGCGGCACGGCCACGCCGACCCGACCGCCGACACCCCGGAACGGCCCACTGAGAGCGCCTGAGAGCACCACGCCCTACGCCTTACACCGGGCAAGCCCGGATCTTGGCTCTACGGCGCTCTCAGCGGGCCGCCCTACGCCGTTCTGCCGCACCGCCTAACCGACCCTCCACATGCGACCCGTACCGATCGGAAGGCGCTCACCGTGCGAATCAGGCTGCACGGCACACCCGCTGAAACAGCCGCAGCACTCGACGCCCTCGCCCGAGTGCTGCACATCCGCCACGTCTCCCCGCCCTACCCCGACCGCCACTCCCCGATGTTCCAGCGCATCTACCTCCACGCCACCCCGAGGGAGGACACCCGCCCATGACCACCGCCCGCCGCACCCCGACCGGGAACCTGCTCACCCTCGCCGAAGTCCTGGACGAACTCCGCGTACCCCGCTCGACCTTCTTCCGCTGGAAGGCCACCGGCCGCGCACCCCGAACCATCAAGTACCCCAACGGCAGCCTCTACGTCCGCCGCCGCGACCTGGACAACTGGCTCAACGACCACGAAGAGGCAGCATGAGCAGCACCTACGACGTACGCGTACACGGCATCCTCAAAAACCAGCTCACCAAGGGCTACTCGTACGTGGTCCGTTGGAAGGTGGCCGGCGAGCCATTCCGAAAGACGTTCGCAACCCGCGCCCTAGCCGAGAGCTACCGGTCGAAGCTGGTGGTGTCTCAGCGGGAAGGCGTCGCGTTCGACAAGGCCAGCGGCCTGCCCGAACCCATGGCCCGCGCTCTCAACGCCCGTTCGTGGTACGAGCACGCAGTGGCCTACGTCGACATGAAGTGGCCTCGCGCGTCGGCAAAGCATCGCAAGGGCATTGCCGAGACGCTGGCCACCGTCACACCGGCGCTGCTGGCGACGGATCGGGGCGTACCCAGCGACAAGGCGCTAAGGGCCGCGCTCTACGGGTGGGTGTTCAACAAGACTCGCCGCGACGCTGGCGATCCGCCCGCTCACCTGGCCACCGCCGTTCGCTGGATCAAGGCCAACACCGTTGATCTGACGGCACTCGCCGACGCTGCCTTGGTACGGAAGGCGCTCGACACGCTCGCCCTGCGAATGGATGGTGTCCCCGCCTCGGCAAGCACGATCGCCCGTAAGCGGGCAGTCTTCTCCGGCGCTCTCAAGTACGCCGTTGAGCTGCGACTACTCGACACGCACCCGATGACCCTGGTGAGCTGGACCGCCCCGAAGACGGCCGATGAGATCGACCGGGGAGCGGTGGTCAACCCCGATCAAGCGCGAGCGCTGCTCGCCGAGGTCGGCCGAACGGTGCCCGAGCTGGAAGCGTTCTTCGGATGCATGTACTACGCCGCGCTGCGGCCCGAGGAAGTGCTTCACCTGAGGGAGGACGAGTACGAGCGGCCTGCCCAGCCTGACGGGTGGGGCGTACTGCACCTGACCGGCTCGACGGTGACCGTGGGCCGGGGCTGGGGCGACGGGGACGACACGGCCGAGGATCGGGAGTTGAAGCACCGAGCGAAGGCCGCCACTCGGGATGTGCCGGTGCCGCCGCCGCTCGTGCGGCTGCTCGACCACCACGTCAAGGAGTATCCGCCGGGATCAAACGGCAAGCTGTTCGTCACCCGGCGCGGCCCCGGCGGGCGGTATGTGCCCACCGCTGGCCAACCGATCCCGAACAACACCTACGGGAAGGCGTGGCGCGACGCGCGGGCAAAGGTGCTCACCCCGGCGCAGCAGCGCTCCCCGCTAGCCCGGCGACCGTACGACCTCCGGCACGCGGCCGTGTCGCTCTGGCTCAACGCCGGGGTGCCGGCTACCCAGGTCGCAGAGTGGGCCGGGCACAGCGTCCACGTCCTCATGCGGGTCTACGCCAAGTGCGTCTATGGCCAGGAAGATGCTGCACGCCGCCGGATCACGGCGGCGCTAGCAAACCATGGCCAGGATGGAGGTCTTCCCGCATTGCCTGGATCAGGGCTGTAAGAAGCTCGCCTGCTCTATCGCCGTCCTCGCCCTCCATCGCGAGGGCGAGAAGCTCAGCGGCCAACTCGCGAGCTAACTCCACTACAGCCGGTTCTGCAATTAGCTCGGCTTCCGCTATAACCTGCCCCACCGTAATCATCTGCCCGGAATTTTCCTCCAACAGTTGGTTATAGCGGGCGACTTCCTCGGGGTTCGCTTCAGCATGAGGCTGGTGGTTTTTTTGCTGAACGGACGTGTGAACGTAGGTAGTCAACTCGGAGAGCAGCCGAGCGTAGGTGACCCGCTTGTCTGCCAAGTATGCCCGCCGGGACTCCGCCTCAACCTGGTCGCGAAGCACTTCGGCTTGGCTACGCCGGGCCGACGCAGCCGTCCATACACTGCCCGCGATGCCGACGACTCCGACTACACCAGTCACCACCGGAGCAAGCCAGTCCCATGCCATCCCGCCATCCTGCCGCTCGCTCGCAAGCACGATCAGATGGCGACACGTATGCGACACAGCCAGCGAGATCGAGCGGGCTGAAGCGGGACTGAGTGAGACTCACGGAAGAGGCCCCTGACCGGCGTTCTCGCTGGTCAGGGGCCTCTTTGTGCACCTGGTGGCGGGTAGAGGATTCGAACCTCTGTAGCTTTCGCGACGGATTTACAGGGCGTCCGCGATCTTGTCCCGGTCAACGCCTCTGAGCTGCTATTTCTTTCTGCCAGGTCGACGCTGGCCTACTCGCCGCCCACCATCTGCCCACGCCCACAGGTACTCATGCTCCTGGCAGGACCAGGCCGGCCGGAGGACGGCCGGTGGGCCAATCGTCGAACTTGGGTGGGACTTGGAAGCTCGTCTTGCCGACGAGCACCTCCCCACCGCTGAACGTCGCCCCGACGAAAGAAACGCGCCCACCACTGAACGTCGTGTCGTCGCAGTACACCGCCCCACCACTGAACGTCGCCCCCTCGAAGGACACCCGCCCACCACTGAACGTGGCCCCGTCGAAGGACACCCGCCCACCACTGAACGTCACCCGGATGAAGAACACCGGTCCACCGCTGAACGTCGCCCTCTCGAAGAACACCCACCCACCACTGAACGTCGCGTCATCGAAGTACACCGCCCCACCACTGAACGTCGCCCCGTCGAAGAACACCCGCCCACCACTGAACGTCGACCCGACGAAGGACACCTCCCCACCGCTGAACGTCGCACCCGAGAAGTGCCCGCCGTCGAAGACTGCGCCCGTGAAGTCAAAGTCGTAGCCGCACCACGAGGCCGCATCGTCTTCGGCAAGGCGTAAATGCCTTCCGATGAGGCGGATGACCGTATGACGCACCTCCCGCTCCTCGCGAGCGGCCCGGGCCGTGTCCGCGTCCACGATCGGTGCCTGGCCGTCGGCCGGTGTCGGCATTTCATTGGAAGCATCCGGCGGTGGGGTGTAGGGCATGCGGAGGTAGGCACAGAGGACGTCGATGCAGGTCTGTCGCCCTTCCCGCCAGTCATCAGCAAGACCGGCCATCGCGTAGACGCCCGCCAGGCGTACGGCCGCTTTCTCCGACCCGAGTTGCTCGGAGGCCTTGGCGAAGCGTTCGTTGAAGAGCCGAACACCGCTGCGGTCAGTCTCGATCTTTGCTCGTTCGTCGGCCGCCTCAGCGAGAGCCTTGGTGACTTCGGCACGAAGGTCAGCAGCGTGCGCTAACTGGTGAGCGAATTCCGCCAGCGCGTTTGTGTGCTCCGCTACTCGCTGCCGACGGTAGGCAACCACCAAGGCTGCGACACCGCCGACGCCCGCCACAACGGCGAAGACGAGCTTCAAGAGGTCGAACAGCGTGGCGGCTGTGACGGTTGCATCCCGCTCAAGGCCAGGCCAACCGGCGTACCAGAGCGCCGCAACGATCAGGCCGCCGACCAGCAGCAACGCGGCTCCAACAGCCAAAACGATTGACCGACGGATGCCCCAGAGCCGCAGTTCTGGCACGCGACTATCAGTGGCTGGAATCGAACCAACCTCGACACGGACCTCGGGCCGGGTTGAGTCTTGCGGCGCAGGCAACTCCACCCCCTCCTTCTAGCGCACCTCGTCCACACCAACGCTCAGCAGGACGTCCGCGTACTTCGCCCAGGCAGACAGCAAGCTCATCCGAGCGCGTCGCCGATCTTGTCGTTCATGGTGTCGTCTCCCCCGTCGATGCAGTTCGCATAGACGCGGAGCAGGACGGCGACGCCGTGGCCCAGGCGCCGGGCAACCTCGGTCGGCGGGACGCCGGCATTCAGCCACAGCGAGGCCGCCGCGTGACGTAGGTCATAGGGACGACGGGCGAGCGGCGAGGCTGCCTGAGCTTCGGTCAGCGCCTTCTCGCGGGCGAGCTTCCACCACCGGTCGTACACCGACTCGGACAGCGGCCCGCCGTGCAGGCCCCGGAAGAACCGGCCATCCGGGCCAACGCCGTGATTCTCGACATGCGCGCACAGCAGCTCGACCAGCCGAGGCGGGATCGGAACCGTCCGGGTTTCCTGCCGCGCCCGGTGCTTGAGACCGCGCCGCTCGTGCGAGCCGCCGTCATCAGTCCAGTGGGAGCCGGCGCGCGGCGAGGTACCGGCGAGCACCAGGCGACCCCAGCGACATTCGATCTTCCCGTGATCACAGGACGCAGACGGCTTGACCGCCGCCAGGTCGTCGAAGTCGGCCCCGCAGTCGACGCACCGGCCGGGCAGGTCGCAGTCGTCCCGCCGCAGGTCCGCCGCCTCGGAGGGCCGCATGCCCGCGTAGTAGAGACAGCCGAAGAACGCCGTCACCTTGTCGGCACGTTTGCCGAGAGATTTCACCGCCTCTAGCAGCGCGGCGACCTGAGCCGGGCTCGCCACCACCCGCCGGTCGATGGACTGCGCCACCTCCGGAGCCGTCCACTGGACCCGGTCGACCGGGTTGGAGTCGATCAGCTCCAGCTCGACGGCGTACCCGAGCACGTTGTAGAAGGTGGCTCGCTTCCGCTGGACGGTGGAGGCAGCCGCGGGCTTGCCGTCGAGGCGTACGCACAGGCTGTCGAGGACCCGGCGGACCATCGCGGGCGAGTCCAGCTCGACGACCGGCAGGGACGCCGTTTCAAGCCAGGCCAGTGCCGCCGCGTGCTCGGTCGGCATCTCCTCGGACCAGCGACGCGGGTTGAGCCCGTAGAGGTACAGGGCCTCACGGAGCAGGGCGTCATCCGGTCGGCCTCGCTTGGTCGGCCGGGTCAGGGTCACCGTGATGGAGGTCAGCGCCTCGACGATCGACCGCCGGGTTTTGGCCGCCGCCCGGGGCCACTTCATCTCGACGTACGCGCGGCTGTGCGCGTACCAGGTGGTGGGGTTCTTGGTCCTCGCCTCGGACACCGGTCGGCCGGTGGCCGGGTCGAAGGGCTCCCCCGCGTTGGCCGCCTGGACCAGTTCGGCGCGGAACGAATGCGCCAGGGCCTTGGTACGGAACATCTCCTCGAAGCGCCGGCCAGCCACTGCCCAGCGGACCCGCCAGGGCCGCGCCTTCCGGTCAGCACGCTTGCCGATCTCCCAGATCTGGACCTCGTAGCTCTTCACGCCGCGTCCTGCTCCAGCTCACCGAGCCACCGCCCGAGCGCCGACCGGCGAACCCGAAGCTGCCCGTTCGGGAGCTTGATCACCCGTGGCCCCTTGCCGGTCTGCCGCCAGTAGAACCAGGTCGAACGCGGTACCCGCAGCTCGGCGAGCACTTCCGGCACGGTCAACAACTCCTCGTTCACTGCGTTTCCTCCCCCATGTCCTGCGCCTCGTGCTGACTTGCCGAAAGATCTGGCGGCCCCTGCACGGCCCGGTCCTTGGCGGCGAGCAGTTCGGCCCGCCAGCGGGCTCGTTCGCTGATGGAGCGCATGAGCCGGTGGGACAGCGGTCCCACGTCGGGGTCGTCGGGTCGGGCGAGTTCCCAGGCGTGCCGGACCCGTTCGGTGGTGTCGGCCTGGTCGTCTACGAATTGCCCGGTGCCGCCAGCCGTGCTGCTGTCGGTGGTGGCACCGAGCAGTGCCCGGACCCAGGCCCGTACGTCGTGCTTGTGGTCGGCGAGGGTCTTGCCGGACCAGTCGCGGGAGATGAGGATGCGTCGGCCGCCGATGCCGAGGGTGTCCCGTTGGTGGACCTTGCCCTTGCACCGGCCGGGCTTGAGCTTGGCGTGTGCCTTGCGCGGCTGGACGCCGTAGAGCAGCCAGTTGGCGCACCGGTCGGTGCAGGGCGTGACCTGGAGTTGCTGCCAGAGCCGGTCGAGGTGTGCACGCTGCCGGTCGGTGGTCGCCTTGTGGCAGTCGCCGGTGTGCTTGGTGATGTACTTCGTGACGTACCGGATGGTCCGTTCGGCATCCTCGGTGCCGGGCATGACGCCGCGGGCGTCGACCTGGGCGCCGAAGCGGACGACGTGCACCGGTTCGACATCCGGGTCGTCGTCGATGGCGTCGAGGGCTTCCGCCCAGGTGGTCAACGGCTCGTGGGTGTCTGGGTCGACCCACGCCGCTGCCTGCTCGTCCCAGACCGGGAGCCGGTCGAGGGTGTACCGCTGGACGTCGACCGCCGGCCACCACACCTGGTGATAGGTCGCCGCCGCCACGGTGCGCAGCACGTCCCTGGGGATGGTGCCCCGGATGGCGAAGTGCGCGTGTGGGGCGAGACGACGTTGCGGCTCGACGCAGCCGGCGTACTGGACGTTCCAGCCCACGCAGCGGCGCAGGTTCTGCCAGAACCGGTCCAGCAGGCGAGGGAAGTGCACAGCGTCCCAGGCTGCGCGGCGGTAGTCGTATCGGTCGGGGTTGAGCGGGGTGCCGTCCGGGCGGACCGGGCCGTACGAGTCGAGCGTCAGCGTCAGCCACATCGACGGCCGGTAGGTGGAGCCGTCCGGGGCGGCGTAGGTGCGGCCAACAGTGCGCCGCTCGACCTTGCGCCGGGGCAGGTCGGGGGCATCCTGGCGCCGCTTGGTGGAGCGCTTGCGTCGGCGGCCGGGCTCGTCGTCCTGGTCCTCATCGGCACCCGCATGGGGTGGCCCGACGCGCCCGCGCAGGCCCTCAGCGGCGATGGCCTCTTCTACCTCGCGAATGGCCTCGTCGATGTCGGCGACCTGCTCCCACTGGGCAGCGCGGACCGCCTCGTCGCGGGAGAACTCCAGATGTGCCCGGAACAGGATCAGAGACTTCTGTGCCTCGGTCGCGGGTTCCGGGCCGGGTAGTGGCTCGTCGTCGCGGTGCCAACCCTCGCGGATCTGGGCCTGCCGCAGCCGGCGGTTCTTCTTGGCGCACGGTGGGCACTTGTCCTCGCGGGTGGCCCCGCAGGGCAGGTCGATGACCTCGGTCAGGCCGGTGTCGAGGTCGGTGCGGCGCATGGCGAGCGGTCGGATGCAGACGCCGTACTCGGTGGCGATCTGCTTGAGCACGTCGACCGAGCGAGGCAGCGCCATGCGGGCCGCCCGCGACCCCGGGCGAGGAGCAACCGGGGCCGGGGCGGCGAGGTCGAGGCCGGGCAGGGTCGGAGCGGTCATCGGATGATCCCGACGACCTGTGGCCGGTTGGGCTGGACGACGCCGAGCGGGGGCAGCACCGCGGCCGGGGTCGACGGCACCACGGGAGCCGGCGGTACGGGCTCGACGTGTTCCGGCTCGGCGTACCAGTCGGCCTGCGGCTGGTCCGGCTCGGGAGCCGGCGGGGTGGCCGACGCGCCGGACAGGACGACCTTGACCAGGGCGAGGAAGGCCAGCGACGGCACGGCCGCGACGATCCAGCCCCAGATGGACGGTTCGGCTTCCGCGACCTGGGCGGCGAGGGACAGCAGGGCGAACGCGACCAGCAGCACGCCGACCATGCCGACCGGTCGACCAGCCCGACGCCGGGCGCGGATCTCCAGCCCGAGGTAGATGGCCATCAGCTCGACGGCTACTGCGTTGGCCCAGCCGATCCAGTCGGGCTGGCCGTGCGCGACGGTCAGATCGTGGACGTGGGTGAACGCGGCAGCACCGGCCATGACCCCGACGGCGAGCAGGATCAGCAGCCGGGCGCCGGACTCGGCACGAGCGCGGATCACCGCTGCTCTCCTTCCTTGCGCAGGTCGCGGACGATGCGTGCACCCTCGACGGTCCGGAGTGCACGGATGGCGTGGGTGGGACAGCCCCAGGCCCGCTGGCCCGACAGGTCGACGACTTCCACGACCCCGGTCCGGGTGCAGTGCGGCTGGTCAGCCGTGGTGAGGATGCAGGCGTTCATCGGTCGCTCTCGGGGTTGCGGATGACGATCGTGATGCGGATGCGCTGCCCGTCGAGGTCGCGGCGGCGGTGGACCATGTTGGCCAGGCCGTGCAGGGCAGCGGCGAGCCGGTCCGGGGAGCCGTTCAGGTCGATGTGCAGCGGCTTGAGTCGGTGGGTGCCGAGGAAGAAGCGCTTGAGGGACATCGGGGTTACCTCCGGGCCGGGGCGACGCGGGTACGAATGTGGTCGGGCGGCTCGCCGAGGGAGGCGACCGCTTCGGAGAGGCAGCGCCACAGCGCCCACGCCTCGTCGGGGGTCAGGTGCATGCGGCGCCGGCCACCGCCGACGGCGAGATAGACCGGGTACGGGTCCGGCCGGTCCGGGTCGACGCGCACGGATACGGCGGTGCTGGTCGCGCCGTCGGGGTTCGGGGCGCGCAGGCGGTAGAAGGTCGAAGCACTCACCGCGGCTCACCCCCGTCGCTGTCCCGTTCGAGGAAGGTCAGCAGCGAGTCCGGCAGCAGCGGCCCACGAGGAGGCCGAGGCAATGCCGGTCGGGTCGGCTCGTCGGCGGTCTCCCGGCCGACCTGGGCGAGGATGTCCGCCGCGTCGGCCGGGGCCGGGTAGTCGGTGGCCAGCTCGCGAATGTGGTCGTCGGAGATGTACGAGAAGCGGACCCGGGCCGGTTCCGGCGTGCCGTCGAGGATCACGTACCCGACGCCCTTTGCCCACCGGGGCATCTGATCTGCCAGGGCACCCCGGTTGCGGGCATCGTCGCCCAGCACGAGGTCAACCTGAGCAGCCTCGGTCAGGCGGAGCGCGATGCGGGTCGGGAACAGGTCCCGGAACGGCAGCACCTCCTTACGCGGGTCCTGCAACGCGGCCACCACCAGGACGCCGACCCCGGCACCCTGGGACAGCAGCAGCCCCAGCGAGGACGCGATGCGCTTTCGCAGGTCGACGTCCTGGAGGTACGCGGTCAGCCCCGCTATCTCGTCGATGACGACCACAACCAGGGGGTCAGCCTCGGTCGGAGTGTGCACCCGCACCGCGCCGGCAAGCCGGGTTTGCCGCTCCCGCATCACCGCCACGGCCTCGTCGAGCAGGTCTGCCATCGCCTCGAACGACTTGCAGGCGAACCGGGCGAACAGCGGCCGGCCCATGGCGAACTCCATGCCGCCCTTGGGATCGATCACCCACAGCCGCACCAGCCCGGAGGCGACGCCGCCAGCCAGCGCCCGCACCAGCGACCACAGCACCGAACCCTTGCCGGACCGGGTGGCCCCGCCGATCAGCACGTGCGTGGCGAGCAGGTGCAGGCACCAGTGCCGCAGATCCTCACGACGAGCCAGCGGCAGCGCGGTGAAGTCCGGCACCGGCGGCACGTCGAACGGCTTCACGACCGTGCGCAGCGCGTCCGTGCGGACCAGCACCAGGTAGACCAGCGAGGGGCGGTCCCGGAACCGCAGCCGGTCCACCGCACCAAGCACCATTGCCCAGTAGCCGGTACGCACCGACGGCTCCCCCGGACGCTCCGAGTAGACCCGGGCGTGCCGCCGGCCGAAGGCGTACGCCAGGTTCGCCGTGACCCGCTGAAACTCCTCTGGGGTCTGGCCGCGCACCATGCGGATGGTCAACACGTCCAGCGCCTGATCCGAGCGCACCCGCAGCAGCTGCGGCAGGACGACGCGATGGTCATACGTGCGGGTCAACCCGCACAGGGTCATGGCCTCTCGCCAGGCCCGCCGGTAGACGAACACCTGCCGGACCCGACCGAGCAGCGGACCTGCGCACCAGGCCCACCAGGACGCTTCGTGCTTCCACCGCCACACCGCCGACACGAAGCCGGCCAGGACCAGCGGCACGACCAGCCCGGACCGGCCGAACTCCCGGTAGAGCAGCACGCCGGCCACCACCAGGCCGACGGTGACCGGGTGGCGCAGGCACCACCACAAGCCCCGGCACAGCCAGCGCAGCAACAGGCCGAACGCGATCAGCCAGACCGGCAGCTCCAGCCGGCGCGGCCGGATCACCATCAGATCCCCGGCCGTGGTCATCACGACCTCACCACGCGGCCGGCGGATCATCGCGCACCCCGCACGACCGCTACCAGCACCCGCCCGAAGGCAGGCATACCCTTGGACACGTCGCTACCTCTCTCACCAGAGCAGGGGGAAGAGACAGAGGGCGGGGCTGCCGTCCGCCAAGACCTGACAGCCCCGCCCCCACCCGAAGCGGCTACGCCGCCGCCTTCTTGGCCACGCCCGCCGGAGCCCGCAGCCCGGTCGCGCGCAGCGAGTACGCCATCCGACCGTTGTTGCTCACGTACGGCGTGACCGTCATCCCGTCGAACTCCACCGCCTCAAACGGCGTCCCCGTGGGCGGCACCGGCTGGTAGTCGGCCGAGATCTTCACCGTCGTCTCCCGCGACCGCTTCCCCAGCTCAGGGTCCAGGTCCATCACCCGGACCTGCCACACCCGCTGGCCGGTCACCTTGTCCTTGGCCGGCGAACGCCGACCGGTCTTCTCGTCGTAGTCCTCGACCTCGCCCAGGGACTCGGGCACCAACGCGCACCCCGCCGGGAACACGTCCTCGAACCGCACAGCGAACCGCGTGCCGCCTCGCAGAGCCATCGCTCAACCTCCAAGTTGTTAACTTGTCTGCCAAGTTGCACTTCAAGGTAGACGCCACTTGGCAGACAAGTCAACAAGTAATCACCTGCCCCGTGTCCGCCTGTGGAGCAGCAACTGCAGAACCTTCAGGGCCGCGCTACGCCGGCTTGCCGTGCGGGCAAAGACCGCAGCCAGAGCCGCGGTGCTGACTGTGCCGACATAGAGAAGCGCGCCTGTGGTGGCAGCAAGGCCGCCGACTTCCAGCAGCGAATGAAATCTGGACAACCGGACCGACCTCCAGAGGATCGCTTACGTCCTCTCCTTCATCCACGTCCGGCTGGTTTCCGGCAACACTGTCAATGGCTACGATCGAGGCTCTCCCTCATAGCGACCCGAAAACTGGAGTCCGGCCACGTTCCGGTCCGGCTCCGGCCGGACAAGCCGAAGGACTGGACAAGGATGAGGTCGACAGGCGCGGCGGCAGGCTTCCACACCGAACTACGTCGCCTCTATCAGGCGGCAGGCAGCCCGTCACAGGCAGAAGTGATCCGGAAGGCGAGCAGGCAGGGCCTTAGACTCAATTCCACCACCCTCAGCGACTGGCTTGCCGGAAAGTCCGTTCCCAGCAAAGGCGAGCCGGTCGAGTTCCTGGTCAATCTGCTTCATCCTGCCGCCATTGCTAATGGCTACGCATCCCACTCCATCGACTGGTGGAAGAAGCGGCGACAAGAGGCATGGGAAGAGTCTCGGGCTAATCGGGGAGGCAGACCCCCCGGAGAGAGACGCCCCTTGCAGCAAACAACCTTGACCGCGACGGGTATCGGAGATCTGGTCGGAGAACTGGATGAAGAATATGCACTAAAGCTAGAAGTGCATAGATCAATTACCACTGGAGACCTTGGCTCAAGGGGAGAAGTGCTGCCTCGTTACCTGAGGCGCACGCACGACGATCGACTGGAGAGCGAACTTCTCTGGCGTGCCGAGCGAGGTGGACTCGTTGTACTAATTGGCGAATCAACCAGCGGCAAAACTCGATCCTGCTGGGAGGCGATCCGTAAGACCCTTCCCGAGTGGCGCATCTGGCACCCCCGTTCACCCACCCGACCAGAAGCGATACTTGAGGCCCTATCGTCAGGCGCAATTACGCCGAACACAATAATCTGGCTGAATGAGTTGCAGCTCTACTTCCCGCGAGGCTTGGGCCGCCAAGTCGCATCCGCCCTTCAAGAGATCGTATCAGCACCAGCCCGCGGACCTGTTATCGCCCTAGGAACAATTTGGAAGAAAGAATGGGACGCGCTGCTCGATTCGGACGCCGAGGTAAGGCACCTACTACAGTCGTCTTCCGAAATCGACGTTCCCATGAAGTTTGGCACTCGTGAACTTAGCGAACAGGAGGACCTGCTGCGCAGTGACCCGAGACTCATTCTTGCTCACGCCAAGGCCCACGGCGGGAAGATCACTCAATTTCTCGCAGGGTCGTTCGAGCTGCTCCGCAGATTCGAGCGAGGCGGCGAAGAAGTAAAGGCGATTGCCTGTGCCGCCATAGACGCTCGACGTCTTGGTCACGGCACATTACTCTCTGAGGAATTCTTGCGCAGTGCAGCACCAGGGTATATGGATAAAGAAACATGGGATCGAGTTGGGGAGGAATGGTTCGAAGACTCGATGAGCTACCTTACTGAGCCGTGGCGAGGTGTCTTAGGGGTGCTCAGGCGTCACGGGCCCAAAAACCGAGGCACCCCTAAGCTGTACAGGCTAGCGGACTATGTGGATCAGGTCGGACGAGACGCCCGACGCTACTTCTTCCCACCCCCAAGCTTCTGGAAAGCCGCTCTGCATTGTCATCCAGACGACATGATTGCTCTGGCTAGAGCAGCGAAAAGCCGCTATCGGTACAAGCTAGAGCGGGACCTGACTCGGGCAGCACTGGAGCGCCTTGCTGTTGATACCCAGACGAAAATGCTAGATCTACGAGTTGCCGCAGCCGAGAGGGCAGCCGACCTTCCCCCCTACAAGCAGGGCTTGTGTCTTACAGGCCCGCCAGAGGGTTTTACGTCATTCATCGCGGCGTGCACGGCATGGGCTCGCCCATCCGATGATGGCCAAGCCTATCGCCGGCCCACCAAGGCCATAAACGGCTGTGTCCTTGTTGAAGCCCACGCACTTTGGGCTTTGGGCAAACGCGACCTAGCCATCGGACTTTATTTGCAGGCCGCAAACACTGAGCAGCGCGGCGTCCTATCCGCCTGGGCGCAAGAGCTTTTCAATGATGGACACCTAGACCAGGCAAAGCAATTGCGGCGATATGGGCTGGACATAGACGGCGCCTGCGAACATCCTTGGAATGACATTTAGCCCTTCTCGATGCTCGCGTTAAACATGCCGCCTCCCTAGTGCGATTAACGGCAGCATGCCTGGATACCGAGAGGCATGGTCAAGGATGAACCACCGACTCTGGATGCGAGTCACGCGCGCCCGGAAGGGTTGGACTATCGAGTGGTTGAGGCACTAGGCGAACTGAGTAAAGCCCTTGAGACTATCCATCGTGTACGGGGACACATCTACTCAGCCCATCAGCTGGTCGGAGGGGCAGATCTAACCCTCGATCGAGTGGTAAAGCTACTGCGCGGCGCCGGATATAAGGACATAGCTGAACGAGTCGATCGCGAGTTGTTGGGGCGAAACGTCCTACCAGGCCGCTGGACCTTCTAAATTGTAGAGGAGTTCGATGACGGCTACTACGCGGCGTTCCAGGAGATCGAGCGGTACGCCAGGGAGAGGCTAGCCGGCGGCCGGCGGCACATCTACGAGGCCGAGATGAAACAGCGACGGCGTACCCACGGGATGCCGGGGCACGAGGCTACGCCGTAACGCCTTCGGCGAAGCCGTGCGGGACCGTCGAGGCCAGGGCGTTGGCTCTGGCCTCGATGATCCTCATCCGTGCCTGGTACTCGGCCGGTTCCCGGTGGGCGGCCTGGCCGGTGACCTGACCGGGCCACTTCCGGTAGAGCAGGCCGTACTCGCGGGTGAAATAGCCCTCGCTGACCGCGTTGGCGGCGAGCAGCAGGCCGGTGTCCTCGGAGGCGGGCAGGGCCATCCAGCCGCCCAGGGCGAAGACGAGATCCCGCCGCAGGCACAGCGTCGCCGGGTGCACGGATGCCCGGTAGTCGTTCGCCCGCCAGAACGACAGGACGGCACTGCGGGCGATGACGCCGCCAGCCGGGTCCTTGTCCCATCCGGCGGTCGACCCGTCGGGCAGCAGGTCGAGCACCCGCGAGGTGGTCCAGCCGATCTGCGGGTGCGCGTCGAATGCGGCAATGTCCCGAGCGAGAGCACCGGGGGTCAACTGGTCGTCAGCGTCCAGGACCTTGATGAGTTCCCCGGTAACCCGGGAAAGAGCGAGGGTCCGGGCAACACCCGGCCCGCCGGCACGGCCGGAGCCGATACTGATCCGGCAATCGTCGGGCAGGGCGTCGACTAGGGCGCCGGTCTGCCCGTCCTCCTGGACGAGCCACTGCCAGTCCCACCCGGCCGGCATCTCCTGCTTGACCAGCGACGCGTACGTGTCCGCCAGATACGGGATGCTGGGCGGGTGAACCGGCGTGATGACCGAGACGATCTGCGTCACGTTTTCCACCGTTGCAGTTTGTGGGAGTAGACAAGCTCGGTCCGGTCACCCGGCATCACCACGTCGGCGACCTCGACGACGCGGCCGGTGGTGTCGATCGAGGTCTTCCGCACGGTGAGCACGGAGACGCCTGGGTCGATGTCCAACAGCTCGGCCTCGTCCGGCGACGGCGGACGGGCGCGGATCTCGTCCTCGATCCGGTCCAGCTCGATGCCGAGCGTGTGGAGCTGATGCTGCGTGCCCCCGGGCCAGGGCTCCTTGCCCGCGTCGAGCAGGTCCGGGTTCGCGGTCACCAGCTCGTAGGGCAGATACGAGTACGACATGGTCAGCGGCGCGTTCTCGTGCCGGGAGGACGTCCAGTAGACCCGGCGCAGCAGCGGCGTACCCGGATCGATCCGCAGCGCCGTCGCCATCTCCGCATCCGCTTCCACGCGGGCGTACTCGGCGTGGAACTTGAGGTCATCGACGGTCAGGCCGGTGTCGTGCTCGATGGCGCCGGTCTTCAACCGGTCAGTCTCGTCGAGCAGGACCCGGTCCTTCTCCCACTGGTACCGCTCGGCGTTGCGACGGCGTACCCGCTGGCGGGGTGCCCGCACGTAGGTGCCGCGCCCCTGCTCCGCGCGGACCAGGCCCCATTCCCGAAGCTGCCGGATCGCGTTGCGCACGCTGGTGCGGGACAGGCCGGACGACTCGGCCAACTCCGTCTCGCTCGGCATCAGCGTGCCGGGGGCCAGCTCCCCGCTCATGATCTTCGCCCGCAACTCCTCCGCGAGTTGCAGGTAACGAGGGCGCCAGTCCCGGCCATGCACACCGGTCACCGTACCCCCTAGACGTTCCAACGTCTGCCAGGTGGTCCCCCCAGCGGGCCGCTCGGGCACCGGGGTGATGGCCGCCGCGGGCCGCCTCGTCTGCTGCCTGCTCAGCGAGGGCCGCTGGCTGGTGAGCCGTCGGTCAGTGGTGCTCATCGTGGCCCCCCAGAGGCTGGCCCTTGGTCATCATCAGCAGCCGGGCGTAGGTCAGCTCGTAGATGAGCCGGTCCAACTGGGTCCGGGAGAGCAGGATCGATTGAGTAGCGCCGTCGCGGGCGGTGTCGAGCTTCACGGCCAGGTCGCGGCGCACGAACCGGTCGTGCAGCAGTTGGACGCTGATGCAGCCGGTGCGCTCCCGCCCGATGGTGGCGATCAAGCCGCAGTGCATCGGATCGTTCGGCCCGCAGCCCCGGCACCACGTCGGGCACGGGCCAGGCCCCGTCGACGACCTGCTCTTAGCCGCCCTCTGGCGCTCAGTCATCGTCGCTCCCCGCATGGCCGCCAGCCTGGTCAAGCAGACCTCGAAGTCGCTCGACCAGTTGAGCAGCCTGTGTCAGCGACAACTCAGCCCAGGCGTTCCCGGCCCGACACGTCGCGTGCACCGCAACCAACGGCGCCCGGGCGTCCGCGCCGATGAGGTACGTGACGACCACGCCGCTCGCCCGGGTTTCGCCGAACCGGTACATCGGGCCGCGATGGCGGCGTGCCATGTGCGTCATCAGCGGCGGCACCAGGTGGCCGCAACGATCCGGGGCGCACCAGTCCGGGTGGCTCGTGACGCTGGCCGGCTTGCTCGTACCCGTCACCGCGGCCACCGCCCACCGTTGCCCCGATAGATCTGCCCGAGGGTCATCAACGGCGCGTTTCGCAGCACGGGCAGTTGCCGCGTCGGCCCCACCGACCACCACGGCGACGGCGGGACGGACGCCGGACGTGGACCCGGCGGAACGTGGCTGTTGGCGGCCCGGGTCGGCGGACGCTTCCGGGACCACCAGGACGAGAACCAACGGTGCCGACGATGAGAGCCGGACATCGCACCTCCACAGGTAGACGGGGACCGGTGGCCAGCCACGGGGGAATGCGGCCGGCCACCGGCCCGGATGAAGGCACGGCGCACCGTCCGACGCCGGACGGGTCGGGTATCGCCGAGCCAACTTGTACGCGCTGCTACCGCAACCGGTCCGACAGGACGCCGCGCATCAGGTGCGACCAGGGCCGACGCGAGAGCACCCCTGACACGAGCCGTCACCCCAGCCGCACACCAGGAAACGTATCTACAAGTAAACGAGTTGTCTAGACGTCGAAACAGGTCACTTGGTTGGCACTTGGTAAGACAAGTGCCAGGTACGGTGAGCAGGTGCCCACCCCGCACTACGGACAGCCCCGCTTCCGCGTCATCGCCGAAGAGTTGAGAGAACGCATCGAGAGCGGCGTCATCCCGCCCGGAGCCCTCTTGCCGACCGAGAGCGCGCTCACCGCCGAATTCCGTGCAGCGCGAGGCACTGTTCGGCAGGCGATAGCCGCGTTACGCGAGGCAGGCTTGGTGACCACTGAACATGGCCGCGGCACCTACGCAACCCCTCGCCCACGTGAGCGCGGACTAGCCGAGGGTTCCGAGACGGAAACGCAACAGCGCCAGGTTGCTGCTGACGCAGGGCTTGCAGCCCTATTCGCTGTCGAGGTAGGCGCGGCCCTGGTGGAACAACAGAGCCTCACTCGGACAAACGGAGTCGTCGGAACAGTCGTCAGAACCTACCGACTGCTTCAGACAGAGCAGTAGAGCAGTTCGTGCCTCCGATACCTCCTCATGGCGGCCATTGACGCCGCACGCGCCGCCGCCTAGGCGCACACCGGCCGCTGCCGCTGTCGCTCGGCGGCCGTCATGCCTGATGCCCGGCGGCTGGCGTGGAAGCGGGAAACCCAGGGCCTCCGCAAAACGACAGGAGCATTGACCGGGGTGCGGTTGGTCGGCAGCCGGCCCGGCCCCGCGGCCACGAGCTCGGCCGGCGCAAGGGAGCGCAGGCCGGCCGCGCCGGCGAACTGGAGGCAGTCGCTTGGCTGAGGTTAGGGCGCCTTCGGCGGGAACAATCAGGCTCCAGGATGGCAAGGGCTCCGTCAGCGAGTAGCGGTTCGTGGGTGGTTGCGGCAAGGGCATCGCATCTGCCATCCACCCAGGCGCGGCCGAGTAGCCCGCCCGGCCCACCAGCGTCCGAACCTGCGTCAAGGTCCGCTTGACGTGGCGGTCCGGGCCCCATGAAGGCAGGTCGAGGGCAGACGGGGTGACAGGGTGCCGCATGAGCGGTCGAGGTTGGATCGCGGGGCAGCGTAAGGACCTGACATCGTCAAACCGTCGTCCAACAGAACCCTAACGACCGAGAGCAATCCGGCCACACGTCCAGTAAGGTGCTCAAACCGGATGCAATCCTAGTGGAGGGCACAGTGGACATTGAGGTATCTGCCCGGACGCCCAGCGCCATGCCGAGGCCAAGGTGATTCGCTTTCCGCTCTTCGAGCATCTGAAGGTCGATGGCTACGGTCTATACCCCGGTACACAAGATACTCCTGGGCTCAAAGCCGACTTCGAGTCAGGGTTGACCCTGGTTCTGGGCGCAAACGGACTCGGAAAAAGCACTCTCGTGCTGCTCTTGTACAGGATGTGCACCGGCCCTAATGACATCCAAGGGCTGACGCCGGGCGCGTTGGGCAATCGCCAGTTCAAGATGGGTTCAATCAGCACCTCGGACCGCCGGGCCTTCGCGTCTCGTGTGAACGATTCAGCGGCGCATGCTACAGCCCGCCTGCGCTTTCGTGTCGGAGAGACGACGCTTGTCGTGGGCCGGAGCTTGAGGACGCTGGCCCTTACCGAACTACAAGTCGACGGCCAACCGCGAATGCTGAACGAGGACGCCTATCACGATGCGCTTTTGGACGCTACCGGACTTACCAGCTTCCCCGACTGGATCCTGGTTCTTCGGTACCTGACGTTCTACTTTGAGGATCGGCGATCACTGGTCTGGGACGCTAGCGCGCAGCATCAGATCCTCCGATTGCTATTCCTTCCACCGAACGAATCGGCCAAGTGGACAAATCTCGAAGCGGATGCTCTTCGCATTGACAGCCATGTCCGAAACATATCGGCCCTGCTCCATCGCGAGGAAGCCTCGATATCTCGTGCCGAGCAAACGACATTAATCCGCCCTGAGGTGGAGGCCCGGATCAACGATCTGGGATTGCAACAGGACAGAGACCAAGCCGATTTCGAGCGCGTTCAAGAGATGCTGCTCGACATCGAGGCGGAGCGCCAGGGCGCGAGGCTTGAGGCTCTGCGTGCGGCCGAAGACCGGGAAGCAATCTACCGAGAAATTGAACACCGCCGGCTTATCGACCTAGAGGCTGCTTTTCCATCGAAAAGCGAGAGTGCTGGTTATATCCTTGGATACCTCCTAGCCTCACAAACTTGCCTAGCATGTGGGAACGATGCACCTGAAGCAGCGGAACTTCTCTGGCGAAGAGTCGACGAGCACAGGTGCATTGTCTGCGATTCCGCAATTGAGCGCCCCGACTCGTTGGCACCTGACGTGAATCTGGAGGAGCTGAATCATGCTCTTCGTGCGCGTGAGGACAGGCTCGAAGAGGCAACCAAACGTCGTAGCGAGGCGGAGGCGACTTACCGATCGGCAGTCGCCCAGCTGGCCCAGCTGGAATCTGCAATAGCGAACCGAAGTGCCGAGCTTAACCACCTCGTCAAGCAGCTACCCGCTGGCAGCCAACAGGTACACGAACGGAGGAAGGAGTACAACGCCTTATCGGCGTCCCTTGAGGTGCGCCGTGCGGAGTTGGCCGTAGCCCAGCACACGTTCAAAGCTTTTGTCGAACAAAAAAAGCAGACGATTTTTTCGTTCCGGGAGCAGGTAAAGGACACTTTCAAGGCCTACGCGAAGGACTTCTTGCTGGGGACCTGTGACCTGATTTGGCAAAGCCGCAAGACGAAAGTCGGCCAGTCTGGCGACACAATCGACTTCGGCACCTTTGCGGTCGATATGTCCGCAAGCGACTCGGGACTATTGGTGCGGCGAACAGGCGCGGGAGAGGTTTCAGAGAGCCAGCGGGAGTTCATCGATCTCGCGTTCCGTATGGCCCTGATGAGAGTTGCGGGTGTCGGAGGCCGTGGATCTTTGGTGGTGGACGCTCCCGAATCGTCCCTGGACGCTGTGTTTGCCCCAAGAGCGGCTCAAGTCTTGATGAGGTTCGGCAATCCAGACGCTGGTAACCGCTTGGTCATCACGTCGAATCTCGTCGACGGTGAGCTAATCCCGACCCTGCTTCGGCTTGCAGGTGTCAACGAACAAGATGACTCCAGAGTCGTTGATCTCTTTCAGATTGCCTATCCTACCGCCGCCGTTCGCGAGCTCAGGAGCGAATACAACGACGCACTAGTCCGGGTCTTCGAAGGTCGGAGCCAATGATTCAGTTACAGGCCTCTGAAGTTCAACGTATTCGGTCTCACCTTCGACTAGTCGCGATCATGTACGCGTGTCGCAATGCCGGCATGACGCCGGTTCCAGTATCGGCCGTACATACCATCGCCTACTTCACCGACGCTTTAGCGCCAATATGGGAAATTCCCCTGGTTGAAGGGCAGGTGCTAAAGAAGAAGCACGTTCCAGTTAGCCCGGAGTTGCAGGCGGCGATCGATGAATTGGTCGGGCGAGCGGTCTTTCTGGCAGGAAATGTCCGTCACGTACCCATCGACGGTTCTTGGTCGTTAGATGCCGACTACGAACTGAATGCGGTCCTTGGCCGACGTATTGTCGATGCAATGAATCGGGATCTCGAGTATAGGCGCGAGCTAGCCTTTGTCCAGGAAGTTGTGCTGGCGCTTGCGGGATTGGGCATTCCCGGTCTTTCCGTCGCTGCGCAAGCAGATGCAACCTACAGTGACCCGAATATAGATTTCGGAGGGATTGTCGATCTCGACAATAGCGAGGAGATCACAAGGACGAGTCAGGTGACGAAGAAGTTCGCGGAACTCGTAGGCCAGAATCACCGACTCACGGAAGCCGAACTCACTCACCTATACGTCCGCCATCTCTACTCGTTGCTCAGGGGGAAGAGTGATTGACAGTTGGGGGGGCGACGCATGGAGTCCCGAGGCATTGCTGGACACGTTACAGCAGTTCCTTGGCGTAGGACTGAACGATGACCTCTCGGACGAGATTCGCTTTCTGGGCGGTGTAGCCACCCTGATTCGGAAACGACTGGTGCGAGGAGAGCTGAACCAATCACCGAGACGCCCGGCTGTCTTCTTCTTGCACCCTGAGCCGTTAGACGTTTCGAGCGCCGACAAGGGCCAGTTTTTCCCGATGCTGGACAACGGCCTAGACCCTGTATCTGGGCGGCTCTGGTTCCTGAATAAGGTTGTCAACTGTGGCACGGCTATCGAGGTGCAGTCGGATAATGACGCAAGCCTCTTCAATCTGGTGGTGAAGGAACTGGGCGTAGGAGAGATTCCGGCTGTAATTCTGGATACCCGCACACCAGAACCCGAAGCTCGGTACTACCCGAAAGGGCTCGGCAGTCCGGGTCAATGTAGACTCGTGCGGATTGACGTCGCGCACGTCTCGGTTAACGACGTGTTCGAGGTCATCGACCGGGTCTACGAACAGCAGCTATGCACCCCGGACGTCCAGGGCAACGGTGGCAAGCTCTGGGAAGGCGACAGTACTCGCGGATGGGCGGTAAAGAACGCAGAGGACAAGGTTTCGGTTGTAATCCGCAGCGGCCTTAGTGGCCATTTCATCGGATGCTTCATTGAGGCGGAGCAGGTTCAACCTGAGGGCAGGCTCGACATTCTGATCAAGGAACCCTCCCTTAACGATAGGGCCCAGCAAACCTTGCACGCCGTCCTTGAGTTGAAGGTGCTCCGAGGAAAAAATTCGTCAGGCGCGTCGGTTCCTGATTCGTACAACAAGGATTGGGTTGAGAAAGGCGTGCTACAGGCTTCTGAATACCGAAGAGGCAATGGTGCGCGATTGGCAGCCCTTTGCTGCTTTGATATGCGATCCACTCCGTCGGGCCAGGATTGCTTTCAGCATGTACAAGAGTTAGCAGAACGACTCGATGTGCGAGTCAAGTGTTGGCACCTGTTCTCCTCGTCCGAGAATTACCGTAGGTATAAAGCAACTGTCGCTCTGTCCAACACCGGTTCATGAGTCCGCGAGGAATAACTTGTCTAACCCAGCCGAAGTAGTCGCGAAGCATTACCGCTCGCTAGAGCGGAAGTGGGACGTGTTCGACCGTAGTTCGGACTACGGGCGTCTAGTCGTGCCGGCGGGAAATAACGATGAACCTTTCCATCGCTGGTTTAGGATGAAGGAGGCTTACTCCTTCGGCTTATTTGAGCGGCTCATTAAGGATTCTGGAGATCAGTCGTCCGGCCCCTTGAGGGTTCTCGACCCCTTTTCCGGTAGTGGCACGACGGCCATTAGTGCCACTAACCTTGCAATCGGGCGAAAGCTTGAATCGCACGTCACCTTGATTGAGCGCAATCCCGTTCTTCGTATCGTTTCGGAGGGAAAGGCAGCCGGCCTACTGGGCGGCGCAAAGGTCGCGAGGGCTATTGAGGATGAGCTGCCTTCGGTGCTTGAAAAGCACGCCGCAATGATGGGGAGCAGGCGAAGGATTTCAACGGCCTCGGTAACGCTGAACAACAGGTCGTACTATCCGCCATCTCATAGGCGTTCTTTGTTAGCACTCAGCCAGGCGGTGCGTTCGGTGGAAGACCGAGATGCCCGACTAGTGCTTCAGACGTGTGTTGCATCCGCCGTAGAGCCGTCCGGTCGGCTGCGGCGAGACGGTCGCGCGCTCAGATACACCCCCGAACGCCGCCCGGTCTCGCCAATCGAGGCATTTTCGGCCACACTCGACCGATGCCTCGAAGACCTGAAGTCCGCCGGTAATACCGAAGATTTGTCTTCTGTGACGGTGCTGGAGGGCGACGCTCGGGAATCGGATCGGTACGCTTCTGGTCCTGCCTACGACTGGATCGTCTTCTCACCTCCGTACCCAAATAACATCGATTACACCGAGGTCTATAAGACGGAAGCGTGGACGCTCGGTTGTTTCGATGACGTTCAGGCAATGAAATCGCAGAGGCTCGCCACTGTTCGCAGCCATACAAGTCTCTATTTTCCGGACGAATATGCCTTTCGGTCACTTGATATCGCGAACGAAGTTCAGGAGCTGATTGACCCGCTGCTGGATGCCGTGCCGTCAGATCGCTACGAACGAGGACGGCGCCAGCTTATTGCTGGATATGCTGACGACATGCTGCGCGTTTTTCGGTCACTTCGGAAACTTGTGCACGCCGAGTCACGCCTCGTCTTTGTTGTCGGCAACTCGGTACACGGCACCGGTAACAGCCGTTTGGTAATTGCTTCAGATATTCTCCTCGCCGCGTTGGCTGAACTAGTTGGCTGGCAGGTGGAGGAGATTCGTGTAGCGAGAGAGCTTCGACGGCGAACAGATGACTTGGGACACGCGAGAGAAAGCGTGGTTTGCCTCCGTCCCGCGTGACGCCACCTGCTCTAGAGCCGGAGGGTCAGAGGAGCATGCCCTTCAGCCGCAGTAGGGCCACAGCCGACGGGGACATGTCCGGGAGATCCAATGCACCTTGCCTGGCGGCAAGGGGGCGAGTTGGCACGTCTGACAGCTGTCGGCATTAGTGTCAGCCGTGGGGTGGAGCCTGTGGTGCTTGGAAAGCGTGCCTGGCGAAACGGCTGACGACGGGAACGCCGACAGCAATCGCCTGGGGACAGCGCACTGACAAGGGCCGGCACAGACGAAGCCCTGAGCGTGCAGCCGTTTGCCAGGCCTGTGCGGGCGCGACGCGCAAAGCTTGTGAAGCGAGATGTCTCGCTTCCGTGCGCCGTTTCACCTGTGAGCCGTCCCCACGCTGCTGCCGATTTCTTCTGTTCTGGATCAAGGCGCCGCGCTCCGCGCGGCGCGGGCGGTGAGCCGACCGGCGGCAAGCCGCCCCGGCCGCCTCCGGCGCCGGGGCGGAGAGCCACCGACAGCCGCCGGACCGCCGCCCCGAACTCCACTGATCCAGACGCAGTACGACCACGGCCAGGCGGCACGGAAGCCGGCAGGTCGACCTAATCGAGGGCCAGGGCTTCCGACTGCCGCGCCAGTCCAACCCCAGGACTGGCTTGCCCCCGGCCTACCTTCGCAGCCAGGTAAGCCCCCCGGCAGCCTCAACGGGTCGCTCCAGGCGCGGTTCGCACTGAGCCGGCAAACTCCCCGGAGCACGAGCGTTCGCGGCCCAGAGCAGCCCTGAGAGGCAAGATCGACCTGCCCACCATCTGCCCACAACCAGTCGTCAACGGCTGGACCCAGCCAGACTCGACCAGACAAACGACAACGGCCCCCGATCAGCATCTCTGCTGGTCAGGGGCCGGAACCGCACCTGGTGGCGGGTAGAGGATTCGAACCTCTGTAGCTTTCGCGACGGATTTACAGTCCGCTCCCATTGGCCGCTCGGGCAACCCGCCAGGGCGTACCACCGCGTCGTAACGCGGCGGCGGAAGCAAGGATAGCGGTCACCCCCGGGGCCGACGCAACCGGGTACCGTCAGGGGGTCGTGGGGCTGGTCAGCCCCACGACGGGACCTGACAGACCGCCGGACAGCAGGAGCATCAGCATGGCAGCGAACCCGTCGTTCGACATCGTGAGCAAGGTCGACCGGCAGGAGGTCGACAACGCCCTCCGCCAGGCGGAGAAGGAGCTCGCGCAGCGGTTCGACTTCCGCGGCACCGGCGCCGAGATCTCCTGGTCGGGCGAGGAGGCGATCAGCCTTCAGGCGGAGACCGAGGAGCGGGTCAGCGCCGCCCTCGACGTCTTCAAGGAGAAGCTGGTCAAGCGGAACATCTCGCTCAAGTCGCTGGACGCCGGTGACCCACGCTCGTCGGGCAAGGTGTTCAAGATCGACGCCAAGGTGATCCAGGGCATCGACTCGGAGAAGGCCAAGGCGATCGGCAAGAAGATCCGCGAGGAGGGCCCGAAGGGCGTGCAGGCGCAGATCCAGGGCGACCAACTCCGGGTCACCGGCAAGAAGAAGGACGACCTTCAGGCCGTCATCACCCTGCTCAAGGGCGAGGACTTCGGAGTGGCCCTCCAGTTCACCAACTACCGCTGAGCGGGTCGGTCAACGCGCGAAGATCAACAGCAGCAGCCCGGTCAGGATCGCGCTGACCAGGATCGAGCCGAGGCAGCCGATCCGGTTCGAGAAGAAGACGAACATGCGCCGTCGGTTACCCCGGTAGGCCGGTTCCACGCGGTCGGGCGGTCGTCCTGGACGGGACGGCCGCCCGTTGCGCGTACCGGGATCAGACGGTGACCGGCTGCTCGGCGCGCACGGCGGCGGCCTCCGCCCGGGCGATCGGCCCGCCGGGCAGCACGGCGACACCGGCCCCGACGGTGACCGACGCGGCGGCGAAGAGGAACGCCAGGGGCACGCCGCCGGGTTGGTCGACGATCAGCCCGGCGACCGCGCCGCCGGCGGCGCTGGCCGCCACCGACATGGTCACCACCCAGGTGTACGCCTCGTTCAGCATGCTGCCCGGGATGATCCGCCCGACCAGGGTGTTCTCCAGGGTGAGCGCGGGGGCGATGGTGGCCCCGCCGATCACCAGCGCGACGCCGAGCGACAGGGGACCCGGCATCACCGCGAAGACCGCGAGGGTGCCGGCCATCGCGGCGAGCAGGCCGGCGAACTGGCGGGTCATGTTCGCCGCCGGCCGGCGTACGCCGAACCAGATCCCCCCGACGGCGCTGCCCATCCCCCAGACGGCGAGCAGCAGCCCGGCCAGGCTCTCCGGGTCGTCGGTGGCCTGGTTGCCGGCGAACGCCGGCACGATGACCCCGGCGGCGCCGAAGGCGATACCGAGGCTGGCCACGCAGACCAGCAGGGCCGGGAACCCGCCCAGCCGGAGCGGGCCGAGCCCGCGCGCGTGGTGCTCGCTCGCGTGTGGTCGCCAGCCGCGCATCACCCGGCCGAGCGCCACCCCGCCGGTGCCGACCAGGGTCACCACGGCCGAGCCGACCAGTGCGGCGGCGGCGTCGGCGGCCAGTACGAAGCCGGCCACCAGCAGCGGGCCGATGACGAAGACGACCTCGAAGAGGGACGTCTCGGCGGCCAGTGCGGTGTTGCGCAGGTGGTACCGGCCGGTCGCCGGGGCGGTCAGGTCGTTCCAGGCGCCCCGGATCGCCGCGCTCGACGGCGGGTAGGTGGCCCCGGCGACACCGGCGGTGAGGTAGATCAGCGCCAGGTCGCCGTCTGATCCCCGGCTGGCCCAGAGCAGCCCGGTCAGGGCGAGGGGGTGGGCCACGGCGGTGACCAGCAGCACCGGGGTGGGGCCGAGCCGGTCGGCGATCCGGCCGGCGACGGGGCTGAGCGCGGCGCCGGAGAGGGCGTAGATGCCGCCGGCGACGGCGGCGAGGGAGTACCGCCCGGTCACCTGTTCCACCACCAGCAGCAGCGCCAGCGGGGTCATGCCGATCCCGAGCCGGCCGAGGATGCCGAGGACCAGCAGCATCGGCGCGCCGGGGATCCGCCAGACACCCAGGTACTGGCGCAGTGCGGCCACGGATGCACCTCCGGTGGAGACGGGTAACGAGTGAAAGCCTTTACGACCCTAACGCCGCAGGTCGCTCCGGGGATGGTCGGGTCACTCACATCACCGCCCGCGCCGGGGGCTGCCACGGTGGCAAGGAGAGGGTAGTTTGCTGATCGAACTGGATCCATGCCCGCAGACCCCGCCACGACGCCGTACGGAGGTCCGATGACCAGCACGACGATCGAACCGCTGCGGGTGGAGATCTACTCGTTGTACGCCGACGCCCGACCCGCCGAGGCCGCCTCCCCCAGCGTACGTGGCTCGCTGCCGGCCCGGGCAGTGCAGCACTGCCCACCGGTCGCCGCCGGTTCCGGCCTCGGCTGGTACGTCCACCCGCCGGCCGACTTCGCGCTGCGCTGGGACGGCCAGGACACCGAGTGGAGCCTGCTGGAGGAGAACGAGCCGGTCCGCTGGCGCTCCCTGGCCGGCGGGTACGACGGCAAGCTGCCCGACGCAGCCGCCCAGCTCGCCGCCGCCCCGGACCGGTTCCGCGCCGACCTGGACATCTTCGACCGGTACGGCGGCGCCATCCCGTTCATCGACGCCGACCCCCGGGCCGCCCACACCATCGAGCTGGTCACCGGCGTGGTGGCCCGCACCTCACCGGGCTGGTGCCTGGTCGCCCGGAGCGTGCCGAACTGGCCTGCCCAGCGCGGGGTGCAGCTCTACGAGGGGGTGGTGGAGACCGACTGGTACACCTCGCTCCTGCCGACCATCCTGCGGCTCACCGAACCGGGGCGGGTGGTCCGGTTCTACCGGAACATCCCGATCATGTGCCTGCAACCGGTGCACCGCTCGACGCTCGACGCGGCCCGCCGGGCCGACCTGCTCACCGGACAGGGGCTCGCCGCCTGGCCCGACGACATCTGGGGGGACTTCGTGGCGTTGCGCCGCCGCCGCCAGGACCCGGAGATCCGCAGCAGCTATCGCCGGGAACAGGCCCGCCGGGTTCGGGAGAACGCCGGCTACCGGCCGATCGGGGTCGAGGAAGTGGACCAGCCGAACTGATGACCGACGCCGACGAACGGCTCGCCCCGCCCCTCGGATACCGAGCCCTCTTCCGCCACCCGGTGGCCTCCCGACTCGTCACCGCCCGGGGTATCTCCGAGCTGGGCGACTTCGTCGGGCTGGCCGCGCTGCTGCTGCTCGCGTACGACCAGACGCAGTCGGTGCTCGGCCCGGCCGCGGTCTACGCCGCCCGTACCCTGCCCGCGCTGCTGGTCGCCACCGTGTTCAGCGGCTGGCTGGACGTACCGGCGCGGCGTACTCTGCTGGTCTGGCTCTCGGTGGCCGGCGCGGTGCTGATCGCGGTCCCGCTCGTGGTGCCCCGGCCGGTGCCGGCGATCGTCGCGGCCGGCCTGCTCGGCGCGGTCCGGGCCGCCTACGCCAGCGTCAACGTGGCGGTCGCCGCCGAGGCGGTGGACGCCCCGCTGCGGCTGCCGCTGTTCGGCCTGTCGGCCTTCGCCAACCAGGTCGGTCAGGTGACCGGCCTGCTCGCCGGCGCCAGCGTCACGGTGGCGCTCGGCCCCCGGGTGGCGCTCCTGGTCGACCTGGTCTCGTTCCTGATCGCGGCGGTGGTGCTGGCCGGGCTGCCGACGGGCCAGCAGCGTCGCCGGGGTCCCCGCCCGCCGGCCACCGCCGGGATCCGGACCATCGCCGGGCATCCGGTGCTGCGCGGCGTCGCCCTGCTCACCCTGGCCACGGTGCTCTCCGGCGCGCTGCCGGAGACCCTCGCCCCGGACCTGGCCGGCGGGGCCTGGCGGCCGGTGGTGCTGGCCTCGTCGGCGCTGGGTGGCGCGGTCTTCGTCCTGGTCGTGGGGCGGCGGGCCTGGCTGGGCCGGGTGGCCGGGCAGGTCACCGTGACCGCCGCGTTGGGCGGCGCGCTGCTGCTGGCCGCCCTCCTGGTCGCCGTGGACGCCCCGGTGTGGGCGCTGGCCGGCGCCAACGCGGTGATCGGAGCGGGTGGTGGCTGGCTGATCGGGGCGCAGGCCACCTTCGCCCGGCTGGCACCCCCGGAACGGATGGGACAGGTGGAGGCGACCATCGTGGCCGCCAACATCGTCGTCTCCGGCTGCGGGATCTTCCTGCTCGGCTCGGCCGCCGCCCTGTTCGGTCCGGCCGTGGCGTACCTGGTGGCCGGGGTGGTGCTGGTGGTCGTGGTGCTGCTGGCCCGCCCGGACCGGCTGCCCGCCGCCGACTGACCCGCCGCGCCGGGCCGTTCCACGGACGGCGCTGCCCGCGTCCTTCCACGGACGGCGCTGCCCGCGTCCGGACCGGACGCGGGCAGCGGGGTCGATCGGGTCAGCGCTGGAACTGCACCGGGCCGCTGTTGGCGGCCATCCGCTCCAGCCGGGCCACCCGCTCCTCCATCCGGGGGTGGGTGGAGAAGAGCGCGGCGATGCCGCCGCCCCGCTTGAACGGGTTGTCGATCATCAGGTGGGCGGTGCTGGTGAGCTGGCCCTGGGCGGGCAGCGGACGGGCCTGGGTACCCAGGTGGATCTTGCGGAGGGCGCTGGCCAGGGCCAGCGGGTCCCGGGTCAGCGCCGCGCCCGAGGCGTCGGCTTGGAACTCCCGGCTCCGGCTGATCGCCAACTGGATCACGGTGGCCGCGATCGGGCCGAGGATCATGGTGAGCAGCAGCACAGCCGGGTTCGGGCCGTCCTCGTCGTCGGAGGAGCCCAGCGGGATGAAGTACGCCAGGTTCACCAGCATGGTGATGATGCCGGCCAGGCCGGCCGCCACGCTGGAGATCAGGATGTCCCGGTTGTAGACGTGCGACAGTTCGTGGCCGATCACCCCGCGCAGCTCGCGGTAGTCCAGGATCTCGGTGATCCCCTGGGTGACGCAGACCGCCGCGTTGGCCGGGTTGCGACCGGTCGCGAACGCGTTGGGCTGCGACGTCGGGCTGACGTACAGCCGGGGCATCGGCTGCCGCGCCTCGGTCGCCAGCTCACGGACCATCCGGTACAGCTCGGGGAACTGCGCCTCGCTGACCGGTTCGGCACGCATCGAGCGCAACGCGAGCTTGTCGGAGTAGAAGTAGGTCACACCGTTCATCAGCAACGAGACGACGACGGCGATGACGAGGCCGCCGCTCCCGCCGAACCAGTAGCCGACCGCGAGGATCAGCGAGGTCAACAGGCCGAGCAGCGCGGCGGTCTTCAGACGGTTGTGATGCACGATCGCTCCTTCGGTGCGCGGGTCACGCGGGACCCGCTGACCGGTACAACGTCACCGGTACCCGCCAACCATCCTGCGCATGACTGGAAGTTGGCTGAAGAAACCTGTGAACCCGCTGTACCAGCCGGACACCGGGGACGACTCCGGACGGCCCGCCCGACAGGACTCTCAGCGGGCCGCGAGGTCCAGCACGAGTTGAGGGGCGAAACCGACCAGCACGGCCAGCGCGGTCGCCACCGTCAGCGCCGCGGTGACGGTCCAGGCCGCCCGGCCCGACACGCCGCCGCCGACCGGGTCACCGGTCGGCTCCCCGTCGGGCGCGGCGTAGAGGGTGGCGGCGAGACGCAGGTAGTAGGCCAACCCGATCACCGCGTTGAGCGCCACCACCAGGGCCAGCCAGCCGGCACCGCCGGCCAGCAGCGACCGGACCACGGTCACCTTGGCGAAGAGCCCGGCCAGCCCGGGTGGCAGGCCGGCCAGCCCGACCAGGGCCAGCGCGAGGGCCGCCCCGACCCACGGCCGCCGCCGAGCCACCCCGCGCAGGTCGGCCACCGTGCCGCCGTCCGCCCCGGCCGGGCGCAACGCCACCAGCGCCGCGAAGGCCGCCAACTCCAGGACCACGAAGAAGACCGCGTACGCCACGGCGGCGGCGTACGCCCCGGCGCGGGCCTCACCGGCCCGCCCGGCGGCCAGCGCCAGCGCGCCCAGCGGAGCCAGGATGTAACCGGCCTGCGCCACCGACGACCAGGCGAGCAGCCGGACCGTCCGCCGCTGGCGCAGCGCCACCAGGTTGCCGACGGTCATGGTGAGCACGGCGAGCAGGGCGAGCACCGGCCCGGTGACCTCCGCCGGCAGGGCCCGCTGCACCACGGCGAGCAGGGCCACCACCCCGCCCAGCTTGGACGCCGTCGACAGGTACGCCGCCACCGGCAGCGGCGCCCCGTCGTAGGTGGCCGGTGCCCAGGCGTGGAACGGCACCGCCGCCACCTTGAAGGCCAGCCCGAGCACCACCAGCGCGACGGCGGCGGTGACCAGCGGCAGGTCGGGCAGGTCGGCCAGCAGCGCGCCGAGTCGGTCCAGGTGCAGGCCGCCGGTCGCCGCGTAGAGCAGCGCCGCGCCGAGCAGGGTGACCGTGGTGGCGACCACGCTGACCACGAAGAAGGTGACCGCCGCCTCGGCGCTGGCCAGACTGCCCCGGCGCAGGCCGACCAGCACGTACAGCGGGAGGGTGAGGGTCTCCAGGGCGACGATCAGGGTGATCAGGTCGCCGGCCGCGCCGAGCACCACACCGCCGGTCATCGAGCAGGCGAGCAGGAAGCAGTACTCGCCGACCGGCGTCGGACCGCCGCGCAGCAGCGGCCCGGAGAGCCCGAGCACCCCGAGGGTGAGCAGGGCGAAGACGGCGGCGACCAGGGCCGCCCGACCGTCGAACACCCAGGAACAGTCGACTCCGGCGCAGAACGTCCGCCGGGTGCCACCCGCCCCCACCAGCGCCGCGCCGGCCACGGTGGCGGCAGCGCCGACGGCGGCCACGGCCACCGTCGCGCCGGACCGGGCCAGCAGCAGGTCGGCCAGCAGCACGAGTACGGCCGTGCCGGCCGCCAGGTACGCCGGCAGCAACGCCACGTTGTCCACGCTCTGCACGAGACTCATGCCGCCACCTCGCCGCATCCCGAATCCGCCGCCGGTTCCACCGGCGCAGCACCGTCGCGCGCGCCTGCCGGGTTCCGCCGCGCCGCCCTCCACACCCTCACCGGAGCACCCCCACCAGGGCGTCGACCGGGCCGGCGGCCCAGCCCAGCACCAGGGTCGGCGCGAACCCGACGGCGAGGGCGAGCAGCACCAGCGGCGCCCAGGAGGTCAGCTCGACACCGGCTAGCCCGGGGGTGAGCCGGTCCACCGCCGGGCTGGGCCGGCCGTGGGTGAGCTGCCGCAGCAGCCGCAGGAAGTACGCGGCAGTGAGCGCCCCGCCGACCGCCGCCAGCACCGCCAGGGTGGTCCAGAGCGGCCCGCCCCGACCGACGGCGGCGACCACGGCGAACGCCTCCCCCCAGAAACCGGCCAGACCGGGCAGGCCGAGCGAGGCGACCGCGGCGAAGCCGAGCAGCCCGGCCAGCCGGGGCGCGGTCTCCCGCAGCCCGGACAACTCGGCGAGCACCCCGGTGTGGGCCCGGTCCTTCACCGCGCCGGCGAGGAAGAAGAGCAGGCCGGTGATCACCCCGTGCGCGACGTTGCCGATCAGCGCCGCCTGGATGCCGGTGGCGGTGAGCGTGGCCACCCCGAGCAGCACGAAACCCATGTGCCCGACACTGGAGTACGCGATCAGCCGCTTCAGCTCGCGCTGCGCCAGGCAGACCAGGGAACCGACGAGGATCGCCGCGACCGCGAGCACGCCGAGCACCGGAGCGGCCCAGCGGGCGCCCTCCGGGGCCACCCCGACCGCCACCCGGATCAGGCCGTACGTGCCCATCTTGAGCAGCACCCCGGCGAGGACGACACTGCCGACGGTGGGTGCCTGGGTGTGCGCGTCGGGCAGCCAGGAGTGTAGCGGCCAGAGCGGCGCCTTCACCGCGAACGCCAACCCGAGCAGGGTGAACGCGGCCAACTGGGTACCCCGGGACAGCCCCGCCCCGCCGGTCAACGCGACGATGTCGGCGGTGCCGGCGGCGGCGACCACCACGTAGACGCCGACCAGCAGCAGCACCGAGCCGAAGAGCGTGTACAGGGCGAACTTGCGGGCCGCCCGCCGCCGGTCGGCACCGCCCCAGCCGGCGATGATCGCGTACATCGGCAGCAGGACGACCTCGAAGAAGGCGAAGAAGAGCACCAGGTCGAGGGCGAGGAAGGTACCGAGGATGCCCACCTCGACCACCAGCAGCAGCGCCACCAGGGCCCGGCCGCTCCCCCCACCGTCGGGCACCTTCCGGACGGTGTAGCCGCAGCAGAGCAGGGTGAGCAGCGCGGTCAGCACCACCAACGGCCAGGAGATCCCGTCCACCCCGAGGTGGAAGCGCAGGTCGAGGCCCGGCACCCAGGGCAGGTCGACCCGGTGCCAGGGCTGCACGGCGGGGGCCGGGCCGTACCCGAACCAGCCGTGGTCGCCGAGCACCAGCAGCACCGCCCCGACCAGGGCCAGCCCGGCGACCGCCGTACCGACCCACCGGGCCGCCCGGTCGCCGGGGACGACGGCCACCAGCGCCGCCCCCACCGCCGGCAGGGCCAGCACCGCGACCAGCAGGAACTCGCCGAGGCTCACCGCTTCTCCTCGGTTCGCGACTGCGGGGCTCGCAACATCGGCTCACTCTTCGCGCTCATGGTGTTCCTCCGATCAGGACGGCGGCCAGGCCGATCAGCAGCGCGCCGGCCAGGACCGCCGCCGCCGCGCGGGGCAGCGCCGCCCGGTGGACCGCCGCGAGCGCGCCACCGAGCCCCGACACGGCCCGTCCGCTGCCCTCGACCAGACCGTCCACCCCCACCTCGTCACCGGTACGCACCACCCGGGCGAGCGCGGTCGTCGGGCGTACCACCAGGGCGTGCTGGAGGTCATCGAGCCGGAACGCGCGGGCGAACACCGGCCGCAGCGGGCCCAGCGCCCGGGCCGGGTCGGCGGCCGGGTCCCGCCGCCAGCCGGCCCAGGCCAGCCCCGCCCCGACCAGCAGCAACCCGATCGGCAGCAGCACCGCCGTCCCGACGTGGGCCAGTTCGACGTCGACCGCCGTACCGCGCACCCGGTCGGCGAACGGCGGCCAGAACCCGGCCAGGCCGAGCAGCGCCGCCGGGACGGCCAGCAGCAGCACCGGCCAACGCATCAACGCCGGCGGGTCGTGCGGGTGACCCAGCGGCAGCCGGGCGGTGCCGAGGAAGGCGCGCAGCAGGAGCCGGGTGGCGTACCAGGCGGTGAGCAGCACTCCCGCCAGCCCGGCCAGCCAGACCAGCCAGCCGACCCAGGCCGGGGCGGGGCCGGTGCCGTCCAGCGCGGCGGACTCGGCGACGGCCAGCACGCCGTCCTTGCTCCAGAAGCCGGCCAGCGGTGGCACCCCGGCCAGCGCGCCGAGACCGACCACCGTGCACCAGAAGGTGACCGGCATGCTGCGGCGCAGCCCACCCATCCGGGACATCAGGGTGGTGCCGACGGCGTGGATCACCGCACCGGCGGCGAGGAAGAGCAGCGCCTTGAACGCGGCGTGGGTGAGCAGGTGGAACAGCGCGGCGGCCGGCGCGCCGACCGCCAGCGCGCCGGTCATGTAGCCGAGCTGGGAGACCGTCGACCAGGCCAGCACCCGCTTGAGGTCGTCCTGCGCGGTGGCCGCGAACGCGCCGAGCAGCAGGGTGACCGAGGCCATCACCCCGAGCACGGCCAGCGCCATCGGGGCCTGCACGAACAACGGGTAGAGCCGGGTGACCGCGTAGACCCCGGCGGCGACCATGGTCGCGGCGTGGATCAGCGCGGAGATCGGGGTCGGGCCGGCCATCGCGTCCGGCAGCCAGGTGTGCAGCGGGAACTGGGCGCTCTTGCCGGCCACCCCGGCCAGCAGCAGCAGGCAGGCGGCGGTGAGGGTGCCGGTGGCGTGGTCGTGGGCCAGCACGTCGGCGATCCGGAAACTGCCGGCCGAGACGCCGAGCAGCGCGATACCGAGCAGGAAGCCGACGTCACCCACCCGGGTGACCAGGAACGCCTTCATCGCGGCGGCGGGCGCCTCGGGCAGCCGGCGGTCGTGGGCGATCAGCAGGTACGAGCAGACGCCCATCACCTCCCAGCCGACCAGCAGCAGGATCAGGTCCCCGCTGACCACCACCAGCAGCATGGCGGCGGTGAAGAGGCTGATCTGGGCGGCGTAGGGCGGGTAGCGGTGGTCGACCTCGACGTCGTCGTGCGGGCCGCGCCGCAGGTAGGCCACCGAGTAGACCTGCACCGCCAGCGCCACCGCGGCCACCGCGACCGCGACCAGCGCGGCGGCACCGTCCAGCCGGACCCCGAGGGTGACCCGCAGCCCGCCCAGGTCGATCCAGGTGGTGCTGGTCTCCACCGGGTCGCCGACCCGGACCAGCAGGGCCACCGCGATCAGCAGCGCGCCCGCCGCGCCGGCCACGCCGAGGCCGATGGCCGCCCGCCGGGCCGTGTCCTCGCCGGTGGCCGCGCCCTTCGGCGACGGCGGCAGCAGCAGCCCGAGCAGGCCGGCGACCAGCGGTACGGCCGGCAGCGCGGCCCCGAGCAGCCCAGTCACCGGCCGACCTCCGCCCGGTCGACGGCCGGTTCGGCCCCCACCCGGTGGGCCGCCGGCTCGGTCAACGGCACGTCGTCCACCGCGACGCTGGCCCGCAGCCGGTAGAGCTGGAGCACGATGGCCAGGCCGACCCCGATCTCGGCGGCGGCCAGCACGATCACGAAGAGCGCGAAGACCTGCCCGGAGTGCGGCAGGACGGCCCTCGTGGTGGTGTCCGCGGTGACCAGGATCAGGTTGACCGCGTTGAGCATCAACTCCACCGCCATCAGCACCAGCACCGCGTTGCGCCGACGCAGCACGCCGTAGACGCCGAGGCCGAACAGCAGCGCCGCGGTGACGTACGGGATGACCGGCCTCACCGGACGCCACCCCCGTCACCGACGGCGGACCGGTCACCGACGGCCGGCCCGGAGCGGGCCGGCGGGGCGGCGGGCGCAACGGGCGCGGCGGGGCGGGCCGCCGGGGCGGCGGCGGTGTCGGGGCGGCGGCCGAGGTCCGGGCGGGACAGGATGATCGCGCCGACCAGGGCGGCCAGCAGCAGCACCGAGAGCACCTCGAACGGCAGCACCCAGGAGCCGAAGACCTGCTCGCCGAGGCGCTCGGCGGTGCCCGCCGCCGGCAGCTCCACCGAGGTCCAGCGGAACGCGTCGACCAGTAGCACGGCCAGCCCCAGCCCGGCGCCGCCACCGATCAGCGCGGCCGGCCAGCCCGGCCGGTCCAGATCGTCGGACGCGCCGATCGGGGCACGGGTCAGCATCACCGCGAACAGCAGCAGCACCACCACCGCGCCCACATAGATCAACACCTGCACCCAGGCCACCAGCTCGGCCGTGAGCACCAGGTAGTCGCCGGCCAGCGCGCCCAGGCAGACCACCAGATAGAGGCCGGCCCGGACCAGGTGCCTGGTGGCGACCACCAGCACACCCGCCCCCACCGCCACCGCGCCGAGGGCGAGCAGCAGCGCGTCCGCACCAGTCACCGGGGGGCACCTCCCTCGTCGGTGGGGCCGGCCTCGGGGGCGGGAGCTGCGGCGGGGCCGGGCTCGGGGCGTACCACGGTGGGGTGGGCGGCGGAGCTGGTCGGGGCCGCGGCCTTGCGCGCGGCGGTGCTCTCCTCCTTCGCCGGCTCGCCGTGCGGGTCGTGCGCGGGCGGCGGCGGCACCGTGGCCATCCACTGGCCGAGGTGGTCCTTGTCGTGCAGCAGATCCTTGATGTCGTACTCGGCGTACTCGAACTCCGGCGACCAGTAGAGCGCGTCGAACGGGCAGACCTCGATGCAGATGCCGCAGTACATGCAGAGCGAGAAGTCGATGTCGAACTTGTCGAGGACGTTGCGCTGGCGGGGGCGGGCCGCGCCGGCCACCGCCACCTCCTCCTTGTGCGAGTCGATGTAGATGCACCAGTCCGGGCACTCCCGGGCGCAGAGCATGCAGACCGTGCAGTTCTCGGCCAGCAGCGCGATCACCCCCCGGGAGCGGGGCGGCAGCTCGGGGGCGACGTCCGGGTACTGCTGGGTGGTCGACCGGCGGGTCATCGTCTTCAACGTGACCGCCAGCCCCTTCACCAGCCCCTCGCCGGGAAGGCCGCTGCGCTCGCTCACGGCGTCGCCTCGCTGGGCTCACCGACACCGTGAGACACCGCCGCACTGAGCTGGCCGATTCGCTCGCTGCGCTCGCTCATGTCGCTCATCCTGCCCTGTGGCCCCGGCGCGCGCGACCACCACCCGGCGTTTGCCGGCGCCACCCTGACCCGGGTGGGGAGAACGACGCGTGCCGGCCGTCGAGATCGGCCGCGCCAGCGATCGCCCGGATCACGCCCCGGCGCCGGTGATCGGGGGCAACATCTCCACGCCCAACTGCTGGAGGAGCTGGAACAGCTCGTTGACACTCCACACGTCGACGATCCGGCCGGTCGGGTCGAAGCGCAGGAACGTCGCCCCCGAGTAGCTGACCACCTGCCCGGTGGGCGGCACCGGGCCGAACCGCCCGGCCTGGGTACCGGCGGCCCGCCAGCGCAGCGCCACCCGGTCACCGGCGGCCACCACGTCCACCAGCTTGTAGCGCAGGTCCGGGAAGGCGGCCCGGCGGTCCCGGTGCCAGGCCAGCATCGCCGCCGGCCCGGTACCGCCGAGCCCCGGGCAGTCGGCGGCGACCAGCTCGTACGCGGACTCCTCGCGCCCGGCGTTCCACACGTCGGCGACGAAGCGCCGGGCCACCGCCTCCACATCGGTCATCCGGGCAGCCTAACCAGCACCCCCGCTGGGCCGAGACCGACGCTCGGCGGGCCGGCGGCACCCGATCCGCCAGGATGGGACGGAGACGACGGACGAACTCCAGGGGGCGACGTGGGCGACGAGACGGGCACGACGACCGGCGGCAGGTACGTGGAGCCGGGTGCCGAGTTCACCCGGGACCAGCGGTACATCGCCACCCGGATCACCGCCGACGGGCGGGACGGCTGGCCGGTGGAACCGGGACGGTACCGGCTGGCGGTCAGCCGGGCCTGCCCCTGGGCGAACCGGCTGATCATCGTCCGGCGACTGCTCGGGCTGGAGGACGCCCTCTCGATGGCGGTGGCCGGGCCGACCCACGACGCCCGGAGCTGGACCTTCGACCTGGACCCGGACGGGCGCGACCCGGTGCTCGGCATCGCCCGCCTCCAGGAGGCGTACTTCCGGCGGTTCCCCGGCTACGAACGCGGCATCACGGTGCCGGCGCTGGTGGACGTGCCGACCGGGCAGGTGGTCACCAACGACTACGCCCGGATGAGCCTGGACCTGTCGACCGAGTGGACGGCCCACCACCGGCCGGGCGCGCCGCAGCTCTACCCCGAGCCGCTACGCGCCGAGATCGACGAGGTCAACGCGGTGGTGTTCCGGGACGTCAACAACGGCGTCTACCGGTGCGGCTTCGCCGGCTCGCAGGAGGCGTACGGGAAGGCGTACCACCAGCTCTTCGACCGGCTGGACCGGCTGACCGAGCGGCTGGCCGGGCAGCGGTACCTGGTGGGCGACACGATCACCGAGGCGGACGTGCGGCTGTTCACCACGCTGGTCCGCTTCGACCCGGTCTACCACGGCCACTTCAAGTGCAACCGGCAGAAGCTGACCGAGCTGCCGGTGCTGTGGGCGTACGCCCGGGACCTGTTCCAGACCCCGGGCTTCGGCGACACCGTCGACTTCGACCACATCAAGCGGCACTACTACCAGGTGCACCGGGACATCAACCCGACCGGGGTGGTGCCGCTCGGCCCGGACCTGTCGAACTGGCTCACCCCGCACGGCCGGGAGACCCTCGGCGGTCGGCCGTTCGGCGACGGCACTCCCCCACCGCCCCCGCCCGCGGCTGAGCGGGTCGACCCCGCCCACACCCCGCTGCGCTGACGGCCCGGCCGGCGGGGCGGTCAGAGCGCGAGGCGGACGGCGGCGGTCAGGACGAGCTGCGCCAGCGCCACCGGGACGAGGACCAGCCAGCAGAGGCGTTGGAGCTGGTCCTCGCGGAGCCGGGGGTACGACACCCGGAGCCAGATGATCACGAAGGAGACGGCGAAGACCTTCAGCAGGGTCCAGAGCCAGCCGAGCTGGGCGTCGGCGAACGGACCCTGCCAGCCGCCGAGGAAGAGCACGGTGGTCAGCGCGGCGATCACCACGATGCCGACGTACTCGGCGAGCAGGAAGAACGCGAAGCGCAGACCGGTGTACTCGGTCAGGTAGCCGAAGACCAGTTCGGAGTCGGCGATCGGCATGTCGAACGGGGGCCGCCGGATCTCGGCCAGCCCGGCGACGAAGAAGACGATCATCGCGGGGGCCTGCCAGAGCAGCCACCAGGGCTGCCACGCCTCGACGATGCCGCCCAGGCTCAGCGTCCCGGCCGCCATCGCCACCGAGGCGGCGGCCAGCACCAGCGGCAGCTCGTAGCCGAGTAGTTGGGCCGCCCCGCGCAGCCCGCCGAGCAGGCTGTACTTGTTGGCCGACGCCCAGGCCGACATCAGCACCGCCACCACGCCGACGCCGACCACGGCGAGGACGAAGAACAGGCCGATGTCCAGCGGCTGCCCGACCAGGTCGTCCGGGCCGAGCGGGATGACCAGCAGCACCAGCAGGTAGGGCACCAGGGCGACCACCGGGGCCAGCCGGAACACCGCCCGGTCCGCCTCGCGCGGGGTGACGTCCTCCTTCTGGACGAACTTCACCCCGTCGGCGACGAGCTGTGCCCAGCCGTGGAAGCCGCCGGCGTACATCGGACCGAGCCGGCCCTGCATGTGCGCCATCACCTTGTGCTCGGCCTGGCCGACGACCAGCGGCAGGGTGAGGAAGGCGACCAGCACGCCGCCGACCCGGATCACCAGCTCCAACCAGGTCGGCATCAGGCCGTACCCCCCTCGTCGCCGCTCCGCCCGTCGGGTGCCGGCCGGTCGACCGGCGGACCGTCGCCGGACGCCGGGGCGATGCCCGGTCGCGCCCCCGGGGCCGGCCGGGCGGGCCGTTCCCGGGCCGGGCGGGCCGGAGTGCCGCCACGTGGCCCCTCGCCCACGCCCGCCGCGCCGGCCGGGGTCGGGACCGCGCCCCACTCCCCCGGCGCGGGCACGCCCGGCGGGCGGACCGCCCGGCGACCGCCGCCGGCCTCCGACTCGCCCGGTTCCTTCGCCCCCGGCCACGGCTTGGCCACCCGGGAGGCGAGCACGAACTCCTTACGCAGCGGATGCCCCTCGAACTCCGGCGGCAGCAGCAGCGGGGCCAGCCCCGGATGGCCGGCGAAGTCGATCCCGAACATCTCGTGCGTCTCCCGCTCGTGCCAGGCCGCGCCGGGGTAGACGTCGACCACCGACGCGACCGTCGGCGTCTCGCGCGGCAGCCGGGTGCGTAGCAGCACCCCGTGCCGGTGCCGGGTCGACCAGAGGTGGACCACGATGTCGAAGCCGCCGGCCAGTTCGTCGACGGCGGAGAGCCAGTCGAAGAAGTCGCAGGCCAGCTCGGCGTCGTCCCGGACGGCGCGGAGCGCGTCCGACCAGCTCGCGGCGGGTACGTCGACGGTGGCCCGGGCGTACGACTGACCGCCGGACACCGACGCGCCGGCCTCGACCGGCGCGAGCAGCGCGACCACCCGCTGGCCCACCTCTTCCGGAGTCATGCCGCTGATCCTATGGCCGCCGACCCGACCCCGTGTCGGCCCGCCCGGCCCGGTCCCCTGTCGGCCCGGTCCGCTGTCGGGGCGGAGGGCAGGCCCCGGCCGGTCCGGACATCTGCCGCTTTGCCGGGCGGGCCCGGTCCGCGCGGGGAAAGATGAGGTCGTGCGCGCTGTGACTGTGACTCCCGGGCTCCCCGACTCGCTGCGGCTGGTGCAGGACTGGCCGGAGCCGGCCGCCGAGGAGGGTGCCATCCTCGTCGAGGCGCTCGCCGTCGGCATCTGCGGCACCGACCAGGAGATCATCGCCGGGGACTACGGCGAGGCGCCGCCCGGTGCGCGGGAACTGGTGCTCGGGCACGAGTCGCTGGGCCGGGTGCTGGACGACCCGACCGGCACCCTGCAACCCGGCGACCTGGTGGCCGGGATCGTCCGCCATCCCGACCCGTTGCCCTGCCCGAACTGTGCGGTGGGCGAGTGGGACATGTGCCGCAACGGGCAGTACACCGAACACGGCATCAAGGCGCTGCCCGGCTTCGCCCGGGACCGGTGGCGGGTGCAGCCGCGCTTCGCGGTCGGGCTGGACCCGGTCCTCGCCCCGGTCGGGATGCTGCTGGAACCGGCCAGCGTGGTCGCCAAGGCGTGGGACCACATCGAACGCATCGGCAACCGCGCCGAGTGGCAGCCGCAGACCGTCCTGATCACCGGCGCCGGGCCGATCGGCCTGCTCGCCGCGCTGCTGGCCACCCAGCGTGGGCTGTCGGTGCACGTGCTGGACCGCAACACCACCGGGCCGAAGCCGGACCTGGTCCGGGCGCTCGGCGCGACGTACCACACGGTGCCGGTGGGCGAGCTGGACTTCGAGCCGGACGTGGTGGTCGAGTGCACCGGTGCGCCGACGGTGGTGCTGGACTCGATGTGCAAGGTCGGGCCGGCCGGGATCGTCTGCCTGACCGGGGTGTCCAGCGGAGGCCGCAAGATCGACTTCGACGCGGGCGCGCTCAACCGTGAACTGGTGCTGGAGAACAACGTCGTCTTCGGCTCGGTCAACGCCAACCGGCGGCACTGGGACCTGGCCGCCGCCGCGCTCGCCCGGGCCGAGCAGTCCTGGCTGAACTCGCTGATCACCCGCCGGGTGCCGGTGTCGGCGTACGCCGAGGCGTACACCCACACCGGCGACGACATCAAGGTGGTGCTGGAGTTCGGGAGCTGAGCCCCGGCGACGCGGGCCAGTGCGGAGACCACCAGCGTCCACCGCCTGTCGTAGACGCGTGCGGTGAATCAACACGCGGAGTCACTCACGCCCCGGGGAGCGACCACTGGCGAAGCGGATATGCCACCGTGTCATTTTCATGCCGGACCGGCATACCGGTGTCGGGCGTGCCATCGACGGCAAGGGGCGTTTCGGCTTGCACCGGCCCGCGAAGGGGCTGTCCCCGACAGACGCTCCTGGACCCGCACGCAGCTAGATGCCGGGGAGCCGGCCGTTGCGGAACAGGTCGACGAAGAGCTGGTGGTCCGCCCGGGCCCGGACCCCGTACGCGTGGGCGAACTCGACCAGGTGCCCGGCGAAGCCGTCGGCGTCGTCGCCGATCGCCGCCACGATCGCCTCCTCGGTGGAGTAGTCGACCAGGTCGTGGCTGGACTCGTCGTCGGCGACGGAGTGCATCCGGGCCACCGCCCGACCCAGGTCGGTGAGCACCCCGGCCAGCTCGTCCGGCTCGTTCACGTCGGACCAGTCCAGGTCGGCGGCGTACGGGGAGACCTCGGCGACGAGCTGACCGGCCCCGTCCAGCTCGGTGAAGCCCAGCCACGGGTCGGCGTGCGCCTGGAGTGCCCGCTGCGACTCGGCCGTCCGGTGCCCCTGGTGCCGGAAGTAGCCACGGACCCGCTCGTCGTCGATGTGCCGGGCCACCGCCGGCACCTGCGCCTGCTTCATGTAGATGACCACGTCGTTCTCCAGCGCCTGGGTGTGCCCCTCCAGCAGCAGGTTGTACGACGGCAGCCCGGCCGAGCCGATGCCCACCCCCTTGCGCAGCACCACGTCCTTGATGTGTGCCGCGCCCGGACGCAGCCGGGCGGTCGACTCGGGCAGGGTGCCCAGGTAGTCCTCGAAGGCCGCGCAGACCTGCGCCCGGACGTCGCCGTCGACCTCGAAGACGCCGTCGCCGAGGGAGAACCGCCGCTCGTAGTTGTCGATGGTGGTCTGCGCGGCGAGCAGGTCGACCCGGGTGTTCAGCCGGGCCTGCTGGAGCACCCGGCGCAGCACCCCGTCGGCGTTGTCCAGGGTGATCGAGCCGATCGCGTCGTCCCCACCGGCGGCGATGGCGCGCAGCTCGGTCAGGTACGACCGGGCGAAGCCGGCGACCAGGTCGCCGATCACCCGGTCGGAGAGGGCCTTGGCGTAGCCGAGCAGCGCCACGCTGGCCGCGAACCGCTTCAGGTCCCAGGAGAACGGCCCGACGTACGCCTCGTCGAAGTCGTTGACGTTGAACACCAACTGCCCGGACCCGTTCATGTAGGTGCCGAAGTTCTCGGCGTGCAGGTCGCCGTGGATCCACACCCGGCTGGTCCGCTCGTCGAGGAACGCAGGGTCGGCGAAGTCGCCACGCTGGTCGGCGTAGAACAGCGAGGCGCTGCCCCGGTAGAAGGCGAACGGGGAGGCGGCCATCTTGCGGAACTTCCGCCGGAAGGCCGCCGGGTCGAGCGCCATCGACGCGCCGAACTCGCCGGTCAGCACGTCGACGATGAAGGCGGAGCGCTGGTCCGCCGCGGACTGGGTCATGGACCGCAGGCTAGCCCTCGGGGGCCAGTCCGGACGCTCGTCCGTCCGAGCCGGCCGGGTGGGCCGGTACGGCGGGACGAACCCACCGGACCGGCCACCCGGCCGGACGGACGGCGGAGGTCAGCGCAGGGCGCCGGGAGCCCGGGACTGGGAGCCCACCAGCGGGGCCCTGGCACAGGTGCGGGTCATGTCCGCCGTGATGGTGGTGGTGGCCCCGGCCCGTACCGCCACCGGTACGGCGTTCCGGCCCGGCCCGCCGTACCAGCAGCCCCGTTCGAGATTCGCGTACTCGACGTACACGTCCTGGGTGCGGTGGCCGCGCAGGCTGAAGGTGCCGTCCCGGGCGATGTTGGTGAACGACGGACTGGCGATGTCCGCCGTCCGCGCGTTGTACGTCCAGACGTAGCCGGCGTCGACGGGGCCGGTGCCGTCGGTCACCTTGCCGGCCAGCACGGCGCCGGCGGCCAGGTTGGCGTCCATGGTGGCGGTGCCGCCCGCGGTGACCCTGGTGAGCGTGGCGGAGAACCGGTCCGCGACGTCACCGGACCACTGCCAGGCGTACCCGGTGCTGGCGAGCGGCGTGAACTCGATCGGCCAGCGGTACGGGCCCAGGGCGCCGATGGTGTAGCGGCCCTGGGAGTTGGTGCAGTTCGCGCCCGTGACCGCGCCCTGGTTGGGGTGGAAGGCGTACGGGTAGGCGCAGATGCCGGGGACGACCGCACCGGCGGGGTTGCGGACCGTGCCGGTGATCGTGCCGGGCGGGTCCATCCGGATCGGCGCGATGCTGGTCGTCTGTCCCGGCTTCAGGGTGACCACCAGGGCCTCCCGCTGGTCACCGCTGCCGCCGTTCGCGGTGACCCACTGGTCGCCGTACCGCTTGGCGGGCGGCTCCCACGGGTTGGTCGCCTGGTACGCGTAGAGCTGGAAGGTCTCCGCGGTGCGGAACGGGCCGATCTCCAGCCGGCCGTCGTCCCAGGCGCAGGTGCTGCCCATCCGGGCGGACTGGCCGCCGCCCCTCGGCCGGACCGTCCGGACGCAGATGTCCTGGGCCGGCTGGCCGGTCGCCGCGTCCAGCACGGTCGTCGTGACCGCCGCGCCCGGTTCGAGCTGGAACGAGACCCGGGTGACCTGGCCCCGCGTCACCTCGTGGTAATCCGCCGTCTCGTCGATGCCGAAGTACGACGCGCCACCACCGACGGAGAGCTTCCAGAAGCCGGGCCGGACCCTGGGCACCCGGACCAGACCGTCGACGCCGCAGGCGTCCGCGTCGTTGCCGCCGGTGCCGAGGACGCTCAGGCAGGGCCGGCGTACCGGCATGCCGGTCACCGCGTCGGTGACCCGCGCCTCCACCGTGCCCATCGGCAGGAAGCTCTCGTCCGCCACCACGGCGTCGCCGTCGCCCAGGGTGAAGATCGTCGCCTCGTCCCGGGTCTCCTTGCCGGGCACCCACTGCCAGCCGCGCACGTTGTCCGAGACGGAGATCCGGTAACGGCCGGGCGGCAGGTTGTGCAGGGCGTAACGCCCGGCGCCCAGGTCCCAGGTGTAGGCGATGGCCTCGTAGGAGAAGTCCTCACCGTAGATCGTGACGGTGGCCTCGGCCGCCGCGCCGTACTCGTCGGTGACGGTGCCGCTGATGCTGGCCGACCCCCGGTCGAGGGTGACGTTCCGCTCGATCAGCTCGTGCTGGGGGAAGTAGACGGCATCGGCGTTCAGGTGGTCCGGCGCGTGGTACCACCACTCGGTGCGGAAGCCGGCGGCGTGCATCCGGACCTTGTGGTCCGCCGTGCCCGTCGGGCTGGGGATGGTGTAGCGGCCGTCGGCGTCCGAGCAGTACTCGGCGGCGACAGCGGTGGGCGAGGTGTGCAGGGCGAAGCAGGCGTTCGGGACGGGTGTGCCGTCGGGATCGCTGACCACGCCGGTGTAACCGACGGTGTCGGCGGCTGCCGGAGCAGCGAGGAGAGTGACTGTGGCGAGCGCCGCCAGGAGAGCGGCCCCCGTTGCTCGCATCGATCGCATTCCTGCACCATAGCGACGACCGGTGACATCGAAGATCATCCCCCTGGATCATCCGGGCCACCGGTCGGCCCGGGTCCGGGCCGGCCCCCCGGAGACGGCTCGCCGGGTCGGCCTCAGGGGGCGGGCGGGCGTACCGGTGGGGCGGTGAGCGACCCGACCGAGCGCACGGGCCGCCCGTCGGCGGGCGCGGCGTCCACCGGCGCGGCGAGCGGGTCGGGACGGTCCACCCCGCCGAGCCCGGACCGCTCGGCGGCGATCTTCTCCTGGAGACGGAGGATGCCGTGCAGCAGCGCCTCCGGCCGGGGCGGGCAGCCGGGCACGTAGACGTCGACCGGGATGAGCTGGTCGACCCCCTTGGTCACCGAGTACGAATCCCAGTAGGGGCCGCCGCAGTTGGAGCAGGCGCCGAAGGAGATCACGTACTTCGGCTCGGGCATCTGGTCGTACAACCGCTTGATCGCCGGGGCCATCTTGTCGGTGACCGTGCCGGAGACCACCATCAGGTCGGCCTGCCGGGGCCCGTGGGCGAACGGGATGACCCCCAGCCGCATGAAGTCGTGCCGACCCATGCTGGTGGCGATGAACTCGATCGCGCAGCAGGCCAGGCCGAAGTTGAACACCCAGAGCGAGTAACGACGACCCCAGTTGAGGACGAACCGGATCGGCTCGCCGAGCACTCCCGGCAACTGCACGACCGCCTCCTCCGCTGTCTCCCAACGGACAGTCAACCACAGCCTCGGGCCGCAACCGCGTGGGCGGGCAACGGGCTCTAACCCGTATGACGGCGGGCCGGACAGCGGACGCGCACCGCCGGCCGGGCACGGGGGAGGACGAGTGACTGTGACGAGAGACGCGAAGGTCGGTGGTCCACCACCGGACCCCGGACCCGAGCCGCCGGAGTTGACCTTCGACGGGTTCTACCACGCCCACTTCCGTGGGCTGGTCGTCCAGCTCACCGCCTACACCGGGGACCTCACCCAGGCGCAGGACCTGGTGCAGGAGGCGTTCTGCCGGGCGTACGCGCGGTGGGACCGGGTGGCCGGCTACGACGATCCGCTGGCCTGGGTCCGCAAGGTCGCCTGGAATCTCGGCCACAACCGGTGGCGTCGGTTGCGGACCGCCCAGACCTGGCTGCTGCGGCAGCGGGAGGCGCACGTCGCCGGGCCGACGCCGGACCGGGTGGCGGTCGACGCCGCGCTGGCGCAACTGCCACCGAAGCAACGCCGGGCGGTCGTCCTGCACTACCTGGCCGACCTGCCGGTCGCCGAGATCGCCGCCCAGGAACGGGTCCCCGAGGGGACGGTCAAGTCCTGGCTGCACCGGGGCCGGGTCGCGCTCGCCACCCACCTGCGCGAGACCGACGAGGAGGTGCGGGATGCCTGAGTCGGAGATCCTCGATCCCGCCGAGGAGTTCGCCCGCTACCGCCGTACCGTGCTGGCGGCGGTGGTGGTGCCCGGCCCGGCCGCCGTCCGGCGGACCGTACGACGGCGACGCCACCACCGGCTGGCCGTGGCGGTCACGGCGGCGCTCGCGTTGTTCACCGGCCCGATCCTGGGCTACGCCGCGCTGCACCGCCCGGACCCCCACCCCGGCCCGGTCCTGCCGACGCCCGACCCGACCGGTTCGCCGACGCCGAGCGGCTCGCCCGGCCCGACCGGAAGTCCCTCGCCGACCGGCGCGAGCCCGACCCCGACCGGGCCCGACGGCCGGATCAGCCGGAGCCAACTGCTGGCCACACCGGTGACCCTGCCGGCCTGGCCGGGCGGGACGGACTGCCAGACCGACGGCGTCCGACTGACCGGCGACCCCCGCGAGGGGAGGAACGCCCTGCTCGCGCTCGACCACGGCGACGTGGACGGCGACGACGCCGAGGAGACGGTGGCGCTGGTGCAGTGCGTCTTCGGCACCCACGGCTGGCAGCAGGTGGTGGCCTTCGACCGGGACACCACCGGGAAGGTGGTCACGATCGGTCGGGTGGTCCTCAGCGCCCGGGAACGGCCACAGTGGCTGATCGGGGTGGACGTGCGTGGTGACGGGGTGGTCCGGGTGCAGGTCGGCGACATCTACCCGGGCGGCGGCTGGGACGGCGAGTGGTCGCAGCGGCAGTGGCGCGGTTACCGCTGGGACGGCGACTCCTTCGCCCAGGTCTGGGGGCCGACCGGCTTCCCGACCAACCCGCACGAGGTGAACCTGGTGGTCACCGCTTCCGACCTGGTGCTCAGCCCCGCGCCGGACGGCTCCCGGGCCGGCACCACGACGGTACGGGTCCGCAACAGGGGCACCGGTGCGGCCCGGTACGTGGCGCTCCGGTTCGACCTGCCGGCGGCGCTGCGCTCGGACGGCGACGGCTGGGCGGCCTGCCGGACCGCCCCGGGGACGGCCGGCGGGCCGGTGCGCTGCGAGCTGGGCCGGCTGGCGCCGGGAGCGGAGTTCCAGCTCACCCTGGGCCTGCGGGTGGCGGCCGACGACCCGCTCGGGGCGGGCACGGCCGAGCTGACCGCCCAGGCGTTGGATGCCGCACACCAGGTGGTGGCGGAGGTCGTCGAGTACGACAACGTCACCCCGCTGCGCTACCGGTGACCACCCGCCCGCACCCGCCCGGACCGCCACGACGCACCGGACCGGCCGGGTGCGGGGGTACGGTCCGGTCGGGTCACCACGTCGGGCGTTGCAGCAGCCCGACGAACTCCACCAGCAGACGTTCCCGCAGCGCGGCCGGGGCGGCGTCGAGCAGGGCGTTCACCACCGCCATCCGGTCCGGCGGGGTCCCACCGGCCCCGCCGAGGCCCAGCCCGGCGGCGAGCCCGCCGATCAGCTCCGGGGTGAGCGCGTCCGGGGTCAGCGACCCGGCCAGGGCGACCAGTTCGGCCGGCAGCTCGACCGGCCCGGCCCGGCGGGCGGCGGCCACGGCGGCGGCCAGGTCCGGGCCGAACTCGGCGACCCGGGGGGCGACCGAGGCGGTCACCGTGAGGTGCACGCTGGCCGGCAGGTCGGCGTACCGGAGCTGGGGCTGGGTGTGCCAGCCCCGGGCGGTCAGCTCGTCGACCAGGACGAAGAGGTCCAGCGCCGGATCGGTGGTGGTGAAGCAGACCACGGTGGACTCCGGTTCGGCCATCAGCCGCAGCCCGTCGACGTCCCGCACGGCGTCGGCCAGCGCCCGGACGGCGTCCCGGGTGACGGTGGCGAGCCGCAGGTAGCCGGCGTCGCCGAGGTGCCGCACGGTGGCGTACGCGGCGGCGATCGGGCCGCCCGACCGGGTGGAGGCGAGCACCGGGTTGACCATGGTGTAGCCGGGCCAGTCGGCGTACGCGAAGTACTGCGGGGCGCGCAGCGTCGGGTCCCGGTGCAGCAGCACCGACACGCCCTTCGGGGCGTACGCGTACTTGTGCAGGTCGACGGAGATCGAGGTGACCCCGGCGACGGTGAAGTCGAACGGCGGCACCGGCACACCGAGCCGGCGCAGGTACGGCAGGGTCCAGCCGCCGAAGCAGGCGTCCACGTGGCAGCGCACCCCGGCCGCCGCCGCGACCTCGGCGATGCCGGCCACCGGATCGACCACCCCGTGCGCGTACGACGGGGCGGAGCAGGCCACCAGCACCGTCTCCGGCCGGATCGCGGCGGCCATGTCGGCGACCGACGGGCGCAGGGTGACCGGGTCGACGGCGACCGGGTCGAGGGTGACCCGGAGCAGGTGGGCGGCCTTGGCGAAGGCGGCGTGCCCGCTGGCCGGCACCACGATCCGGGGCGCGGTCACCGCCGGCCGGGCGTCCCGGGCCGCCTTGACGGCGAGGATCAGCGACTCGGTGCCGCCGCTGGTGACGCTGCCGACGACGTCCGGGGCGGTGCTGCCGGGGCCGCCGCCGAGCAGCCGGCCGGCCGCCCCGACCAGCGCGTTCTCCATCGCCAGCAGGGACGGGAAGGCGGTCGGGTCGAGCCCGTTGACGTGCGCGCTCTGCGCGTACGCGGCGGCGGCCAACTCGTCCAGCCCGGCCACCGCCGGGTCGTACACGTACGCGAACAGCCGGCCCCCGTGGGTGGGCCGGTCCGCCGCCCGCAGCGCACGGATCTCGTCCAGCACCCGTTCCGCGGGCACCCCGTTCTCGTCGATCATGGACGGGTGGTGTCCTTTCCGGACAGTGCGGTGGCGTCCGCACCCGCCACCGCCGGGGCGGCGACCAGGTAGCGGCGGAGGAGCAGGGTCACCGGGGCGATCAGCAGGGCCGGCAGCACCGTGAAGCCCAGCAGGATGCCGAGGCGGGCCGAGTCGGGTTGGGCGGCGGCGGCACCGGTGTCGGAGGGGACGTACCCGCCGAGCTGGAGGACCAGCCCGTAGATGCCGGGGCCGAGGGCCAGGCCGAAGGTCTCCCCGGCGGTCCACAGGCCGGTGAAGACGCCCGCCTGGCGGCGGCCGGTCCGGGTGGTCTCGTGGGCGATGCAGTCGGGCAGCATGGCGAGGGCGAAGACCTGCTGCCCGGCGTACCCGACGCCGATCAGGGCGACCAGCGCGTACACCGCGACGGCCGGCAGCACGGGCGCGGCGACCAGGGCCAGCGCCCCGGCGGCGAGCAGCAGCGACGCGGTGACCAGCGCGGACCGCTTGCCGAGCCGCGCGCCGGCCCGGGTCCACAGCGGCATGACCAGCAGCGCCGGCCCGACGAAACAGGCGAAGAGCAGGGTCGGCCCGGTCGCCGGGTCGCGCAGGATCTGGCCGGCGAAGTAGCTGACCCCGGCGAGGATGGTCGCCACCCCGGCCGACTGCACCACGAAGCAGACCAGCAACGCCCGGAACGGCCGGTTGCCGGCGGCCACCGCGAGCTGGGCGCGGAGGGTGGGCTCGGTCTGACCGACCGCTCCGGTGGGCGCGTCGCGGGTGCCGAGGAACGCGCCGAGCGCGCCGAGCGCGATCAGCGCCGCGACGAACACCCCCATCCAGCGGTGCCCGGCCACGCCGTCGCCGCCGGCGGTGACCACCATCGGGGCCACCGCGCCGGAGATCAGGATGGCCAGCGCCAGCACCGCGATCCGCCAGCTCATCAACCGGGTACGCTCCGCCGCGTCGTCGGTCAGCTCGGCCGGCATCGCCACGTACGGCACCTGGAAGAAGGCGAACGCGGTGGCGGTGGCGAGGAACGTGACGGCGACGTACGCCCCGGCGGCCGGCCCGGCGTCGAAGGGCGCGGCGAAGATGGCGGCGAAGAGCACCGCGAGGGCGGACCCGGCCCCGAGCAGCCACGGCCGGCGGGGACCCCAGCGGGACCTGGTCCGGTCGGAGACCCGCCCGGCGACCGGGTTGACCAGCACGTCCCACGCCTTCGGCAGCAGCACCAGCAGGGCGGCCACCCCGGCGGCGACACCCAGCGTGTCGGTGAGGTACGGCAGCAGCAACAGCCCCGGCACGGTGCCGAACGCGCCGGTGGCCAGCGAGCCGAGCGCGTAGCCGGCGTGCACCCGGCGCGGCAGCACGCCACCACCGCCGGCCGGTACGGCGGGGGCGGCGGGCCGGGAGCCGGTGTCGGGCGGGGGCGCGTCCATCCGGCCGAATGTTACTCACGTTATGGCCCCGGTCACATCCCCTCCGCCGGCCACCAGGCCGCCGCCATGTCCACCCCGGCGGGGCGCAGCGGGCAACCCTCGGCGCGCAGCCGGTCCCGCGCCTCGGCCTCGTGCCCGGGCGGCAGCCGGCCGGCCGCGTTCACCACCCGGTGCCAGGGCACCCCGCCGCCGTGCCGGGCCATGATCGAGCCGACCAGCCGGGCGGAGGCCCGCCCGGACCGCTCGGCCAGCGCGTCGGCGACCGCCCCGTAGGACATCACCCGACCCGGCGGAATCCGCTCGACCAGCGCGAGCACCGCCTCCACGTACTCCTCAGGCGTCACGACCGGCCAGGATATGGGAACGCGACGAGGTCCGCCGGGACCGACCGCGCAGAATGGGCGGGTGCGCGAAGCAGTCACCCAGGCCCGGCGGATCGTCGTCAAGATCGGTTCGTCCTCGCTGACCACCGCGACCGGCGGGCTGGACGACGCGCGGGTCGACACCCTGGTGGACACCCTCGCCGCGCTCGCCGCCGACGGCCGCGAGGTGGTGCTGGTCTCCTCCGGGGCGATCGCCGCCGGCCTGGCCCCGCTCGGGCTGCCCCGCCGCCCCCGCGACCTGGCCACCCAGCAGGCCGCCGCGAGCGTCGGGCAGGGCCTGCTGATCGGCCGGTACGCGGCCGGCTTCGCCCGGCACCGGCTCACCGTCGGGCAGGTGCTGCTCACCGTCGACGACGTGACCCGGCGGGCGCACTACCGCAACGCGTACCGCACCCTGCGCAAGCTGCTCGACCTGCGGGCGGTGCCGATCGTCAACGAGAACGACACGGTCGCCACCGAGGAGATCCGGTTCGGCGACAACGACCGGCTGGCCGCCCTGGTCGCCGCCCTGGTCGACGCCGACCTGCTGGTCCTGCTCTCCGACGTCGACGCGCTCTGGACCGGCGACCCGGCCCAGCCCGGCAGCACCCGGATCAGCGAGGTGCACGGCGACGGCGACCTGGCCGGCGTCGACATCGGTGGTTCCGGCCGGGCCGGGGTCGGCACCGGCGGCATGGTCACCAAGGTGGAGGCGGCGCGGATCGCCACCGGCTTCGGCATCCCGGTGGTGCTGACCGCCGCGCCGCTGGCCGGCGACGCGCTGGCCGGCACGCCGGTCGGCACGTTCTTCCACCCGGCGCGGCGGCGCCCGGCGGCCCGGCTCTTCTGGCTGGCGCACGCCACCTCGCCCCGGGGGCGGCTGCACCTCGACCCGGGCGCGGTGCAGGCCGTGGTCGGCCGGCGCAAGTCGCTGCTGCCGGCCGGGATCACCGCGGTGGACGGCGCCTTCACCGCCGGCGACCCGGTGGACCTGGTGGACGTCGACGGCGCACCGGTGGCCCGGGGCCTGGTCAACTACGACGCGGTGGAGCTGCCCGGGCTGCTCGGCCGGTCCACCGGAGAACTCGCCGCGGCGCTCGGCCCGGCGTACGAACGGGAGGTCGTCCACCGCGACGACCTCGTGCTGCTGTGAGGAGTGGACGGATGAGCGTCAGCGAGCAGGCCCGCCGGGCCCGGGACGCGGCCGGTGAACTGGCCGTCGCCACGCGTACCGCGAAGGACGCCGCGCTGCACGCGATGGCCGACGCGCTGGTGGCGCGTACCCCCGAGATCCTGACCGCGAACGCGGCGGACCTGGCGGCCGGGCGGGAGGCCGGGCTGAGCGCGGCCGTGCTGGACCGGCTCGCCCTCGACCCGGGCCGGGTGGCCGGCATCGCCGACGCGCTGCGCGAGATGGCCGCGCTGCCCGACCCGGTGGGCGAGGTGGTCCGGGGCTCGACCCTGCCCAACGGCCTGGAGCTGCGGCAGGTCCGGGTGCCGTTCGGGGTGGTCGGGATCATCTACGAGGCCCGGCCGAACGTGACCGTGGACGCCGCCGGCATCTGCCTGAAGTCGGGCAACGCGGCGCTGCTGCGCGGCTCGTCCTCGGCGGCGCACTCCAACGCGGCACTGGTCGCGGTGCTGCGAGACGCGGTGGCCGGGGCCGGCCTGCCCGCCGACGCGGTGCAGCTCCTCGACGCCGGCTCCCGCGACTCGGTCAAGGAGCTGATGCGGGCCCGGGGCCTGGTCGACGTGCTGATCCCGCGCGGCGGCGCGTCGCTGATCCGCACCGTGGTCGAGGAGTCGACGGTGCCGGTGATCGAGACCGGGGTGGGCAACTGCCACGTCTACGTCGACGCCGCGGCCGACCTGTCGAAGGCGGTGGCGATCACCCTGAACGCCAAGACCCAGCGCCTGTCCACCTGCAACACCGCCGAGTCGCTGCTGGTGCACGCCGGGATCGCGGACGCCTTCCTGCCGCCGGTGCTGGCCGCGTTCGCCGAGGCCGGGGTGACCGTGCACGGCTCCCCGGCGGTCGCGGCCCACTCGGACGCGGTGGTGCCCGCCACCGAGGAGGACTTCGCCACCGAGTACCTGTCGGCGGACATCTCGGTCGCCGTGGTCGACTCGCTCGACGCGGCGGTCGCGCACATCCGCCGGTACGGCACCGGGCACACCGAGGCGATCGTCACCGACTCGCAGTCCGCCGCCCGGGAGTTCGTGGCCCGGGTCGACGCGGCGGCGGTGATGGTGAACGCCTCGACCCGGTTCACCGACGGCGGCGAGTTCGGCTTCGGCGCGGAGATCGGCATCTCCACCCAGAAGCTGCACGCCCGGGGTCCGATGGGGCTGCCCGAGCTGACCAGCACCAAGTACGTGGTGACCGGGAACGGCCACCTGCGCTGAGCGGGCCGGCTCCCCTGCTGCCGTCGGGCCACCTGGCCACCCACGCCGCACCGGCCCGACGCGTGGGTGGGTGGGTGCCGGGGTCACCAGGTGCCGGGCTCGTCGTCCATCGGGGCGACCGCGCGGGCCCGCCGGACGGCCGGTGACCCGGGTGGGGCGATCGGTGACCCGGGTGGGAGGACCGGCCCGACCGGGCGGCAGGCGCGGATCGCGGTGAGCGTGGTGTGCACGTCGAACTGGCGTCCGTCGTCGCTGTTCCAGCCGCCGTCGCTGCGCTGGGTCTCGGCGAGTCGCTTGCGGGCCGAGACCAGCACCCACTGCTCCTCGCCCACCTCCACCCGGCGCAGCGTGGCGGCCAGCGAGGCCACGTCGGCCGGGGACATCTGCGGCATCCGCTCGGCCAGCACCGCCTGGATCCGGGCCGACTCGTAGTAGAGCTGCTGGCGGTGCAGCACGGCCGCGCTCAGCCAGCCGGCGGCGAGGAAGGACGGCCAACTGCCGTCCTCGGCGAGTTGTCCGGCGAGCGCCTGCGCCGCCGCCTGCACCACCCCGGCGTACGCCCCGCCGACCCGGTGGTCCAGCGGGCCGGCGGCGCGGGCGTCCCGCCCGGCCACGCTCAGCCAGAACGCGGCGTTGGCGGAGAGGTAGAGGCGGGCCTCCGGGTCGCCCGGGGTGGCCCACTCGGGGGCGCTGCCGGCCAGCCGCTGGTCCTCGTCCCAGCCGCCGTCGGGTAGCTGCCGGGCGGCCAGCCAGTCCAGCGCGTGCCGGGCCGCCGGCCGGCCGAGTGCGCCCAGGTCGTCCAGTTCGGCGAGGCGGAAGCAGGTGGCGTCGATGGACGGGACCGCACCGCCGAGGACGGCGGGCCAGCCGCCGTCGGCCGTCTGCCCGACCTCGGCCGCGTCGAGCAGCGCCGGGGGCACCGGCGCACCGGCGCGCAGCCGGGACAGCCGGGCGCGGTCCACCGCGTCACCGTGCGCCACGACGAAGCCGATGGCGGCGTCCAAGTCGACCACGGCGGAGACGCTACCGGCGGGAACGCGATCACGCCTCGGGGAATCGGCCGAGGTCGGAGGCGGTTCGTCGCCGCCCCCGACCCGGGTCGCCGATCAGTACGCGGGCAGCGAGGGATCGATCTGCTTGATCCAGGAGAGCACCCCGCCCTGGACGTGCACGGCGTCGCGGAAGCCGGCCGCCTTCAACGCGGCGAGCGCCTCGGCGGAGCGCACGCCGGACTTGCAGTGCAGCACGATCTGCCTGTCCTGCGGGAGCTTGGCCAGCGCCTCGCCGGAGATGATCTCGCCCTTGGGGATCAGGGTGGCGCCGGGGATCCGGACGATCTCGTACTCGGCGGGTTCGCGGACGTCGACCAGGAAGACGTCCTTGCCGGCGTCCTGCCACTCCTTCAGCTCGGCGGCGGTGATGGTCGAGTCGACGACCGCCTCCTGGGCCTCGTCGGAGACCGCGCCGCAGAAGTCGTCGTAGTCGGCCAGCAGGTCGGTGACCGTGGGGTTCTCGCCGCAGAGCACGCAGTTCGGGTCCTTCCGGACCTTGATCTTGCGGTACTCCATCTCCAGGGCGTCGTAGACCATCAGCCGGCCGACCAGCGGCTCGCCGATCCCGGCGAGCAGCTTGATCGCCTCGTTGACCTGGATCGAGCCGATCGACGCGCAGAGCACACCGAGCACGCCGCCCTCGGCGCAGGACGGCACCATGCCGGGCGGCGGCGGCTCCGGGTAGAGGCAGCGGTAGCAGGGGCCGTGCTCGGCCCAGAACACCGACGCCTGGCCGTCGAAGCGGTAGATCGACCCCCAGACGTACGGCTTGCCGAGCAGCACCGCCGCGTCGTTGACCAGGTACCGGGTGGCGAAGTTGTCGGTGCCGTCGACGATCAGGTCGTAGCTGGAGAAGATGTCCCGGACGTTGTCCCGGTCCAACGCGGTGTTGTGGATCTCCACGGTCACCAGCGGGTTGATCTCCCGGATCGAGGCGGCGGCGGACTCGGCCTTGGACCGGCCGACGTCGGAGACGCCGTGGATGATCTGCCGCTGGAGGTTGGACTCGTCGACGGTGTCGAAGTCGATGATGCCGAGCGTGCCGACGCCGGCGGCGGCCAGGTACATCAGGGCCGGCGAGCCGAGGCCACCGGCGCCGACGCAGAGCACCCGGGCGTTCTTCAACCGCCGCTGCCCCTGCACCCCGACGTCCGGGATGATCAGGTGGCGCGAGTAGCGGCGGATCTCGTCAACGGTCAGCTCGGCGGCGGGCTCGACGAGCGGGGGCAACGACACGGTGGACTCCCCGGGATCGGCTGGTGGCGAACCGGGCCATTGTCGCTCGGTCGACCGCCGCTCGGCCATGAGCAGGGACACCCCGCCCGACATTCGGGAGCGGGAATAACTCAGACGCCGGGGACGAGGTCACCTTCGTACCGGGAGCCGTCGACGTACGGCCAGGCGTTCGCCACGCAGCCGTCCAGCCCGTACGTCTGCTGCTGCATGACCGGGGCCAGCTCGCCGGGGCCGGGGCAGGACTGGTGTTCCTCGCCGAGTTCGTGGCCGACCTCGTGGTTGACCACGTACGTCCGGTAGACCGCCAGCGGTGCGCCGTAGTCCGGCACGGCGTCCATCCAGCGGGCCAGGTTGATGATCACCTGCCCGGGTAGCCGGCACGAGGTGTACCCCTCGGTGCTCAGGCCCCCCTCGGCGCACATCCGCTCGGAGGTGGCCGGGGTGGCCAGGTAGATGGTGAAGTCGGCGGCGGCGACCTCGGGCACCCGCTGGATCCGCAGTTCCCCGGAGCGGGTCCAGCCGTTCGGGTCGGCCAGCGTCCCGTCCACGGCGGCGGCGAAGGCGTCGACGTCCTGGCCGGCGTCCTGCTCGACCTCGATCCGGTAGCGGCGCAGCGGGCCGTCGAGGCCGTACACCGGGGACCGGCCGTCGGCCGCGGTGAAGCGGCCGGGGCCGCTGCTCGGGTACGGCGCGACCCGCTGGCCGGCGCCGAACCCGTCGGCCACCCGTCCGGCGACCGGGGCCGGGGCGACGGGGCGGTCACCGGGGTGCAGCGCCGCGACTCCGCCCCCGCCCGCGCCGAGCAGGACCAGACCGAGCAGGGCGGCACGACGACGGCGACGGCGCATCCGGCGCGTCCCGGGACGCGTGGTCGCGGGCTCCGGACGGTCGTCGGGGACGATCGGGTCGACGGATGTCACCCATCCAGCATGACAGACTAATCGGGCATATCGCCGCTATTGCCGCGCGGAACATGAAGGTGCTTCACGGCTCAGAGTGCCGGACCCTCGTACCGTTTCCCGTCCAGGTACGGCCACGGGTTCGCCGTGCACCCGCGCAGGAACAACGACTGCTGCTGCATCACCGGCGCCGGCCGCCCCGGCCCCGGGCAGCCCTCGTGGTGGTGCCCCAACTGGTGGCCCACCTCGTGGTTCACCAGGTACGTCCGGTACCGCGACAGCGGCACCCCGGCCCGGACGAAGTGCGGCACCGACGTCCGCCACCGGTCCAGGTTGAGGATCACCCGGCCCGGGGCCCGACAGGACGTGTACGGCCGCCCACCGACCCGGATGTCCACTCCCCCGGCCAGGCACATCCGGCCCGCCGTCCGCCGCGTCGCCAGGAACACCGTGAAGTCGTACGGCGCGTCCCCCGGCACCCGGCGCAACCGCAGCCGGCCGCCGTCCACCCAGCTCCCCGGCCCGGCCAGCGCCGCCTGCACCTCGTCGGAGAAGGCCCGCACGTCCTCGCCCGAGCCGTCCTCGACGGCCACCCGGAACCGGCGCACCACGCCGGAGCGGCCCAGCGTCGCCCCGGGCCGGTCGTCGTAGCGGAAGGTGCCCCGCCCGGTCACCGGCACCGGACCGGGCAGCGCGAGCGGCGGCGCGGTCAGCGCCGACCCGACCTCGGTGGCCGGCTCCGGCGACGGCCCGGTGAACCCCGTCGACGCGGCCCCGGGCGCGGACCCACCGGACGCCGCCGGCAACATGGTCGCGCCGGGCGGCACGGACACGCCGGGCGGCACGGACACGCCGGGCGCGCTGGTGACCGGGGCCGTCGCCGGCGTGGCCAGCAACCGGCCGGCCTCCGGCCGGTGCGTCGTCGCCACCATCCCACCCGAACCGGCCGCCAACACGGCGACCAGCAGCACGGCGGGACGCCACCGGCCGCCGAGCGGGCGGCGGGCAGCCGGGGACGACCGCGGCGTCGGCCGGCCGCGACGGAGGAGAACGGACATCCCGGTCAGCCTGTCCCGTCGGGGCGCGGCACGGAGCCCCCCGCGTCGGCGAGCAGGTGCAGCACGGCGCGCGCCACCGTACGCGGCACCTCCAACTGCGCCACGTGCCCGACGCCGTCCAGCATCATCAACCGGCTGTCCGGGATGACCCGGGCCGTCTGCGGGGCCACCCGGACGTCCACCAGCCGGTCCTGCATGCCCCCCACCACCAGGGTGGGTGCCTGGATCGCGGCGGCGATCCGCCACATCGACCCCGCCCCCGGCAGGTACGAGCGCAGGAAGCTGGCGACCAGCCCCCGGAACGTCCGGACGTACGCGGTGGCGTAGTGGGTCGCCTCGTGGCGGGCCAGGATCTCCTCCAGGGCCTCCTGCCGGCGCTGCGCGCTGATCCGGCTCAGGTCGGCCACGCACGCCTCCATCGCCTCCTGGGCCATCACCTCCGGGGCCAGCTGGGCCAGCCGCCAGGCGGCCAGCCGCTCACCGCGCGGGATGGCCAGCAACGGCAGCATCCGCCCCTGCAACGACCGGCCGAAGTTCAGGAACGGCAGGGCCGGCGAGATCAGGGTGAGGGTGCGGACCAGGTCGGGGCGGAGACCGGCGACCCGCACCGAGACCGCCCCGCCGAGCGAGTTGCCGAACAGGTGCACCGGGCCCCGGCCGGAGTGCTCGATCCAGCGCACCACCCGGTCGGCGAAGGCCGGGATGGTGTACCGCTGCCCCGGCTCGCTGCGCCCGAACCCGGGCAGGTCGATCGCCTGCCCGTCGAGCCGGCCGGAGAGCAGGCCGGCCAGGTCGGTCCAGTTCTGCGACGAGCCGCCCAACCCGTGCACGTAGAGCGCGGGCTCGGCGTCCGGCCCGGTGGCCGGGGTCTCCCGGACGTAGGTCAGCGTGCCGTCGAGGCGTACCGGCCGGCCGGGCCAGGGCGGGGGCAGGTGGTGCGGGGGCAGGTGCTCCTCGGGCCAGAGAGCGGCGCGCTTCATACCGGTTAGTGTTCCCGTCCCGTTCCGTACCGACACCGCGCCGGTCAGGCCAGCAGCGCTTCGAGGCGACGGTTGACCGCCGCCAGGGTCGCCCGGACCACCGCCTGCCGGGGGTCCCCGGCGACCAGCGCCGAACCCGCCAGTTGCTCCACCCAGCCGTCGCAGACCAGCAGCACCACCACGGTCGCCACCTCACAGTTGCCGAACGGCACCACCGCGGCGTGCTCGACGAAGCAGCGCCCCCGGTCGGCGGTCCGCTCGGCGTGCCGCAGCAACTCGTCCACGGCCGCCGCGGCGGCCACCGCGCAGAGCCGCAGCACGTACCCGTCCACGGCCGGGCCGGTGGCGTGCCCGGCGGCGGGCTCCCCGGCGGCGAGCAGGCGTACCTCGACGGTGGCGTCCAGGCCGAAAGTGCTCACCTGGACGTGGTCGATCACCACCCGCGGCCCCGGCACGCCGCCGGTGTCCAGCGGTCGCGAGGGCGCGCTCTCCGTCGTGGTCAACTGCCCGCCCGAGTACGACGCGTTGAGCGTCGCCGGGCTGCCGGTGGGCGGCAGCGCCGAGCCCGGGGCGGCCTCCTCCACGCTGGCCCGGCCCCGGTGGGCGGTGGCCTGCCGGCGGCGTCGGGGCACCCCGGCCACAGTGGCCGGCTGCTCGGCCCTCCCGTCGCCGGCCGGCTGCTCCTCGGCATCCCGGCCCGGTCCGCCCTGGGGCCGGTCGGTCACCGGCCGGCCGAGCCCACCGGTGGGACGCTCCTCGCCGGACGACGGGTCGACGGCCCGGGCCCGGCCGGTCGGGACGGCCGGCATACCGGGCCGGCCCGGGTCCCGGCGCTCGGTCGGGGTGGACTCCTCGCCGGACCGGGGCTCGACGGTCCGGCGGCGCAGCGGCGGGGGCGTCGGGGCGGCCGGCATGCCGGGCAGGTTCTGCGGTGCCGCCGCCAGCCCCATCCGCTCCTGGAGCAGGCGGGCCACCATCCGGCTCACCTCCGCCGGGTCGGCCCCGTCGGCCAGGTCGAGCCGGAGGCTGTGCGCCCCGGCCGGGGTACGCCGCAGCGCCGCGTCCCGGACCCCGGCGACCTCACGTACGGCATCCAGGATCGCGTTGACGTCGAAGCCCTCGGGACGTTCCCGCAGCGGGGCGGGCTCGTCGTCGCGGCGCAGGTGGGTGGCGATGCGGGCGAGTTCCGGGGTTTCGGCGGGGGGCTCCACGGCTGGCGGCTCCGGCACGACGGGCACGTCCGGTTCGGCGGGGACGCGCTGCGGCAGCACCGCCGTGCCCCGCTCCGGCCTCCGGTCGTCCCCGGCCGGGTCGGCCGTGGACTGCGGATCAGGGGCGGATCGGCGGGCCGCGTAGGGGGGTGCGCTCGTCGGAGCGGGCGCGGGTGGGGTCCGGTCGAGTCGGCGCGGCCCGTTCGTGGCGGGGGCGCCGGGATCCGGGGGGTGGCCGCCGTGGTCGGTGGGGGTGGTCGACTCGGTCGGCACGGACCGCAGCCGGAACGGCTGATCGGCGCGGCCGGCCACCGGCGGGGGTCCGGCCGGCTCGTCCCGGGCCAGCCGGAACGGCTGGTCGGCCCGGCCGGCTCCCGGCGGAGCCCCGACGTCCCGTTCGTCGCGCGGGACGGACGGGCCGGCGGTCGGCTCCTCGCGGGGCGCGGGCGGCGCGGCGGCCGGTCGACCCCCGGCCCAGGCGGGCCGCTCGACGGGACGGCCGGTGGCCGAACGGTCGGCGTCCGAACGGCCCAGGGCGGCCCGGTCGGTGGTCGGGCGGGGCGCGGCGGGCAGGTCGCCCACCGGATGGTCCCGGTCCGGGGCAATCCGGTCGGCCCCGGGCCGCTCCGGGGCGGGGAGGTCGGCAGCCGGCGCCACGCCCGGACGGGCCCGGCCGGACCGGTCGACGGCGGGCTCCGCCGGCTCCGGCGCGGCGACCGGCTCCGAGCGGGTCAGTTCGTACGGCCGGGGCGTCTCCGAGCGCACCGGCTCGTACGGGCGGGCCGGCTCGGCACGGACCGGCTCGTAGGGTCGGGCCGGCTCGGCACGGACCGGCTCGTACGGGCGGGCCGGTTCGGCGGACCACTCCGCCGCCCGCTCGGCGCGGGTCCGGCGGCCGGGTGGCTGGTCTTCGTCCCGGGACCACGACGGGGCCCAACTGCCGCCCCAGCTCGGGCGGTTCCAGCTCGGGCCGGACCAGTCCGGCTCGTCGGCCGGGCTGGCCGACCGACGCCCGGCGGTGGGCGGCTCGCCCGGCCCAACGGTCGGCGACCCGGCGGCGAAGCGTTCGGCCCAGCCGTGCGGCCCGGCCTCGGTGGGGAACCGCTCGGCCCATCCGCGCGGCTCGTCGGCCGGGTACGGCTCGGCGTCGCCCCGCTCGGGGGCGTGCAGGCCGGGTGGCACCTCGAACCCGGACGCGGCGGTGCCCACCGGGGGGACCTGCACCGCCGGTGGGGCGGAGGCGGGGAGGTTCCCCTCGGCCCAGCGGCTCACCCGGGGGGAGGGTGGTTCGTCGGACGAGTGCCGGGTGGCCTCCGGGTCGTACTGCTGCTCGGCCGGGGACGCCGGCCGCTGGGCCGGTACGACCAGCCGGTCGCCCTCGGCGTCCCGACGGTCGTCGACGCCGAAGCGCGGGTCGGCGGGCGGGGCGCTCACCGGGTGGCGGACCGGGGACGGGAGGTCATCGCCGTGGCCGTGGCCGTTGAGCTGGGCGTGGCCGTTGTGCGGCGCGTCGCCGCCGGCCGCCGGTACGGGGAACGACGCGGGCAGGTCACCGTGGCGGAGCGGCGACGGGCCTCCCCAGCCGGCGGTCGGGTCGGCCCGGTTCCACGGGGAGCCGGTCTCCCGGTAGCCGGGGGCGTCGGCCCCGCCGGACCACCCGGTCGCCGGAGGTGCCCATCCGCTGACGGAGCGAGCCAGGTCGTCCTGCTGACCCGTCCCGTCGTCGTGTTCTCCCGGGGTGGCGGCACCCGGTTGCCCTGTTTCACTCACCGCGCGCTCCTTGGTCGCCCCCGCTGAGGCTACCGTGTGGTGACAGTGGCGATAAGTTACAGCGGCGGGCCAATTCCGGGGCCGGGGCGAGTACCCCGACCGGTACGGGGGAAAAGTGCCAGCTCGTACGACGAAACTCGGAGGTTCCCATGACCGCTGTGGGGAACGGTGCGCAGACCGCAGGCCGGCCCACCCGGCTGCCCCGTTCGGCACGCCGTAAGCAGCTACTCGCGGCGGCGCAGGAGGTGTTCGTCGCGCAGGGCTACCACGCCGCCGCGATGGACGACATCGCCGAGCGGGCCGGGGTGTCCAAGCCGGTGCTGTACCAGCACTTCCCCGGCAAGATGGATCTCTACCTGGCGCTGCTGGACACCCACTGTGACGCCATCGTCGCCAAGGTGCACGACGCGATGCGCGGCACGAACGACAACAAGGAGCGGGTCGGCGCGTCGGTGCGCGCCTACTTCGACTTCGTCGACCACGAGAGCGAGGCGTTCCGCCTGGTCTTCGAGTCGGACCTGCGCAACGACCCGGCGGTCCGGCAACGGGTCGAGCGGGTCGAACAGGGCTGCATCGCGGCGATAACCGACACCATCATCTCGGACACCGGGGTCAGCCGGGCACACGCCGAACTGCTCGCCTCCGGCCTGGTCGGGGCGGCCGAGACGGCCGCCCAGTTCTGGCTGGCCGGCGGCCGGCAGGTGCCGAAGGCCGAGGCGGAGGCGCTGGTGGCGGCGCTGTCCTGGCGCGGCATCGCGAGCTTCCCGCTGCAAGGTGAGTCAGCCTGAACATCCGGTCCCGAGATCGGATAGCCTTCCCATCGGCGGCTCTTTCGCCCACCTGAGGAGGCACAGTGGAGGTCAAGATCGGCGTGCAGTACGCGCCCCGCGAGCTGGTTCTGGAGAGCGCGCAGTCGCCGGCCGAGATCGAGCAGATCGTGACCGACGCCTTCGGCAGGGCCGAGGGGACGCTGTCCCTGACCGACGAGAAGGGTCGACGGGTCATCGTGCCGGTCGGCAAGGTCGCCTACGTCGAGATCGCCGAGGCGTCCCCGCGCGCGGTCGGGTTCACCGTCCGCTGACCCGGTCCGGCCCCCGCGGCGGGTGATCCCGCCGCGGGCCGGACCCGCGTCCGTCCGCCCCGGCGGGCGCTCAGTTGTTCAGGCCGACGGCGGTCAGCCGGCCCGTGTGGTGGGCGGTGAGCCTGCCGAACAGCGCGCCGGCACGTCCACGCCACCCCGGCGATCGGCCTCGATCGCGGCCCGGATCGCGGCCGCCGCGAACTCGGCGTACCGGGAGTCGTGCGGAGCCTCCCGCACCAGCCGGTCGGCGATCTCGCCCGGGAAGTCGTCGGTGATCGCGTCCCGACGTACGCCTTGGTCACCGCCTCCCGCCAGTCCTTCGGCTCGGTCGAGCGTGGTACGCCCGCAACGCGCGGGGCTGCCGGCCGGCCCCCAAGGCGTAGACCGAGTGACTCAGGTCACTTTTTCCACCCCCGGCGGAGAGCTGGTCAACCAGGTCAGGGGCGGGAAGAGGGCAGCTCGGGTAGTATGGAGCAGTTGCCGCGGGCGCCGATCTGATCGAAGTCCTGCCCGTGGCGCGCGTGCGGCCCGGTCCGGCTCGGCGACTCCGCCCCCGACCGCGTGGCCCGCGCCAAACCGACCGCGCCCTGAGGACAAGACGGGGCGCACCACGAGAGGGCACCCCCAGATCCAGATGAGCGAACAGATTCTCGACCAGCTCGGGGGCCAGGAACTGGCCCCCACCGCCCCGGTCCGCCCGGAGGCCCCCACGTTCGCCGCGCTCGGCGCGCGCCCCGAGACCGTCGAGGCGCTGGCCGCGGCGGGCATCACCCGCGCCTTCGCGATCCAGGAGTACGCGCTCCCGATCGCGCTGCGCGGCACCGACCTGATCGGCCAGGCCCCGACCGGCACCGGCAAGACCCTCGGCTTCGGCGTACCGCTGCTGGAGCGGGTCTTCGCGCCGGCCGAGGGCAGCGACGGCGTGCCGCAGGCCCTGGTCGTCGTTCCCACCCGCGAACTGGGCATCCAGGTCGCCAAGGACCTCGCCGCGGCGGGTAAGACCCGGGGCGTCCGGGTGCTGCCGATCTACGGCGGCGTGGCGTACGAGCCGCAGATCGACGCGCTGCGCAAGGGCGTCGAGATCCTCGTCGGCACCCCGGGTCGGCTGATGGACCTGCAGAAGCAGAAGCACCTGCGGCTGGACCGGGTCCGCGCGCTCGTCCTCGACGAGGCCGACCGGATGCTCGACCTGGGCTTCCTCGACGACGTCGAGAAGATCCTGGCGATGCTGCCGGAGGACCGGCAGACCATGCTCTTCTCGGCCACCATGCCGGACCCGATCGTCACCCTCTCCCGGCGCTTCCTGCGCCGCCCGGTGACGATCCACGCCGGGCACACCGCCGAGACCGGCCCGTCGCCGCAGACCCAGCAGCTCGCCTACCGCACCCACTCGATGAACAAGATCGAGATCGTGGCCCGGATCCTCCAGGCCGAGGGGCGCGGCCTCACCATGATCTTCACCCGGACCAAGCGGGCCGCCGACCGGGTCGCCGAGGATCTCGACTTCCGTGGCTTCGCCGTGGCGGCCGTGCACGGCGACCTGGGCCAGGGCGCCCGCGAGCGGGCGCTGCGCGCGTTCCGGGCCGGCAAGATCGACACGCTGGTCGCCACCGACGTGGCCGCCCGGGGCATCGACGTCAGCGGCGTCACCCACGTCATCAACTACGACTGCCCCGAGGACCAGGACACCTACACCCACCGGATCGGCCGTACCGGCCGGGCCGGGGCGACCGGCGTCGCGGTGACCTTCGTCGACTGGGACGACATGCCCCGCTGGCGGATCATCGACAAGACGCTCGGCCTGGACATGCCGGAGCCGCAGGAGACGTACCACACGTCCCCGCACCTCTACACCGACCTGGACATCTCCACTGAGATCACCGGCACCCTGCCGACCGCGGAGCGGACCCGCGCCGGGCTCGCCGCCGAGGTCGAGGAGGACCTGGGTGGCCGGTCCCGTCGGGGCGAGGGCGGCGGCCGGGGTTCCCGGCGCGGCGAGAGCCGGGGCGACGGTCGCGGCGACGGTCGGGGCCGGAGCGAGAGCCGGGGCCGGGGCGAGAGCCGTCGGGGTCCGGACGCCGCCGGCACGCCGGACGCTGCCGAGGCACCCGTCGAGTCCGCCGACGAGGGCACCCGTACCCCGCGCCGCCGGCGTCGCCGCCGGGCCGGCGAGGTGCTCGCGGGCGAGCCGACCGCGGTGATCGGCGGGGACCCGACCGACGCCGAACCGGCCGCTCCGGCGGCCTCCGCCGAGGGCGAGCCGGCCCGGCCGCGCCGCCGCCGACGCCGTCGTGGTGGCGGCTCCGGCGCGGATACGCCGGCCGAGGCCACCGCCGACTGACAGGTACCACCCCGACATCCCCCGGACCGCGTACGACGGCCCGGGGGATGTCGCCTGTCCACCCCAGGGCGCACTGCGGGGATGGATGCCTCACGCATGCCCGTCCCGGGCGGGCTGGTGCCCCGGTGCGCCTGTCGAGCTGATGACGTGGACGGATCACCGGCGGTGCTGCGGCGCGGGACACCCCGGGTCGGCCCGGCCGCGTGGCCCGCCGGACGGCAAGGATGATGGAACGATGCCGGAACCGCTGGACGCCGCCCTGACCGAGGTACGGGCGCTGCTGCTCGACCCCGCCCTGACCCGTGCCGTCGCCGCCGGCCGACGCCGGGGGCAGCGCCCCTCGGTGGTCCGCGCCGAACTGCGCCCGGTCGCCCTCAAGGCCGGGCCACGGCTACAAATCTCCACGTCCGACGGGGCCCGGCCGTACACCCGGAACGTGACGCCGGGCGCGGAGGCCGACGCGGCGGTCGACGCGCTGCTGGCCGAGCCGTTCGGCAACTGGCACGTGGAGACCGTCGAGGCGACGCTCCAGCTACGGGTGACCAGGTCCGGCGAGGCGCAGGTGCACCGGGCCACCACCAGCCGCCCGGCCACCGCGCCGGACGGCCACGACCGGGCCAAGGAGTACCTGCTCGACCCGGGCGACCCGATCTTCACCGAGATCGGGGGCACCGCCGCCAAGCGGCGACAGGTGGACGCCTTCCTGCGCGCCCTGGCCGCCACCCTGCCCGACGACCTGACCGGCTCACTGCGCGTGGTCGACCTGGGCTGCGGGAACGCCTACCTGACCTTCGCCGCGTACCGGTACCTGTCCCGGCGCGGGCTCGACGTGGAACTGGTCGGGGTGGACGTCCGGGAGGACCAGCGGCAGCGCAACAGCGAGCTGGCCGACCGACTCGGCTGGGCCGACCGGGTCTCCTTCGTGGCCGGCACCATCGCCGACGCGGTGGTCGAGCCCGCCCCCGACCTGGTGCTCGGGCTGCACGCCTGCGACACCGCCACCGACGAGGCACTGGCCCGGGCGGTGCGCTGGGGTGCCCGCTGGATCCTCGCCGCGCCGTGCTGCCACCACGACCTGGCGGCGCAGCTACGCTCCCGGCCGGCCCCGGCACCGTACGAGCTGCTGACCCGGCAGGGCATCCTGCGGGAACGCTTCGCCGACGTGCTCACCGACGCGCTCCGCGCCGGCCTGCTACGGCTGCACGGCTACCGGGCGGAGGTGGTCGAGTTCGTCGACTCTCGGCACACCCCACGGAACCTGCTGATCCGGGCCCGCCACACCGGCACCGCCGGCACCGAACCTCAGCGGGCGGAGTATCGGGAACTGGTCGACCAGTGGCAGGTCACCCCCCGCCTGGCGACCCTGCTCGCCGCAGCGGAGGCCCCGGACGGGCAGTGAGCGCCCGGGGCCACGGCCGGCACCGCCCCGGCGTCAGCGTCGGTGGTCGTTGCCGCCCCGGTCCCGGCCGGCGGACCGCTCCCCCGGGCCCCGCTCGAAGGCGGAGACCCGCCCGCGCGGACTCCGCTCGTCCTCGCCGGGCGCGGTCGGGAACGGCACCACCGTGCCCGACGTCTCGGCGTTGCCGGCGGCGGTGAAGGCGTTCCAGGAGATGTCCACCAGGAGCCGCCTGAGTTCGGCGTGCCGTACGGCGGCGCTGTGCTGGGTGGCCAGCCGGACGCCGAGCACCACCCCCACCAACGTGGTGGTGATGGCACCGGTCGCGGCCAGCAGGTGCACGCCGGTGACCTCGTCGCCGGTCAGCACCAGCACCAGCAGCCAGATCCAGCAGCCCAGGGCGAACACGCCGGCCTTGGCGACGAAGAAGAGACTGACCGCACCCGGGCGGTGCGGCACCGGACGGTCGGGTTCGGCCATGCTGCTCCTCGTCGGACTGACCGGCGGCCTGGAGTGTGACCACCGCCGGCGGGTCGAGCTTAGTTGACGAACGGCAATGGCTGGTCCGTCGTGCTGCTCGTCCCACCAGCCCAGCTCGCGGGCTACGCACCAGGTCCGCACAGCGGCGGCCGGGCTCCGCGACGCCCACGATCCTGTCGACGGGACCGTCGGGTAGATCGGGCAATTGCAACGACGCGTGGTGGTACTACCCTTCGAAGGGCGCACCGACACCCGGCTACCGCCGAAGGGAGCGACCTCGCAGGTATGGGCTCGACAGAGGTTTCACCGCAGATGGCCTTCGCCCGCTTCGTGCGACGGGCCATCGACGACGCCCGTGACGAGCGGGGTTGGACGGTGAGCGACCTCGCGGCCCACACCGGCGTCGGCCGGTCCACCGTCTTCCGCTGGCTCGCCGGCGACTGGCAGGACTATCCCGAGCTGGCCAAGGTACGCGGCTTCTGCGCCGCCCTCGACCTGCCGGTCGCGGCGGCCTTCCGGGCGCTCGGACTGCCCGACGCGGGTCCGGCCCCCCGCCGCCGCGCCGACGACGGCCCGGTCGAGGCGGACGTCCGGGTGATCCTCGACCGGCTGGCCGATCCGGCGGTGCCCGCCGAGGAGAAGCACCACATCCGGGACCTGCTCCGCTACCTGGCCCGCCGCCCCGTCCGCCGGGCCGGCTGAACGAGCTGAACTGGGCGGCTGGCTTGCCTGGCCGCCGGAACGGCCGGGCTGCCGACCGGGCTGCCGGGCTGGCGGGCGGCCGGGCTGGCGGGCGGCCGGGCGGGCGGCCGGAGCGGCCGGGCGGGGCTCCGGCGGGACCGGGTCGGTCGGGGTCAGCGCACCGTGAGGGTGAACTCGGCGGTCCGCACCACGCCCGCGACCTTGAAGTCCAGGTACATTCGGTAGTTGCCCGGGCCGGGCGCGGTCAGCCAGAACGTCACCCGGTCGGCGGTCGGGGCGGGGTCGGGATGCACGTGCAGGTAGCCCAGGTCACCCTCGCGGAGGACGACCAGGTGGCCGTACGCGCCGAGGTAGCGCTCCAGGGTGGCGGGCCCCGAGCCGTCCCGGACCTGGAACCGCAGCGGGACGGCGACACCCACCTGCGGGGTGCCCGCGTAGCCGACGGCGAAGCCGTCCACGGTGGTGTCGGTGGCCACGGGGGGCAACGGGCGGGGCGTGTAACCGCCCGGGGCGACCAGGTCCACCCCGAGCGTGGCAGCGGTCTGCCGGCCGTCGTCGGCGAGCGCGGTGAAGTCCGCGTACGCCCGCCAGACGCCCGGCTGCGACAGGGTCAGCGGGATCGACCAGGTGCCGTCGGTCGCCATCGTGGGGTGCAGGTGCTGGTATCCGGTGAGATCGCGGCGCACCACGACCAGGTGCATCGGCTTGTCGTGCACGACCGCGAACCGGGTCACCGGCCGACGTTGGGCGTCCCGGATCTGGAAGCGGAGTTCCCCGGCCCGCCCGGCGGTGAACTCCCCGCCCGACGGGGTGAACGTGTAGCCGTCGGAGGTGACCGAGAGGCCGGTGGCCCCGTCGGTGCCCCCCTGCCCGGCGGTGGCGTCGTGCTGGTGCGCGCCGGTGCCGGGGGCGTGGGTGTGGTCACCGGCGGCGGAGGCCGCGTCCGCCGCCGTGGGGGTGCGCGGCCCCGGATTGGCCCGGCCGAGCCCGAAGCCGAGCAGGACGGCCAGGACCAGGCCGCCCACCACCAGCGCCAGCCGTAGCGTGGCCCGGTCCGGCCCCATCGGTGACGCCGGATCTGCCGACCGGTCGCCGGGCGGCGACCCGCCCCCGGACAGCGCCCATCCGCCGGGCGACGCGAACTGGTCGGCCATGTGCCCACGGTACCGTCGCCGCTACCGCCGCCAGGACGGTGGCCGGGCACCGTGGCGACGGTCGCAATCCGGCCGCCCCGGGAACTTTCCCGCCCGGCTGGCCGACCGACCTGCTCGCCGCCCTCGATCAGGCGGAGTTCGGCGCTGACGAGGCCCGGCGACCGACCACCCCGGCAACAGCGGGGGCGACGGGTCAGCCGGCGACGGCGAGGGCGAGCGGGAGCACGTCGGGGGCACCGGCCCGGCGCAGCAACCGGGCCACCATCGTCGTCGTCCAGCCGGAGTCGACCAGGTCGTCGACGAGCAGCACCGGGCCGGCCAGCCCGACCATCGCGGCGGCCAGGTCGTCCGGAACGGCGAAGGCGTCGTGCAGGGCGCGTACCCGCTGGGCGCTGTTGCCGCGCGGCCCGCCGGCCCCGGCCGGACCGGTCGGGACGACCCGGCCGAGCAGCGGCAGCCGGCCGACCGTGGCGATCCGCTCGGCGAGCGAACCGACCAGGGCCGGGTGGCTGCGGGAGCCGACCGTCACCACGCCGACCGGGCGGCGCGGCCACCGGTCGTCACCGTGCGCCCATGCCTTCAGCACCTCGACCACCGCCGCCGCCACGTCGTCGGGGACCGGCCCGTCCGCCGTGTCCGGGCCGACCAGGCCGCGCAACCGCCCACCCCAACCCAGGTCGGAGAGCCGTCCCACGGCCCGCCCGGGCAGCGCCTGCTCCGCCGGCGGAATCCGCCCCTTCAGGGGTACGCCCACCGCGTCGAGGCCGGTCGGCCAGAGCTTCTTCGGCGCGATCTCCACCCCGGGGCGACCGAGGAAGGTCTGCGCGGCGGTGAGGGCGAGGTCGGAGGCATCGGCGGTGAACAGCGGCCCGGCGCAGCGGTCACACCGGCCGCAGTCGTCCGCCCCGCTGTCGTCCAGGCATTCGCGCAGGTAGCGCATCCGGCAGCCGGTCGTGGTCGCGTACTCGCGCATGGCCTGCTGCTCGGCGGTGCGCGCCTGGGCGACGCGACGCAACCGGGTCTCGTCGTAGACCCACGGCTCGCCGGTGGCGAGCCAGCCACCGCGCACCCGGCGGACCGCGCCGTCCACGTCGAGCACCTTGAGCATCAGTTCGAGGCGGGCCCGGCGCAGGTCGACGACGGGTTCCAGGGCCTGGGTGGAGAGTGGCCGGTCGGTGTGCAGGGCGGCCAGCACGGCGCGCACCTGCTCCTCGGGCGGGAAGGCCAGCGAGGCGAAGTACCGCCAGATGGCCGCGTCCTCGACGCCGGGCAGGAGCAGCACCTCGGCGTGTTCGACGGCCCGGCCGGCCCGGCCGACCTGCTGGTAGTAGGCGATCGGCGACGGCGGCGCGCCGAGGTGCACCACGAAGCCGAGGTCCGGCTTGTCGAAGCCCATGCCGAGCGCGCTGGTGGCGACCAGCGCCTTGATCTTGTTGTCGAGCAGGTCCTGCTCGGCGGCCCGCCGGTCGGCGTCCTCGGCCTGCCCGGTGTAAGACGCCACCGACCAGCCGCGCGCCCGCAGGAACTCGGCGGTCTCGGTCGCCGCCGCCACGGTCAACGTGTACACGATCCCCGAGCCAGGGAGCGTGTCCAGGTGGTCGGCGAGCCAGGCCAGCCGGTGCGCCGGGCTGGGCAGGTCGACCACGCCCAGCCGTAGCGACTCCCGGTCCAGGGTGCCCCGCAGCACCAGCACGTCGGGGCGTCGCGCGGCCGGGTCGGCCAGCTCGGTGCCGAGTTGCTCGGCGACGTCCTGGGTCACCCGGGCGTTGGCGGTGGCGGTGGTGGCCAGCACCGGCGTCCGCTCCGGCAGGTTGCCGAGGAAGGTACGCAACCGGCGGTAGTCGGGACGGAAGTCGTGCCCCCAGTCGGAGACGCAGTGCGCCTCGTCCACCACCAGCAGCCCGGTGGTGGCGGCCAGCCTCGGCAGCACGGTGTCCCGGAAGTCCGGGTTGTTGAGCCGCTCCGGGCTGATCAGCAGGACGTCGACCGCACCGGCGTGGATCTCGGCGGTGATCTCGTCCCACTCGTCCAGGTTGGCGGAGTTGATGGTGCGGGCCCGGATGCCGGCCCTTGCCGCCGACTCGACCTGGTTGCGCATCAGTGCCAGCAGCGGCGAGACGATCACCGTCGGGCCGGCCTGGTCGGGGCGCTCACGCAGCAGGGCGGTGGCGACGAAGTAGACCGCCGACTTGCCCCAGCCGGTGCGCTGGACGCAGAGCACCCGGCGCTGGTCCACCACCAGCGCCTCGATCGCCCGCCACTGGTCCTCGCGCAGCCGGGCGTGTTCCCCGGCCAACCGCCGAAGCACCGCCTCGGCCCGCCCCCGCACCCCCACCCGCCCTTTCTACCACCCCGCCGGCCGGCACCCCGTCCCGCCGGGCCGGCACCCCGTCCCGCCGGGTTGATCAAGAAGTTTGCGTCAGGCTCCTGCGGCTCCGGTGACGCAAACCTCTTGATCAACGGGGGCGGGCTCAGGGGCGGCGGGAGCGGGCGGGGAGTAGGGCGCGGGTGAGGGGGGTCAGGCGGGGGGCGAGGCTGGCCAGGCCGCCGGGGAAGAAGTAGACGGCCAGGATGAAGACCGTGCCGAGGACGAAGAGCGGCTGGCTCAGCGGTGCGCTCAGCACGGTGGGCAGGGCGTTCACCGCGTCACTGCTGCCGAAGGCGGTGAGGCGGTGGTCCAGGTACATGTAGACGATGCCGCCGAGCACCGGACCCCAGCGGGTCCCCGGCCCGCCGAGCACCACCATGACCAGCAGCGACAGGGTCAGCTCCGAGGTGGTGACGTGCGGGCTCGCACCACCGACGATCAGGCAGTAGACCACTCCCCCGGCCGACGCGAGGCCACCCGCCAGGACGAACGCCACCAGCTTGAACCGGTACGGGTCCAGCCCGAGCACCCCGATCCGCCGTTCGTCGTCACGCAGCCCGGCCAGCACCCGCCCGGTCGGCGAACCGCTCACCCGGTGCACCACCAGCACCACCACCGCCAGGTACGCCAGCGCCAGCCAGTACAGGTTGACCGTGTTGGTCACCCCGACCAGGGCCGCCGGCAGCCCGGAGACGTCCAGCGGCAGCCCCTCCTCGCCACCGGTGAAACCCCAGAAGTCCCGGGTCACCAGGATCGCGCCGACCTGGGCGAAGGCGAGCGTCACCATGGCGAAGGCGATGCCGACGGTGCGCAGCGCGATCGCGCCGAGCAGCGCGGCGAGGGTGGTCGCGCCGACGACGGTGAGCAGCGCCGCCTGCCACAGCGGCAACCCGGCGCGGGTGACGAGGACGTCGGTGCCGTACACCCCGGCGGCGAAGTAGAGCGCGTGCCCGAAGGAGAGCATCCCGGTCCGCCCGAAGAGCAGGTCGTACCCGGCGGCCAGGCCGCCGAAGACCAGACAGATGGCGAGCAGTTGCAGGGTGCCCGGCGAGTTCAGCGGCCCCTCGAAGAGCCCCGGCAGGTGCGCCGTCGAGTACGGCACGACCGCCGCCACGGCCAGCGCCACCAGCGGCAGCCAGGGCCGCAGCCGCTGCCAGCGGGACCGTCGCGGGGCCAGTTCGGCCGGCACCGCCGCCGGGGGTGCGTCGACCATCGAGTCGGTCATGCGTGTGCCACCTTCCCGGCGAAGCCCTGCGGGCGCAGCAGGAGGACCACGGCGAGCAGCCCGACCACGCAGATGTCGCCGAGTCCCGACGGCCCGTAGTAGTTGACGAACTGTTGCAGCAGCCCCACCGCGACCGCCGCGTACGCGGACCCGACCACCGAACCCATCCCGCCGATCACCACCACGATGAACGCGAAGATCAGCAGGGAGCCGCCCTGGCCGGGCGAGACGGTGCCGTAGTAGGTGCTGCCCAACGCGCCGGCCAGCGCGGCGGCGGCCCCGCCGATCGCGAAGACCAGGGTGAACGCCTTGCGGACGTCGATGCCGAGCGCGGTCACCATCTCCCGGTTCTCCACCCCGGCCCGGATCACCAGGCCGTACCGGGTCCAGCGGAGGAAGGCCAGCAGCGCGCCGAGCACCAGCACGGCCGCGACGATCAGCAGCAGCCCGCCGTTGGGCACGTTCGCGCCGAGGATCGAGGTCACCTGCCGGGTCCACGCCGGCCGGGGGAACGGCCGGGCGTCCGCGCCCCAGGTGGCCTGGAGCAGCGCCACCCCGGCCAGCGACAGGCCGACGGTCACCAGCACCTGCTCGATGGTGCGGGAGTAGAGCGGCCGGATCAGCACCAGCTCCACCAGCACCGCGACCAGCGCCCCGGCGGCCACCCCGAAGGCCACCGCCAGCACGAAACCGAGGCCGTCCGGGCCGGCGCCGGGCAGGTTCCCGGCGGCCCACCAGGTGGCGTACGCGCCGACGCCGAGGAACAGCCCGTGCGCGAAGTTCAGCACGTCCGCCAGGCCGAAGACCAGGGAAAGCCCGGAGGCGACCAGGAAGTACAGCGCGGCCAGGCCGAGCCCGGTCAGGGTGAGCAGGACGATGTCGCTCATGCCCGCACCTCCGGATTCCCGGCAGCGCCGTCACTGTCGTGCCCGCCGGAGCCGACCCCGGCGTCCTGCCCGCCCGAGCCGACCCCGCTGCCGTGACCGCCGGAGCCGACGCCGGTGCCCTGCCCGCCCGAACCGACTCCGGCGTCGTGGCCGCCGGAGCCCACGCCGAGCAGGGACCTCGTCAGCTCGGCCTCCCGCAGCAATTCCCCGGCATCCCCGGCCCAGGCCACCCGGCCGGCGGCGAGGACCACGGCGTCGGTGGCCAGCCGGCGCACCACCGCCAGGTTCTGCTCCACCAGCAGCACCGGCACGGACTCGGCGACCCGCTCCAGCACCTCGGCCACCTCGGTCACCACCTTCGGTGCCAACCCCTTGGTCGGCTCGTCGACCAGCAGCAGCCGGTTGTCGTTGAGCAGCACGCGGCCGATGGCGAGCATCTGCTGCTGCCCGCCGGAGAGCGAACCGGCCCGTTGCCGTCCGCGCCGGTCCAGCTCCGGGAAGAGCGCGAAGACCCGGTCGTACGCCGGGGTGGTGCCGCGCCGTTCCGCCAGCCGGAGGTTCTCGGCGACGGTGAGGCCGGCGAAGACGCAGCGGTCCTCCGGCACGTAGCCGAGCCCACCGCGTACCAGCCGGTGGGTGGGGCGGTCCAGCAGACTCCGGTCACTCATCCGGACGGCTCCGCGGACCTCCCCGTTGCGCGGGGTGAGGCCGACCACCGCGCGCAGCGTGGTGGTCTTGCCCACCCCGTTGCGCCCGAGCAGCACCGTCACCCCGGTCGGTGCCACGGTGAACGACACCCCCTGGAGGATGTGCAGCCCGGCGATCCGGACCGACAGGTCCTCGACGCTCAGGACGGGTTCAACCACCGGGCCGCCTTCCGTTCCCGACTGCGGGGCTCGCACACCCGGCTCACTCCTCGCACTCACAGGGACTCCCCCAGGTATGCCTCCTGGACGGTGGCGTTGGCCATCACCGTCGCCGGGGTGTCGCAGGCCAGCAGGGCGCCGTGGTGCATCACGGCGATCCGGTCGGCCAGCTCCAGGATCACGTCCATGTGGTGCTCCACCATCAGCACCGCCCGGCCGCTGTCGCCGGTCAACGACCTGATCACGCCGACCAGTTCGGGGACGTCCTCGGCGCTGACCCCGGCCATCGGCTCGTCGAGCAGCATCACCCGGGGTTCCCCGGCGAGCAGCAGGGCGATCTCCAGCTTGCGCTTCTCGCCGTGGGCGAGGGTGCCGGCGAGGGCCGTACCCCGGTGGTGCAGGCCGACCCGGTCGAGCGCCGCGTCGGCGGCGGCGGCCACCTCCCGGTCGGCCGCCGCCCGCCGCCACAGCTTCATCGAGCCACCCCGGTGCGCCTGTACGGCCAGCCGGACGTTCTCCCGGACGGTGAGCGAGCCGAAGACCGAGGACGCCTGGAAGGTACGGCCCAGCCCGAGCCGGGCCCGCCGGTGCGGCGGGAGGACGGTGACGTCCTCGCCGTCGAGCAGGACGCGTCCCTCGGTGGGCCGGCGCAGGCCGGTGATCAGGTTGAACAGGGAGGTCTTGCCGGCGCCGTTCGGCCCGATCACGCCGAGGAACTCCCCGGGCGCCAGGTCGAGGTGTACGTCGTCGACGATGGCGACCTCTCCGATCCGCCAGGTCAGACCGCGGGTGGCGAGCACGGATCAGCCCTTCATCTGGGTGACCGGCGGCGCGGTCTCGTCACCGGTCAGGGACTTCTGCGCGGCGGCCGTGAACGTGGTGCCGCTGCCGGAGAGCTTCGCCTGGTACATCGGCTGGAGCAGGGCGTGGTCGTCGGCGCGGATGGTCATCGGGCCCTTGACCCCGTCGAACGTCCAGCCTTCGAGCGCCTTGATCATCTTGTCGACGTCGTCGCCGCCCTCCTGGACCGCCCGGACGACCATCTGCGCGGCGGCGAAGCCGTCCGGGTGGAACAGGTCGAGCGTCCCGCCGGGGATCTTCGCCTTGGCGGCCTTGGCGGCCTCGGTGTCGCTGGCCCCGTCGAAGTAGTGCGACAGGAAGGAGATCTTGCTGCCGGCGGCGCCGAAGGTGGGCCAGGAGGCGCGGATGTCCAGGCCGGTGACGACCGTGGTGGAGGAGAGGACGCCCTGCTGGTCGAGGGTCTGCCACATGGCCGGGGCGGTGGTGCCGGCCCAGGCGACGAAGAGCAGGTCCGGCTTGGCGGCCTTGATCTGGCTGGCGAACGGGGTGAACTCGCTGGCGCTGGCCGGCGCCCGGACGCTGCTGACGGTGGCACCGGCCCCGCCGATGACGGCCTTCACGGCGGCCTCGTTGGCGTCGCCGAACGCGCCGTCCTGGGCGAAGACGACGACCTTCTTGCCGGTGGGATCGCCGATGAACGACTTCGCGGTCACCACGTCCTGGTAGGACTGCCGGCCGGAGCGGAACGTGTACTTGTTGGCGCCGGTGACCGCGTCCGTGGCGGCCGGGCCGGAGACGAAGAGCACCTTGTTCTGGGCGGCGATCGGGGCGACCTGGAGCGCCACCCCGGACGCGGTCGACCCGGCGATGATCTTCGCACCCTTGCCGATCAGGTCCTTGGCCGCGGAGACCGCCTTGGCCGGGTCGCCCGCGTCGTCGACCTCGGTCAGCTCGATGGTGCGGTCGCCGACCTTGCCGGTGCCCTTGGTGGCGTAGTCGAGACCGGCCTTGAACCCTTCGATGTACTGCTTGCCGTAGCTGGCCAGCGCGCCGGACTGGGAGTAGACCAGGCCGACCTTGACCGGGGCGGCGGCGTCACCGCCGCCAGAGGCGGTGTCCTGCGGGCTGCCGCAGGCCGTGGCGGCGAGCGCCGCGGCCATCATCGTGGCGGCGGAGAGGAACGCCCGCCGGGTGTGCCGGACCGTCATCGCGACTCCAGGTGAGGACAGGAAGCATGTGTCGGCTCACGCTAGAAGTGACATCACCCACGGGCTATGTGGCGGCAACACACAAGTAACACCAACGGGGTGGCCGATGTTAACAACCGTCGTCCCGGGTCGACGGACGACCGGGCCGGGAGTGGCCCCCACCCCCACCGGCCGGCCCGCCGCTGTGTCGCACCCCGCCATCGCCACCTCAGCGCGCCACAGCCATCGCCGCAGGGCCAGCGCCGGGACCGGGGGCCGGGGGCCGGGACCGAGGGCCGGGGGCCGGGGGCCGGGGGCCGGGACCGAGGGCCGGGACCGAGGGCCGGGGGCCGGGACCGAGGGCCGGGGGCCGGGACCGAGGGCCGGGGGCCGGGACCGAGGGCCGGGGGCCGGGGGCGAGGGCCGGGCCGGGACCGAGGGCCGGCGCGGGCGCTCCGGGCAACGCTCGTCGGGCAGGTCTGAGCCGCAAGATCGTGCTCGATCCTGGATGTAGTGGTGTTCCCCGCTCACCGAGGCCACTACATCAAGGATCGAGCACGATCTTGGCGCTCATCACAGTGCACGGCGTCGGCCAGCACAGCGGTGCCCACCTACCCCCGCCAGGACGGCACCATCCGACGCGGACGGCCGGCCCCGCGCAGCCCGAGACTCGCGCAGCCCGAGACTCGCGCAGCCCGAGACTCGCGCAGACCGAGACTCGCGCAGACGGAACCCCGGCAGGCCGGAACCTGGACCCGGCCGGGCCCCAGGCAGACCGAACGCCGACAGGGGCAAACCCAGGCAAGGCCGAGCCCCAGGCAGACCGAACGCCGACAGGCCAAGACCCAGGCATGGCCAAGACCCGACAGACCACGACCCGGGCAATCCCGAGCCCCGACACCGAGTCCCCGGCAGGGCCAGGACCCGCAAAAGCCGAGACCCGGGCCGGGCCGGGCCTCTACTCCATTACGGCGATGTGGCGGTGTCCGGGTGAGCCGGACACCGCCACATCGCCGAGAAGGTGTGGATCATGGAACGCCGACCGGCGAGGCCGGGGCGGCGGGACCGGCGCGGGCAAGGATCAGGGGAAGAGTCAGCCGGCGAGGCCGGCACGGACAACGGGAAGCCCACGGCACGGGCAACCGAAGGCCCGGCCAGCCGGGCCGGTGCGGGCAACGGACGACACGGTGGCGGGGCCGGTGCGGGCAACGGACGACACGGTGGCGGGGTGGTGGGGGCAGGGGTCAACGGAAGGCCGCCCTCGGCATGGCCAGCGACCTGGTGGTGAGCAGCGGGGACGTGCGGGAGACCGAGGGCGCTGGCCATGCGGGGGCGGGTGACGGTCAGCGGGAGGCGGGGCTCCCGAGTCCGGCGCGGGCCGCGACGGCGGTGTCGGGCTGGTCGGTGAAGACGCCGTCCAGGCCGAGGCCGAGGAAGAGTTCGTACTCGGCGGTGATGTCGCCGCGGGCGTTCGGGTCGGCGCCGATCCGGAAGTCGGCGGGGAGGAACTGGTTCTCGGCGCGGAACGTCCAGGCGTGTACGAGCAGCTTCTCCCGGTGCGCGTCCCGGATCACCGTGGTCGGGGCGAGCAGCCGGCCGGTGGCGTCCCGGGGGACGATCAGGTTCTTGTGCAGCCCGACGCCGTCGGCGTACCCGGCGATGCCGCGCAGGCCGGCGGCGGAGGCCAGGTCGGCGTACGTGCGGGGGTCACCGGCGACGGTGAAGTCGTACGGACGGCCGGTGGCGTCGAGGAGCTGCACCAGCGGCACGTCGATCATCCGGTCCAGCTTGCGCAGGTTGGCGGTCTCGAAGGACTGGATGAACACGGCGTCGTGCCGGTGGGTCAGCTTGTTCTTGCGCAGCACCGCGACCAGCGGCTCCTCCAGCGGCAGCCCGATCGAGGCGAAGTAGCTGGGGTGCTTGGTCTCCGGGTAGACCCCGATGGTCCGGTCCCGGTTCTTCGACTCGACCCGGGCCAGGTCCAGCACCTCCTGGAAGGTGGGCACCTCGAACCTGCCGTCGAAGGCGGTGTTCGCCACCCGTACCTGGGGCAGCCGCTCCTTGGCCCGCAGCGTCTTCAGCTCGGCTAGGGTGAAGTCCTCGGTGAACCAGCCGGTGACCGGCACCCCGTCGATGGTCTTGGTGGCCTTGCGGGCGGCGAACTCCGGCCGGGCCGCCACGTCGGTTGTACCGGAGATCTCGTTCTCGTGCCGGGCGACCAGCACCCGGTCCTTCGTCGAGACCAGGTCCGGCTCGATGTAGTCGGCTCCCATCCGGATCGCCAGCCGGTACGCCTCCAGGGTGTGCTCCGGCCGGTAGCCGCTGGCGCCACGGTGGCCGATCACCAGAGGCCGGTGGGTGGCCCGGTCGGCCCGGTCGGCCCGGTCCGCGTCGTCCTCGCGGGCCGAGGCCGCGCCGGGCACGGCGACGGCCACGGCGAGCAGGGCGCCGGCCACGCCGAGGGCGGAAAGGGTACGTCGCAACGCGGTCTCCTTCGTCGATGGGTCGCCTCAGCAGACCGGTCCCGACTGACCGTCAGTTGGTCGGCGGCTGGCCGACAGGTGAACCCTGCGGGATACGCGATTCACCAACCGGATCAGTCCCGAATCGACAAGATTGTCTGGTGCGCCGGTTCCTCCGTCACCCCGTCCGGCTGGTGCCGTTCGGCTTCCTGGTGGCGATCGCGATCGGCACCGGCCTGCTGATGCTGCCCTGGGCCACCAGCGCCCACCACTACACCCCGCTGGTCACCGCGCTGTTCACCGCCACCTCGGCGGTGTCGGTCACCGGCATGGCGGTCACCGACACGCCGAACTACTGGAACGGCTTCGGGCTGGTGATGATCACGGTGCTGACCCAGCTCGGCGGCCTGGGCATCCTGACCGGCGCGGCCCTGGTCAGCCTGGCCGTCACCCGGCAGCTCGGGCTGCGCAACCGGCTGCTGGTGCAGGCCGAGACCGCCGAGTACGGCACCGGGAACATCCGCCGCCTGCTGATCCGCATCGCCGGCACGGTGTTCGGCTGCGAGGTGCTGATGACGCTGGTGGTCACCGGCCGACTCTGGCTGGCCTACCACTACCCACCGGGCCGGGCGCTCTGGTACGGCACCTTCCACTCCGTCCAGGCGTTCAACAACGGCGGCTTCGCCCTCTACTCGGACGGGCTGGTCGGTTTCTCCCGCGACCCGTGGGTGTCGCTGCCGTTGGCCCTCGGCGCGATCGTCGGCGGGCTGGGTTTCCCGGCACTCTTCGAGGCGGTCCGGCAGTGGCGGCGGCCGGTCCGCTGGGCGGTCGCCACCAAGCTGACCATCTGGGGCAGCGTGGTGCTGCTGGCCGCCGGGTTCGTCGGCCTGCTCGTCGCCGAGTGGGGCAACCCGCTCACCATCGGCACCTTCGACATGCCCGGCAAGGTGCTCGCCTCGTTCTCCCAGATCGCGCTGAGCCGTACCGGCGGCTTCGACGTGATCAACGTGGGCCGGCTGAGCGAGGAGAGCTACCCGCTGCTCATCGTCCTGATGTTCATCGGCGGTGGCAGTGCCAGCACCGCCGGCGGCATCAAGGTGTCCACGTTCTTCCTGCTCGCCTTCGTCATCTGGGCGGAGCTGCGCGGCGAGCCGGACGTCATCGTGGGCCGACGCCGGATCGCCGCGTCGAGCCAGCGTCAGGCGCTGACCGTGGCCCTGCTCAGCGTCGCGCTGGTGGCCGTCGGCACGATCGGCGTGATCGCGCTGACCGAGCACGTCCTCTTCTACGAGTCGCTGTTCGAGGTGACCTCCGCGTTCAGCACCACCGGGCTCACCGTCGGGCTCACCTCCCGGCTGCCCGAGGTCGGCCAGCTCATGCTGACCGCGCTGATGTACATCGGACGGGTGGGGCCGCTCACCCTCGGCTCGGCGATCGCGTTGAACACCCGGCACCGGCTGTACCGCTATCCGAAGGAGCAACCCGTTGTCGGCTAGAGGTGAGGGCGACGGCGACATCGCCGTGATCGGGCTGGGCCGGTTCGGCCGGCACCTGGCCGGGGCGTTGACCCGGCTCGGCCACCAGGTGCTCGCCGTGGACCGCGACGGCGACCAGGTGCAACGCTGGGCGGCGACGCTGGACCAGGTGGTGCAGGCCGACGCCACCGAGGAGACGGCGCTGCGGCAGCTCGGCATCGCCGACTTCCGCCGGGTGGTGGTCGCCATCGGCACCTCGGTGGACGCCAGCGTGCTGACCGTACTGGCGTTGGCCGAGGTGGGCGTCCCGCAGATCTGGGCCCGGGCCACCTCGGAGAAGCACGCGAAGATCCTGGCCTCGGTCGGGGCGCACCACGTGGTCTTCCCCGAGGCGGAGACCGGGGAACGGGTGGCGCACCTGATCGTCAGCCGGATGCTCGACTTCATCGAGTTCGACGAGGACTTCGCGATCGCCAAGGTGCCGGTGCCGCCGCCGCTGGTCGGCCGGCCGCTGCGCGAACTGGCGCTGGACGAGCGTTACGGGGTGGTGGTGGTCGGCGCCAAACCGGCCGGGGAACGCTTCCGGTACGCCGACCAGGACACCGTCCTGGACGCGGGCAGCGTCCTGATCGTGGAGGGCGGGATCGCCCAGGTGCAACGGTTCGCGGCGCTGCGCTGACGATCAGCCCCGCCGCCCCGGCCCGCGTCTTAGCGCTCGCCCGGCCGGCCCTGGCCCACGCCCTGGCCGCCGCCCTTCCCCGTCACTTTGCCGCTTTTCCCTTGCCCGCACCCGCCCCCTTGACCGTGCCGGGCTTCGCGGCCTTCGGCTTCGGCTTCGACTTCGCCGAGCCGCTCGACTTGGCCGCGCCGGAGGTACTGGACCCGCCCCCGCCGGACGTCTTCGCCGCCGGCTTCGCGGGGGTCTTCGCCGGGGGCTTCACCACCGGGGCGGTGCCGGCCACCCCGGACACCCGCACCCCGCAGTCGGCCTCGCCGAGGCTGAACTCCACCGGCAGCGGGTTGCCACCGGTGTACCGGCCGGTCAGCGAGAACTTCTCCGACGCGCCCGGCGCCAGCACGTCCCGGCCGGCGGCCGGGGCGACCCGCACCGTCCGCCCCTCCTGGCGTACCGGGGGGTCGGCCCTGGTGACGGTCTGCTGGCCGGGGAAGGCGAAGCTCATGGTCCAGTCGCGCAACTCCCGGGGCCCGGTGTTGGTCAGCGTGAGCTGGGCGGCGAAGTCCTTGCCGGAGTCGCTGCGCAGCGCGTACTCGACCTCGCAGGGGGCGGGTTCGGTCAGCCCCATCCGGGCCTCGACGGGCCGGTCCACCCCGCCGCTGGCCGGGCTGCGCGAGGTCACCCCCCACAGCGTCGCGGTCACCGCGACCAGGCCGGCGGCGGCCACCCCGGCCTCGACCCTGCGCCGGCGCGACGTCGCCCGACGGGTCCGGGTCCGGCCGGAGAAGGGCAGCGCGTCGGTGTCGGCCGACCAGGGCAGGATCGTGGTGCCGGCGTTGGCGGGCAGGGTCGGGTCGAGCGCGCCGGCTGCCGGGGAGACCGGCACCGCCGCGATCATCCCGGCCGCGCCGGCGAGCGTACGGGCCAGTTCGGTGGTCGCCGGCCGGTCCTCGGGGCGCTTGGCCAGGCACCGGCCGACCAGTTCGACCACCTCGTCGGGGAGCCCCGGCACGGTGGGCATCGGCTCCGGGTCGTTGTACAGGTGCGCCCGCAGCATCTCGGTGGTGGTGCTGGCCTGCCAGGGCAGCCGGCCGGTGAGCATCCGGTAGAGCAGCAGCCCGACGGCGTACACGTCGGTGGCCGGACAGACCTGCCCGTTGTCGAGCCGCTCCGGGGCGAGGTAGGCGGGGGTGCCGAGCAGCGTGCCGTCGGGTCCCTTCTCGCTCTCCCCGACCAGCGCGGAGATGCCGAAGTCGACCACCTTCACCCCGGTCGTGGTCAGCATGACGTTGCCCGGGGTGACGTCCCGGTGGACCACGCCACGGGCGTGCGCGGTGGCCAGCGCCGAGGTCACCTCCGCGCCGATGGTCACCGCCTCCCGCCAGGGCAGCCGCCCGTCGCGGCCGAGCCGCGCGGTCAGCGGGCCGCCGTCGACCAACTCCATCACGACGTACGGCACGGTCAGCCCGACCTGCTCGGACTCGCCGTAGTCGTACACGTTGGTGATGTTGGGGTGGCAGAGCCGCGCGGCGGACTGCGCCTCGATCCGGATCCGGTGCCGGAAGGCCCGGTCGCTGGCCAGCCGGGAGGCGAGCACCTTCACCGCGACCTGCCGGCCGAGCACCTCGTCGTAGCCGCGCCACACCACGGACATGCCGCCCGCGCCGAGCTGCTCGATCAGCCGGTACCGCTCACCGAGGAGCTGGGCCCCGTTCTGGACTCCTCCACCCATGGTCGACCGTGTTGCCCGGGTGGGGGCCGGCTACACCTGGATGGTCGTAATCGGTCAGGAAAGTCACCCGTTCAGGCGGTCGCCAGCAGTTGGTCCACCGGCGCGTAGTCGTCGGTCAGCACCAGCGCGTCGTCGACGAAGCCGGCCAGCTCCGCGTCGGCGAGCAGGTCCGGCACCGCCGACACGGTGCCCAGCCGGGTACGCAACGCGTCCAGCGGCAGTGGCGCGTCCGAGGCGACGATGAGGAAGTTGCTGCCGGTCCGGCCGGCGATCGCCGCCGGCGGCGCGATCAGCGCCACGTTGCGGAACTCGGCGGCCACCGTGGCCAGCTCGGCCCGGATGAACCGGCCCGGCGGGTAGTCGATGACGTTCTGCACGTAGATCCCACCGGGCCGCAGCACCCGGCCCACCTCGGCGGCCATCTCCCGGGTGGCCAGGTGCCAGGGCACCACCAGGTGTCCGAAGGCGTCCCCGACGACCAGGTCACGGCTGTCGGCCGGTTCGCCGCCGACCAGCATCCGGGCGTCCCCCACCACCGCCCGCAGCCCCGGCCCCGGCCGGACGCCCAACTCCCGCCGGTCCAGGTCGACCAGTTCGCCGTCGATCTCGAAGACCACGTTGTCGGTGCCCGGTCGGGTGGCGCTCAGGTAGCGAGGCATGGTGAAGCCGCCCCCGCCCAGGTGCAGCGCGTCCAGCCGCTGCCCCGGCGGCGCCAGCACGTCGGCGACCGCGCCGATCCACCGGGTGTACGCGTACTCCAGGTGCGTCGGGTCGTTCAGGTCGACGTACGAGTGCTGGGCCGAGTTGAGGTAGAGCGTACGCCCGCCGGCCCGGGACGGGTCGGTCTCCACCCGGGCGCAGTGGTACGCCGTCTCCACGTCGCACGGGTTCGGCGCGACCGCGCTCAGCCCCGCCGCGACCAGCCCGAGCACCGCCAGGGTGGCCTTCGTCCGGGCCGGACCGGGCAGCCCCGCCCCCTGCTGCCGGCGCAGGTAGACCCCGAGTGCCAGGCCGGTCACCCCGAGCAGGGCCGCCAGCGCGATCAGGATCACCGTGCTGGGCAGCGCGGCCACCAGCACGAACCCGGTGACCAGGGTGGCGGTGATGCCGCCGAGGGTGCCGATGCCGGAGAGCCGGCCCACCACCTGCCCGGTGCGGCGCAGGTCGGCCAGTTGGAGCTTCACCACCAGCGGGGTGACCGCCGAGAGCAGCGCCGCCGGCACGAACACGGCCAGCGCGGTGAGCAGCAGGATGCCGCTGACCGCACCACCGCGCAGCAGCTCACCGGCGTACCGGACCACCGGGAGGGTGACCGCGGCGGCGATGCCGGCGAGCACCAGCGCCGGCGCGAGCAGGCCGCGCGGGTCCCGCCGGTCGGCCAGCCAGCCACCCGTCCACGCCCCGTACGCGATGGCGGCCAGCGCGACGCCGATCACCGAGCTGGTCACCTGGAGGGTCACCCCGACGTACGGGCCGACCAGGCGGAGCGAGACCGTCTCCAGCACCAGCACGGCGCCGCTGGAGAAGAAGACCAGGAACGCGGCGAGCCCGTGGGGCAGCGCGCGGGGGGCGGCCGGCGCACCGGGCGCCGCACCGACCAGGACGTCGGACGATGAGCTGCTCACCGTCGCGATGCTACGTCCCGTTCCTGGACCGGACGGTCAGTACATCGAAAGATGAACATGGTTCGTGTGGTCGGCGGCCGGACTGCCCGACCCGCTGTACGACCGCCAGCCGGTGTTCGGCATCCAGATCTGCCGGTACCAGATCACGTAGAGCACGCCGAGCCGGTTGGCGTTGTTCTTGTAGTAGTTGGCCAGGCTGTCGCCGTACGCCTTGTCCCCGCCGGTGGCCGTCTTGTCCTCGAAGCCGTTGGTGGCGGCGGCGAAGTCGCAGGCCCGGCCCTTGGGGTGCTCGCCACCACCGCCGCTGCGGTAGCAGGACACGAACCGCTTGTAGCCGGCGGCCTTGGCCTGCTGCATCGCGTGCAGGGTGCGCGGGGTGATGCAGCCGGAGGTGGTCGGGTCGTTCACCGAACACGACTCGGACGGCCACGACCCGTCGGAGTTGCGCGGGGCCGGCTTCGCCGAACTCGACCCGCCGCTGAAGCCGGCGCTGCTGCCCGAGCTGACGGTGGCCAGCGCGCGCTCGGCGTCCCGCTTCTTCTTCGCCAGCGTCGCGAGCTGCTTCTGCTGCTCGCGCACCTCGGCGTCGATGGCGAGCTTGGCCTCGGCGGCGGTCTGCCGCGCCTCGGCGAGCGCGCGGAGCTGCTTGCTGTCCCGCTGGGCCATCAGGTCCAGGTCGGCGGCGCGCTTGAGGAAGCCCTCCGGGTTGGCCGTGTTCAGCAGCATCGACGTCGGGGTCAGCCGACCCACCCGGTACGACTGCGCGGCCACCTCGCCGACCTGGGCGGTCAACGCGCCCAGCCGACCCTCGACCTCCTTCAGCTCGCCGACCAGCGCGGTCTGCCGCCGCTTGGAGTTGTCCAGCTTGGCCTTGGCCTCGATGTGCCCCTTCGCCGCCGCCTCCAGCGCGTCACGGAGCTGCTTGGTGCCGCCCTCGCCGGGCTCCGCCGCGGCGGGCGCCACCCCGGCGCCGAGCAGCAGCGCCACCGTGGCGAGCAGCACGGTCAGCGGCCGACGGACGCGCGGCCGGATGAAGCTGGTCCTGGGCACGACGGATGTCCTTCCCTCTGCCGCCGACGCCCGACCGGTCAGCCGACCGGTGCGGCGGCGGTCCCGCCGGCCCCGGTTGGCGGCCTGGGGGCGGAGACCGCCGGTCACGATACCGGAACGGCGGCGGCTGACCAGGCCCGCGATCCGGCCGGGCATCGGTGGTCGACCCAGTGTCGCGGGTCGATGACACAGCGCCGCGCCGGATCCCCGCCGACCCCCGCGAACCGGGCGCGGCGGGCGGTCAGTCGCCGAGCAGCGCGTCGCGGACCTCGTGCCAGGTCCGCTCGTCCGCGGCGACCAGCAGCCCCCGGTCGTCGCCGGCCGGGTGGTACTCGGTGCCGTCGAACCGCCGGGCCACCCCACCCGCCTCCCGGACCAGCAGCACCCCCGGGGCGTGGTCCCAGGGCAGGGTCCGCCAGAAGAGGACGAACTGCTGGTCACCGGTGAGCAGGTCGAGGTACTCCCGGCCGGCGCAGTGCTGACCGGGCAGCAGCTCCCCGATCCGACCCCCGCCCGCCGCCACCCGGTCCCGGGTGGCCGCCGGCAGGAACCGGGTCATCGCGGTGCCGCGCAGCAGGTCCGGCGGGACGTCGCCGCCCGCGCGGACGGGCTTGCCGTCCAGCCGGGTGCCGTCGCCGGCCCGCGCCACGGCCAGCAGCCCGGCCATCGGGTCGAGCACCCACGAGGCGGCCGGCTCGCCGTCGGTCAGCAGCGCGACCATCAGCGCGAACGGCCGGCGGCCGGCGGCGAAGTTCGCGGTGCCGTCGACCGGGTCGACCAGCCAGACGTCACCCCCGTCGCGCAGGTGGCGCAGCAGCGACGGGTCGTCCGCCACCGCCTCCTCGCCGACCACCAGGGAGCCGGGGAGCAGTCGGCGCAGCTCCGCCGAGATCCGCTCCTCGGCCCGCTGGTCGGCGACGGTGACCAGGTCACCCGGGGCCTTCTCGGCGACATCGGCGACGTCCAGCCGGCGGAACAGCGGGAGCACCACGTCGGCCGCGGTGTCCCGCAGCAGCGTGCCGACGTCGTCGAGCAGCCGGTCAGCCACGCGGCGGCAGCTTGACCACGCTGACGAAGAACTCGTCGATCTGGCGGACCACCGAGATGAAACGCTCGAAGTCCACCGGCTTGGTCACGTAGGCGTTGGCGTGCAACTGGTAGCTGCGCAGGATGTCCTCGTCGGCCTGGGAGGTGGTCAGCACCACCACCGGGATCCGGCGGAGCTGCTCGTCCTCCTTGATCTCCTCCAGCACCTCGCGGCCGTCCCGGCGGGGCAGGTTCAGGTCGAGCAGGATCAGGTCCGGGGTCACCGCGTCCGCGTACCGGCCCTCGCGCCGCAGGTAGGCCAGCGCCTCGGCGCCGTCGGAGACGACGGTCAGCCGGTTGCGCAGCTTGTGCTCCTCGAACGCCTCCTGGGTCATCAACACGTCGCCCGGGTCGTCCTCGACCAGCAGGACCTCGATCGGGCTCTTGCCGTCCGCCGGCGCGGTCATCCCACCGTCTCCCTCATGCCACCCGTTGTACCGTGCCCCGGCGGCCCGCCGGGCGGGTCCTCGTCGGCCGGGCCGTCCGGCTGCCGAGCGACCGGCGCCGACCGCTCCGCCGGGGCGTCGTCGCCCTCGACCGGACCGGCGGGGGCCTCCCCGGCGTCCCCGCCCTCGGCGGCGTCCTCGACGGCCGCCGAGTTCGCCGCCTCGACGTCCGCCGGCCGGGCCGGGAGGGTGAACCGGATCGCGGTCCCCTCGGCGACGTCGGTGTCCACCCAGACCCGGCCGCCGTGGTACTCGACGATCTTCTTGACGATGGCCAGGCCGATCCCGGTGCCCGGGTAGGCGTCCTTGGCGTGCAACCGCTGGAAGATCACGAAGATCTTGTCGGCGAACTCGGCCTCGATGCCGATGCCGTTGTCCTGGCAGGTGATCTCCCACTCGCCGTCGACCAGCCGGGCCGAGACGTGCACCGTCGGCGGGACGTCCGGGCGGCGGAACTTCACCGAGTTGCTGACCAGGTTGACCAGCAGGTTGGTGAGCAGCGGCTCCTCGCCCCGGATCACCGGCAGCTCGCCCCAGGTCAGCTCCGCGTCGGCGTACTGGCGGCCCGGCTCGGTCTGGCTGGCCACGTCGCCCATCACCTTGTTCAGGTCGACGTCGACGAAGCCGGTGGTGAGCCGGCCGATCCGGGAGAAGGCCAGCAGATCGTTGATCAGGCGCTGCATCCGCTGCGCCCCGTCGACCGCGAACGCGATGTACTGGTCGGCCCGCTCGTCGAGCCGGCCGGCGTAGCGGCGCTGGAGGAGCTGGCAGAAGCTGGCCACCTTGCGCAGCGGCTCCTGGAGGTCGTGCGAGGCGACGTACGCGAACTGCTCCAGGTCACGGTTGGACCGGGTCAGCTCCTCGGCCTGCTTCTGGAGCTGGCTGTTGACCCACTCGATGTTCTCCCGGGCGGCCCGTACCTCGTCGAGATCCTTGGCGATCTTCTGCCGCATCACGTCGACGTCGTCGGCGAGCCGGCGGAACTCCGGCGGCCCGGACCCGGCGATGTGGTGCTGGTAGTCGCCCGCGGCGACCTCCCGCACCTGGAGGGCCAGCCGGGTCAAGGGCCGGATCACCATCCGGTCCAGGGACAGCAGCATCACCGTGCCGGCGACCACGAACACCACCGCCGCGACGATCAGCAGCACCACCAGCAGGTTGCCGGTGCGCTCGATGTTCCGGGCACTCTTCTCGCGTTCGGTGAGGATCGCCGTCTGGAGGTCGCCCACCGCCGCCCGGACCTGGTCGAACTGCTGCCGGGCCTGGTCGGTGATGAGCGCCTGACCGGCGGTGGTGCCGCTGCGCTCGGTGGTGGTGATCACCGGCTGGGCCACCGCCTGTCGCCAGGCGTCCGCCTGTTGCTGGGCGACGCGCAGGTCGGCGCGTACCTCGGGGAAGTCGCCGCTCAGCTCCATGATGTTGTCGGCGACGTCCCGCTCCTGCTGGACGCCCCTCTCGTATGGGGCGAGGTCGGCGCGGTCACCGCTGACCGCGTAGCCACGGATCCCGGTCTCCTGGTCGAGCAGCGCGTTGAGCAGTTCCTGCCCCTGCACCCGCAGCGGGCCGGTCTTGGTGAGCACCGCCTCGGTGTACTCGCGGTTCCTCGCCGCCACCGCCGCCTCGGCGACAGCCAGCCCGACCAGCAGCACGCCGGCCAGCGCCAGCAGCGCGATCACCCGGCGGCGCAGGGTCCATCCCTGGCGGTACGTGTTCACCGGCCACCGCCCCGGCTGACCAGCAGCATGGCCACGTCGTCGGCGAGCGGACCGCCGTTGATCTGCTCGGCCCGGCCGACCAGCCAGGCGGGCAGCTCGGACAGCGGCACGGCGTGGTTGGCGCGATCCTCCAGCAGGCCGGTCAGCCCGGGGACGTCCAGCCGGTCGTCGCCGTCGCCCACCCGCCCCTCGATCAGGCCGTCGGTGTACATCAACAGGGACCAGTCATCGGTGGCGAACTCCAGGTCGAACGCGACGGGGCGGCGAGGTCGTACGCCGAGCAGCAGGCCGCCGGGGGCCGGGACCGGCGCGACCTTGCCGGCGGAGAGCAGCAGCGGCGGCGGATGGCCGGCCAGCCGGACGGTGGCCCGGTTGTCGGCCAGGTCGAGCCGGGCGGTGGCCACGGTGGCGAAGATCTCCTGGAGCCGGCGCTCACTCATCAGCACCTGTTCCAGGGCGGGCAGCACCTCGTCGTCGGGGACCCCGGCGAGGATCAGCGCCCGCCAGGCCACCCGCAGTTCGACGCCGAGGGCGGCCTCGTCCACCCCGTGCCCGCAGACGTCGCCGACGATCAGGTCGACCCGGTCGGGGCGGGTCTGCACCACGTCGAAGAAGTCCCCGCCGATCAGGGCGGCGTGCCGGCCCGGCCGGTAGAAGGTGTGCACCGCCACCTCGTCGGTGTTCATCAGCGGCTGGGGCAGCAGGCCCCGTTCGAGGCGGGCCGACTCGGCCTGGCGCAGCTCGACCTCGCGCAGCCGGCGGGCGTTCTCGTCGGCCCGCTTGCGCTCCACCGCGTAGCGCAGTGCGCGACTCAGCAGCACGCCGTCGACCTGCCCCTTGACCAGGTAGTCCTGGGCGCCCTCGGCGACCGCGACGACGCCGAGGTGCTCGTCCGAGCGGCCGGTCAGCACGCAGACCGCGGCACCGCTGGACAGTTCCAGCACCCGGCGCAGCCCGTCCAGGCCCTGCGCGTCGGGCAGCCCGAGGTCGAGCAGGACGCAGTCCACCCCGGCGATCCGCTGCCGGGCCTCGCTGAGGCTGGTGGCGACGAGCAGGTCGATCATCGAGTTCGTCTCGGCGAGCAGTTCCCCGACCAGGAAGGCGTCGCCCTCGTCGTCCTCGACCAGCAGCACCCGCAGCCGTTCGCCGGGCGGTAGGTTGGGGTGGGGCCCGAGCCCGCCCTGCGGATACGGCGCGGCGGAGGGACCGGTCAGGCCGGTCCCCCGGTGCGGCCGGGTCACCGCCGCGACACGCGGGAGTTCGCTGGTGATGTCGGGCTCCTTCCGAGTGCCCTGCTGATCCTGTATTAGACAACGGTCCCACACAACACGGCCGGGCCGTCCCGGGCGTACCCGGGCAAGGCCGTCACCCGGTGAGCGGTCGGACGCCCGGCCGCGTCACGGTTCGGTTTCCGGGGAGTCTCCCGCCGGCCGGTGCGGGGCAGGATGGTGCCCACCCCCGCACCACCTCCGAGGAGTTCCCCGTGGGCGCACCCCCCTCCGCCGCCGACCGGACGCTGGCCCGGCCCCGTCACCGCCCGCTGGCCGCCCTGGTCGCCCTGGTCACGCTGGTCGCGGTCGGCGCGGCCATGCTGATCGACCTGGCCACCCCGGCACCCCGACCGGCGGACGCCCCGGCCGACGAGTTCAGTGCCGGCCGGGCGTACCGGACGGTGCAGACCGTGGCGGCCCGGCCGCATCCCGCCGGCAGCGCCGCCAACGACCAGGTCCGCGAGCACGTCGTCGGGGTGCTGCGCGGCCTGGGCCTGGAGACCGAGGTGCAGGACACCGTCGCCCCGGAGGCGGGGCAGCTCAGCGGCGCGGCCGGCGGGGCGACCTTCGCCCGGGTACGCAACGTGGTGGCCCGGCTCCCCGGCACCGCCTCCACCGGCCGGATCTTCCTGGTGGCGCACTACGACTCGGTGCAGACCGGCCCGGGCGGCAACGACGACGCGGCCGGCACCTCCACCGTGCTGGAGGTGGCCCGGGCACTGGCCGCCGGGCCCCGGCCCCGCAACGACATCGTCTTCGTGCTGACCGACGCAGAGGAGGCGTGCCTGTGCGGCGCGTCGGCGTTCGCGTCCGACCACCCGCTCGCCGCCGACGGCGGGGTGGTGCTCAACCTGGAGGCCCGCGGCTCCACCGGCCCGGTGATCATGTTCGAGACGTCCCGGAACAACGCGAAGCTGGTGGACGTCTTCGGCCGGGCCGCCCCGCACCCGGTGGGCACCTCGTTCGCCGTGGAGATCTACCGGGCGCTGCCGAACGACACCGACTTCACCGCGTTCCTCGACCACGACTTCGTCGGGCTGAACGCGGCGTACATCGACGGGGGTGCGATCTACCACACCCCGCTGGACACCCCGGCGGCGATGGACCGGGGCAGCCTCCAGATGCACGGCGACAACGCGCTCGGGCTGGCCCGGGAGTTCGGCCGGGCCGATCTGACGGGGTTGCGCTCCGGCCACGACGCCACCTACTTCCCGGTGCCGGGCGGGCTGGTCCGCTACCCCGGCTGGCTGACCTGGCCGCTGGCCGGCCTGGCGGTGCTGGGCGTACTGGTGCTGGGCTGGTTGGTCCGCCGCAGCGGCCGGGCCGGCACCGGCCGGCTGGTCGCCGGCTTCGGGCTGACGCTCGTGCCGGTCGCCGCCGCCCCGCTCGCCGCCCAGTTGCTCTGGGCCGGGATCACCGCGCTGCGCCCCGGCCACGCCGAACTGCTCGACCCGTACCGGCCGACCTGGTACCGGCTGGCGGTGGTGGCGCTCGCCGCCGCGATCCTGCTGGCCTGGTACGCGCTGGCCCGCCGCTGGGCCGGCCCGGCCGCGCTGGCGGTCGGCGGGCTGGCCTGGCTGGCCCTGCTCGGGGTGGTGCTGGCCGCGCTGGTGCCCGGCGGGGCGTACCTGGCGACCCTGCCGGCGCTGGCCGGCGCGCTCGCCGGCCTGGGGGCGCTCGCCACCCGGATCGACGGCCCGTGGCCGGTGGTCGCGGTGACCCTGGCCGGCGCGGTGGCGGTGGTGATCCTGCTGCCCACGGTGGTGCTGCTCTTCCCGGCGCTGGGGATGGCGATGGGCGGGGTGGCGGCGCTCTTCGCGGTGCTGCTGGGGCTGGCCGCGCTGCCGGTGATCGACCTGCTGCACCCGGCCGCCGGCGGCCAGCGCGGCCTGGTCGCCGGCGGCGAGCGCGACTCGCACGACCCGGCCTCCAGCGGCGAGCGCGACCCGGTCGCCGCCCGGGCCCGGTGGCTCGGCGCGCTGCCGGCCGTCGCCGCCGCGCTCGCCGCTACCGTGTTCGCCGGGGTCGGCCTGGCGGTCGACCGCTTCGACGCCGCCCATCCCGTGCCCACCCACCTGATGTACGCCCTGGACGCCGACACCAACGAAGCGGAGTGGATCACCCGGGAAGAGGAACCCCAGCCCTGGACGAAGGAATACGCCGGTTCGCACTTCAGTGAGTACCTGGGCCGAGTGTTCCCCGGCCTGGGCGAGGAGTCGGTGCGTACCGGCGTGGCACCGGCGGCGAACCTACCCGCGCCGACGGTCCAGGTGCTGTCGGACAGCACCGCCGGTGGGGAACGGACCCTGCGGCTGCGGCTGCTTCCCCAACGCCCGGTACGGCTGGCCACGCTGCACGTCGACGCGACCACGGCCGAGGTGCGGCGGGCGGAGGTGGCCGGCCGGACCGTGCCGGTGGGCCGGCAGCCGACCGCCGAGGAGGCGACGTTCGACCGGTGGGGTTTAGGAATCGTCTTCCACGCCCCGCCGCCGGAGGGGGTCGAGATCACCCTGACCGTGCTGCCCCGGGCCGGCAAGGTCAACCTCCGGGCGATGGACGCCAGCGACGGCCTGGACGCCCTGCCGGGCTTCCGCCCCCGTCCGGCGGGCGTGGGCGTGGTCGGCTCGCACAGCTCCGAACTGCTGGCGGTGGCCCGCACCTACCCGGTCTGACCCGGCCGCCGGCACCCCGGGGCGGTACCCGGGGTGCCGGCGGGTTCAGCTGCCGCGGATGTGGCGGTAGAGGACGCGCAGCTCGGAGAGGTTGTGGTCGACCACGCTGAGTTCCTGCCCGGAGACGGCCTTGCGGAGCCGGGCCGCCTCGTCGGTCGAGGTGGGCGAGGTGCCGTACTTCTGGTTGGCCTCCTCCCGTCGGCCGGGCCGGTAGGTGAAGTAGGCGTCGACCCGACGGACCCCGAGGTTGTCGCTGCACTGCTGGATGTAGTCCCGCGCCTTCGCCAGCATCGGGGCCACCTGGGTGTCGACCGGCCCGTCGGACTTGAGCAGGAATTCGTGCTTGGCCGACCCCTGGGTGAGCAGGAAGGCGTGCCGGTCCCAGTCGATCTCCAGGGAGAGGTAGGAGACGATCGTGTCGTCCGCCCCGTAGGCAGCCAGTTCGACCTGGGCGAGCAGCCCGTCCCGGATGCTTCTCATGATGATCTCCAGGGAGGACTCCGGCGCCCGTACCGCGCTGGCGATCTCCCGGGCGACGTGCGCGATCACGTTCAGCCGGACCAGGACCACCACCTCCGGGTCGACGTCGACGGAGACCTCGATCTCGACGTCGTCCTCGTCGTCCATCACTCACCACCCGCCCGGAAGAAGGTGAGGCGTCGCCGGGTCAGGCGTCGCCGCTGCAACGCGTCCTCGATCTCCTCAAGGGTCACCCACCCGCCGCCGTTGGCGTACCGGCGCTGCGCCTCGACGATGCCCATCTGGGGGTGCTGCGAGACGAAGTCGAAGACCTTGTCGCCCAGGCACTCCACCAGGGCGGACGAGATGGCGGCCACGGAGAGGCCCTGGTAGCGGGCACAGAGCTTCTCGACCTGCTCGGCGGTGAGTCCGGGCACCCGCCCGTGCAGCGCCGAGTAGATCATCTCGGCCCGTTCGGCGACCGTCGGCTCCCAGGTGAAGACCCGCATCCGGCCCGGCCTGGTCAACGGCCCGTGCAGCGTCGACAGGTCGTTGGTGGTGAGCACGATCGGGAATCGCTGGCTCGTACCCACGTCGCACATCCGTACGTCGTCGGCGAGGTTCATCAGGAAGCCCGTCAGGAGTTGCGAGTTCACCGTGTAGCGGGCGTTGCGGTCCCGACCGGCCGGACCGAGGTCGAAATCCTCCAGCACCAGCACCGGATAGCTGTTGTCGACCTCGGCGTGCTGCGCGGCCCGCTTGTAGAGGGAACGAAGTTGCTCCACCGGGCGGCCCTCCGAACGCCCACCCAACTCCGACGAGGAGAATCGGAAGGCGACGAAGCCGGCGGTGTTGAGCGCCGCCGCGGTCTGGAACGATTTTCCGTCGCCCGGCGGTCCGACCACGGCCAGGATCAGGGGATAGTCGGGCAGGCACGACACGGCGAAGCAATGAGCGACGATGGCCCTTCGGAATCGCTCCGGTACGATCACGCGGGGTCTACCTCATTTCGAATCTTCCGGTAAACGAATGTGTCCCCCTGCTGGAGCATGAAGTTGGCGTCGGTCAGGATCGCGATCTGAAGTTCCCGCTCCGACTTGCCGGCGTATTCGCTCTTGCGGCGTACCAGCGGCAGCACCTGCTGACCGGGCGGCGGCACCACGCTGCGGGCCACCGGGGCGGGTGGGGTCGGGGCGGGTGCGGCCGTCGGGCGGGGCGCCGGGCGGGGCGCATTTCCCCGGACGTGCACCGCCGGTTTGGTCGGGGCGGGCTTCTCCGCCCGCTCCGCCTTGACGGCCTTGACGGTGTAGACGCCGGTGATGATCGCCGCCAGGACGCCGAGGGCAGCGACTGCTATCTCTACCATGTGGACCACTCCAGGGCCGGGTCCGATGAGTCTACGAAGATCCACGCAGCCATCAGTATGGCCGGACGGAGCAACGTTTCCGGCCGGGCCGGCCTACCCGGATACCCGCTCAGTCACGCCGTGCCGACTCGCTGGTCAACCATTGCCGACGGGAGCAGGCGAAACGATTTCTGTCAATCCGGAGCACGACAGAAGAATCGTGGAAGTTCCACGAAGGCGACCCGCGCCCCGATCATTTCCAGCGGAAGTGCACGAAGAGGCGGCCGAAGTTCTTGGAGTCCTTCTCGACCCGGTGGTAGAGCTGCTTGACGTCCTTCTGGTCGAGGAAGCGCAGCACCTTCTTCTTGAGCTGGCCGGAGCCCTTACCCGGGATGATCTCGACGAGGGTGGCCTTCTTCGCCACCGCCTCGTCCATGATTCCGCGCAGGGCGCGGTCGATGTCGTGGCCCTTGTTGAAGATGTCGTGCAGGTCCAGCTTGAGCTTCATCCCGCCTCCCCCACCTGCGCAGCCCTCATGGCAGGCCCAATCGTAGGCCCGCAGGAGTCCGGGCGAAGCTCAGGCTTCGTCGGGCAGGTTCGGCCGGTGCTCGCGGATCCACGCCTCGATGTCCTCGGTACGCCAGATCCGGCCGGTGGCGAGCGACTCGTAGGGCTTCGGCCAGTCGGGACGTTTCATCAACTGCTCGACGCGCTGCCTGCTCACGCCCAGCCTCATCCGAATCTCGTACGCGCCCATGAGATTCCGGCCCATGGACGGGAGGCTAGACACGTCCCAACTAGGGCATGCCCTAGTTGGGCGAGGCCCTACTAGGGCCTTGACTAGGGGGTAGCGTAACCGTCACCCTGAGACCGTGCAGCCACTGGACGTTTCCTCGGTGCATGCGCGCAAGGGTGGGGCGATTCGGCCACACGTGCCGATGCGGCCGCTCTGGTTGTGCCGGGCGTGTGCCGCTCCGTGGCCGTGCCAGCCGCCCGACTGCTGCTGCTGGCCCTCGAATACCGGCGGGACCGGGTAGGGCTGTCGGTCTACATGGCCGGGAGGCTGTTCGACGCCACCGGCGACCTGATCACCCTCAACCCGAACGCCGTCCCACCCCCGGCGGAGTTGTTCGAGAGGTTTCTGGCCTGGACGAGACGCAGAACCGGGCCGGGGGAAGCGTAGAAGCTCCCTCCCCGGCCCGGCGTGGTCGGCGAGGTCAGCGACCGCCGCCGACCCGGCTCTCCACCCGCCGCAGCGCGGTCGCGTAGTCGTCGTTGGTCGAGTGCATGGCCGCCGCGATACGCAGGTGCCGCAGCGCGTCGGAGTAGCGGTTCAACCGTTCCAGCGTCCGGCCCAGCACGTGGTGGGCGTAGTGGTCGCTGGGGTCCCGGTCGACCAGCTCCCGCAACTGCTCCTCGGCCCGGCTGAGCTGGGCGGACTGGAAGTACGCCCGAGCCAGCAACTGGCGTACGGAGGAGTTGCCGGGCTCGGCCGCCACGATCGGTTCGAGCAGCCGGGCCGCTCCGGTCGGGTCACCCGCTTCGAAGAACATGGTCGCCCGCCGGTACTCCGCCAGAAGATCCATCCCGACCCACCTCCTCGTGTCACGCCGCCATTGATCCCGACGCTGGCACAACACCGGCCGTACCGCGAGTGTTCCGCCGGGCGGAGTTGCCGCTCAGGGGGTCGGGTCGTACCGCCCGCCGGCCAGTTCCCAGGCCCGGACGCCGCCGACGATTCCGGCCGTGTTGGGCACGACCACGACGTCGTCGCCCATCCGGGCCACCTGCTCCGGCCGGACCAGCCGCGAGTTGCCGCCGCCCAGGTAGAGCCGGTCCCAGCGGAACACCGGGCGCAGGCCGTCCACCACCTGCCGGATCCGCCGGGACCAGAAGGCGTCGCCGAGCCGGCGCCGCTCCGGCTCCCCCACGTACGTGTCGTAGGTGGTGCCCCAGCGCACCGGGGCGTGCGACAGCTCCAGGTGCGGGGCGAGCCGCCCGCCGTCGAAGAGCGCGCTGCCCAGCCCGGTGCCCAGGGTCAGCACCAGCTCGCAGCCCGTCCCGGCGACCACCCCGGCCCCGTGCACCTCGGCATCGTTGAGCACCAGCGCCGGCACCCCGAACGCCTCGGCGACCGCGCTCCGCGCGTCGTAGCCGGACCACTCGGCGAGCAGGTCCGGGTCGACCCGGCTGCGCGGCCCGGACCGGGTCACGTAGTGCGGGGTGGCCACCACCACCCCGTGCCGGATCATGCCGGGCATCCCCACCGTCACCCGGTCCGCCGCCGGCAGCCGGCCGGCCAACTCGACCAGCGTCTTGACGAAGAGCGCGGGCGGCAGCGGGTACGGGGTGGGCACCCGCAGCGGCCGGGCCCGCATCGTGCCGGCCTCGTCCAGCACCGACGCCTTGATCCCACCGCCGCCACAGTCGATCGCCAGAGTGGTCACCACGGGAGTGAGTCTGCCTCGTGTCCGACGCCTGGATGCCCCGGCCCGGCCGATCGGGGGCGGACCGCCGTCCCGGTACGCTCGGCTCCTCATGAGCGCCACGCTGATCGTCAAGGATCTCGCCGCCGGTCACGGTGACCGGCTGCTCTTCTCCGACCTCGACCTGGTCGTCGCCCCCGGGGACGTGGTCGGGCTGGTGGGGGTGAACGGGGCCGGCAAGTCGACGCTGCTGCGTACCCTCGCCGGGCTCCAGCCGGTGGAGTTGGGCAACGTCTCGCTGAACCCGCCCGGCGCCACCGTCGGCTACCTGCCGCAGGAGCCGGAACGCCGACCGGGTGAGACGGTCCGTGACTTCCTGGCCCGGCGTACCGGGGTCACCGGGGCGCAGGCCGCGCTGGACGCCGCCACCGAGGCGCTCGGGTCCGGCGCGGCCGGCGCCGACGACGCGTACGCCGAGGCGCTGGAGCGCTGGCTGGACCTGGGCGGCGCGGACCTGGAGGAACGTGCCGCCCAGGTGGCCGCGGAGTTGGGGCTGACGGTCGACCTGGACCACCCGATGACCGCCCTCTCCGGCGGCCAGGCCGCCCGGGCCGGGCTGGCCTCGCTGCTGCTCAGCCGGTACGACGTCTTCCTGCTCGACGAGCCCACCAACGACCTGGACCTGGCCGGCCTGGACCGGCTGGAACGGTTCGTCACCGGGCTGCGCGCCGGCACCGTGCTGGTCAGCCACGACCGGGAGTTCCTCGCCCGCACGGTGACCCGGGTCCTCGAACTGGACCTGGCCCAGCAGCAGGTCCGGCACTACGGCGGCGGCTACTCCGCGTACCTGGAGGAGCGGGAGGTGGCCCGCCGGCACGCCCGCGCCGACTTCGAGGAGTACGCCGACACCCGGGCGGGGCTGGAGGCGCGGGCCCGCACCCAGCGGGCCTGGATGGAGAAGGGCGTGAAGAACGCCCGCCGGAAGGCCACCGACAACGACAAGATCGGCCGCAAGTACCGCGCCGAGTCGACCGAGAAGCAGGCGGCGAAGGCCAAGCAGACCGAGCGGCTGATCGAGCGGCTGGAGGTGGTCGAGGAGCCGCGCAAGGAGTGGGAGCTGCGGATGGAGATCGCCGCCGCGCCCCGCGCCGGTGCGATCGTGGCCTCGCTGCGCGGCGCGGTGGCCCGCCGGGGCGGCTTCACCCTCGGCCCGGTGGACCTCCAGGTCGACTGGGCCGACCGGGTGGCGATCACCGGGGCGAACGGCTCCGGCAAGTCCACCCTGCTCGCCGCGCTGCTGGGCCGGCTGCCGCTGGACGCCGGACACGCCGCGCTCGGCCCGGGGGTGGTGGTCGGCGAGGTCGACCAGGCCCGGGGGCTCTTCCTCGGCGACCAGCCACTGCTGGACGCGTTCGGCGCCGCCGTACCCGACCTGGCGCCGGCGGACGCGCGGACCCTGCTGGCCAAGTTCGGGCTGCGCGCGGCGCACGTGCTGCGACCGGCGGCGACGCTGTCGCCGGGCGAGCGGACCCGGGCGGCGCTGGCGCTGCTCCAGGGGCGCGGGGTCAACCTGCTGGTGCTGGACGAGCCGACCAACCACCTCGACCTGCCCGCCATCGAGCAACTGGAGTCCGCGCTGGCCAGCTACCCGGGGACGCTGCTGCTGGTGACCCACGACCGGCGGATGCTGGAAGCGGTGAGCGTCAACCGGCGGCTGCGGGTCGCCGACGGACGGATCGCCGAGGACTGATCCGTGCCGGCGGGCGGCCGGCGGGTCAGAATGGGCCCATGCTCAAGTGGGAGTACGCGCTGCTGGTCCGGCGTCGCCAGGCGACCGCCACCGACCTCAGTTGGGAGGTCGTCTTCGTCTGGTACGGCCCGGACGGCTCGATGGTCGACGTGACCCCGTACGGCGACACCGCGCTGGCCCACCTGAACCGGGCCGGCGACCAGGGCTGGGAACTCGTCGGGATGAGCGAGGACCCGTCCCTGGAGGGCCACAACGAGCTGCACCGCTACCACCTGAAGCGACCCAGGACGACCCCGCCGCCCCGACAGCGCATCCGGGCCGCCGGACGACCGACCCGCCGCACCATCTCCGGGTAGACCAGCGCCAACCCGCTGCCGGCCATCCGCGGAGGTGCCGGCCGCCGGGCGGGTGTACCGGCCGGGATTGCGGGTAACGGCCGGCGGGAGGTGGCCATGGTCGCGCTGGCGCAGACACCGCCCTCGGCCGAGCGGCTGCGGGCGATCGACGGGTTCCTCGCCGAGGCATGGGCCGAACAGGCCCGGCACGACGAACGGCTCCGCGGGCTCGCCGTCGAGGTGCGGTTCGACCGGGGGGTCGCCCACCTGACCGGCGCGGTGGCCGGTCCGGCTCAGCTACGGCTGGTCCGTGATCTGGTCGGCCGGCTGGCCGGGGTGCTCGGCGTCTGGTGCCGGGTCCGGGTCGGTGACCGGGAGCCGGTGGTGGTGGACCTGGGCTGCGGCGGCCAGAAGCAGTACCCGGCCAACCTGGGACTGGACATCTATCCCGCGCCCGGGGTCGACGCGGTGGCGGACCTGTCCGGGTCCCTTCCGCTCGCCGACGACTCGGTCGACGTGATCTTCACGGTGCACATCCTGGAGCACCTGATCGACTTCCTGCCGCTGGTGGACGAGTGTCACCGGGTGCTCCGGCCGGGCGGCGTACTGCACGTGATGAGCCCCTGGTGGGGTCACGTCAACGCGGTCGCCGACCCGACCCACGTACGGCTGTTGGACGTGCAGACCTTCAAGGGCATCTGCTGCCAGCGCCCACCGGGCACGCCGCGGTGGTACCCGCTGCACGCCGGCTGCGACGGCGCGTCCATCTTCGCCGACCTCACCCCGCTGCCCGCCGACGCCACCCCACCCTCCCCCACCCACCTGGCCCGCTTCTTCGACTGACCGACGCCGACCGTCGCGGGCCGGAGGCCGGCATTCAGCGGGCCGGGGGGCCCGGGGGTGTGGGTGCTCTCCCGGAGGGGTCAGGTGGTGGGGGCGGTGAGCGCGCGGTGGGGCGTCGCGGTCGGCACGACCTCGCCCCCCTCCCGGCCTGGCTGAGGACTGTATCGCGGGCGACCGCTCACCACGTTCCGGTCGACCGCCGGGTGGCCGCGGCGCACGGCGGCCGACGCCGCAGGGACCCCTCGGGCGTCGGCCGCCCCCGCCGGTAACCGGACATCCAGGTCAGACCCTTGCGCGAACCCCGCCCGGTGTGAAAATTTTCTACCAGCGGCAGATAGTCGGCGGCGAATGTTGCCGGGACGCCGCGATCCCCGGGAGCCCCAACGAAGGGACACACCGCATGAAGACGACTCGGCTCGGCGTCGCCGGGCTGGCCGTGGCACTGCTCGGCGCGCTCGCCGCCGCCACCCCCGCACCGGCACAGGCCACCCCCGACACCTCCCCCACCTGCGTCACCGACCCGGCCACCCCGAAACGGCAGTTCCGGGCCATGTGGATCTCGTCGGTGGTCAACATCGACTGGCCGAGCAAGGGCTCGCAGACCGCCCCCGACCGGGTCGCCGCCCAGCAGGCCGAGTACCTGGGCTGGCTCGACCTGGCCCAGCAACTGCACCACAACGCCGTGGTGGTGCAGGTCCGCCCGACCGCCGACGCGTTCTGGCCGTCGCCGTACGAGCCGTGGTCGGAGTACCTGACCGGGGTACGCGGGCAGGACCCGGGCTGGGACCCGCTGGCCTTCCTGGTGGCCGAGTCGCACAAGCGGAACCTGGAGTTCCACGCCTGGTTCAACCCGTACCGGATCTCGATGCCGGCCCCCGGCGGGGCCGGTGCCGACCTGACCATGCTGGCCCCGGACCACCCGGCCCGGCAGCACCCGGAGTGGACCTTCGCCTATCCACCGGCCGGGGTCGCCGGCAGCCGGCTCTACTACAACCCCGGCATCCCCGAGGTCCGCGAGTTCGTGCAGACCGCGATGATGGACGCGGTCACCCGGTACGACGTGGACGGCGTGCACTTCGACGACTACTTCTACCCCTACCCGAGCGGCACCCACCAGGTGCCGGACGACGCCACCTTCGCCGAGTTCAACCGGGGCTTCACCGACCGGGCCGACTGGCGGCGGGACAACATCGACCTGCTGGTGCGGGAGATGGGCGCGAGGATCAAGCTGGCCAAGCCGTGGGTGCGGTTCGGGGTCAGCCCGTTCGGCATCTGGCGCAACGCCGCCGCCGACCCGAACGGCTCGGACACCACCGGCTCGCAGTCCTACGACATCATCTCCGCCGACACCCGCAAGTGGGTCAAGCAGGAGTGGATCGACTACATCGTGCCGCAGCTCTACTGGTACATCGGCCAGTACCCGGCGGCCGACTACGCCCGGCTGGTGCCGTGGTGGGCCGAGCAGGTCCGCGGCACCCGGGTCCAGCTCTACATCGGCCAGGCCGACTACAAGAGCGGCGACCCGGCGTACGGGTCGTACTGGATGAACCCGCAGGAGCTGTCGAACCACCTGACGCTCAACCGGTCGTACCCGGAGGTGCTCGGCAACGTGCACTTCTCCGCCGTACAGGTGAAGGCCAACCGGCTCAGCGCCACCGACACCTACGCCGCCGCGCACTACTCCCGCCCGGCGCTCGTGCCGGCCATGCCGCACCTGCCGGCGAAGCCGCTGCTCTTCCCGGTGCTGACCAAGGCCGAACGGACCGCCGACGGGGTACGGCTGCGCTGGCGGCAGCCGGCCGACGGGACTGGCCCGCTCGGCAGGGCGACGTCGTACGCGGTCTACCGCTTCGACGGCGTCGGCCGGGTCGACCCGTGCGACCGCGCCGACGCGTCCCACCTGGTCGCCACCCTGCGCGCCGACGACAGCACGGACGCGCAGTCCTGGGTGGACCCCACCGCCGAGCCCGGCCGCCGGTACACCTACCAGGTGACCTCGTTGGACCGGCTGTGGAACGAGAGCGCCGCCTCGCCCGCCCGGGTGGTGCGCTGACGGACGCGAGTGCCCCGGGCGGACGGCCGTCCGGGGCATTCGTCTGTTTCGACGCATGTCATCAAAAGTTCGCCTCGGTCACGACTCACCGCCCCGGATTTGATCGAGACTGATCGACATCCGGCAACCCGCCGGTAACCGCCCCACCGCCCGACCCACCGCGGAGGAAAACCGTGTCCCGACGCCTTGCCACCGTCCTCGCCGCCGGCACGTTCGCGCTGCTCAGCGCGATCGGCGTCGCCTCACCCGCAGCCGCCGCGGTGAGCACCGCACAGAAGCTCAGCGTGCTGAGTAGCTGGACCCAGACCAGCGCCACCAGCTACAACGCCTGGAACGCCGGCCGGCTGAACAAGGGCGCCTGGTCGGAGTACGGGTTCGACTGGTCCACCGACTACTGCTCGTCCAGCCCGGACAACCCGCTCGGCTTCAACTTCAGCCTCTCCTGCTACCGGCACGACTTCGGCTACCGCAACCACAAGGCGATGGGGATCTTCTCCGCCAACAAGTCCCGCCTGGACAGCGCCTTCTACGAGGACCTGAAGCGGGTCTGCGCCACCTACAACGCCGTCGTCCGGCCGGCCTGTACCAGCCTGGCCTGGACGTACTACCAGGCGGTCAGCGTCTTCGGCTCGGTCGCCGCCGTGCAGCAGGCCGACATCGACCGGGCCGCCCGGATGAAGGCCGACGCCGAGCGCAGCGCCGCCCGACGCGGCTGACCCACCGGCACCCGCCCGCCGCGACGCGGCCACCCCACCCGCCCGGGTGGCGGCCAGGCACACGTCGCGGCGGGCGACCAGCCAGCACCGGGGCGACCACCCCGGCGACCGGCCGGCCACTGCGGTGGTCGGCGCGACCCGGGGCGTCAGGCCCACTCCTCCCGCCGGTCCGCGTCGCGCCGGCCGCCCTGCCGGGGCCTCGCCGCGCCGGTCGCGCCGAACCGGACCGAGTCCGCCGCCAGATCCGGGTGCTCCACCGCGAAGGCCAGCGCCGCCGCCTCCTCCAGGCCCAGCCCGCCGCCCTCGCCGTACGCGGCGTCGAAGGCCGCGTCGCCCAGCACCCGCCGCAGCTCGGCCTGCCGCTCCAGCCAGTAGGTGCCGTGGATGCCCTGGGTGTCCCGCAACCGGGCCCGGGTCGCCTGGGCCGCGCCGAAGAGCCGGGCCGCGGTCAACCGCTCCCCACCCATCGCGCAGCGCACCGCCACCGCGTTCACCGTGTCGCAGGCCCGCCCGTGGTAGCCGTGGCCCATCCGGGAACGGAGCGCCACCAACAGGTGCTCGTGCGCGGCCACCAGGTCGCCCCGGGCCAGCGCGACCATGCCGAGCAGCATGTCCACCGAGCGCCGGCCCCGCTCCACCGGCCGGGCCGCCTCCACCGGCCGGGCCGCGCCGAGCAGCTCCGCCGCCTCCGCCAGCGCGCCCCGCCGCCACAGCAGCTCGGCCAGGTTGTAGATGGCCAGCAACGCGTCGCCGGCCACCTCCTGCTCGTTCGCCCAGTCGATGACCTCCCGGCAGACCCGTTCCGCCTCGGCGAACTGCCCCATGTCGATCAGTGGCGCGGCCCGCCCGGCGAGCACCCGGGCCAGCAGCCCCGCGTCGCCGGCCTGCCGGGCCGCCGCCTCCGCCCGCTGCGAGTACCGCAACTCCTCGGCGAACTCGCCGTCCGCGCCGGCGTGCAACGAGTGCAGGTGGTACGCCGCCGCCAGCTCCGCCTCGGGGACGACCTCGCCGGTCTCGGCGATCCGCCCGTACAGCCGGAACAGCCAGAGCCGTGCCTCCCGGGACAGCCCGCGCTCCCGCCACCACTGGTCGAGCCCACCGGCCAGCCGCAGCCCGGCCCGGGTACTGCCCCCGGTGGCGGACCAGCGCAGCGCCGCCCGCAGCTCACCCGCGAGCGGGTCCAGCGCGTAGAGCGACAGGGTGACCGGCCGGCCGTCCGGCCCGAGGTGGGCCTGTTGCAACGCGTGCTGGGCCCAGGCCACGTGCCGGTCCCGGGCGGCCCGCTCCTCGCCGGTCTCGACCAGCCGCCGGGCCGCGTACGCCCGGATCGGGTCGAGCATCCGGTAGGTGCTGCCCGAGGCGTGCGGCTCGGCCAGCACCATCGACTTGTCCACCAGCACCGAGAGCGGGTCGAGCGGGTCCTCGCCGAGCAGCCACTCCACCGTGGCCAGGTCCACCGGGCCGGCGAAGACCGCCAGCCAGCGCAGCAGCCGGGCCGCACGCGGCCCCAACGTCCGGTACGACCAGGTGACCGTGGCCTGCATGGTGAGGTGCCGCTCGGCGGCCGACCGCTGCACCGCCCGGTGGGCCGGGGTCGGCGGCGTACGGCCGGAGGCGGCGGCGACCAGGTCCACGGTGTCCTGCTGGTTGCCCGCCCAGCCCTTCTCGGCGGGCGGCTCCGGGCCCCGCCCGGCGTCCAGGGTGCCGAGCACGTCGTCCAGCCGGGCGGCCAACTGCCCGGCGGAGAGCACCCGCAGCCGGGCCGCGGCCAGCTCGATCGCCAGCGGCAGGCCGTCCAACCGCTGCACCACCCGGCGCAGGTCGGCGGCCTCCGCCCACTCCGGTGGACGGCCGCCCCGGGCCGCCGCCGTCCGGTCCAGCAGCAACGCCACCGCGTCGCTCTCGGTCCGGCCGGGCTGCGGGTCGACCGCCAGCGGCGGGATCCGCCAGACCACCTCACCGGGCAGGCCGAACGCCTCCCGGGTGGTGGCGAGCACCCGCACCCCACCCCCGCCGGAGAGCAGCCGGGAGATCACCTCGGCGCACGCCGCCGGCTGCGCGTCGCAGGTGTCCAGTAGCACCAGCATCCGCCGGCCGGCGGCGTACTCGACCAGGGTGTCCACGATCGGGCGGCCCGGCTCGGGACGCGGCCCGAGCACGGCGGCGATCGCGAACGCCACCAGCCCCGGGTCGGTGACCGTGGCGATGTCCACGAACCAGACCCCGTCCGGGTACGACTCCACCTGCCCGGAGGCCAGCTCGACCGCGATCCGGGTCTTCCCGGCGCCACCCGCGCCCACCACCGTGACCAGCCGGTGCCGACGGATCAGCAGATCCAGCTCGGCCCGCTCGGTCTCCCGGCCGACGAACGAGGTGACCTGGGTGGGCAGGTTGTGCGCCACCGCGTCGGCGGTACGCGGGCGGGGGAACTGCCGCTCCAGCCCCGGCGCGACGAGCTGGAACAGCCGCTCCCGGTCGTCGAACCCGCGCAGCCGGTGCAGGCCCAGGTCGAGCAGGGAGGCACCGGCGGGCAGCGGGTCGGCCAGCCGGGCGGTCGACGCCGAGCAGAGCACCTGCCCACCGTGCGCGGCGGCGGCCACCCGGGCGGCCCGGTGCACCTCCGGGCTGGCGTACTCGCCGTCGCGCGGCTCCGCGTACCCGGTGTGCAGCCCCATCCGCACCCGGGGCGCGGCCTCCGGGTTGGGCCAGTCGTGGGTGGCCAGGGCCCGCTGCGCGGTCAGGCAGGCGGTCAGCGCCGCCGACGCGTCCGGGAAGGCGAGGAAGAAGGAATCCCCCTCGGTCAGCAGCTCCGCGCCGTCGGTGTCGGCGAGGGTGTCCCGGAGCAGCCGGCGATGTTCCCAGAGCACCGGGCGGTAGTCCGGTCCGAGCAGTTGGGCCAGCCGGGTCGAGCCTTCGATGTCGGTGAACACGAAGGTCACCCAACCGCTCGGGAGGTGGATCCGTGCCGACATGCGTGGAACCTCCGCCCCCGTGACGTCGGGGTTCATGCTGCCCTATGGTCGGGTCGTCACGCATCGTGAGAACGGTCGGGCAACCTCGGACCGAGGTGCGACCGGCCCCGGCATCCGGCACGGTGAACCGGGTCCACCGTGCCGGGTGATCGGCTGGTCAGCAGCCGCAGCCACCGCCGCAGCAGCCGCCACCGGCGGACGCCGCAGGTGGGGCGGATGTCCCGGAGCCGCCACCGCGACCGGTGACCGCCACGGCGGAGAGGAGCTTGACGGTGTCGGCGTGCCCGTGGGGGCAGGCGGCCGGCGCGGCGGCCTCGGCCATCGGCCGGTTGACCTCGAAGGTGTCGCCGCACGCGCGGCAGCGGAACTCGTACCGGGGCATGGTGCCAGCCTACGGCCGGGCCTGACTCCCGAACGGACATGGGTGATACTCGACAGGTGGTGAGCGGCGAGGACTCGACGGTGCGGCCCCTACGACCGGCGGCCCCGCCCGAGGGCACGGCTGCCGTTCCCGACGCGGTCCCGCGCCGCCGGTGGATTCCCCGACCCCGCCGCCCGCTACCCGACGGTCCTGCCGCACCGGCCGCCGGGGCCACCCCGCCCGCCCCGACCACCGCCGACAGCCCGGTGGACAACCCCGACGGTGGCCGCGTCCCGGCGCCGGGCACCGGTCCGGAGGTGGCCGCGAAGCCGGCGGCCGACGACCCGAAGCCGGCCGGCACGGCGGGGACCACGCCGACCGACCCGGACGCAAAGCCCGACCCGTCCGCTGAGACCGACCCGGACGCAAAGCCCGACCCGTCCGCTGAGACCGACGCGGACGCCAAGACCGACGCGGACGCCAAGACCGACGCGGACGCCAAGACCGACCCGGACGCCAAGACCGACGGCGGTGTGGTGGCGGGACGGCGGCGGCGGGTGCCGTTCGCGCACGCCGTGCGGCTGCCGCCACCCCGTCAGGCGGTGGGTGCCGCGGCCCGCGCCACCCGGGCCTGGTCGCGCCGCCCCGGCGGCCGGCTGACCCTCCCCGGCCTGTTCCTCTTCGCGCTGGTCGCGGCCACCGCCGCGGTCGGCGCGGTGGTGGTGCCGGCCGCCGTCCGGGCTCCCCGCCCGGTGGCCGTGGACGACAGCGCGAGCGCCGGGACCCCGCCGGGCGGACCGACCGGCGCGCCGGTGTTCCCCGGGGTGACCGCCCCCGGCCTGCCGCCGGGCACCCCGTTGCCCGGCGGCGTCACGCCGACCGGGCCGGTCGCTCCGCCCGTCACCGGCCGCCCCGCCGACGCGCTGGCCGAGTGGGCCCGGGTCACCGGCGCCAAGGCCGGCGTCTCCCCGGTCGCCATGCAGGCGTACGGCTACGCCGAGCTGGTGCTGGCCCAGACGAACCGGAGCTGCCAGCTCAGTTGGACCACCCTCGCCGCGATCGGTTACGTCGAGTCCCGGCACGGGCAGGCCAACGGCGCGACGCTGGGACCGGACGCCCGCGCCGTGCCGGAGATCATCGGTGATCCGCTCGACGGCAAGGGCGGGCGCTCCCTGATCAAGGACACCGACGGCGGCCTCTTCGACCGGGACACCGTCTACGACCGGGCGATCGGGCCGATGCAGTTCATCCCCACCACCTGGGAACAGGTCGGCGCGGACGCGGACAACGACGGCCGCAAGGACCCGCACGACCTGGACGACGCGGCGCTCGCCGCCGGAAACTACCTGTGCCAGGGCGGCCGGAACATGACCATCCCCGGTGACTGGTGGAACGCCATCCTGTCCTACAACGACGTCCGCCGGTACGCCCAGGCCGTCTTCGACAAGGCCAACGAGTACGGCCGGTCCAGCCGCACGTGATGTGATCGTTCGCGTACATTGCCGGACCGGACACTTCCCCCCGGCAGCCGTTGACGGCAAGCTAGACGGGTGATGGTGCGCGAGTGGGATCCCCGAACCGCGTCGTCCGCCGAGATCGGGTCCGTGCTGGACACGCTGAACGCGGTTTTCGCGGCCGATCTCCCGCAGGACCCGCCCTGGCAGGAGAGTTCCCTGCGGGAATACCTCTCCGAGGTGATGCCCGGCGAGCGACGCATCTCCTGGGTGGCCCAGGGCGACCCGCCGGCCGGGGGTGGCCCCGGGCCGATCCTCGGGCACGTGCACGTGCTGCTGCTCGGCGACATCGGCGTGATGGAGGTGCTGGTGCACCCGTCGGTGCGCCGCACCGGGCTCGGCCGCGACCTGGTGTTGACCGCCGCCCGCCGGGTCTACCAGGAGAGCTTCCGGTCGATCGGGGTCGAGGTGGTCGGTGACACCCCGGCGGTCGGCTTCTACTCCTCGCTGGGCTTCACCCGGGAGTACGTCGAGACCCGCAGCGTGCTCGACCTCGGCACGGTCGACTGGGCGGCGCTCACCGAGATGGCCACCGGCGTCGGCGCGGGCTACCACCTGGAGTTCTACCCCGGTGGCCCGCCCGACGACCTGATCGAGGCGTACGCCCGGGCGAAGGCCGAGGTGCGCGACGTCGACGACGGCGAACTGCGACCCAGCTCGTACGACCCGCAGCGGCTGCGGGACAGCCTCGACACGCTGCACCGCCGGGGCATGAAGCCGTACATCGTGCTCGCCCTGCACGAGCAGACCGGTGCGGTGGCCGGGCTGACCGAGGTGGTGGTGCCGGCACAGCACCCCACCCGCGCCGACCAGTACGACACCATCGTGGTGCAGGACCACCGGGGCTACGGCATCGACCGGGCGATCAAGGCGCGGATGCTGCTGGAGCTGCGCTCGGCCGAGCCGGAGCTGACCGAGGTGCAGACCTGGAACGCGCAGGCCAACGAGGCGATGCTCAAGGTGAACGCCGAGCTGGGCTACCGTCCCGACCGGGACTGGTGCGAATACAGCGTGGACGTCGCCGAGCTGGTGCACCGGCTCGACGCCCAGCGCTGAGCGGCCCTGTCGCGAATTAACCACACTGTCGCCCGGGGGATGGACGGCGGACAGTGACGCACCTTAACGTGCGTTGGTTCCCGTCCACCCATCGTGGAGGCCCCATGCGCCCGCGCCGCAGATTCGCCGCGCTCGCAACCGTCGCCGTCGTCACCGTTCCGGTCGTCGGCGTCGCTCCCACCGCGGCCACCGCCGCCCCCACCGACCTCTTCATCTCCGAGTACGTCGAAGGCTCGTCGAACAACAAGGCGATCGAGCTGTACAACGGCACCGGCGCCCCGGTCGACCTGACCGCCGGCGGCTACCAGCTCCAGCTCTACTTCAACGGCGCGACCAGCGCGACCAGCATCGCGCTGAGCGGCACGGTCGCTCCCGGCGACGTCTTCGTCTTCGCCGCCGCCTCGGCCGCCCCGGCGATCCTCGCCCAGGCCGACCAGACCACCGGCGCCAGCCTGTTCAACGGCGACGACGCGATCGTGCTCCGCCGGGGCGGCACCGTGCTCGACTCGATCGGCCAGGTGGGCGTGGACCCGGGCACCGAGTGGGGCAGCGGGCTGACCAGCACCGCCGACAACACCCTGCGCCGGCTGCCCACGGTCTCCACCGGGGACACCGACCCGTCGGACGCGTTCGACCCGGCCGCCCAGTGGGCCGGTTTCGCCACCGACACCTTCGACGGGCTGGGCGCGCACACCGTCGACGGCGGCGGTCCGGTGGACCAGCCGGCCGTGTTGACCTGCGGCGGCGCGTTGACCGTCGAGGCCGGTGCGACGGCCACCCGCGCGGTGACCGCCACCGACCCGGACGACACCATCACCGACCTGGCGGTCACCTCGGTCAACCCGGCCCCCGCGACCGGCTCGATCAGCCGTACCGCGTTCACCCCGGCGACCGGGGCGGGTGGCACGGCGACCGCGACGGTCACGGCCGCCGGCCTGCCGGGCGGCGCGTACGCGGTCACCCTGACCGCGACGGACGCCGACGGCGGCACCGCCACCTGCGCGCTCACCGTGCAGGTCACCACGGTGCTGTCGGTGGGCGAGGTGCAGGGCCCGACCCTGGACGCCGAGAACCCGCGCACCGACCGGTCGCCGCTCGCCCCGGCCACCGGCAACGGCACCAGCACCGCGCTGTACGACGTACGCGGTGTGATCACCCAGAAGTCGCTGACCCGCACCTCGGCCGGTGCCGACCAGTACGGCTTCTACCTGCAGAGCCGCGCCGGCACCGAGGACGGCGACCCGCTCAGCTCGGACGGCGTTTTCGTCTTCATGGGCTCGTTCACCACGCTGCTCGGCGGCTACGCGCCGACCGTCGGTGACGAGGTGGTGCTGCGCGGCCGGGTGTCGGAGTACTTCAACCAGACCCAGCTCTCCAGCGCCTCGCTGGTGCGCAAGCTCGACTCGGGGCTGGACGTGGACACCGCCGTCGCGGTGGACGACGCCATCCCGCCGGCCGACGCGACCGAGGCGGACCGGTTCTGGGAGCGGCACGAGGGCGCCCGGCTGCGGGTCCGCTCCGGCAGCGGCGTCACCGGCCCCCGCGACGTCTTCGGCTCCACCGCCGACTCGGAGGTCTGGGTGGTGGACCGGGAGGACCCGCTGCTGAAGCGGGCCGACGCGTACGCCCGCCGGGTGTTCCGGGACACGCACCCGCTGGACGACGTGCCGGGTCAGCTCTTCGACAACGGCAACGGCCAGCGGATCCTGCTCGGTGGCGGCGGCGTGAAGGCCACCGCCGGCGACTCGACGGCGCTGCTGCCGCCGGCCCGCACCTTCGACACCCTCACCGCCGACGCGTTCGGCGCGGTGTCGTACGGCTTCAGCAAGTTCAGCGTGCAGCCGGAGCAGCTCCAGCTCGCGGCGGGCGTCGACCCGTCGACGAACAACCCGCCGCGCCCGGCCGACCGGTCGCGGGAGGTCGCGGTCGCGACCTACAACGTGGAGAACCTGTACGACTTCCGGGACGACCCGTTCGACGGCTGCGACTTCACCGGCAACTCGGGCTGCCCGGGGGTGTCCCCGCCGTTCGACTACGTGCCGGCGGACGAGGCCGACTACCGGGAGCACGTGACCGAGCTGGCCGACCAGATCCGCACCGACCTGCACGCCCCGGACCTGATCCTGGTGCAGGAGGCCGAGGACCAGGACATCTGCTCCGTCTCCGGCGGCAGCCTGGTCTGCGGTGACACCAACAACGCCGACGGCGCCCCGGACACCCTCCAGGACCTGGCGCTGGCGGTGGCGGCCGGTGGTGGCCCCGCCTACGCGGCGGCGTACGACCGGACCGGCGCGGACGCCCGGGGTATCACCTCGGCGTTCCTGTACCGCACCGACCGGCTGTCGCTGGCCGGGGCGACCGCCACCGACCCGCTGCTCGGCTCCGCGCCGACGGTGCAGTACCGCGCGGCGGGGCTGCCGTCCAACGCGGACGTGCAGAACCCGAAGGCGCTCAACGCGCTGCTGCCGGCCGACACGGACACCTCGACCGGCAAGGACGGCGACAACGTCTTCACCCGGGCCCCGCAGCTCGGCAAGTTCGTGGTGCGGGCCACGCCCGGCTCGACGGAGTCCTACCTGCTGTACGCGCTGAGCAACCACTACTCGTCCGGCCCGGACAGCCGGGTCGGGCAGCGCACCGAGCAGGCCGCGTACGGTGCCGCGATCGTCACCGCGATCGAGGCGTCCGACCCGAACGCCCGGGTGGTGTACGGCGGGGACCTGAACGTCTTCCCCCGCCCGGACGACCCGATCGCGACCGGGGCGAACCCGACCCCGTCGGACCAGCTCGGCCCGCTCTACCGGGCCGGCCTGCACAACCTCTGGGACGACCTGGTGGCGGACGTCCCGTCGGCGGCGTACTCGTACAGCTTCCAGGGGTCGGCGCAGACGCTGGACAACATCTTCGTCAACGACGCGCTGCACGACGACCTGGTCCAGGTCCGGGCGGCGCACGTCAACGCGGACTGGCCGGCGGAGTTCACCGGGGACGGCTCGCGCGGCGCCAGCGACCACGACCCGCAGGTGGCGCGGTTCCGCGCCCAGCCGTCGCTGCGGGTGGCGGACGCCTCCGTGGTCGAGGGGAACAAGGGCACCAGCACGCTGACCTTCCAGGTCACCGTGTCCCGCCCGCTGTCCCAGCCGACGCTGCTCTGCGCCGCCACGGTGGGCCTGACCGCCACCGCCGGTTCGGACTTCGACCTGTACGTCGGCTGCCGGACCCTGCCCGCCGGGCAGACCTCGCTGGCGTTCCCGGTGACCGTGCGCGGTGACCGGAAGGTGGAGGCGGACGAGAAGATCGCGGTCGCGGTCGCCGGTCCGCTGAGCCTGCGGTTCGCCGACCTGCTGGCGATCGGCACCATCAAGAACGACGACTGACGTCCGGTGGTCCCGACGGCCCGTCGGCCAGGCATCCCCGCCTGGCCGGCGGGCCGTCGGCACACCGGGGGGAGGTAGCTCGCCAGCGGGCTGATGTGGCGGTATCGGAGCGGGCCGGACACCGCTACATCGGTGACCCTCCGCCGATCACCGCCCGGGACCGGCCACCGCGGGGCTCAGTAGCGCTGGCGCAGGAGCTGGGCGGCCTCGACCGCCCAGTAGGTGAGGATGATCTGGGCACCCGCGCGGCGGATCGAGGTGAGCGTCTCCAGCATCACCCGTTCCCGGTCGATCCAGCCGTTCGCGGCGGCTGCCTCGACCATCGCGTACTCGCCGGAGACCTGGTAGGCGGCGACCGGGACGTCGACCGCGGCCCGGACCGCCGCCACCACGTCGAGGTAGGGCAGCGCCGGCTTGACCATCACCAGGTCGGCGCCCTCGGCGACGTCGAGCGCGACCTCGCGCAGCGACTCGCGCAGGTTCGCCGGGTCCTGCTGGTAGCTGCGCCGGTCGCCGTCGAGGGCCGACTCGACCGCGTCGCGGAACGGGCCGTAGAAGGCGGAGGCGTACTTCACCGCGTACGCCAGCACCGCCACGTCGGTGTGGCCGGCGGCGTCGAGGGCCCGGCGGACCACGCCGACCTGGCCGTCCATCATCCCGGACGGGCCGACCACGTCGACCCCGGCGTCCGCCTGGGCCACCGCCATCTTCGCGTACGCCGCCAGGGTGGCGTCGTTGTCCACGCCGCCGTCCGGGGCGAGCAGGCCGCAGTGCCCGTGCGAGGTGAACTCGTCCAGGCAGAGATCGCTCATCACCACGGTGGCGTCGCCGACCTCGGCGACGACGTCGGCGATGGCGACGTTGAGGATGCCGGCCGGGTCGGTGCCGCCGGACCCGGTCTCGTCCCGGGACGCCGGCACCCCGAACAGCATGATCCCGCCGACCCCGGCCTGGACCGCCTCCACGGCCGCCTTGCGCAGCGAGTCCCGGGAGTGCTGGAGCACTCCCGGGAGCGACGCGATGGCCCGTGGCTCGGTCAGCCCCTCCTTGACGAACATCGGCACGACCAGCTCGGCCGGGTCGACGCGGGTCTCGGAGACGAGCCGCCGCACGGCCGCGTTACGGCGCAGCCGGCGGGGCCGGATCTCGGGGTACGGCATGAGGGGCCTCCCAGTACGGCTAGCGGAACCTCAGGGCGGTCGGCCCCTGGACCTTCGAGCCGCGGCGCTGCTTCGCCGGCATGGCGGCGAGCTTCTCCCGCAGCTCGACGGCGTAGGCGGCGAGCGCCTCCACCAGGTCGGGCACCGAGGCGTGCTGCGGCTGCACGTCGACCCGCAGGCCGAACTCCGTGGCGGTCTCGGCCGTCTTGGGCCCGATGACGGCAACAACGGTACGCGCGTGCGGCTTCCCGGCGATACCGACCAGGTTCCGGACCGTGGACGACGAGGTGAAGAGCACCGCGTCGAACCCGCCCGACTTGATCGCGTCCCGGATCTCGGCGGGCGGCGGGGCGGCCCGGACCGTCCGGTACGCGGTCACGTCGTCGACCTCCCAGCCGCGCTCGGTGAGCCCGGCGGCGAGAGTCTCGGTGGCGATGTCGGCGCGCGGCAGCAGTACCCGGCCCACCGGGTCGAGGATCTCGTCGTGCGGCGAGAACTCGGCCAGCAGCCCCTCGGAGGACTGCTCGCCCGCCGGGATCAGCTCCGGCTGGATGCCGAAGGCGCGTACCGCGTCGGCGGTGGCCTCACCGATACAGGCGATCTTGACGCCGCCAAAGTGCCGGGCGTCCAGGCCGTGCTCGGCGAACTTCTCCCAGACCGCGCGGACGGCGTTCACCGAGGTGAAGATCACCCAGGCGTACCGGCCGTCGACCAGGCCCTTCACCGCCCGCTCCATCTGCGCGGGGGTACGCGGCGGCTCGACCGCGATGGTCGGCACCTCGCACGGGATCGCCCCGTACGCGCGCAGCCGGGCGCTCATCGCGCCGGCCTGCTCCTTGGTCCGGGGGACGAGCACCTTCCAGCCGTACAGCGGGCGGTTCTCCCACCAGCTCAGCCTGTCCCGCTGGCCGACCCCCTCGCCGACGGTGAGCACCACCCGGCCGGTGAAGCCGAGCGCCGCCGCCACGAAGGAGTCCACGCTCGACGTGGTGGTGTACTGCGTCTCGCCGGTGCCGTCGCCGGTCACCCCGACCCCGGTGGTGCCGTCCACCCCGGCGGCCAGCAGGCCGTCCCGGATGGCGGCCAGGTCGCCGGCGTCGACCGCCAGGGCCAGCGAGCCCCGGCCGACGGCGGCGGCGAGCGCGTCGAAGTCGAGGGTGCTGACGTCCTCGACGTCGGCGGCGGTGCGTACCCCGGGCAACGGCACTCCGGCGTAGGTGGCGACGCCCTCGGCCTGGCCGACCCCCGGCACCACCTCGAAGTGCGCGGCGGTACGCGCGACCGCCTGCACCTCCTTGACCACCGAGTCGTGGCCGAACGGGTCCCCGGCGACCAGGTGCACCGCGTTGAGCCCGGAGCGGGCGGCGGAGATCAGCACCTTCGCCACGTCGCCCGGCACACCCTCGGCGGGGCTGAACTGGGCGTCGGACTTGGCCTGGGCGCGGACGACGGCGAGCAACGACTCGGGGACACCCCGGTCGTACACCACCTGGTCGGCGTCGACCAGGGCGTCGTGCGCCCGGCGGGTCAGCAGGCCCGGGTCGCCGGGACCGGCCCCGACGAACGCGATGCGGCCTACGGGCTTACGGGTGCGGGTCATTCTGTGCTCCCAAATTGCTGGGTCCCCGGGCCGGTGCGTCCTTCGTGGCCGAGGATCGAGTCGGCGCCGAGTTCGAGGAGTTCGGCGGCGAGTGCCTTGCCGATCTCCGCCGCGTCGGCGGGCGTTCCGGTGCGGGACAGTCGGAGGTCACGGGTACCGTCCGGGCTGATCACCGCCCCGCGCAGGTAGATCTCCTCACCGGCGTCACCTTCGGCGAGTTCGGCGTATGCGGCGACCGGAGCCGAGCATCCGGCCTCCAGGGTGGCCAGCAACGCCCGTTCCGCGACGACCGCGGCCCGGGACGGTGCGTGGTCGAGCACGGCGAGCAGCTCGACCAGGTCGGAGTCGTCGGCCCGGCACTCCACGGCCAGCGCGCCCTGGGCGGGCGCGGGCAGCATCAGCATCGGGTCGAGCGTTTCGGTGATCACGTCGGTCCGGCCGAGCCGGGCCAGCCCGGCCCGGGCCAGCACGACCGCGTCGAGGTCGGCGTCCGGGCCGAGCACCCGGCCGAGCCGGGTGTCGACGTTGCCCCGGATGGGGGCGACCTCCAGTTGCAGGCCGAGGGCGTGCAACTGGGCGATGCGGCGCAGCGCGCCGGTGCCCACCACGGCACCGGGCGGCAGCTCGGCGAGGGTACGACCGCCGGTGGCGACCAGCGCGTCGCGCGGATCCTGCCGGGGCGGCACCGCCGCGATGTGCAACCCGCTCGCCTCGGCGGTGGGCAGGTCCTTGTAGGAGTGCACGGCGAGGTCGATGGTGCGGGCGGTCAGCGCGTCGCGCAGCGCCGAGACGAAGACACCGACGCCGAGCCGGTGCACCGGGGCGGCCGAGCGGTCACCGGCGGTGACCACCTCGACCAGTTCGACCTCCCGGCCGGTCGCCGCGGTGAGCGCCTCGGCGACGTGGCCGGACTGGGCCATGGCCAGGGCGCTGCCTCGGGTGCCGAGGCGCAGGGGGGCGGTCATCGCGCACCTCCGGTGGGCGGGACGTCGGCGGCGCCGAAGGAGGGCCGGCCGTCGGTGGCGGGCAGCGGGGTGAGGTCGGTCCCGGTGTCGACCGAGTCCGGCTGGGTCTCGACGACGTCGGGGACGGTGTCGACCGGGGAGGTCTGCGGCACCTCAAGGTCGAACAGTTCGCGCAGCAGCGCCGCGTACTGGTCGCCGCCGGGCTCGGCGGCGAGTTGGCGGACCCGGACGGTGGGCTGGTGCAGCAGTCGCTGCACCACCCGGTGCACGGTCCGGGCGACCTCGGCGCGCTGGTCGTCGCTGAAGTCCGGGCGGCGCTGGGCGAGCCGGCGCAGCTCGGCGGTGACCACGTCGTCGGCGCGCCCGCGCAGGGCGGCCACGGTGGGTGCCACGTCGGCCCCGCGCAGCCAGCTCAGGAACGCCTCGACCTCGGTCGTCACGATCCGGGCGACCTCGGCGGCGTCGGCGGCGGCCGGGCCGTCGGCGAGCAGCGTGGCCATCCGGTCGATGTCGATCACCTCGACGCCGGGCAGCCCGGCCACGCCGGGCGCGACGTCGCGGGGCACGGCGAGGTCGAGCAGGGCCAACGGCCCCCGGCCGGGGTCGCGGGCGGCGAGCGCCCGGGTCACCACGTCGAGGGTGAGGACCGGTTCGGTGGCCGCGGTGGCGGCCACTACGATGTCCACTGTGGAGAGCGCGTCGACGAGCGCGGCCATCGGAACGGCGTTCGCCCCGTACGACTCGGCCAGGCGTACCGCCCGGTCGACCCCACGGTTGGTGACGGTGAGCGGGCCGGCACCCCGCCGGGACAGCGTCGCCACGCCCAGCGCGCCCATCGCGCCCGCGCCGACCACCATCGCCGGCCGGCCGGTGAGGTCGCCGTCGAGCACCTCGGCGGCGAGGTCCAGGGCGGCGGTGACGACGCTCTGCCCGGCCCGGTCGATGTCGGTCTCGGCGTGGGCCCGCTTGCCGACCCGCAGCGCCTGCTGCATCAGCTCGTGCAGCAGCCGCCCGGCGGTGTCCGCCCCGGCGGCCCAGTGGTAGGCGTCCCGCAGTTGGCCGAGGATCTGCGCCTCGCCGACCACCATCGAGTCCAGCCCGGCGGCGACCCGGAAGACATGGTCGACGGCGGCGGAGTCGTAGTGCACGTAGAGGTGGTTGGCGAGCGCGGCGGGCGGGACGCCGGCCTGCTCGGCGAGGACGGCGCAGACGTCGCCCAGGCCGCCGTGGAAACCGGACACGGCGGCGTACACCTCCACCCGGTTGCAGGTGGAGACGAGCACCGCCTCGGCGACGTACGGCTGGGCGACCAGGCGGTCCAGGGTGCGGGTGAGGTCGGCGGGGGCGACCGCCAACTGCTCCAGGGCGGCGACCGGAGCGGTGCGGTAGGACGCGCCGACGACGAGCAGCTTCACGTGCCGATCGCCTCCTGGGTGTCGGGGGTCGTGAGCCCGCCGGGCAGGGCGGTGAGGGCGGACCCGCCGGCGGCGGGCAGCGCGGTCAGCGACGCCTTGCGGTGCTCGTGGAAGGACAGGATCTGGAGCTCGATGGCGAGGTCGACCTTGCGTACGTCGACCCCGTCCGGCACCGAGAGTACGCACGGCGCGAAGTTGAGGATGCTCGTCACGCCGACGGCGACCAACTGCTCGGCCACCGGCTGGGCGGCCGAGGCGGGGGTGGCGATCACGCCGATCGCGATGGCCTCCTCGGCGGCGACCCGGGGCAGCTCGTCGACGTGCCGGACGACCAGCCCGTTGATCACCTCACCGACCCGGGACGGGTCGGCGTCGAAGAGCGCGGCGATCCGGAAGCCCCGGGTGGCGAAGCCGTCGTAGCCGGCCAGGGCGTGACCGAGATTACCCACCCCGACCAGGGCGACCGCCCGGCGCTGGGTGAGCCCCAGCACGAACTCGATCTGGTCGATCAGGAGGGCGACGTCGTAGCCCACCCCCCGGGTGCCGTACGAGCCGAGGTGGGAGAGGTCCTTGCGGAGCTTGGCCGAGTTGACCCCGGCGGCGCCGGACAGCCCCTCGCTGGAGACGGTCTCGTGCCCGGCCTCGGCGAGGTTGTGCAGGGCACGGAGGTATTCCGGGAGCCGCGCGACGGTCGCCTCCGGGAGGTCCGGGAGCGCCGGTACGGCACCGGCGCGGCCGGGCGCGCCAGGGTGACGGTGCTGACTCATGAGACTCCGTGCGGTGCGATCCTCGGCCAGCTCCGGAGCCCGGCCGTTTCGGGACCCCCGCTGGCGACCGTGAGTGCCGGTCGTGCTAGCAGGGCGCGTCGGAACTACAGAGTAGGCGCTTGTGAAGACGTGCACAAATCGCGATCTTGCTGACCCGCGACGCCCCTCCACCAGCCCCTCCATTCCGCAAGATCGATCCGGCGCCGGTGCCGGTGCCGCCGCGCGATTATTGCTCAATCCCGACTTCTCTGACCAATCGCGCGCTTCAGCTCACTGCGTGTCACCGGTTCCCGCACCCCCCGACCCTGTCGATCATGGAGCTGGTGACGCCGGGGAGATCGATATCGGCGCCGCACACCGTGACCGACGGGGCAGAAGGGACGGCCGGGGCGGACGGATCAGGGCAGCGTGGTGGCGAGGGTCACGGCGCCGGTGAGGGTGTCGGCCACCGGATGGCCGGAGGTACGCAGCCGGACCGGGTCGGACAGGCCCCCGGTGTACAGGACGCAACGGGCACCGACGCTCACGGCCGCGTCGGCGTCGTCGAGCGAGTCGCCGATCAGCACCACCTGCCCGCCGTCCAGCCCCAGCTCGGCCAGGTGCTTCGCCAGCCACTGCGCCTTGAGACCGCCGCCGACCGTGGCGCGCAGCCCGTCCACCCGGGTGAAGTGCGGCGTCAGGCCGTAGGTGTGCACGGTCGGCACCAACTCGTCGTGGAACCACATGGACAGCAGCGACTGGCTGCCCGGCCAGGCCGCGATCGCCGTGGTCGCGTCGGCGGCCAGCGCGCAGGTGGTCAACCCGGCCCGGTACGCGTCGTGGAAGACCCGTTCCAGCGCGCCGAACGCCTCGGCGTCCACGGCCCGCCCCAGCATCTCCGCGTAGTAGTCGACGATCGGCCGGCGGAACCGGACCCGGTGCTCGTCGGCGGTCACCGGGGTCCCACCGACGCTGGCGAAGGCCACGTTGGTGGCCCGCACCACCAGGTCGAGGTCGTCGAGCAGGGTGCCGTTCCAGTCCCACACCAGGTGGGTGCGCGCAGCGGTCATCGCAGCACCATAATGGCTGCGCCCTAGAGCTGGGGGGTGGTGAGGTCACGCAGCAGCCGGTCCTCCTCCACCCGCCAGTAGCCGTGCTCCTTGCCGTCCAGCAGCACCACCGGCAGCCGGTCGCCGTACTCGCGCTCCAGGTCGATGTCGCCGGTGACGTCCTTCTCCACCCACCGGTCGCCGGTGACCGCCACCACCCGGTCCAGCGCGGCCTTGGCGTCCTCGCAGAGGTGGCAGCCGGGCCGGGTGATCAGGGCGAGCCGGGCGTCAGTGGCCATCGGGCACCTCCGTGATTGGGGCGGCCGGTGTCGACCGCGGTCGGGTCTTGCGCACCTTGCCGATCACCGAGTACGGCAGCTCGTCGACGAACCCCACCTCGGTCGGCGCTTGAACCGGGCCAGGTTACGCGCGCGGTGGACGAGCAGTTCCGCACCGGGTCACCGGAGGCCCCGGCGTCGGCACCACGTACGCCCGCACAGTCTCGCCCGTCCACGGGTGCGGCACACCCAGGACGGCCGAGCCGGTCGGCGAGGGTGGGCGCGGAGCTGCCGGGGACGTCCTGCGCGGTGGCGGAGTCCGGCACAGCGCCGCCGGCCCGACCATGCCCCGCGCACCACCCGATCACCCAGCGTGGCCCCGACCGGTCGCGCGGGGACGGCCGGTGGGCCTCCAGCCCGTCCCCGCGAGGGTGCGGGGGTCCCGACGACCGGACCGGTGGTGCGACTGCCCGGCAGCCGGCCGTCGCTACCCTGACCTGCACTTCCATTCACGAACAGGACGTGACGTGAAAGTCAACTGCACACGACGGACAACCGGTCCGCCGGGTGTGCGACAGAACGGGAAATACTTCTGCCCTGTGTAACGGACTTGCCACGCACGGGTGACGTTGGCCCTATCATCACTCGGGTCGGCTCACCCCATTTGCCGTGAGTCGACACCCCTCAGCCCGAGGAGGCCCCCGTGCCTGTGAGCGCATTGGACCAGCACCTCAAGGGGATCTGCCGCGCGTCGGCACACCCCCACACGGCCCTGCCCGTCAAGGGCAGACCCGGCGGCGCGACGATCCGTCGCCGCTCGGCGGGTCCGGCCGTGCCGCAGACCGGGGAGGCACGGTGACCGCCTTCGGCTACACGGAACGGCCCACCGGCCTGACCGGCCCGACGCCCCGGGCGTCGGTCAACGAGCGGCTGGAACCGACCCGTTCGGACGGCGTGTCCCGGCGGATCCACCAGCGTCCGCACCCCAACGAGCCGACGCCCCGACCCGCCGCGCCCGGCGGCAACGCGGCGCCGGCCGGCCGGGTGGCCTCGCCCCGGCCCACCATGCCGACGCAGAGCCGACGGCCCGGCGAACCGTCCTCGGTGGCCGACCCGTGCGCCGGGGAGACCGCCGTGATCCCGGCGGTGCCGGCCGGCGACACGGCCGTGCTACCCGCCGTCCCGCCCGCTCCCCCGCCGCCCCCGCCTCCCCCGGCCACGCCGGCCGCCGGCTTCCCGAGCCGGCCCGACCCGTCCGACCCGGCCACCGAGGTCTGGGCGCTGGTGGAGCGGGCCCAGGCCGGCGAGGCCGAGGCGTTCGGCCTGATCTACGACCGGTACGTCGACACCGTCTTCCGGTTCGTCTACTTCCGGGTCGGCAACCGCCAGTTGGCGGAGGACCTCACCTCGGACACCTTCCTGCGCGCCCTCAAGCGGATCGGCAGCTTCACCTGGCAGGGCCGCGACCTGGGCGCCTGGCTGGTCACCATCGCCCGCAACCTGGTCGCCGACCACTTCAAGTCCGGCCGCTACCGGCTGGAGGTGACCACCGGCGACGTGCTCGACGCGGACCGGGAGGACCGGGGGCCGGAGGGCAGCCCGGAGGCGGCGGTGGTCGAGCACATCACCAACGTCGCGCTGCTCACCGCCGTCACCCGGCTCAACCCGGAGCAGCAGGAGTGCATCGTGCTCCGCTTCCTCCAGGGCTTCTCGGTGGCCGAGACGGCCCGGGCGATGGGCAAGAACGAGGGCGCGATCAAGGCGTTGCAGTACCGCGCGGTCCGCGCGCTGGCCCGGCTGCTGCCGGACGGCTTCCAGCCCTGACCGCCCGGTGACGGCAATCACTCTTCGTGATTTCGCTGCCGACCGCCCCGTAACCGACGCCCGGCGCGGAGCGTTTCTCCGGATGCGACCGGTAGTTGTCCCGGCGCCCCCGGATCCGTCCCGATCCGGAGCCGCGCCGCCGGCCATGACCCTGGTCGGTCGGCGTACGCCGCCGCCGGTCGCTGGGAACCACCACGGCCGACCGGCCGTGACCAGCGAGAGGGGGTGCCTGCGGTGGACAGCGACCTCTTCTCCCGTCGGCGGGCCGCACGCTTCGCCCAGCTTCTCGACGAAGCCAACGGCGGCCGGCGCCACCACGTCCGGTCCCGCGCCGACGACCAGCTCACCGCGTTCGTCGCGGTCGGGCAGCGACTCGTCGCCGAACGGCCCGACGTCGAGGTGGACACCGAGTTCCGCGCCGGGCTTCGCGCCATGCTGATGGCCACCGCGGAACGGGAGGGGGTCGGTGCCGTTGAGCCTGCCACCGACGTTCCGCAGGGGACCTCGCGTACCCCGCTGCTCGGTGGGGCGGGCGCCCGGCGGGCCCGCGCCCGGGGTGCCATCCTGGTCGGCATCGCGGTCGGGGCGGTCGCCGTCTCCGGCATCTCCGCCGCCAGCGAGGACGCGGTACCGGGCGACGCCCTGTACGGCATGAAGCGGTCCACCGAGCGGGCCCAGCTCGCCCTGGCCAGCTCGGACATCAGCCGGGGCCAACTCTTCCTCGACTTCGCCCGGACCCGACTCGACGAGGCCGCCACGGTCCGTGCCGACGTGACCGGGTTCAGCGCGGTGCTGGACGACATGGACGCCGACACCCGGCAGGGCATCCGGCTGCTCACCACCAGCGCCGCGCAGCACGCCGACCCGGCGGCGCTGGACGCGGTCAACACCTTCGTCACCGGGCAACGACGGGCGGTCAGTGGCCTGCTCGGCCGGGCCAGTCACGCCGAGCGGGAACGGACCCGACACTCGCTCGCCCTGCTCGACGCCATCCGGAAGCGGTCCGACGCGCTGCGCGCGGCGATCGCCTGCGGGTTGCCCAGCCCGGTCACCAGCGACGCCCTCGGCCCGGCCCCGGCCACCTGCCCGTCCGACCGCTGACCAGCAGCGCGGGCCGGCGGAGCAGGCCGGCAGAGCGGGCCGGCAGAGCAGAGCGGACCGGCAGCGCGGGCTGGCAGAGCGGACCAGCAGCGCGGACCGGCGGAGCCGTCCACGCCACAGTTCTCCTCTGGCCCGGTCGTCCGCTGTCCGCCCCGGACTAGGCTCGGGTGAGGCAGCGGCTCGTCGTCCGAGGGAGGGAGGTGCGATGGCCAGCACCCGCAGGGTCACGGTCAGCACCGACCGCCACGGGCACACCGCCGGCTGGGCGGACGCCGACGCGCCGCCCGTCCCGGCCCGGTCGGACCCGACCGCCGCCGCGTTCTTCGACGTCGACAACACGATGATGCAGGGCGCGTCGATCTACTGGTTCGCCCGTGGGCTCGCCGCCCGCAACTACTTCACCACCGGTGACCTGGCCCGGTTCGCCTGGCAGCAGGCCCGGTTCCGGCTGCTGGCCACCGAGCACGCCGGTGACATGTCGCAGGCCAAGGAGGCCGCCCTCGCCTTCGTCGAGGGGTGGCGGGTGGACGACGTCGAGCGCCTCGCCGAGGAGATCTTCGACGAGCTGATGGCACCCCGGATCTGGGCCGGCACCCGTCGACTCGCCCAGTGGCACCTCGACGCCGGCCAGCAGGTCTGGCTGGTCAGCGCCGCCCCGGTGGAGATCGGCCGGGTGATCGCGACCCGGCTCGGCCTGACCGGGGCGATCGGCACGGTCGCCGAGGTGGCCGACGGGGCGTACACCGGCCGGCTGGTGGGCGAGCTGATGCACGGGCCGGCCAAGGCCGAGGCGGTCACCCAGCTCGCCCTGGTGGAAGGGTTGGACCTGGCCCGCTGCACCGCATACAGCGACTCCTGCAACGACCTGCCGATGCTCAGCGCGGTCGGCCGGGGGGTGGCGGTCAACCCGGACGGCGCGCTGCTGCGTGAGGCCCGGAGGCGGGGCTGGGAGGTGCGCGACTTCCGCACCGGACGCCGGGCCGTGAAGATCGCCGTACCGTCGACGGCTGCGGCCGGGTTGCTGGCCGGCGCGGTCTCCGCCGGCCTGGCGCTGCACCGACGCCGCCGCGCGGACTAGTGCGGAGCCGGCCTCCGGCACCGGCGCTCCTCAGCCACGGCCACACGCGGAGCCGGCCTCTCCCACACCAGCACTCCTCAGCCACGGTCATATCCTGCGATACCGATATGCCGCAGCGGCATAAATATGACAGAGCGGCATACCGCTCCGCGGGGAACCACCCCGCCCCGGGTCAATCTGCCCGCCCGAGGTCAGTCCGCCCCCGGGTCAGTCCGCACCGGGCCAATCCGCCCGCCCCCGGGTCGGCCCGCACCGGTCAATCCACCCACCCGGGGTCGGCCCGCACCGGGTCAATCCACCGACCCGGGCTCAATCCGGCCCGGTCAGGGGCCGAACGGGTCCGGGCGGCGTTCCAGCAACCGGTGCAGGGTGTGCTGGATGGTCTCGCGGACCTGGTCGGCGAGGTTGAACACGACCAGCGGGTCGTCGGCCGACTCGGTCAGGTGCGCGGTCGGGATCGGTGGGCAGACCTCGATCAGCCACTTGCTCGGCAACGGCACCATGCCCAGCGGCCCCAGCCACGGGAACGTCGGCGTGACCGGGAAGTACGGAAGCTTGAGCAGCCGGGCCAGCGGCTTGATGTCGGCGAGCATCGGATAGATCTCCTCGCCACCGACGATGGCGACCGGCACGATCGGGGTGCCGGTACGCAGGGCCGCCGAGACGAACCCGCCCCGGCCGAAGCGTTGCAGCTTGTAGCGGTCGGAGTAGAGCTTGCCGACGCCCTTGAAGCCCTCCGGGAAGACACCCACCACCTCACCGTTGCCGAGCAGCCGCTCGGCGTCCGGGTTGCAGGCGACCGTGCCGCCGGTCTTGCGGGCGATCTCGGACACCACCGGCATCCGGAAGACCAGGTCCGCGCCGAGCAGCCGCAGGTAGCGGTGGGCGGGGTGCTGGTCGTGCAGGGCGGTGGCGAGGATCAGCGCGTCCAGCGCCACGGTGCCGGAGTGGTTGCCGACCACCAGGCCGGCCCCGTCGGCGGGCACGTGTTCCAGGCCGCTGATCTCGGTGCGGAACCAGTCGCGGTAGAGCAGCCGCAGCAGCGGATGGAAGACCGCGCCGGTCAGCTCCGGGTCGAAGCCGAACTCGTCCACCTCGTACTGACCGGAGAGGCGTCGGCGCAGGAACGCCAGGCCGGAGGCGACCCGGCGGTCCCAGTGGTCGCCGGGCCGGTCCGGCACCACCGAACCGGCGGGCGGCGGTGCGGCGGGCCTGGTCACGACCGCTCCCGAACGGCCGAGCGGACCTGCCGGATGCTCTCCAGCACCAACTGCTCGGCGGCGGCGAGCTGGCCCTGGCTGAGCACGACGCCGCCGTGGTGGGCCCGGATGAAGTCGTCGAACGCGGCGGCGGTGGAGCGCGGGGTGAAGGAGTATTCCCGCTCCAGCCGGCTGGTGTCGACCACCCGGCCGTGCACGAAGAGGTCGACCTGGTCCAGGCCGTAGCGGCCGAAGCCGAGGCTACGGGCGATCGCGGCGGCCCCGGAGAGCCCCGGCTCCAGCACCGGCATGGCCACCCGGCCGGCCCGGCGGATCGCCTGGGACAGCGAGAGCACCCCCGGCCCGGCGACGTTGTACGTCCCCGGATGGTCCTCGGCGATCGACCGGTGCAGCACTTCGAGCGCGTCGTCGAAGTGCACGAACTGCAGGCGCGGGTCGCGGCCGAAGACGGTGGGCACCACCGGCTGGGAGAAGTAGCGGGTGAGCGTGGTGTCGGCGGTGGAGCCGATGAACGGGGCGAACCGCAGCACCGTCGCGGTGACGTCGGGCCGGCGGCGACGGAAACCCCGGACGTACCCCTCGATGTCGAGGATGTCGCGGCCGTAACCGCCGCGCGGCACCTCGCGCGGCTCGGTCTCCTCGGTGAAGACCGCCGGGTCGCGGAAGGACGCGCCGTACGCGGCGGTCGACGAGCGGACCACCAGCTTGCGCAGCCGGGGCGCCCGCTGGCAGGCGGCGAGTAGCTGCATGGTGCCGATGACGTTCTGTTCCTTCATCGCCGTCCGACCGCCGTGCTGCGGGTCGGGGGCGGTGACCAGGGCGAGGTGGACCACGGCGTCGACGTCGAGGTCGGCGAGGAGACCGCCGAGCGAGTCGAGGTCGAGGCGGATCCGTTCGACCCGGTCGAGCAGGTCGGTGAACTCGGGACCGGGGGTGGCCGGGTCGACGCCGATCACCCGCTCGATGCGCGGGTCGGCGGCGAGCCGGGCGGCCACGTGCGCGCCGAGGTATCGGCCGACCCCGGTCACGACAACGACCCCCGGAGCACCTGGGGTGCCACCGGGGGTCATCGCGCACGCCCTGACCGGCAAGTGGGACCGAGCCGGGATGTCCGCGGCCTGATCACCTGAGCCTCCGAGGGTCGACAGTTGGCAGGTGGTGCCGGTGCCGGGTCGATGACCCGGCACCGGTCACTTGCCGAGACGGCGACGCTGGACGCGGGTCTTGCGCAGCAGCTTGCGGTGCTTCTTCTTAGCCATGCGCTTGCGGCGCTTCTTGACCACCGAGCCCATACGACAGCCTTTCAATGCAACGTTCGGTGCGGACAGTTGGCACCACCACGGTGGCGCCGGTGACCGCTTGCGGACAACGGACCGGACCAGCCTGGTGGCGTCGGGGCGCACCGGCGTGCGGTCAGGATCGGCTCCAGGGTAGCCGCAGTGCGTCAGCAGGACCAACGCGCCCCCGTCGATGCCCGTTACGTCGCACTCGACGGGTCAGGCGGTCTCCTGGAACGCCCCCCGCAGATAGTCGTGCACCGCGTGCTCGGGCACCCGGAACGACCGGCCCACCCGGACCGCGGTGAGTTCACCGCTGTGCACCAGGCGGTAGACCGTCATCTTGGACACCCGCATGACCGACGCCACCTCGGCGACGGTCAGGAACTTGACCTCCGACAGCCGACCGTCGGAGGACTGTGACCCGGCCATGGCTCACCCGACCCATCCCATGCCCGGCGCGTGCCACCCGACGGAGCTCCCGTGCGGGCCGGCAACGCGCGTGTTACCAGTACGGTAGCGGGACGGCTGTGACCGGCGCGATCCCTTCGTACAACTGATCATGGGAAGGGCGTCGTTCACCCGGTCGTGACCTGGCGTTCTCCACCCGGAATCCGGGGGCGGCCAGCAGCAGATCGGAGCGCGGAAGGCGTCCGGTGGCTCCGGCGGCGCCGCCGGAGCCACCGGACGGGTGCCCCGGGCCGCTTCCGGACGCGGACCGGGGCTCCGCGCTGGGAGCGTCGTCCAGTGTCGCAGGTGCCCCGGCACCGTCCGACAGCGGTCGATCATGGGCGGTCGCGGCACCCGTCCGACACCACCTCGCTGTCCCGAGAAGCGATCTGCTGACCGGCTCGGACGGCCACCTCGGCGGCGCGCCCGGTCCGTGCGACGAGCCCGGTCGAGGTCATCCGGAGGCGGCGCGGACGTAGTCGACGCACTCGTCGTGCAGCGGCTGCCACGGCTCGTCGAACACCTGCCCGGACGCCTCCTCCACGGTGCGGCCGTCGTGTACCACCGCCCGGAAGAACGCCAGCGTCCGCTGTTCCCCGTACCGGTCGACGAGGTGCCGGACGGCCAGGTAGCCGACGCCGTAGGCGGCCCCGGCCCGGTCGGCGGTGTCGTCGGCGGCGGGGACGAGGCTGGCCAGTCTCCCGTCCCAGCCACCGGCGGCGTACCGGCGGACGTCGGCCAACCCCTCGTAGCGGTCGACGGGCGCGCCGTCGGCACCGGCGTACTCGGCCAGCCCCTCGACCAGCCACCAGGTCCCCCCGCCGGGGTAGCCCCGGTCGGGCAGCGAGGCGGCGTGGGTCAACTCGTGCCGGAGCAGTACACCGGTGTCGCCGGTGGTGAGCGCGTCGGCGTTGAGCACCACCTCGTGCTGGCCGCCGCCGACGGTGACCGCGTACCCGGCGGTCCAGCGGGGCCGGCCGCCGCCGTACCAGCGTGCCCACTCGGCCTTCCCGGCGTAGAAGACCCGGTACCGGTCCGGGGGTGGGCCGGCCACCGGGTACAGGTCGGCCACCTTCGCCGCCGCCTCGGCCTCGGCCAGCAGTCCGGGCAGCCGCTTCCGGTACGCCGGGGTGGTGGCCACCATGGTCCGCGGGCCGACGACGGCGACCAGTTCACTGACCTCCCAGGGCCGCGCACCGCTCCGCTCCGAGCGGGACTCCTCGACGGCGAGCAGCACCGGCGTGTCGCCGGACTCCCGCCACCGGGTGGCGACCGGCACCGGGCTGGGCGGACAGTCGGGGACGACGAGGCAGTACCGGAAGGTGACCGGCTGCCGCCACCGGCCGGGTTGCCCGGGTACGGCGGTGGGCGGCCCGGTCGGTTCGGCCCGCCACACGGTCACCCGCAGCGCGCGGAGGGCGGCGTACCGACGGCCCAGGTCGGCGTGGGCGGACCGGTCGGCGATCGCCAGGAAGCCGGCGCGGTCGCCGCGCAGCAGGGCCACCGCCTGCCGGTCGAGTTGGGCGGCCAGCAGACGGGCGGTACGGGCGGCCGGGTCATCCGGGTCGTCCGGCCCACCGGGCGGCCGGACCGCCGCCGGACGCTCGGTGACCTGGCGGGCCACCGCGGCCAGCAGCGCCGCCGGCAGGCCGCAGGTGAGCAGGGAGAGGACCACCGCGAGCGCCGTCCACAGCGGCCACCGCGAGCGGCGGCGCGGGACGTCCTCGGTCACCGGCGAAGGGTACGACCAATCGGGCGATCCGGCCAGAGCCACCCGCGCGTCGGCGCACACCCCCGGCGTCGAGGGTGAGGCCCCACCAGCCGGCGGCGACGAGCAGCGCCAACTCCAGGAGGAAGGCGAGGGCCAGCAGCAGGGGCCTTCATCGGTCCCCCTCGGGTGCGGGCCGGGCCCGGGGTACGGGCCAGTCCCGGAAGGCGGTGTCCAGGACGGCGACAAGCTGGTCGTAGGAGTGGTCGATCCGCCGGGGCAGGCCGAAGCCGCCGGCCGACTCCAGGGCGACGAAACCGTGCACGGCGCTGCGGAAGGTCCGGGCCGCGTCGACGGCGGCGTCCCCGGTCAGGCCGTACCCGCGCAGGATGGCGTAGACGACGTCGAGGGCCCGGCGGCCGGCCGCGACGTGGTCGGGGTCGGTCGGGTCGGGCACCCGCTGGGCGGCCGGGTAGCGGCCGGGGTGCCGGTGGGCGTAGTCCCGCCAGGCGGCGGCGACCGCGTGCAGCGCGTCCCGGCCGGCCCGGCCGACGGCGGCGTTGGTCAGCTCGTCGGCCAGTTCGGCGGTGGCCAGCGCGGCGAGCTGCTGGGCCAGCGCGTCCGCCCCCCGTACGTGCTTGTAGAGGCTGGGCAGCGCGACGCCCAACCGCGCGGCGACGGCGGCCAGGGTCAGCTTGTCGTGGCCGACCTCGTCGGCGAGGCGGGCCGCCTCGCGCACCACCGTGGCCTGGGTGAGCCCGGCCCTAGGCACGGGAGACCACCGCCAGGAACTCCACCAGTTGGGCGGCGGTGGCCACGGGCTGGTCGGCGTGCGGGTAGTGGCCGGAGTCGGCGATCATCCGGGCCTCGGCGGTGGTGAAGAGCCGACGGGCGGCCCGCGCCGCCGCTCCGGGGTCGGCGAAGTCGGGGTCCCGCACGCCCATCAGCACCAGCACCGGCGGGCGGACCTCCGGGGCCCGCGCCGTCCAGTGCGGCCCGACCGGGACGATCACGCCCCGCACCGCGGCCATCCGGCCGCGCATCCCGGCGACGATCTCCTTCCGGTACGCGGCGTCGTCGGCGGGCCGGACGGCCGGGAAGAGCGTCCGGTGGAACATCCCGAAGAGCCGGGGGCTACGCAGCACCACCGCCTGGGCGACCCGCATGACCGGGTTGGGCTTGGGCTGGGCGACGAACGGGCTGACCTGCACGATGCCGTTGACCAGTTCGGGGGCGTCGGCGGCGGCGAACACCACGGCCGCGGCGCTGGACGAGCTGCCGACCAGGGTCGCTGGCCCGCCCAGCGCCCGCACCACCGCCAGCAGGTCGGCCGCCACCTCGGCGGGTGCGTACGACGGCCAGCGCGGGCTGGAGTCGCCGTGCCCCCGGACGTCCATCGAGGCCACCCGGTAGCCCGCCTCGACCAGCAGCGGGATCAGGTGGCGGAAGGACCGCCGGTTCTCCCCCATGCCGTGCGCGAGGAGCACCAGCGGACCCTCGCCGTGCACCTCGTACGCGATCGTCCCACCGTCCCGCGCCACCTGGCTAATCGTCATAACCCTAAAGCTAATAGCATTAGCCAATGCTGTCAAGACGACTGACGAACCCGTCGACGGGAGCTGCTGGGCAGGCCGGAGGTGGACCGAAGTCGGACGGGCCGGCGGGACGTGGTCGCCGCCGGCCCGCAAAGGGGACCGCTGGGGATGGTGGTGGCCGGTACGGGCGGCTACCACCCGGTGCCGGGCACCCCGGGCTGGCCGGACGCCGGCACCGAGGGGTTCACTTCTTCGAGGCGAGGGCCCGGCCGAAGAACATCAGGTTCGCCGGACGCTCGGCCAGCCGGCGCATCAGGTAGCCGTACCAGTCCTCGCCGTACGGCAGGTAGGTGCGCACCGTGTAGCCCTCGCCGACCAACCGGGCCTGCTCCTCGGGGCGGATGCCGTAGAGCATCTGGAACTCGAACCGCTCCGGCCCCCGGTCGAACCAGCGGGCCCGGTCCTCGCCGATGGCGATCAGGCGCGGGTCGTGGGTGGCCAGCATCGGGTAGCCATCACCGGACATCAGCACGTTCAGGCAGCGCACGTACGACTTGTCCACCTCGCGGGCGGACTGGTACGCCACCGACTCCGGCTCCTTGTACGCACCCTTGCAGAGCCGCACCCGGGACCCGGCGGAGGCCAGCTCACGGCAGTCCGACTCGGTACGCCGCAGGTACGCCTGGAGCACCGCGCCGGTCGACGGGTGGTCCTTGCGCAGCTTGGTCAGGACGTCCAGGGTCGAGTCGGTGGTGGTGTGGTCCTCCATGTCCAGGGTGACCGTGGTGCCCGCCTGGTCGGCCGCCACGCAGATCGCCCGAGCGTTGTCGTACGCCAGGTGTTCGTCGAACTTCTGGCCGAGAGCGGAGAGCTTCACGCTCACCTCGGCGGCCGGGGTGAGCCCGGCGGCGGTGAGCAGCCGCAGCAGTTTCAGGTACTCGTCCCGGGTGGCGTTGGCCTGCTCGGGGGTGACGGTGTCCTCGCCGAGGTTGTCGAGGGTGACCGCGAGACCGTCGGCGACGAGTTCGCGGGTCGCGCGCAACGCGTCGTCGGTGCCGGCGCCGGCGACGAACCGGCGGACGACGTCCCGGGTGAACGGGGCCGTCGCGACGAGCCGCTCGACCTGGGATGACCTGGAGGCGGCGAGGATGACGGAACGGAGCATGAGCCGAGCGTAACGCCCGGCGGCGCGACTCCGCCCGGCGGCGGCCGGGTAGCCCGGGCCGGCCGCCGGACGGAGTCCCAACCGCATCACGGACCCCGTCCGGGGGGCGACGGAACTGGCATCGATCAGCTACAACGATCCCGTGGAACGACACCCCCGCCGCCGGCTGCGGTCGGCCTCCGTGCAGCTCGGCGCGCTCACCGCGCTGGCGCTCACCCTCTCCGGCTGCAACCTGACCTCCGACGACGACGATGACGACTGCGCCCTCGGGCCGGTCGGCGGCGGGGACACCGTCGCGCTCGCCATGCGGGTGCCGACGGCCATCGGCGACACCCGGGCCGCCGCGCCCGAGCCGGGGTCCGCCGCACTGCCCGAACGCGGTGGATTCGGCACCCACCTCGCCTCCTGCGGCGGCTGAGGTGCGTCGGGAGACGGTCACCCCCCGTCCGGACTCCGGCACCGTGATCCGCTCCCAGGGCCTGGTGTACGCCGACACCGAACTGCCCGACGGCGAGGTCATGTCGTACTGGGACGAATCCGCCGCGTACGCCTTCGACCTGGACGAGGTGCTGCGACTGGAGGAGGCGACCGAGGAACTGCACCGGATGTCGGTGGCCGCCGCCGAGCACGTGGTGGCCCGCAACCGGTACGCCGAGTTCGGCATCCCGCCGTGGGCGGCCGAGGCGGTGGCCCGGTCGCTGCGCGAACGACCGCCGACCCTCTACGGCCGGTTCGACCTCGTCTACGACGGCTCGTGGCCGCCGAAGCTGCTGGAGTACAACGCCGACACCCCGACCGCGCTGGTCGAGGCGAGCATCGTCCAGTGGTACTGGCTGGAGGAGACCCGGCCCGAGGCGGACCAGTGGAACAGCCTGCACGAACGGCTGGTCGGCGCCTGGGCCAGGATCGGCGCCGGCCTGCACGACCGGCGGGTGCACGTGTGCTGGTCGAACGAGGAGGAGTCCGGCGAGGACCAGATCACCGCCGGCTACCTGGCCGAGACCGCCCGGCAGGCCGGGCTGGACGTGACGCTGCTGCCGATCCAGCACGTCGGCTGGGACGGCCGGCGCTTCGTCGACGCCGCTGACCGGCCGGTGACCACCTGCTTCAAGCTCTACCCGTGGGAGTGGATGCTGGCCGAGCCGTACGGCCGTCCGGCGCTGGAGCCGGGCACCCCGACCACCTGGATCGAGCCGGCCTGGAAGCTGCTGCTGTCGAACAAGGCGCTGCTCGCCGTGCTCTGGGAGCTGTACCCGGGCCACGAGTTCCTGCTCCCGGCGTACCTGGACTCGCCGCGCGGGATGCCGGAGTACGTGGCGAAGCCGCTGCTCGGCCGGGAGGGCGGCTCGGTACGGATCGTCACCGGCGGCAGCGAGTTCAGCAATCCGGGGATCTACGGCGACGAGGGCTTCTGCTACCAGGAGTTCCGGGCGTTGCCGGAGTTCGCCGGCAACCGGATGGTGCTGGGGAGCTGGATCGTCGACGGGGAGTCGGCCGGCGTCGGGGTGCGGGAGAGTGAGAGTCTGATCACAGACGGTTACGCCCGGTTCCTACCCCACTACATCGACGCGCCGCGTACCCCCTGAGTCGTCTACCGTTGGTGTCGTGAACTTCGACGCGTACGCCCGGACCGGGGTTGACCTCGTCAACGCCCGCCTGGACGACCTCGACGACCTGCGGGCCCTCTTCCCGGACGACAACGCGTGGATGCGCGACGAGGTCGCCGAGCGGGACCTGGCAATCTTCCGACGGGCACAGAAGCGGCTGCGCGACGTCTTCGAGTTCGGCACCTCGGGGCGGGACATCCAGGCGGTGGCCGAGCTGAACGCCATGCTGGAGGCGTTCCCCGTGCAGCCGCGCATCTCCGGTCACGACTCCAGCGACTGGCACATGCACGTGACCAGCCGGGGCGCCTCGGTCAGCGCCGAATACCTGGCCGGCGCGGTGTGGGGCCTGTCGGTGTGGCTCTGCGAGTACGGCAGCGCCCGGTTCGGCGTCTGCGCCGACGAACGCTGCGGCAACGTCTACCTGGACACCTCGTCCAACTGCTGCCGCCGGTTCTGCTCGGAGCGCTGCGCCACCCGCTCCCACGTCGCCGCCCACCGCGCCCGCAAACGCGCCGCCGTCGAGCAACCCACACCCCCCACCCAAACCCTCACCCCAGTCCCCTAACCCGCCCTACCCCCCTCACCCTCACCCTCACCCCCACCCCGCAGGGTTGATCAAGAGGTTTGTGTCATCCATCGCCGGTGATCTGACGTAAACCTCTTGATCACCGAGGCGGGGGGACGGTGGGGCGGCGAGGTGGGTGGGGGTGGGGGGGTGGGGTTGGGGGGTGGGTGGGGTCAGGCGTTTAGGGGGGAGGGGGCGGTGAGGTTGGCGCGGGCGAAGGCCAGGGCCTCGCGGAGGTCGGCCTCGCGGACGGCGCGGCTCCGGGCGCCCCGGGTGGTCACCTCGACGGCGACCGAGCCGGTGAAGCCACGGCCGGCCAACGAGCGGAGCAGTTCGGCGCAGGGCTGGGTGCCTCGGCCGGGCACCAGATGCTCGTCGCGGCCCTCGCCGGTGCCGTCGCCGAGGTGCACGTGGGCCAGGTTGGCGCCCATCCGGTCGGCCATCTCCAGCGAGTCGGTGTGCGACGCGGCGCAGTGCGACAGGTCGAGCGTGTAGGAGGCGTAATCGGTCTCGGTCGGGTCCCAGCCCGGCGCGTACGGGACGAACTGCCGGCCGGCCATCCGCACCGGGTACATGTTCTCCACCGCGAACCGCAGCCCGCCGAACTGCCCGGCGACCGTGTCCAGCCCGTCGGCGAAGTTCCGGGCGTAGTCCCGCTGCCAGGTGAACGGCGGGTGCACCACGACCGTCGGCGCCGCCAGGGTCTCGGCCAGCTCGGCGGCCTTGCGCAGCCGCTGCCACGGGTCGGGGCTCCACACCCGCTGGGTGACCAGCAGGCAGGGGGCGTGCACCGAGAGCACCGGAACGCCGTAGTGCTCGGCCAGGCCGCGCAGCGCGCCGGCGTCCTGGCTGACGGCATCGGTCCAGACCATCACCTCGACGCCGTCGTAGCCGAGTTCGGCGGCGAGCTGGAAGGCAGCCGCGGTCCGCTCAGGGAAGACCGAGGAACTGGAGAGGAGCACCGGGACGCGGGAAGTCACAACCCTCAGGGTAGCCGGGTCCACCACCCCACTTCAGGACGAGAAGCCCCAAACCCCCCGGAACGACCGGCGTACGTCACATCGGTTGGAGCTGATCCAACCGTCTGAGGATGACGCCCTCACGCAGCGCCCACGGGCAGACGTCCACCGCCGGCACGTCGAGCCGGCGCAGCACCGCCTCGGCCACCACCGCGCCGGCCAGCAACTGGTGGGCCCGACCCGCGCTCACCCCCTCCAGCTCCGGAAGCTGGGCCGGCGGGATGTGCCGGATGAAGCCGAGCACCTGCCGCAGCCCGGTCCGGGTGAGGCTGCGCCGGGACCACAGGCCGGCCGAGGAGGGTGCCGCCCCGGCCAGCCGGGCCAGCGTCCGGAACGTCTTCGAGGTGGCGACCGGGCGCTCCCAGCCCACCTCGGTCAACTTCTCCGCCACCGGGTCGAGCTGCGCGTCGACGTACTCCCGCAGCTCTTCCACCGCCTCGGCCGACGGCGGGGCCAGTCCCGACGGGTCGACGCGCAGCCGTTGCCGGCTCAGCCGGCCGGCGCCCAGCGGCAACGACACCGCCACGTCCGGGTCCTCGTCGATACCGGCGGCCAACTCCAGCGACCCGCCGCCGATGTCCATCGCCAGCAGCCGCCCCGCCGACCAGCCGAACCACCGCCGGACCGCCAGGAAGGTCGCCCGCGCCTCGTCCGCGCCGGAGAGCACCTCCAGGCGTACGCCGGTGGTGTCCCGGACCCGGGCCAGCACGTCGGCCGCGTTGGTGGCGTCGCGGACCGCGCTGGTCGCGAAGGCCAGCAGGTCGTCGACGGCCAGCGCGGTGGCCGCGGTACGGGCCATCCCGACCGCCTTGACCAGCCCGTCGGCACCGGCCTCGGTGATCGCGCCGTCCGGCCCGATCTGCTCGGCGAGCCGCAGCACCACCTTCTCGGAGTGCGCCGGCCAGGGATGCGCACCGTGGTGGGCGTCGACCACCAACAGGTGCACGGTGTTGGAACCGACGTCGAGGACACCCAGCCGCATGAGACGACCCTAGGGCCAACCCGTTTTCCCGGCTCGCCGGCCCACGGGACGGGCCGCGCGTACGCTGGTCCGGGTGACGGGCCAGATGGAACTGCGCGTGCTGGTGGACGACCCCGGCGACCCCCGCAGCCGGGAGGTGGGGCTGGACTTCCCCCGCGAGTGGATCGAGTTCGTCGACCCGGCCGACGAGCGGCACCTGGTCCGCGCCGATCTGACCTGGCTGCTGTCCCGCTGGACGTGCGTCTTCGGCAAGGGCTGCCACGGCATCGTCGCCGGCCGGGCCGCCGACGGCTGCTGCTCGCACGGGGCCTTCTTCACTGACGCCGACGACGAGAAGCGGGTACGCGCCGCCGTCCGGAAGCTCACCCCGCAGACCTGGCAGCACCACCGTCGGGGCTTCCGGAACTGGACCGAGACCGACACGATCGACGGCAAGAACCCGGCCCGGCGCACCGCCACCCAGGGCGAGAACGCCCCCTGCGTCTTCCTCAACGACGCCGACTTCCCCGGCGGGGGCGGCTGCGCCCTGCACGGCCAGGCGCTGCGCGACGGGGTGCACCCGCTGGAGTACAAGCCGGACGTCTGCTGGCAGTTGCCGGTCCGTCGGGAGCAGGAGTGGACCACCCGGCCCGACGACACCAGGGTGCTGGTCTCCACCCTGTCGGAGTTCGACCGGCGGGGCTGGGGCTCCGGCGGGCACGACCTGGACTGGTGGTGCACCTCCTCCACCGACGCGCACGTCGGCGCCGAACCGATGTACCTCTCCTACGGCCCGGAGTTGACCGCGCTGATCGGCGCCCCCGCGTACGCGGAGCTGGCCGGGCTGTGCGCGGCCCGGCTGCGGCAGGGCCAGATCGCCCCCCACCCGGCCAGCGAGGGCTGACCGGGCGGGAACGGCCCGGCGGGGGCTACCCCTGCCCGGCGAGCACGACCACCCCGTCGTCGTCGCAGCACACCGTCGCGCCCGGGGTGAAGACGCAGTTGCCGAACGTCACCTCGACGTCCCGCTCCCCCGCGCCCGTCTTGGCGCTCTTGCGGGGGTTGCTGCCGAGCGCCTTGATGCCGATCGGCAGGGTACGGAGCGCCGCGACGTCGCGGACCGCACCGTTGATCACCACGCCGGCCCAGCCGTTGCGCGCCGCGGCGCCGGCGATCAGGTCACCCATCAGCGCGGTGTGCACCGACCCGCCGCCGTCGACCACCAGCACCCGACCCTCGCCGGGTTCGGCGACGATCGACTTGACCAGGGCGTTGTCCTGGAAGCAGCGGACGGTGACGGCTGGACCGGCGAAGGCGGTGACGCCCCCGAACTGGCCTAGCTGGGTGTCGCACGAGCCGAGCGCGTCGCCGTGCCGGTCGTAGAGGTCGGCGGTGCTGTCGGGCATGGTTCTTTCCTCTCGGTCAGGATGACGGGTCGGTGGCGGGCGGCCGGTGCAGGCCGGTCGCGGCGACGGCCGCCCCGGCCAGCCCGGCCGCCGTGCAGGCGAGCACGCCGGCCGCCCCGGCGCCGGCCGCCAGCACGCCGGCCGCGCTGGGGATCAACACCTGCCCGAGCCGGTTGCCGGTGAGCCGGAGCGACATCGCCCGGCCCCGCAGCCCGGCCGGGGCGGACTCGGCGAGGAACGACATGGTCAACGGCTGGCCGGCGCCCAGGCCCAGCCCGGCGACGGTGACCACGACGGCCATCGCCCACAGCGGCAGGGGCGGCAGCAGCAGCGCCAGACCGGCCGCGGCGAGGACCACGGTGCCGATCAGCAGGCGGCGCCGGCCGACGGCGGCGACGAGCCGGCCGAGCAGCAGCCGGGACGCCATCGAGGCGACCGCCCGCAGCCCGAGCAGCAGCCCGATCGTGCCGGCCGCGATGCCGCGTTCCGCACCGAGGGCGGGCAGGTAGACCAGGGTGATGTCGACCGCCGCCAGGACCACGCAGCTCACCGTGAGGGCGCGCAGCAGACCCGGCTGACGGAGCAGGTCCCGCATCCCGCCGGCCGCCGCGCCGGCCGCCGTCCGGTGGTGTCCGGACGGGCGCAGGAACGCCGCCGCGGCCAGCAGCGGCACGGCGAACGCGGCGGCGCCCAGGAAGATCGCCCCGGTGTCGGGGATGGGGTGGTCCCCGCCGAAGACCACGATCAGGCCGGGACCGCACGCCTGACCCAACGAGGCGGCGAACGTGTAGTAGCCGAACGCGGCGTCGTAGCGGTCCGCCGGGGTGCGGTTGGCGACCAGGGCCTGCTGCCCCACCACCGCGCAGAGGTGCCCGGTGCCGAGCAGCATGCTGGCCGCCACCAGCCCGGCGACCGTGTCGGCGAGCAGCACGTAACCGAGACCGGCGACGGCGAGCAGCCCCGACCCGGCCAGTACGATCCGGCGCTCGCCGAGCCGGTCGACGGCGTGGCCGGCGGGGACGGCCAGCACCAGCGGCACCACCGCGAAGCTGGCCCCGAGCACACCCAGCCAGGCCGGCGGCACGTCCAGCTCCAGCGCCCGGTACGCGGACGCCGGCCGCAGCACGAAGGTCACCGCCTGCACCACGACGGTGTGCGTCAGCAGCAGGCCGACCTGGGCGCGCCCGGGGACTCCCCGCTCCCCGGGGCGCACTCAGTCGACCTTCACCGCGAGCACCGGGCAGGGCACCCGGAGCAGGATCTCCTGTGCCGTCGAGCCCATGATCAGTTTGCCGACCGCGGTGCGGTGCCGGATCCCGATCACCACCAGCGACACGTCCTCCGCCTCGACGATCTCGGTGATCTCCTCGGCCGCGTCCCGGCCCCGCACCAGTTGCCGGACCGTGTGCGGCACCCCGGCGGCGGTCAGCTCGCGGGTCACCCGGTCCAGGTCGGGCTCCTGGGCGAAACGCGGGTCGACGTACGCGTCACCGCGCGAGGTGTTCACCACCAGCACCGGCTCGTCGCGGAACCGGGCCTGCTCCACGGCGGCGCGCAGCGCCGCCTCGCCCAGCGGCGAGGGCACGTACCCCACCAGGATCGTCATCCGGTCACCAACCTTCCCCGCAGCGGGCGGACCACGAACCGCCCGATCACCGGCCAGAGCAGCACCACCACGATCGCCGCGTAGATCGTCCAGGACACCCAGCCGCCGACCAGCCCGTGCAGCTCACCGCCGGAGAGCTGCAACGCCCGCCGGCCCTGGAGCTCCGCACGCGGGCCGAGGATCACCCCGACGATCAGCGGCAGGATCGGCAGCCCGAACCGCCGCATCCCGAAGCCGAGCAGGCCGAGGGTGAGCAGCAGGAACAGATCGAACGGCGAGGCGTTGACGGCGTACGCGCCCATCGAGGCGAAGAAGAGGATCCCGGCGTAGAGGTAGGGGCGCGGGATCCGCAGCAGCCGCGCCCAGGCGGGGGCGAGCGGCAGGTTGAGCACCAGCAGCAGCAGGTTGCCCACGAAGAGGCTGGCGATCAGCGTCCAGACCAGGCCGGACTCCCGCTCGAAGAGCAGCGGGCCGGGCTGGATGCCGTACTGCTGGAAGGCGGCGAGCATCACCGCGGCGGTGGCGTTGGTGGGCAGTCCGATGGCGAGCATCGGCACCAGCGTGCCGGCGGCGGAGGCGTTGTTCGCCGCCTCCGGGCCGGCCACCCCCTCGATCGCGCCCCGGCCGAACTCCTCCGGGTGCTTCGTCAGCTTCTTCTCCGTCGCGTACGACAGGAAGGTGGGGATCTCCGCCCCGCCCGCCGGCAGCGCCCCGAACGGGAACCCGTACGCGGTGCCGCGCAGCCACGGCTTCCAGGACCGCTTCCAGTCCTCCCGGCCCATCCACGGCCGGCCGACCGGGATCACCTCGGCGGCCCGGCGGCGCAGGTGGGCGGCGATCCAGAGCGCCTCGCCGACGGCGAAGATGCCGACCGCCACCACGACCACGTCGATGCCGTCGGCGAGCTGCGGGACGCCCAGGGTGAGCCGCTGCTGGCCGCTCACCGTGTCGATGCCGACCATGCCGATGACCAGGCCGATCAGCAGCGAGGCGAAGCCGCGTACCCGGGACGCGCCGAGCACGGCGGTGACCGCCACGAACGACAGCAGCATCAGCGCGAAGTAGTCGGGCGCGCCCAGGCTGATCGCGAAGGACACCACCGGCGGGGTGACCACCACCAGCAGCAGGGTGGCGATGGTGCCGGCGACGAACGAGCCGATCGCGGCGGTGGCCAGGGCCTGCGCGGCGCGGCCGGCCTTGGCCATCTTGTTGCCCTCGATCGCGGTCACCACCGACGACGACTCGCCGGGGGTGTTGAGCAGGATCGAGGTGGTCGAGCCGCCGTACATGCCGCCGTAGAAGATGCCGGCGAACATGATGAACGCCTGGGTGGGCTCCATCCCGTAGGTGACCGGCAGCAGCAGCGCCACGGTCATCGCCGGGCCGATGCCGGGCAGCACGCCGACGGCGGTGCCGATGGTGACGCCGAGCAGCGCGATCAGCAGGTTCATCGGGGTCACCACGTTGGCGAACCCGTCGAGCAGGTTTCCGAGGTTGTCCATCACAGGATTCCTTGCAGCACGCCGGCGGGCAGGTTGACGCCGAGCCCGATGGCGAAGGTGTAGAAGGTGACCAGCGACAGCGCGACGGCGATCAGCAGGTTGCGGACGTAGTGCCGGTTGCCGAGCGCGAACGCGGAGCCCCAGAAGAGCAGCGTCCCGCTGATCACCCAGCCGAGCCGCTCGATCAGCACCGCGTTGACCAGGAACGCGCCGATCAGCAGCAGCACCGTCCGCCAGTCGATCGGGCTGGTCAGGTCGACGTCCTCGCCGGCCTCCGGCTCACCCGCGCCGCCCCGGGCCACGTCCACCGCGTAGATCGCGGCGACGATCAGCAGCAGCACGCCGAGCAGGATCGGCACCGGCTTCGGGCCGATCGGGTCGGCGCTGCTGATCGCGTGACCGGTGCGCGCCGCGTCGGCGATGACCAGGCCGCCGACCAGGGCCAGGAAGGCGCAGACGCCGTACTGGGCGCGGTCCGGCCGGGGGGCCGGCGCCGGGTCGGACGGGGTGGCCGGGTCCGTCCCGACCGCCGCCGGCTCCGGCGATGAGGGGGTACGCTCCTCGGCCGCCCCGGCGTCGGGCTCCGGCGTGGCGGTCGCGGCGGGTGCCGCCGACCCGACGGGCTGCCCCGTCGGGTCGGCGGCCGGCGGATCCGCGACCGGGGCGGGCCCGGCCGGGGGTTGGCCGCCCTGCTCCCGGTCCGGCGTCGCCGCCTGTTCCGGCACTGTCGGCGCCGCCGGGCTGGACGGCGGGTCGCCGCCCAACCCGGGTCGGGTCGTCCTGCCGGTCATGCCAGTCCGAGCTGCTTGAGCAGGTCGGCCACGGACCTGTCCTGTTCGGTGAGGAAGGTGGCGAACTGGTCACCGGTGATGAACGCGTCGGTCCAGCCCCGCTTGGTCAGTTCGGCCTTCCACTCCGCCGACTCGTGCATCTTCGTCAGCACGTCGATCCAGACCTGCTTGTCGGCGTCGCTGATGCCGGGCGGCGCGACGATGCCCCGCCAGTTGGTGAAGACCAGGTCGATGCCGGCGGACTTCAGCGTCGGCACGTCCTTGAGCGCCTCGATCGGCGCCTCGCTGGTGACCGCGAGGACCCGGATCTGACCGGCCTCCACCTGGTCGAGGAACTCGCCGAAGCCGCTGGCGCCGAAGGCGACCTTCCCGCCGAGCACGGCCGGCAGCAGCTCGCCGCCGCCGTCGTACGAGACGAAGTTGACCTGGCGGGGGTCGATGCCGACGGTCTTCGCGAGCTGCATCGGCAGCAGGTGGTCCGGGCCGCCGGGCGACGAGCCGCCGCCGACGGCGATCGCCTTCGGGTTGGCCTTCCAGGCGGTGACCAGGTCCTGGATCGTCTGGTACGGGGAGTTCTTCGGCACCACGATGGCGCCGGCCTCCTCGATCAGCTTGGCCAGCGGGGTGGTCTGGGTCAGCGTCGCGGACGACTTGGAGGTGTACGAGGCACCGACCACGCCCAGCCCCATCTGCATGGCGAGCTTGCCGTTGCCCTTCTCGTTCACCGTACGCTGGAGGCCGACGGTGCCGCCCGCACCGGGCAGGTTGAACACCTGCACCCCAGTGGCGATCTTGGCGTCCTCCATCACCTTCGCGGCGGTGCGGGCCGTGGTGTCGTACCCGCCGCCCGGGGTGTTCGGGACCATGATCCGCAGTCCGGTGGCCGGTTTGCCGTCACCGCCGGACGAGCCCTCGTTCTTCTCCGCGGTGGCGCCGCAGGCGCCCAGGGCCAGCGCCGTGGCGGCGGCGACGCCGACGACCAGCAGGTTTCTCCGAGTTGCCATCTTGTTTCTCTTCCGTTTCGAAGGAGTCCGGCGGCAAGATGATGGACCCCGGGCAGGCACCGCGTCTGCCTTCTGTCACCAGCGGAAATTGAGGTCTTTGTGGTCGTGGTCACGCCCCGCCGCACCCTGGCCGGGCAGCTACTGGTGCTCCAGCTCGCGATCATCGTGGTCGTGTTGGTGGCGGTCGCCGCCGTCTCGCTGGCCCAGTCCGCGGCCACCTTCAACCGGGTCGAGGGACGGCGGGTGGCCGCCCTCGGCGAGCAGCTCGCCGGCAACCCCCTGCTCCGCGACCGGCTCAACCGCCCGGCACCGGCCGAGCTGGTCGCCCCGCTGGTGCAGAACGCGCTCACCCAGTCCGGGGTGACCTCGGTGACCGTGGCCGACGCCCGGGGCCGGGTGGTCAGCTCCACCGACCCCACCCTGGTGGGCAGCCCGCTCCCGCTCGGCGATCCCGGGGTGGCCGGGGGTCGGAGCTGGTCCGGTGAGCTGGCCGTCGGTGGTTCCCGGGAGTTGGTGGCCCAGGTGCCGGTGCTGGGCGCCGAGGAGGACAACCTCGGCCAGCACCTCGGTGTGGTGATGATCGGCGAGGCCGCCCCGACCTGGTCGGAACGGCTGGTCGGGGCGTCGTCGTACCTGTTCACCTACCTGGGTATCGCCAGCCTGCTCGGGGTGGCCGGCTCCTGGCTGCTGGCCCGGCGGATCAAGCGGCAGACCCTGGGGCTGGAGCCCCGGGAGATCGCCGGGCTGGCCGAGCACCGGGAGGCGCTGCTGCACGGCATCGCCGAGGGGGTCATCGCGCTCGACCCGCAGCAACGGGTCACCCTGGTCAACTCCGTCGGCCGGCGGCTGCTCGACCTGCCCGAGCACTGTCTCGGCCGTACCCTGGCCGACCTGCGCATCTCCGGCCGGCTGCGGGACGTGCTGGCCGGCGTCGACGGCGGCCAGCAGGCGCGGGACGAGGTGGTCGTCCGGGGCGGCCGGGTGCTGGTGATGAACCGGATGACGGTCAGCACGCACGGCCGCCGGCTCGGCTCGGTGACCACCCTGCGGGACCGCACCGAACTAGCCCGGCTGGAGCAGGAGATCGGCTCGTTCCGCAGCACCACCGAGCTGCTGCGCGCGCAGACCCACGAGTTCGCCAACCAGTTGCACACCATCTCCGGCCTGATCCAGATCGGCGAGCACGACGAGGTGGTCCGCTACGTCGACGCGCTGAGCCGCCACCGGGCGTCGCTGGACCTCACGGTGACCAGCCGGATCCACGACACGGCGGTGGCCGCGCTGCTGATGGCGAAGTCCGCGGTGGCGGCGGAGCGGCGGGTGGAGCTGCGGGTCTCGGAGCGGACCGGGCTGGACCGGCTGCCCCCGGAGGTCGCCGTGGACGTCGCCACGGTGCTCGGGAACCTGGTCGACAACGCCGTCGAGGCGGTGGCCACCGGCCACGATCCGGCGGCCGGTGACGGTGGGGCGGCCATGGACCCGGCGGACGGCGGCCCGGTGGAGCGGCCCGCCTGGGTGGAGGTCGAGCTGCGCCAGGACGCCTCGTCGGTGGAGATCGTGGTCCGCGACTCCGGGCCGGGTGTGGCCCCGGAACTGGCCCAGGAGGTGTTCACCCACGGCTTCACCACCAAGGCCGCCCGGGGCGGCGAACGCGGCATCGGGCTGGCGCTGACCCGGCTGGTCTGCCACCGTCGGGGTGGCGAGGTCGCCGTGACGAACACGGACGAGGGGGCGATGTTCACCGCCCGGATGTCGGCGACCGGGACACTGGAGGGGGTCCGGTGATCGACGTTCTGGTGGTCGACGACGACTTCATGGTGGCCCGGATCCACCGCGGGTTCGTGGAGCGGGTCGACGGGTTCCGGGTGGTCGGCACGGCGAGCACCGGCGAGCAGGCCGTCGCCGCGGTCGACGAGCTCCGCCCCGACCTGGTCCTGCTCGACCTCTACCTGCCCGACATGTTCGGCCTGGACGTCGTGACCCGGCTGCGGGCCGCCCGGCACGACTGCGACGTGCTGGTGATCAGCGCCGCCCGGGAGGCCGAGGCGGTCCGCCGGGCGGTCCGCTACGGCGCGGTCAACTACCTGCTCAAGCCGTTCGGCTTCGACGAGCTACGGACCCGACTGGAGCAGTACGCCGCCCGGCGCAACGCGCTGCGCGCCACCACCGTGGCCGACCAGGCCGACGTGGACCGGGTGCTCTCCCGCACCGGCGCGGTCGGCGCCCAGGCCCTGCCGCGTGGCCTCAGTCCGGAGACGGCGGAGCTGGTCGAGCGGTCCCTGCGCGAGCACGACGGCACCCTCTCCGCCAGCGAGTGCGCCGACCGGGTGGGGATCTCCCGGGTCAGCGCCCGCCGCTACCTGGAGCACTTCGCCGACACCAGCCGGGCCGAGGTCGGGCTGCGGTACGGCGTGGCGGGTCGCCCGGAGCGACGCTACCGCTGGCGGGCCTGACGGCCTACGGCTCGAACTTGTAGCCCAGGCCGCGCACGGTGACGATGAAGCGCGGCGCGGACGGCTCCGGCTCGATCTTCGAGCGCAGCCGCTTGACGTGCACGTCCAGCGTCTTGGTGTCGCCGACGTAGTCGGCGCCCCAGACCCGGTCGATGAGCTGACCGCGGGTGAGCACCCGGCCGGCGTTGCGCAGCAGCAGCTCCAGCAGCTCGAACTCCTTGAGCGGGAGCTGCACCGCCGCCCCGTCGACGGTCACCACGTGCCGCTCGATGTCCATCCGGACCGGGCCGGCGGCCAGGGTCGGCGCGCCCGACTCGGTCACCTCGGGGCTCTGCCGGCGCAGCACGGCCCGGATCCGGGCCACCAGTTCGCGGGGCGAGTACGGCTTGGTCACGTAGTCGTCGGCGCCGATCTCCAGCCCGACCACCTTGTCGATCTCGCTGTCCCGCGCGGTCACCATGATGATCGGCACGTGCGAGCGCTGCCGCAACTGCCGGCAGACCTCCGTCCCGGACATCTCCGGGAGCATCAGGTCGAGCAGCACGATGTCCGCGCCGGTCCGGTCGAACTCGGTGAGGGCGGAGGTGCCCGTCGCGGCGACGGACACCTCGAAGCCCTCCTTGCGGAGCATGTACGACAGGGCGTCGGAGAACGACTCCTCGTCCTCGACCACCAGAACGCGGCTCAACGGGTGTTTCCTTTCCTAGCGGTCAGACCTGCCGGAGCTCGGCCGGGCCGGGCTCGATACCAGCCGACGGCGGTATCGTCTCCAGGTCGTCCGGGGGGCTGGCGGGTAGCCGGAGGGTGAACGTCGAGCCCCCTCCCAGAGTGCTCGACACCTCCACCCGACCGCCATGGTTGCTGGCGATGTGTTTGACGATAGCCAGGCCGAGGCCGGTGCCACCGGTGGCGCGGGACCGGGCCTGGTCGGCCCGGTAGAACCGTTCGAAGATCCGGTCGACGTCGGTCGGGGCGATCCCGATGCCCTGGTCGGTCACGGAGACCATCACGTGCCCGTCGTCCGCCCGGGTGGTCACCTGGACGGTGGTGTCCTCGGCGGAGTAGTTGATCGCGTTCTCGACGAGGTTGGACACCGCGGTGGCGAGCTGGCTGTCGCTGCCGTACACGGTCAGCCCCTTCTCCCCCTCGGTCACCACCTGGATCCGGCGGGCGGTGGCGGAGGTACGGGTCCGGTCGAGCACCTCGGCGATCACCCAGTCCACCCCGACCGGCTCCGGGGCCGGCTGCGGCTCGGCGCCCTGGAGCCGGGTCAGCTCCAGCAGCTCCTGCACGAGCCGGCCCAGCCGGGTCGACTCGTGCTGGATCCGCTCGGCGAAGCGCCGGGCGGCCAGCATGTCCTCGGAGAGGTCCGGTGCCCCGCCGGCCGGCTCGGTGGCGTCGACCAGGGCCTCGGCCAGCAGTTGCAGCGCCCCGATCGGGGTCTTCAGTTCGTGGCTGACGTTGGCCACGAAGTCGCGGCGGACCCGGGCCAGCCGGTGCGACTCGGTGACGTCGGCCGCCTCGACGGAGATGTAGCCGCCGCCGAGCCCCATCGCCCGCAGGTGCACCCCGAGCGGGTTCTCCCCGGCGTTGTCGCGGCCACGCGGCAGGTCCAACTCGATCTCGCGCCGCACCCCGGTCCGCCGGACCTGCCCGGCCAGGGTACGGATCAGCGGGTGGGCGGCGATGGAGCCGGGGGTGGTGCCGGTACGGAGCAGTCCCATCGCCCGGGCGGCGGGGTTCACCAGGACCGGCACGTCGTCCGGGCCGAGCACGACGACGCCGGCACGGAGCGAGTCGATGGTCTTGCGGCCGAGCCCGGAGAGCCCGCCGGACTGGTCGTCGGGAATCGTGCGCCTCCCCATACTCCACCGGGAGCCCTCGCCCCCGGGCGACGCCGGTCGGCGCCGCCGGTGATGGACAGGACGCGACAGCAGCAGCCCGGCGACCAGTCCGGTCACCAGGGCCACGGCCACCACGATCGCCACCGCCCATTCCACCCGGCGATCGTAGGGTCATTGTTAACCTGGCTATCGCCCAAAAGTGGACGAATCACTCTCGCTTCCGGAGAAATTCACCCCTGGGCCCCGCGTCGTTCACCCGGGTGCACCTCGGGTCCGTCCCCCGCGCCTACGGTGGGTCGCGCACCTGCTCAACCCGTACGCCGGCGGTCGTTGGGCCGCCGGCGGCCACCGAACCCAGGAAGTGACGATGCGCGACGAGTTCCGGGCCGACCTGCAGATTGTCAGCCAACTGCTGGTGGACATGGCGGAGGGGGTGCGTGCCGCGATGCGCCAGGCCACCCGCGGCCTGCTCACCGCCGACCGCGAGGCGTCCGAGGCCGTGATCGCGCGGGACGCCGAGATCGACGACCTCTACCAGCACGTCGAGGAGCGGGTCTGCGACCTTCTCGCCCGGCAGGCGCCGGTCGCCTCCGACCTGCGGGCGATGGTCACCGCCCTGCACGTCGCCGCCGACCTGGAGCGGATGGGCGACCTCGCCGACCACGTGGCGAAGACCGCGCTGCGCCGGCACCCGTCGCCGGCCGTGCCGGCCGAACTGCGGCCGGTCTTCACCGACATGGCCGCGGTCGCCGACCGGATGGCCGAGAAGATCGGCAAGGTGCTGGCCAGCCCCGACGCCGACATCGCCGCCGAGCTGGACCGCGACGACGACGTGATGGACGACCTGCACAAGAGCCTCTTCGGCGTGCTGCTCGGCGACGACTGGCCGTACGGGGTGGAGACCGCGATCGACGCCACCCTGCTCGGCCGCTTCTACGAGCGGTTCGCCGACCACGCGGTGAACGCCGGCGAGCGGGTGGTCTACCTGATCACCGGGGAGACCGCCCCCACGGCGAGCTGACCCGGGCGTGACGAAGGCCCCGGTCCGGGTGGACCGGGGCCTGTCCGGTCCGTCAGCGGCCCTGGTTGGCGACCGCGGCGGCGGCCTCCTTGGCGGCGGTCGGGTCGAGGTACGTCCCGCCCAGGCTGAGCGGGCGTAGCTGCGGGTCGAGGTCGTAGCGCAGCGGGATGCCGGTGGGGATGTTCAGCTTGGCGATCGCCTCGTCGCTGATCTGGTCGAGGTGCTTGACCAGAGCGCGCAGCGAGTTGCCGTGCGCGGCCACCAGCACCGTCCGGCCGGCCAGGATGTCCGGCACGATCGAGTCGTACCAGTAGGGCAGCATCCGGTCGACGACGTCCTTGAGGCACTCGGTGCGCGGCATCAGCTCGGTGGGCAGCAGCGCGTACCGGGGGTCGCCGACCTGCGACCACTCGTCGTCGTCGGCGATCGGCGGCGGCGGCGTGTCGTACGACCGGCGCCAGAGCATGAACTGCTCCTCGCCGTACTCGTCCAGGGTCTGCTTCTTGTTCTTGCCCTGTAGGGCGCCGTAGTGCCGCTCGTTGAGCCGCCATGACCGGCGCACCGCGATCCAGTGCCGGTCGGCGGCGTTGAGCGCCAACTCGGCGGTGCGGATCGCCCGGCGCATCACGCTGGTGTGCACCACGTCGGGCAGCAGGCTGTGCTCGCGCAGCAGCTCGCCGCCGCGCCGCGCCTCCCCCTCGCCCTTGGCGGTCAGGTCGACGTCGACCCAGCCGGTGAAGAGGTTCTTCGCGTTCCAGTCGCTCTCGCCGTGCCGCAGCAGGACCAGCGTCCCGATGGTGGGCCCCTCGCTCGCAGTCATGCCGATCATCCTGCCGCACACCGCCGGTGGACACGCGGGCAGTGGTGGTGACGACCACCACGTGGAAAAGCCGATGACCGCCGTCCGGCCCCGGAACTAGGTTGTAAGGCGCTGCATGGAGATTGGTCATTACTGGAGTGGGGGCGCGGGCGTGCGGACGGTACAGGGCTGGTTCCGGGACACCACGGGTGGACTACCGAGGGCCTTCTGGTATCTCTGGACCGGCACCCTGATCAACCGGCTCGGCTCGTTCGTGCTGGTCTTCCTCGCCATCTACCTGACCAGGGAACGGGGCTTCTCCGCCGCCCAGGCCGGCCTGGTGATCGGCCTCTGGGGCGTCGGCGGGGCGGTCGGCACCACCGTGGGCGGCATCCTCACCGACCGCTGGGGACGGCGTCCCACCCTGTTCACCGCACACGTCGGGGCAGCCACCATGATGCTCTCGCTCGGCTTCGCCCGGCCGCTCTGGGCGGTGGCGGTGGGCGCGCTGCTGCTCGGCACGTTCGCCGAGGCGGCCCGGCCGGTGTTCGGGGCCATGATGATCGACGTGGTGCCGGAGAAGGACCGGCTGCGCGCGTTCTCGCTGAACTACTGGGCGATCAACCTGGGCTTCGCCTGCGCCGCCGTGCTCGCCGGATTCGCCGCCCAGGCGGGCTTCCTGCTGCTCTTCGTGGTCGACGCGGCCACCACCCTGGTCACCGCGCTGATCGTCTTCATCCGGGTCGGCGAGACCCGACGCGCCTCCGCCGTGGTCGCCGCCAGGGGCGGCCCCGCCCCCCGGGGCGCGCTGCGCACCATCGCCACCGACCGGATCTTCCTGGGCTTCGTGGTGCTCAACCTGTTCGCCGCGATGGTCTTCCTCCAGCACATCTCGATGCTGCCGATCGCGATGGGCGACGCCGGCCTGTCCCCGGCCACCTACGGCTCGGTGATCGCGCTCAACGGGGTGCTGATCGTGGTGGGCCAGCTCTTCGTCCCCCGGCTGATCCGGGGCCGGAGCCGGTCGCACGTGCTCGCCCTCGCCTCGGTGGTGATGGGGGTCGGCTTCGGGCTGACCGCGTTCGCCGACGCGGTCTGGTTCTTCGGGCTCACCGTGCTGATCTGGACGCTCGGCGAGATGCTCAGCTCCCCGTCCAACGCCACCCTGATCGCCGAACTCTCCCCGGCCGAGATGCGCGGTCGCTACCAGGGGGTCTTCTCGCTCTCCTGGCAGGTCGCCGGCGCGGTCGCCCCGATCCTCGGCGGCGTGGTCCGCGAGCATGCCGGCAACGCCGCCCTCTGGCTGGGCTGCGCCGCGATCGGCGGCGTGACGGCGGTGGCCCACCTCGTCTCCGGCCCGGCCCGGGAACGGCGGGCGACCCAGCTCCAGCCCCGCACGGAACCGGTCGTACCGGTCATCGCCGGCCAGCACCCGGCACCGCAGGCGGCCGAGGCCGCGGCGACCGCACCGGCCGAGCCGGTCCCGGCCCGCACCCCCGCCTGAGTACGCCCACCCACCCCCCGCCTCACCCCGGGGGCGGGGCGGGGGGCGCGGACTCCACACCGGTCGGCCTCTTCGGAGCGCCACCCCGCCACCCGGCCCGAAGCCGATGCCCGTCCGAGGCGATCGGGCCGATGCCGGTGACCGGCCGGGGCGCCGAAACCCGGTGACCCACCAAACACGCTGGCGTCGTTCGGCGCGGCTCCCTACGGTCTGGGGGCGGATCGGTGAACAAACCTTCCTGGAGGACGGGTGCGGAGCGTACGGCGCTGGTGGGACGACACGGCCGGTGGTCTGCCCGCCACCTTCTGGTACCTCTGGGCCGGGCTGCTGATCAACCGGGCCGGCGCCTTCGCGATGCTCTTCCTGTCGCTCTACCTGACCGACGCCCGCGGGGCGAGCCCCGCACTGGCCGGGACGGTGGTCGGTGCGTACGGGGCCGGTGGGGCGGTGGGGGTGCTGCTCGGCGGGGTGCTGGCGGACCGCTGGGGGCGGCGGGCCACCCTGCTCGCGGCGCACGTCGGCGCGGCCGGGCTGATGGTGGCGCTGGCGTTCAGCCGGCACCTGGCGGTGATCGCCGTCCTCGCCGCGCTGGTCGGCGTGGTGCACTCGATGCCCAGTCCGGCGTTCGTGGCGGCGATCGTCGACGTGGTCCCCGCGCACCGCCGGTCCCGGGCGTTCAACCTCCAGTTCTGGGCGTTCAACCTCGGCATGGCGGTGGCCTCGCTGCTGGCCGGCCTGCTCGCCGAGGCGAGTTTCGTGGCCCTCTTCCTGGTGGATGCCGCCGCCACCCTCACCACCACCCTGGTCATCGCCGCGAAGGTGCCCGAGACCCTCACCCGCCCGCCGCTGTCGGCGGCCCTCCGTCCCGACCCGGTACGGCGGCGGCCCGGGCTGCACACCGCGCTGACCGATCGGACCTTCCTGGTCTTCGTCGGGCTGACCTTCGTCCTCGCGGTGCTCACCATGCAGACCTCGACGATCATGCCGCTGGCGATGCGGGCGGACGGCCTGGGCCCCTCGGCGTACGGCCTGGTGGTGGCGCTCGGCGGCGCGCTGATCGTGCTGGGGCAACTCTTCGTCCCCCGCCTGATCGACCGGCACCGCCGCGACCGGGTGCTGGCGCTCTCCACCGGACTGCTGGCACTGGGCTTCGGGGCACTGGCCGTCGCCGACCGGCTACCGGTCTACCTCACCGCGGCGGTGGTCTGGACGGTCGGCTCGATGCTGGCCGCCCCGCCCAACGCGCAGATCAACGCCGACCTGGCCCCGCCCGACCTGCGGGCCCGCTACCAGTCGGTGTTCTACCTGACCTTCCCGGCGGCGTCGTTCGTCGCGCCGACACTGGGCGGGGTCAGCCTCCAGTACCTCGGGGCGGGGCACTGGCTGGTCGTGGGTGGCCTCGGGCTGCTCGCCGCGGGCGGTCACCTGCTCGCCGGCCCACCCCGGGAACGCCGGGTGGCCGCGCTGCGCGCCGCCACCTCCGGGACCGCGCCCCGCCCGACCGAGCCCACCCTCACCGGCCCGAACTGAGTCGGCGTACCCCCGGACGGGACCGGTCAGCGCGACGCTCGGTCGGACCGGCGCGCCGACAGCCCGCCGGCAGCGGGATGCGGAAACGGCAGAACGCCCACCCGACCCGTGGGTCGTGGTGGGCGCTCTGCCGCTTGCCCGGCGGCGGCGGGCGACCCTCACCCCCGTAAGCGTCGCCCGCTCGCGCCGCCGGTTCCCGGGTGGCACCGTCCCCCAACGGCGTGCTCCACCCGATCTTGCGCCTCGCCCGGTGCACGGATCTGATCGATCCGCCGCTCCCCCGAACGTTTCCGAACGTGGCGCGGTGCAATAAAGTTAGTTCGCCCGGATTCCGGATTCAACCTGGCGCGCTGTCTCGCCGGTCACAAACAACACCGGAAGTCCGCTCCGGCACCCCTGGTCCGGGCCTCGTGGTTGCCAACACACGGCTACCCGGCAGCCATTCCCGTAAACACCTCAGCCGTCTTCCCGATCGGGTGACTCGGTCCGGAAGAAGTTGCTCTGCCGGCCGTCCCGTAGCTGCTCCTGGAAGATGAGATTCAGCCGGCGCGCGTCGAACGTCCGGAACCAGTCGTCCCAGCCGATCTTCTGGATCCGGCTGCTCTGCCGATAGCCCGGGATGTCGAAGGTGAGCACGCCGGGCCGGCCGTCCCGCTCGGTGCCGGCGATGGTGGCCGGCATGGCTCCCCGCGCCGCCGCCCAGCGTTGGATCACCTCGTGGTTGGTGGTGACCAGGCTGCGTCCGGGCCGCTCGGGGCGGTCCGCCGGCGACGAGATGAGCTGCGAGGACCGTACCGACCGGGAGGTGGACCGACCGGTCCGGACCCCGCCCGGGCGCGCGGCGGCCCGCGCCGGCGCGGCCTTCGCCTTGGCACGCGACGCGGAGGTGGCCGACGGCGTCGCCTTCGCACGGGCCGACGGCGTCGCCTTCGCACGCGACGCGGAGGTGGCCTTCGCACGAGTCGACGGCGTGGCCTTCGCGCGGGAGGCGGAGGTCGCCTTCGCGCGGGAGGCGGAGGTCGCCTTCGCGCGTGACGCGGAGGTCACCTTTGCCCGGGAGACGGCGGTCGGTGCCGCCTTGGCCCGCGCGGTCGCCGCCCGGCGGGCTGCGGCCGGCGCGGCCTTGCGGGCCGGCGTGGCCTTGCGGGCCGGGGTGGCTTTGCGGGCGGGGGCCGGCGCGGCCTTCGACCGGGCCGACGTGCTCTTCCGGGCACCGGTCGACGTGCCGGCGGACTTCCGCGCCGGCGCCCGCCCCGACGGTCCGGTGCTGCGCCGCGCGGCGCTGCCCGTCCGACCTTCCGAGCGCAACGACCGCGCCAACGTCTTCACCAGTTCCGGCTTGCGCAGCGCGGAGATGCCCGCGACACCCCGGCGCCGGAGCTGCCCCCGGATGTCGTCGACCTTCATCCGGGAGATCTCCGACTCGGAGATTCCCGGCGTGTTCGGGGTCTGGTTGCCGGCCTGGCGCTTGGTCCTGGTCGCCGTTGCGCCGCGACCTGAGCTGTTCCGCTGAGCCATGACACGCTCCTCGACAGTCCGTCCTCGGCCTGCGGCGGGTCCCAACACTGCCGCACCGCAGCGGTGCGGCATACCCGTCAGGACCGGTCCGAACCTCCGGCGGACGGTTCGAAGAGGTGGGCGAAGGCGGCGAGGTTCGCGGTGGACTCGCCCCGCTTGACCCGCCACTCCCACTCCCGCCGGATCGAGCTGCCGAAGCCGATCTCCAACATCGTGTCGAACGACTCGTCGGAGTAGCTGAGCACCGCCCCGAGCAGCCGGTCCAGCTCGTCGGCGTCGACACCGGCCGGGTTGACCCGGCCGGTGAGGTAGACGTCCCCGACCGCGTCGATCGAGAACGAGACGCCGTACATCCGGGCGTTGCGCTGGAGCAGCCAGGCCCACAGCTCCTCGCGCCGCTCGTCGGGCTGGCGCATGACGAACGCCTCGACCCGCAGCGCGTGCTCGCCGACGATCAGGTTGCAGATCGTCTTGAGCTTGTGCGTGCCGGGCAGGGTGACCGCGTACGAGCCCTCTCCGGTGGACTCCCAGTCCAGCTCCCGCTCGGTGCAGACCGACTCGATCAGGGCCGCCAGGTCGCTCTTCGCGCTCATCGCACCCACTCTACGGCCGGGCCGGCGGGCGCACCGGACGGCGCTGCGCCGCCCCCGTCACCAGGAGCAGGTGAGCGCCGGGTCGCCGGCCAGCCGGGCCGCCAACCGCTCCCGGTGCTCGGTGACCGCCTCGCCGTACACGGCGAGCAGGCCGGAGACCGTGCGTTCCCAGGAGAAGTGCCGGGCGTGTTGGGCGGCCCCCCGGGCCAACCGCTCCCGGCCCTGCCGGTCGGGGAGCAGCCGGGCCAGCGTACGGGCCCAGTCGGTGGGGTCGTGGCCGTGCACCAGCACCCCGCTGACCTGGTCCCGGACGGCGGTGACCAGGCCACCCACGGCGGCGGCGACGACCGGGGTGCCGCAGGCCTGCGCCTCCAGCGCGACCAGCCCGAACGACTCGTTGTGCGAGGGCACCGCCACCAGGTCGGCGGCCCGGTAGAGGGCCGGCAGGTCGTCCCCGGTGCGCGGCGACAGGAAGCGCACCCGGTCCGCGACGCCCAGCGAGGCGGCCAGTTCGATCAGCGAGGTGGGCCGGTCCAGCCCGCTGCCGCTCGGGCCGCCGCAGATCACCACGGTCAGCTCGTCGGCCAGGGCCGGATCCCGTTCGCGCAGCGCGGCGACCGCCCGGACCAGCACGTCGGGGGCCTTCAGCGGCTGGATCCGGCCGACGAACGCGACGACGTACCCGTCGGTGGGCAGGCCCAACCGGCGGCGGGCGGCGCGGGTGGCGGCGGCCCGGTCCCCGGCGGCCGGCCGGAACCGGTCCAGGTCCACGCCGGGCTCGACGACCGCGACCCGGGCCGGGTCGGCCTCGTAGCGGCCGACCAGGTCGGCCGCCTCCACCCGGGTGTTCGCCACCAACCGGTCGGCCTCGGCGACCACCTGTTCCTCACCGATCACCCGGGCCTTCGGCTCCGGCCGGTCACCGGCGGCGAGCTGGGAATTCTTCACCTTCGCCAGGGTGTGCGCGGTGTGCACCAGCGGCACCCCCCAGCGCTCCTTGGCCAGCCAGCCGACCTGACCGGAGAGCCAGTAGTGCGAGTGGATCAGGTCGTAGTGGCCCGGCGGGCGGGCCGCCTCGGCGCGGAGCACACCGGCGGTGAAGGCGCAGAGCTGGCCGGGCAGCTCCTCCTTGGTCAGCCCCTCCAGTGGACCGGAGGTGACGTGCCGGACGTGCACGCCGGGGGCCATCTCCACCACCGGGGGCAGGTCGCCGGAGGTGGCCCGGGTGAAGATCTCCACCTCGACGTTCGCCTCGGCGAGCCGCCGGGCGACCTCCACGACGTAGACGTTCATGCCGCCGGCGTCGCCGGTGCCCGGCTGGTGCAGCGGCGAGGTGTGTACGGAGACGGTGGCGATCCGGCGCGGCCGGGGCCACGGCAGCGCACCTCGTTGACGACCGACCCCGGTGTGCTGATCCGCCACGTCCGCTCCCTCTGTCACGGTTGATGCCGTCCCGCACGACCGGCGCTTCTCGGTCAACATCCACGCCGGATGTCATCTTCCCCATCGGGCATCGGAAATGCGTGGCCCCGGGGGCCCGGCGTGACGGACCTCATCACCGGACCCCCCGGGCGGGACCTCGCACGGGGGCGACAATGGCCGGATGACCTCTGTCGCGATCGTCACCGGGGCGTCCAGCGGGATCGGTGCGGCCACCGCCCGCCGGCTCGCCGCCGAGGGTTTCCACGTGCTCGCCGCCGCCCGCCGCACCGACCGGCTCGCCGGGCTGGTCGCCGAGATCGAGGCCGCCGGGGGCACGGCCACCTCCGTGCCCTGCGACGTCACCTCCGACGAGTCGGTGGCCGGGCTGGCCGAGGCCGCCGCCGCGGCACCCGGACCGGTCACCCTGCTGGTCAACAACGCCGGCGGCGCGCGCGGGCTGGACCCGGTGGAGTCCGGCTCGGTGGCCGACTGGCAGTGGATGTACGACGTCAACGTGCTCGGCACGCTCCGGGTCACCAAGGCATTGCTGCCGGCGTTGGCGCAGTCCGGCGCCGGGACCATCGTGGTGGTCTCGTCCACCGCCGGGTTCACCGTGTACGAGGGCGGCGGCGGCTACACCGCGGCCAAGCACGCGCAGACCGCCCTGACGGGCACGCTGCGGCTGGAGCTGTGCGGCCGGCCGATCCGGGTGATCGAGATCGACCCGGGAATGGTACGGACCGAGGAGTTCGGCCTGAACCGGTTCGGCGGCGACGCGGGCAAGGCCGACGCCACCTACGCCGGCGTGGCCGAGCCGCTGGTCGCCGAGGACGTCGCCGACTGCATCGCCTGGTGCGCGACCCGGCCCCCGCACGTCAACGTGGACCGGCTGGTGGTCCGCCCGCTGGCCCAGGCCGCCCAGCACAAGGTGCACCGGGTCGGGCCGTGAAGCGGCACCGGTGAGCGGGGCCGGCGAGTCCCGTACCCGGGAACGGGGATGGCGTTGAGGGCGGCCCACGCGGAGGCGCGGATGGCGGAGATCGCACGGCGGCGGCCGGTGGGCGTGGTCACCCGGGGCACGACGAACCCGAACCGGCTCCGGCGGGTCGACAACTGGATCGTCGAGAGCTGCGGCGACCGGTTGCGCGCCGCGGCCGACCCGCTGGTGGTGGACCTCGGTTACGGCGCCACCCCGGTCACCGCCGTCGAGCTGCGGGGCCGGTTGGCCGCCGGGGTCCGCGCCGACGTCCGGGTGGTCGGGCTGGAGATCGACCCGGTACGCGTCGCCGCCGCCGGGCCGGCCGCCGACCCGCCGTGGCTGACCTTCGCCCGGGGCGGTTTCGAGCTGGCCGGGCTGCGCCCCACCCTGGTCCGGGCGTTCAACGTGCTCCGGCAGTACGACGAGGGCGAGGTCGCCGACGCCTGGCGGACGGTCACCGACCGGCTCGCCCCGGGTGGAGCGCTGGTCGAGGGGACCTGCGACGAGCTGGGCCGGCTGGGCAGTTGGCTGCTGGTCGACGCGGACGGCCCCCGCACCCTCACCCTGGCCGCCCGCCTGACGACCCTGGAGAGCCCCGCCGAGCTGGCCGAGCGGCTGCCCAAGGCGCTGATCCACCGCAACGTGCCCGGCGAACGGATCCACGACCTGATCCGCGCCCTGGCCGACGCCTGGCAGTCCGCCGCCGGCTACGCCCCGTTCGGCCCCCGCCAACGCTGGACGGCGGCCGTCGCCACCCTGAAGGCCACCGGCTGGCCCGTCCTCGACCGTCCCCGCCGCTGGCGGCTCGGCGAACTCACCCTCCCCTGGTCCACCGTCGCCCCCTGATCCGGCTGTCAGAGGGTGCAGTTGACCAGGACGGGTTCGGGGTGGAGGGGAACGCCGAAGCGGGTGTGGACGCCGTCGCGGATCTCCCGGGCGAGGGCGATCAGGTCGGCGGTGCGGGCGGTGCCGCGGTGGTTGGTGAGAGCCAGGGTGTGCTTGCCGGAGATCGCCGTGCCGCCGGGGCCGGGGTGGCCCTTGGCGAAGCCGGCCCGGTCGATCAGCCAGGCCGCGCTGACCTTCACCAGGTCACCCGGGCAGGGCCAGGACGGCGGCTCCCCGATGTCGGCCGCCCGCTCGCACAGCAGCTCGTACCCGGCGCGGTCGAGCACCGGGTTGGTGAAGAACGAGCCGACCGACCAGGTGTCCGGGTCGGCGGGGTCGAGCACCATGCCCTTGCCGGCGCGCAGCGTGAGCACCGCCGCGCGGGCGTCGGCCAGCGGCACCCGGTCGCCGACCTCGACGCCGAGCGAGCGGGCCAGTTCGGCGTAGCGCACCGGACCGGACAGCGGCGAGCGGTGCAACCGGAAGTCGACCGAGAGCACCACCCAGCGGTCGCTGTACTTGAAGATGCTGGCCCGGTACGCGAAGCCGCAGTCCGCCGCCGCGACGGTGGACAGGCTGCCGTCGGTGCGGTCGTACACCTGGACGCCGGTGATGCTCTCGGCGACCTCCTGGCCGTACGCGCCGACGTTCTGGATGGGGGTGGCGCCGGCCGACCCGGGGATGCCGGAAAGGCACTCCAGGCCGGACCAGCCGTTGGCGACGGTGGCGGCGACGAGGGCGTCCCAGGGCTCGCCGGCCTCGACCCGTACGGTGACGGTGTCGGCGTCCTCGGCGACCACCGTGAGCCCCCGCGACCGCACCAGGACGACCGTGCCGGGGAAGCCGGCGTCCCCGACGACCAGGTTGCTGCCGCCGGCGAGGACGAGCACCGGCTCGTCGCGCCGGTGCGCCTCGCGGACCGTCCGGACGAGTTCGTCGGCGCTGGTGGCGGTCTCCAACCGGGCCGCCGGGCCACCGAGGCGGAGGGTGGTGTATCCGGCCAGTGCGGCCGGGTCGACGGGTTCTGCACCGGTTGTCGGTTTGGCGTAGACGTCTGACACGCCTTTCACCCTAGGCTGAGGGGTAGCCGCGGCACCCACTGGTGGCCCGGTCACCCCCGGGGAGGATTGCGATGAGCAGACTGCACGCCACGAAGGACTTCTGGATCGGTGCGCTCCGGGTCGACGGCCCGGCCTTCGCCGCGGCCGTGGCCGAGGCGCCGCCCGAGACACCGGTCCTGTCCTGCCCCGGCTGGACGGTGGCCGACCTGACCCTGCACCTCGCTGGCGTCTACCACTGGGTGCACTCCTTCGCCGGCTCCGGCGAGACGCACCAGCCCGCCCGCCCGGACGTCGCCGACCTCGCCGCCGGGGTGACCCCGCTCCAGCTCTGGCAGCACGGGTACGACCAGCTCATGACCCTGTTCGACAGTCTCGACCCGGAGGCCCCGGCGTGGAACTGGGCACCGCAGCCGAAGAAGGCGGGTTTCTGGCCGCGCCGGATGGCGCACGAGACCGCGGTGCACCGGTGGGACGCGCAGCTCGCCATCGCCGCCGGTGACCCGATCGAGGCCAAGCTGGCCGCCGACGGGGTCGGCGAGGTGCTGGACACCTGGCTGCCGGCCGGCCGGCGGCGCACCCCGGGGCAGTGGCAGGGGGTGGTGCAGCTAACCGCCACCGACGCCGCGCAGGACTGGTATTTGCGGCTGCGCGGGGAGGGGGTGGCCCTGCTGGACACGGCGACCGTCTTCGGGCACGAGGACCACCACGCCCGGGTGCAGGTCACCGCGACCGCCAGCGACCTGCTGCTGGCGCTGTGGGGCCGGATCAGCTTCGACACCCTCGGGGTCACCGGGGACCGGTCCCTGCTGGAGGGCCTGCGCACCGGCTGAGCCCAGCCGGCGCCGACCGCTGGGGCCGAGGGCGAGAGAGCGCTCTCTTGACAGGAGTGGATCGGCCTACCACCCTGTCGTGAGAGCGCTTCCCGGCAGAGATCGCGGTGGGGCCGCCGACCGGACGGCCCGCGCGCAGCAGGTCCCACCCGCCCCACCACCCGAGACCTGAGAGGGGTCCGAAAGATGGGTGTCTCTCCGGAGTGCCCGACCACGCAACGGTCGTTGCGAGCCCGGCCCGACGGGTACTACCGAAAGATGTCGCAGGGGTTGACCGGCACGGCGATCGCGACCCTGCCGCTGCCGCTGGTTTTCGTCGTGTTGGGCCGCCCGATCGTCGGCGGCATCACGGAAGGTGCGGTCAAGGCGTGAGCGAGCTCCGATTCCCCGAAGACTTCGTCTGGGGCGCGGCCACCGCCGCGTACCAGATCGAGGGCGCGGTCCGCGACGACGGGCGCGGCGAGTCCATCTGGGACACCTTCAGCCGTACGCCGGGGAAGGTGCACCAGGGCCACACCGGCGACGTGGCCTGCGACCACTACCACCGGTACGCCGACGACGTGGCGCTGATGGCCGAGCTGGGGCTGGCCGCGTACCGGTTCTCGGTGGCCTGGCCCCGGATCCGGCCGGACGGCACCGGCCCGGTCAACCCGCGCGGCCTGGACTTCTACGACCGGTTGACCGACACGCTGCTCGACCGGGGCATCGACCCGATCGTCACCCTCTACCACTGGGACCTGCCGCAGACGTTGCAGGACCGGGGCGGCTGGACCAGCCGGGAGACCGCCGAACACTTCGCCGACTACGCGCTGGCCGTGTACTCCCGGCTCGGCGACCGGGTCCGCACCTGGACCACGCTCAACGAGCCGTGGTGCTCGGCGTACCTCGGCTACGGCAACGGGGTGCACGCCCCCGGCGAGCAGGACGCCGGGGCGGCCTTCCGCGCCGTACACCACCTGCTGCTGGGGCACGGCCTGGCCACCCGCGCGCTGCGCGCGGCCGGCGCGCAGACCATCGGGATCACCCTCAACCCGGCCGACGTGCAGCCCGCCGACCCGGCCAGCGCCGCCGACGCGGCGGCGGTACGGCTGGTCGACGGCCTCCAGAACCGGATCTTCCTGGACCCGCTGACCGGTGCCGGCTACCCGCCGGACGTGCTGGAACACGTGGGCCGGATGGTCGCACCCACGTTCATCCGGGCCGGCGACGAGAAGATCGTCGCCGCGCCGATCGACCTGCTCGGGGTGAACTTCTACGCCCCCACCTACGTCGCCGGCCGCCCCGACGGGAAGGGCGGCAGCGCCTGGCCGGGCACCGAGGGTGCGGTGGAGTTCCTCCCGGCCACCGGCCCGCTGACCGAGATGGGCTGGATGATCGAACCGGCCGGGCTGACCCGGCTGCTGGAGCGGATCGCCACCGACTACCCGGGGCTGCCGCTGCTGATCACCGAGAACGGCGGCGCGTTCCCCGACAAGACCGGCGCCGAGGGGCCCGACGGGCTGGGCCAGATCGTCGATGCCGACCGGATCGCCTACCTGGACGGCCACCTGCGCGCGGCACACGAGGCCATCGCCCGCGGAGTCGACCTGCGCGGCTATCTCGTATGGTCGTTGCTGGACAACTTCGAGTGGGCCGAGGGCTACCGGAAGCGGTTCGGGATCGTCCACGTCGACTACCTGACCCAGCGGCGCACACCGAAGTCCAGCGCCCGGTGGTACCAGGAGGTGATCTCCCGGAACGGGCTGTGACGAGATGGTGGTAACGGGCATGACGACGGCACAACGGCCCACCCTGGAGGCGGTCGCCCGGCGGGCCGGCGTGTCCCGGGCGACCGTCTCCAGGGTGGTGAACGGCTCCACCACCGTCGCCGAGCCGATCCGGGAGGCGGTCCACCGGGCGGTGGCCGAGCTGGGGTACGTGCCGAACCTGGCCGCCCGCAGCCTGGTCACCCAGCGCACCGACTCGATCGCCCTGGTGATGCCGGAGGCGGCCACCCGGGTCTTCTCCGACGACCAGGTCTTCCCCGGGATCATCCGGGGCGCGGCCCAGGAGTTGGAGGCGGCCGACAAGCAACTGGTGCTGATGCTGGCCGGTTCCCCGGCCGGGCACGACCGGGTGGAGCGGTACACCACCGGCCGACACGTGGACGGGGTGCTCTTCGCCTCGCTGCACGGCGAGGACCCGCTCCCCGGCCGGCTGGCCCGGTTGGGCATCCCGGTGGTGTGCAGCGGCCGTCCGCTCGACGCCGCCGAGGTGCCGTACGTCGACGTCGACCACGTCGGCGGGGTCACCGAGGCGACCCGCCACCTGATCCGCAACGGCCGCCGACGGATCGCCACCATCGCCGGCCCGCAGGACATGGTGGCCGGCATCGAACGGTTCGCCGGCTACCGGGACACGGTGGCCGCCGCCGGCCTGCCGGAGCTGGTCGCGTACGGCGACTTCACCCGGGAGTCCGGGGCGACGGCGATGCGGGAACTGCTCGCCGCGCACCCCGACCTGGACGCGGTCTTCGCCGCCTCCGACCTGATGGCGCACGCCGCCCTGCGGACGCTGCGCGAGGCGGGCCGCCGGGTGCCGGACGACGTCGCGGTGATCGGCTTCGACGACATCGAGACGGCCGCCTACACCGAGCCGCCGCTGACCACCATCCGGCAGCCGATAGTCGAGCTGGGCCGGCAGATGACCCGACTGCTGCTGGCGCTGGCGGCCGGCGAGGAGGTCGAACGGGCGGTGGTGCTGCCGACGGAGCTGATCGTCCGGGAGTCCGCCTGACCGCCCCCACCACCGCCGGTCGACCCGTACCGCCTCGGGCTACCGGCCGCTCTGCGCCTGCCGACCCGGTCCTGGGTCGCCGTCCAGCTCAGCCCTCCTGGATGTGCTGGCCCAGCGACCGGCGGGCGAGCAGGGCGGCGCCGGCCACCGCGGCCGGCATGATCAGCACCGCGCCCAGCGGGATCAGGAAACAGACGAAGACCGCCACGCCGAACCCGAGGGTGGTGGCCCGGTCGGCCTTCAGCCGGGCCCGGCGGTCCGGCAGCCGCAGCCCACGCCGGGAGAACGGCGCACCGACCAGCTCCACGGCGAGCAGCCAGCCGCCCACCGTCGCACCGATCACCGGCACCACGGTCTGCCCGACCACCGGGATGAACCCGGCCGCGAAGAGCGGGATGCCGAACAGCACCGACAGGCCGACCAACCGCAGCGAGTCGACGACGCTGCGCCGCAACGACGCCCAGAACGGCACCTCCACCGCCCCCGGGGTGCCGCCGAGACGTTCCTCCACCCGCTCGGAGATCTTCTCATAGAACGGGTCACCGATGACCAGGGTGACCGCCGTGAACCCGACCACCGTGAGCAGCCCGCCCAGCCCGAGGAAGGCCAGCCCGGCGATCACCCGGAGCAGACCGCGTGGGGTGGTCGACCAGTCGTCGGCGAACGGGGTGACCAGCGCGGCCAGGTCGTCGACGAAGTAGATCAGGGTGGCGAACGCGGCGACGAAGAGCACCCCGGACAGAAGCGCCGGCAGCACACCGAGCAACATCAGCCCTGGGCTGCGGACGTACAGTCCGAGGCCGCGCAGGAGCAGGCCCGCTCCGGAGAAGAACCGGCCGGCCGCGCCGGTCACCGGCGCGGCGATACTGCGGGGTGCGTTCACGATGGCAGAGCCTAGCGGCCGGAGACCAGCCCGGCCGGCCGCGCCCGGACGCGCCGCGCCGGCCGACCGACGGATGCCGGCCGCTCGTACCCGAACTGGTCGGTGACGGCACGCTCGGGCCGGGGAGGCAGGATGGGACGGTGCGGGCGTCCCGGTTGATCTCCCTGGTGCTGCTGTTGCAGTCCCGGGAGACGATGACCGCCGGCGAGTTGGCCCGCGAGCTGGAGGTCTCCGAGCGGACGGTCTACCGGGACGTGCTGGCGCTCTCCGCCGCCGGGGTGCCGGTCTACGCCGACCGGGGTCGGGCCGGCGGCTACCGGCTGCTCGGCGGCTACCGGACCCGGCTGACCGGGCTGACCCGGGACGAGGCGGAGGCGCTGTTCCTCGCCGGGCTGCCCGGCCCGGCGAGCGAGATGGGGCTGGCCGACGCGGTGGCCTCCGCCGAGCTGAAGGTGCTCGCCGCGCTGCCGCCGAGCCTGCGCGACGCCCCGGCCCGCACCGGGCAACGCTTCCACCTGGACGTGCCGGGCTGGTTCCGGCAGTCCGACCCGCCCCGGTGGCTGGCCGAGCTGGCCCGGTCGGTGTGGCGCGACGGGGTCGTCGAGCTGCGCTACCGGCGCGGCGAACGGGAGGTGACCCGCCGGGTCGCGCCGTACGGGCTGGTGCTCAAGAACGGGGTGTGGTACCTGGTCGGCCGGGTCGACGACGCGGTGCGCACCTACCGGGTGGACCGGGTGGTCGGGGTCGAGCCGACCGGGGAGACCTTCGTCCGGGACGAGGACTTCGACCTGGGCGGGCACTGGCGGGAACAGGCCGAGGCGTTCCTGCGGAGCATGTTGACCGAGCGGATCACCGTCCGGATCAGCCCCGCCGGCATCCGGGCGCTCCGCTGGGCCGCCGAATCCCCCCTCGCGTACGACGAGGCGGTGACCGGCGCGGGCGCACCCGACGGGCAGGGGTGGATGCTCACCCGGCTGCCGGTCGAGTCCGTTCCGGTGGCGTACGACCTGATCCTCCGGCTCGGGCCGGAGGTGGAGGTGCTCGACCCGCCGGAGCTGCGGGCCCGGCTGGCGAACGCGGCCCGGCGGCTGGGCGACCTCTACCGGACGCCGGACGCTCAGCGGTAACCGGTGACGTCGGCCGGCCGGCCGGTGTCGGCGACCTCCACGATGTAGCGCAACCCCTGCGGCCGGCTGCCGTCGAGATCGGTGAAGCCGTACACGGTGGCCAGCTCGCCGCTGTCGACCGACCGGCCATTCCAGCGGGCCCGGTCCGGGTCGGCGGCCAGGGCGGCCACCGCGCGTCCGACGTACGCCGGGGTCTCCGAGATGGCGAAGTGCGGATCCATCACGATGCCGTCCCGCCAGTTCTCCTCGGTGACGCCGAAGTGTTCCAGCATCGCCTCGGAACGGAGGAAGCCCGGGGTGAGGGCGACGGCGGTGCAGCCGTGCGGTTCCAACTCCCGGGCCTGGGCGAAGGCGAGCCGGTTCACCGAGACCTTGGCCAGGTCGTAGAAGACCGACAGTCGGTAGTGGGCGTCGTTGTACGCCGTGGTGCCGTCGCCGATCTCCACCACCAGGCCACCCGGGTTGCGGATCAGCAGCGGCAGCGCGTGGTGGCTGGTGACGAGGTGGCTGTGCACGGCCAGTTCCAGGGTGCGGAAGCCGGGCTCCAGCGGCTGCCTCCAGACCGGTTCGTTCCAGGTGATCAGGTGTTCGCTGCCCCACACGTCGTTGACCAGCACGTCGAGCCGGCCCTGCTCGGCGTCGATCCGGGCGACCAGGTCCCGGACCTGCTCGGGCACCAGGTGGTCGACCCGTACCGCGATGCCGGTGCCCCCGGCGGCGGTGACCAGCTCGGCGGTCTCCTCGATCGTCTCCGGGCGGTCCATCTCGGAGCGGCCGGCCCGGCTGCTGCGGCCGGTGGCGTAGACCGTCGCCCCGGCCGCGCCGAGCTGGACCGCGATCTGCCGGCCCGCGCCCCGGGTCGCCCCGGCCACCAGCGCGACCCTTCCTCGCAACGGTGTCGTCGTCATGCCGTCGAGCGTGTCAGCAATACCTGACGGCCGAGGTCCGGTTTGGGTGACGGATGCCAGCCGGAACCAGACGGCCCTCACCCAGAGTGACCTCACCCGGGGGCGACAGCCTTCCCTGACCGATATGCCGGAGCGGCATATTTATGCCGGAGCGGCATATCGGCACCGGGGGTGATGTCCTCGGCGGGCAAGCGCAGGTGGGCAAGCGCAGGTCGGCAAGCGCAGGTCGGCAAGCAGCGCAGATGACGAGCCCCGGGGCGGCAGGTGGGGCCAGCCGACGATCCGGACGCTACCCGTTGAGGAAGGTCGAGACGCGCTCCCGGAGGTCGGCGCGTTCGGTCCAGGCGAAACCCGGCCGGTCGTACACGTGCAGGGTGGCGTTCGGCAGCGCGGCGGCCAGCTCCTCGGCCACGTGAGCCGGGTGCAGGTCGTCGCCGACACAGCCGATCACCAGTGCCGGGGCGGTGACCCCGGCCAGCACCCCGGCGTCGGTCAGCGGCACCTGCTCGGGCAGGTCGGCCAGGCCGGGGGCGAGCCCGTCGCGGAGCAGTTGGTCGAGCCGCTGGCGCAGGTACGCCCAGCCGGCCGGGGAGTTGCGGACCGACGGCGGCAGTTCCAGGGCGACCACGTCGGCCACGGCCGACGCGTCGCCGCTCGCCACCGCGTCGAGCAGGTCGGTCAGCCGCTGCTGGGCCACCGGGCCACGCGGGGTGTCGAGGGCGGCGGGCAGGAAGAAGACCAGCTTCTCGAAGCGGTCCGGGCTGTCGGCGAGCAGCCGGCAGAGCGCGCCCGCGCCGAGGCTGGCCCCGAACGCCCGGGTGGCGCCGCCGAGGTCCGCCACGGCGCGTAGGTCGCGGGCGAGGTCGAGGTAGCTCCACGGGCCGGGGGGCGCGTCGGAGCGGCCGTGCCCCCGGAACTGGAAGAAGAGCCTGCGGCCGGTGACCGCGCTGCCGAACGGACGGGTGGTAGCGATGCCGTTGCCGAGGCCGTGGGCGAAGACGGTGACCGGGTCACCGGTGCCGGTGACCAGCCGTTCCAGGTGTACGTCGTGCGGGGTGGCGACCAGTTCGGTCTCCGGTTCGGGCAGGGCGGGACGCCCGGTGCGCGGCGCGCCCGGCCCCGGCCCCCAGGTGCGGGGTCCGCCGTCCGGCGGTGGGGGCCAGCGGAAACCCCTCACCAGAACCCTTTGCCGTCGTGCAGGTCACGCAGCCCGACCCGGACGTCGAGCAGGTAGATCAGGCCGGCCGCGATGCCGATCAGCCCGAAGATGCTCAGCGCGCCGAACCCGAGCAGGGTGAGCAGCAGGCAGACCGCCAGGATGGCGATCCAGCCGCCCTTGGGCAGGGTGCCGATCGCCGGGAAGGCGTCCGACCGCTGGGTGATCGCGTGCACCAGGGAGACGCCCTGCACGATCAGCGCGAAGACGAGCAGGAGGCGGTCGATGATGAACACGACGTCGAAGACGAAGATCGGCGCGGCGATGGCCATGCCGGCCAGCATATGCCGACGACCCCGGAAACGTCCGCCAGGACGCTTCCGGGGTCGGTGTCGGGGAACGTCACTCGGCGGCCGGGCGGGTCCGCTTCGTCGTCTTCGGCAGCTTCGCCGAGGGGCTGTCGGCCGGCTTGGCGGCGGCGTCGGTGGCCCGACCCGTGGCGGCCTTGGTGGCCCGGGGCCGGGGGGCCTTGGCGGCGGCCGGCTTGGCCTCGACGACCTCGGCCACGTCGGCCGGGGTGGGCGTACGGTCCTCGACGGCCTCGGCCGGGGCCGGCGTACGGTCCTCGCCGATCGTGGTCCTCGCCTCGGCCGGAACGGTGGCCTCGGTGGCCTCGATGTCGGCGTTGACGGTGTCGGCGGCCTCCAGCACACCGGCACCGACCACCCGCTCGCCCCGGGCGATCAGCGCGCCGTACGCGGCCAACGCCCGTTCCTGGGCGGCCTGCGCCCCGGCCAGTACGACGGCGGCGTTGCGGGTGGCGGCCCCGCGCAGCCTGTCCAGGTCCAGCTCGGCCCGGAGCCTGTCCAGATCCAGCTCCGTACGCAGCTTGTCCAGGTGCAGCTCGGCCGGGGCGGCCTTCTCGCGCAGGCCGGTCGCGGTCAGGTTGGCGGTACGGAACGTCTCGGTGGCCTTCTGGCGCAGCTCGACGCCGGTGACGACGGCCTTGCCGCCCAGCTCGGTGACGACCTTGGCACCGTCGGCGACGACCCGGTTGCCCAGCTCGGTCACCACGGTCGGGAGCTTGCGCAACTGCTGGTAGGCCAGCTCGCCGGCGCCGGCGGCGGCGTAGAGAGGGGCCGGGATGCGGTTGGTCTTCGGCTGGGTCATGACAGTTCCTCCTCGGCCGCTCCGGCGGCCTTCCGGGCCGCGATCGGGGCGGCCTCGCTGGTGCGGGTACGGGTGGTGGGCGCGGGTGCGGTCCCCGCCTCGGTGACGGCGACCGATTCGAGAACGGCCTCAGTCGGGGTGCCCGCCGGGGTGGTGGGCCCGGTGGCGGCCGGCGTGGCACTGGCCGCCGCCTCGGTCGGCTCCGCCGGCACGACAGGCTCCGCCGGCACGACAGGCTCCGCCGACACGGCAGGCTCCGTCGACACAGTGGGCTGCGCTGGTGTCGTCGGCGTGGCCGGTGCGGCCCCGGTGGCGGCCTGGTCCGGCGGGGTGGCGGCGGTCTGCTCGGCGGCGGCGGTGGCCTCGGCGAGACGGGCGTTCTCCCGGCGGAAGGTCTCGTAGATCTGGCTGAGTGACTGCTTCTGCGCCATCGTCAGGTCGGCGTCGACGGCGATCGCGGCGAGCACCCCCTGCCCCTCCTTGTCGTCGAGCAGCCCGGCCCGCAGGTACATCGCGGGCGTCGAGACCCGCAACGCGCTGGCGAGCTGCTGGAGCACCTCGGCGCTGGGCTTGCGCAGGCCCCGCTCGATCTGACTGAGGTAGGGATTGCTCACCCCCGCCTGCTCGGCGAGCTGGCGCAGCGAGATCTTGGCGTTCCGGCGTAGATCACGGATGAATCCGCCGACGTCGGGTAGATCCTTGGGTGCGGCCATACCCCAACGGTAGTCCGCGCTGCTAGCTCCAGCAAGCAAAATGCTTGCCAGAGTTAGCGAGGTAACAAAGCGCGTTGCGGCCCGGATGTCCGGTCCGTAGCTTGCAGGCGTGACGAAGAAGCTCGACATCAACGGGACCACCCTGGCGTACGACGAGAGCGGCAGCGGTAGCCCGGTGCTGCTGCTGCACGCCGGCATCGCCGACCGCCGGATGTGGCACGGTGTGCTGCCCGCCCTCGCCGACCGGCATCGGGTGATCGCCCTCGACCTGCGCGGCTACGGCGACTCCGCGCTGCCACCGGACCCGTTCGCACACCACGACGACGTGGTCGCGGCGCTGGACGCGCTCGGCATCGCGCAGGCGGCCCTGGTCGGCTGCTCGTTCGGCGGGGCGGTGGCGGTCGACACCGCGCTGGCGTACCCGGATCGGGTGTCGGCGCTGGCCCTCTTCGGCGCGGCCGTCTCCGGCCACGAGTGGTCGGAAGAAACCGAGGAGCTGTGGGAACGCCTGGTCGGCGAGGTCGACCCGGAGGACCTGGCGGCGAGCGCGGCCGGCGAGGTCCGGTTCTGGGTGGTCGGGCCGCACCGCCGGCCGGAGGACGTGGACCCGGCGCTGGTCACCTTCGCCGAGGAGCTGGACCGCCGGGCTCTCGCCGCCGAGCAGGCGCTCAGCGCGGTCGACGTCGCCGAACTCGACCCACCCGCCATCGACCGCCTCGGCGAACTGCGGCTGCCGGTGCTGGTCACCGCCGGCGCGGCCGACGTACCCGACATCGTCCGGCTCGCCGACCGGATCGCCGCCGAGGTCCCCGGTGCGGTACGCCTGCCCGACGTGCCGGACGCCGCCCACCTGCTGCCGCTCGAACGCCCCGAGCCGGTCGCCACGGCCCTGCGCGACTTCCTGGGCTGAACGGCCCGCGCCCCAGCGGGCGGGATCGACTCCGTTTGGCGCGAACAGCGCTGTCCCAGCTCTTCGGTCACGCCAGTTCGGCCATCCGGAGTCGATCAAGGCGGGTCACCAGACGGCGCGGACCGCCCCCACCGGCAGGCCGCCGCCGAACAGCGGCAGTTCGGCGTACTCGGTCAGCACGGGGGCGTCCACGCCGAGCCGGCGCAGCGCGGAGACCAGCACCGGCATCCGGGCCCGGGTGGCACCGTCATCGATCTTGAGGGCGACCGCGCCGACGCCGGGCAGGGCGGCGGCGATCACCCCCTCCGCGCCGATCTTCGCCAGCACCCCCGGTACGCCGCGCATCAGCCGGGTGTCGTCCGACCAGGTGCCGCCGACCAACTCCGGGTGGGTCCGCATCGCGTCCGCCACCGTACGCGGCACGGTGCCGAGTTCCGCCGTCACCAGTCGCAGGTACGCCCGGGCCAGCCCGGTCAGCGACACCGCCAGCACCGGCGCACCACAGCCGTCCACCCCGACGGCCGCCGCCGGCTCACCGGTGAACTCCTCGATCGCGGCGGTCAGCGCCTGCTGCAACGGGTGCCCCGGCCGCCAGTACCCGTCCAGCGGCCAACCGGCGGCAAGGCAGGTCAGCAGCATCCCGGTGTGCTTGCCCGAGCAGTTCATCGCCAGCCGGCTCGGCCCGCCACCGGCCCGCAGCACGGCCTCCCGGGCCGCCTCGCCGAAGGGCAGGTCGGGCGGGCAGTGCAGCGCGTCCTGGTCCAGCCCGGCCGCCCGCAGCAGGGCCGACACCCGGGCCAGGTGGAAGTCCTCGCCGGCGTGGCTGGCCGAGACGAGCGCCACGTCGGCCGGGTCGGTGAGCGCCAGGCCGGCCCGGAGCATCCCGACCGCCTGCATCGGCTTGCTCGACGAACGGGGAAAGACCGGGGAGGTCACGTCCCCCGCCCCGGCCACCGGCGCACCGGCGGCGTCGAGCACCACCACCGAGCCGCGGTGCATGCCCTCCACGAACCCGGACCGGACCACCTCGGCGAGCGGCGTGCCGCCCTCGTACGTCGTTGCCACGAGTGGAAGGTACCGACGGGGCCGGCAGAGCCGACACCGGGGTGACCAGCGGCATCGTCCACCGGCGTACAGGGGTGCCGGGCGGAGCGGGACTTACCAGCCGAGCAGCCGGCGGGCCTCGGCGGTGGTCAGCGGCGGACGCTGGGCGAGCTGCGCGAAACCGACCGCGCGAGCGACCAACTGCATGTTGGACTCCACCGGGCGACCCTTGGCGTAGGTCACGGTGTCCTCCATCCCGACCCGGAGGTGACCGCCGGTCGAGAGCGAGGCCAGCATCACCGGGATGGTGCTGCGGCCGACGCCGGTGGCCGAGAAGGTGGTGCCCTCGGGCAGGTCACGCAGCATCTGCTGGGCGGCGACCAGGGTGCCGGTGGTGCCCGGCATCCCGCCCGGCACACCCATCACGAAGTCGACGTGCACGTGCCCGCCGTGCGGCAGCCCGTACCGACCGAGCAGGCGCTGCAACGCGGTGAGGTGACCCAGGTCGAAGATCTCGTACTCGGGCACGATGCCGCGCTCCTGCATCCGGGTGTGCAGGTCGACGATGAACTCCCAGCGGTTGAGGAACACGTCGTCGCCGAAGTTGACCGTGCCCATCGTGCAGGAGGCCATGTCCGGCGCGGCGTCCAGCACGGCCAGCCGGTCGGCCTCCGGGTCGGTGACCGCGCCGCCGGAGGAGAGCTGCACGATCAGGTCGGTGCCCTCCCGCAGCGCCGTCACGGTCTCCCGCAGCCGGCCCTGGTCGAGGGTGGGCCTCGCCTGGTCGTCCCGGATGTGGACGTGGATCACGGCCGCGCCGAGCGCCTCGCACTCCTTGGCGGTCAGCAGCAGCTCGTCGAGGGTCACCGGCAGCGCCGGCACCTCCGCCTTGGCCGACTCCGCGCCGGTCGGGGCAACCGTGATCAACGTCCCTGTCGTCATGCCGGCGATCGTAGCCGCCCCGGCCGGCTCCAGTCGACGGCCGGAGCCAGCCAGGACGGGAAGAATCACTGCCTCACCCGACAGAAGAGAAAACCTTCCGGTTTTCTGGGCACGGGCGCGAGACACTTACTCCAGATCGATCGCGGCGGCGGTCTCCCCGACCAGCAGCCGGGCGTCGTCGCCGACGTTGCGCTTGACCACGGCGAGCGCGACCTGCCCCCACTCGTAGTGGTGCACCGCCGTGCCCACGAAGCCGACCGCCCGGCCGTCCAGGGTGACCGGGGTGCCGGCGGCCGGAAGCTGGTCGGTGGTCACCCCGTCCAGGTGCAGCAGGACGAGTCGACGCGGCGGCCGGCCCATGTTGTGCACCCGGGCGACCGTCTCCTGCCCCCGGTAGCAGCCCTTCTCCAGGTGCACCGCCGGGGCGATCAGGCCCACCTCGGCGGGGATGGTGCGGTGGTCGGTGTCCACCCCGACCCGGGCTCGCCGGGCGGCCACCCGCACCGCCTCGTACGCCCACAGCCCGGCCAGCGGGACCCCGTTGCCGCGCAGCTCGGCGACGACCTGGTCGAGGGCGGGCCGGGGCACCAGCAGGTCCACCCCGAGCGGGCCCCGCCGGGCCCAGCCGCCGACGGCCAGCGGCTTCAGGTCGTACCCGACGGTGGGTCGGGACGGCAGCTCGCCGGAGCGGAACTTCGGACCCGGCACCGCGACCGCGTCGGGTGCGGCGAGGCCGGTGACGCCGAGCGCCGCGACCGCCCCGGCCGCCTCCGGCCCGACCAGCGACAGCAGCGCGTGGTCCGGGGTGGCGTCGCGCGGCTCCACCTGGCTGAAGAACCGCATCTTCTCCAGGTACGTCAGCAGCCCGGCGGTCAGCCCCGGCTCGGTGTCCAGCCAGGTGGTCTCGCCGTCCTCGGCGACCATGGCGTGCTGCTCGACGTGCCCGTGCGGGCTGAGCACCAGCAGCTCGGTGCCCTGCCAGGGCCGTAGCGCGGCGAGGTGCTGGCTGGTCAGGGTGTGCAGCCAGCCGATCCGGTCCGGGCCGGAGACGGCGACCACGCCCCGGTGCGAGCGGTCCACCAGGCCGACCCCGGTGGTCAGGGTGCGCTGCTCCCGCATCGGGTCGCCGTAGTGCGCCGCGACGCCCCGGACGCCGGCCGCCCGGTGCTCCGGATCCGGCTGGTCCCGGCTGGCCTCGTCGATCGCCTCGACGGCCACCGCTCCCGCGATGTCGATCATGTCGGTTCCCCGTCCTCACAGTTGCCGCAGACGCCGAAGAGCGCCACGTGCCCGATGTCCACCCGGAAGCCCCGCTCCGTCGCGAGCCGGTCGGCCAGCGGCCGGAGCAGTTCCGGGTCGATCTCGTCGACCGCGCCGCACTCCCGGCAGACCAGGTGGACGTGCTGGTGCTCGCCGGCGGCGTGGTAGGTCGGCGAACCGTGCGACAGGTGGGTGTGGGTCACCAGCCCGAGCCGTTCCAGCAGTTCCAGCGTTCGGTAGATGGTGGTGATGTTGACCCCGGCGGCGACCTCCCGGACCGCGGTGTGCACCTGCTCCGGGGTGGCGTGCCCCAGGTCCAGCACAGCCTGGAGGACGAGTTGCCGCTGCGCCGTCAGCCGCAGCCCACGGGAGCGGAGCATTTCCGCGAGGGAGGATTCGGACACCGTCCGATCATAGTTCGGCCCCCGCCGGGCCCCCGCCGGGTGACCGGTGGGCCACTAGGCTGGGCGGTCATGGTGGCATCGAGGATCGCCGTGCTCGGCCGGGGCGTCGTCCCGCCGACCGAGCCGGTGCTGCGCGGCGACGACCTGGGCGTGCTGCACGGGGACGGGTTGTTCGAGACCATGCACCTGCGCGGCGGACGCCCCTGGCTGCGCACCGCGCACCTGGCCCGGCTCCGGGCCGGCGCCGCCGCCGTGGAGTTGCCGCTGCCCCCGGACGAGGCGCTGGTGGAGCTGCTGGACAGCGTCAGCGACGGCTGGCCCGCCCCGGTGGAGGGCACGTTGCGGCTGGTCTGCACCCGGGGGCCGGAGGGCGGCGGGCTGCCCACCGTCTACGCCACCCTGGGCGAGGTCCGGGCCAGCGCGAAGCGGGCCCGGCGGGACGGGGTGACCGTCGCCACCCTACCCCTCGGGGTGCCGGCGACGGCCCGGCCCGAACTGGGCTGGCTCCCCGCCGGCATCAAGTCCACCTCGTACGGGCACAGCAGCGCCGCCCGACGCTGGGCGGCCCGCAACGGGGTGGACGACGTGCTCTGGGTCTCCTCCGACGGCTACCTGCTGGAGGGGCCGAGCGCGAACGTCGTCTGGCTGGACGGCGACACGCTCTGCACGGTGCCGGCCGCCAGCACCGGCATCCTGCCCGGCACCACCTGCGCCTGGCTGCTCGGGCACGCCGCCGAGGTGGGCCTCGGCGCCGCCGAACGGATGGTCACCCCGGACGGGCTGCGGGCCGCCGGGGGTGTCTGGCTGACCTCGTCGGTGCGCGGCCTGGTGGAGGTCAGGACGCTGGACGGCGTCGCCCGGCGGCCCGCCCCCCACACCGGGCGGCTCCAGGAGCTGCTGGCCTTCCCGCTGCCCTGACGCCTCAGCCCGCCACCCGGGTCAGCCGGGCGGAGAGGTGCGGGGAGAGACCGTGGCCCACGGCCGCCATCTCCTGGGCGTAGAGGAGCGCGCCCTCGACGATGCCGAAGAGCCGGGCGCCCGCCGTCACCTCCTTGGCGGTGGCGGTGCGCACCACCGCGTCGGTGGCGAACTCGATCTGGGTGCCCGTCCGCTTGCCGATGTGCAGCTCCATGATGCCGGTGGGGGTGGTCATCAGGGCTTCCAGCTCGTCGGTGGCGCGGTCGCCGTCGAGCACCGGACGCCACCAGCCCACCTCACGCCCGGCCGGGCGGACGGGCCGGCTCTGCTCGTCGAGGAGCCAGGCCCGGGACTCGTAGAACAGGAACGGCCGGCCGTCGTGGCTGATCCGGATCTCCTGGGCGTAGTCGAAGTCCTCGATGGTGGGGAAGCCGCCCCGGCCCCGGCCGCGCCACACCCCGACGTACGGCAGCAGGCCGTCGAGGGCGGGGTGCAGCTTCGGGCCGACCCGCAGGTCGTGGCTCTCCTCGTACGGGTACTCCTCGACCGGCGGCGCGTTCAACCACGGCGGCTGGAGCGGGTTCTCATCGCTCACCGGTCGCTCCGTCCTTCTTCGTTCGCGACTGCGGGGCTCGTAGACCCGGCTCACTCCTCGCGCTCACCAACGTCCTCTCGACATGCGTACGGCCAGGTAGACCAGGCCACCGGCGAGCGCGCCCAGGCCCGCGACCAGCAGGCTGACGAACCCGATCTCGGTAACCATCATGGTCATTCTATGCTGGGCACCATGGCCCGCACTCTGGTCGTCAAGGCCACCGCCGGCGCGGACGCGCCGGAACGGTGCGCCCAGGCATTCACGGTCGCCGCCACCGCCGCTGCCGCCGGGGTGGAGGTGTCGCTCTGGCTGACCGGCGAGTCCACCTGGTTCGCCCTGCCCGGGCGGGCCGAGCAGTTCGAGCTGCCGCACTCCGCGCCGCTGGCCGAGCTGCTGCACGTCATCCTGACCACGGGCCGGGTGACCGCGTGCACCCAGTGCGCGGCCCGCCGGGAGATCGGCCCGGACGACGTGCTGCCAGGGGTCCGGATCGCCGGCGCGGCGGTCTTCGTCGAGGAGGCGACGGCCGACGGGGCCCAGGCGCTGGTCTACTGACCGGCCGGCTCCACCGACCAGCCGACGTCCACCGATCGGCCCGGGCTTCCCGTCCGATCTGCGCGGTGTGCCGATACTGAACCTATTTGTCGGCTCACTGCCTACCATTCGGATGTGAACGAGGCGACGGATGAGTTCTTCGCATCGCTGCCGGCGCGCGCCCCGGCGGTGCTGCGTGCCCCCATCACCGGGACGCTCCAGATCGACCTCACCACCGGCAACCGCACCGACCACTGGCTGGTCCAACTCGGCCCCGGCAAGGTGGTGGTGAACCGGGCCCGAGGCCCGGCGGACGCCATCTGGCACAGCAGCGCCGACCTCTTCGAACGGCTGGTCACCGGGCGCGCCCAGGGCATCTCGGCGGTACTGCGCAACGAGGGCACGTTCGGCGGGAACGTGATGCTCTTCCTCGTCTTCCGCCGCTTCTTCCCCAACCCGCCCGGCGTCCGCGACCCGCGGGAGACCGCCCGCGATCAGGTGGGACGGGGCTGATGGAGCAGCGGGTCAGCATCCTCGACGGCAACACCTTCCTGGTCTGCGACCGGCGTGGGGACATCGAACCGTCGTTCGACTTCCCCACCGGGCTCTTCTCCTTCGACACCCGCTTCCTCTCCACCTGGCTGCTCACCCTCGACGGGGAACGGCTGCACGCCCTCTCCATCGACGACGCGCACTCCTTCCGGACCCGCTTCTTCCTGGTCCCCGGCGAGCCGACGCACTACCTCGACGCCAAGGTGTCGGTGATCCGCAGCCGGGCGATCGGCGGCGACCTGACCGAGGAACTCACCGTGCTCAACCACTCCGGCCGGGAGATGCGGTTCAACCTGCGGCTGGAGATGGGCTCCGACTTCGCCGACCTCTTCGAGATCAAGCACAAGCGGCCGAAGAAGGGCCGGACCACCGCCTCCGTCGGCGAGAACGAGCTGCGACTGACCTACCACCGCGATGCCTTCGAGCGCGAGGCGTTGATCTCCAGTACCGCCGACGCCCACGTCGACCAGGCCGGCATGACCTGGTCGATCGCGGTGGGGCCGCACGGCGAGTGGGGCACCCGGCTGACCGTGGCCACGGTCATCTACGGGGCCCGGGGCGAGGACGTCCGGGCAACCACCCCGTTGGGCAACACCCGCAGCCCGGCCGTCATCCGCGCCGAGCAGGGCGAACTGATCGACCAAGCACCGAAACTCGGCTGCGACTGCGAGCCGCTCGCCGGGGCGTACCGGCAGAGCCTGCACGACCTGGCCGCGCTCCGGTACGAGTCGATCACGCTGGGCGTCCGGCTGGTCGCCGCCGGCCTGCCCTGGTTCATGACCCTCTTCGGGCGGGACAGCATCTTCACCTCGTTGCAGGCGCTGCCCTTCCTGCCCGAACTGGTCCCGCCGACGATCATGATGCTGGCCGGGCTCCAGGGGTTCCGGCTCGACGACTTCCGCGACGAGGAGCCCGGCAAGATCCTGCACGAGCTGCGCTACGGCGAGACGGCCGGCTTCGAGGAACAGCCCCACTCGCCGTACTACGGCTCGGCCGACTCGACCCCGCTCTTCGTCATCCTGCTCGACGAGTACGAGCGCTGGACCGGCGACGTCGCGCTGGTCAAGCAACTGGAGTTCGCCGTCCGGGCCGCGCTGGACTGGATCGACAGCTACGGCGACCTGCTCGGCACCGGATACGTCTGGTACCGCACCCGCAACCCGGAGACCGGGCTGGAGAACCAGTGCTGGAAGGACTCCTGGGACGCCATCTCGTACGCCGACGGCCGGCTGCCCGGCTTCCCCCGGGCCACCTGCGAGATCCAGGGGTACGCCTACGACGCGAAGCTGCGCGGCGCGCGGATGGCCCGGCAGTTCTGGAACGACCCGGCGTACGCCGACCGGCTGGAGCGGGAGGCGGCGGCACTCAAGGAACGCTTCAACAAGGACTTCTGGATCCCCGAGAAGAACTACTACGCCCTCGCCCTCGACCCGGACGGGCGGCACGTCGACTCGCTCACCTCCAACATCGGCCACCTGCTGTGGAGCGGCATCGTCGACGAGCCCCGGGCCGCCCGGATCGCCGAACACCTGCTCAGCCCCCGGCTCTTCTCCGGCTGGGGGGTACGCACCCTCGCCACCGGGGAGGGCCGCTACAACCCGATCGGCTACCACGTGGGCACGGTGTGGCCCTTCGACAACGCCTTCATCGCCTGGGGCCTGGCCCGGTACGGCTTCCGCGACGAGGCCGGCCGGATCTGCGAGGCGATGCTCAGCGCCTCGCGCTACTTCGACGGACGGCTACCCGAGGCGTTCGCCGGCTACGAACGCGGCCTCACCGACTACCCGGTGCAGTACCCGACCGCGTGCAGCCCGCAGGCCTGGTCCGCCGGCACGCCCCTGCTGCTGCTGCGGGTCATGCTCGGACTGGAGCCGCAGGGCGAACACCTGATCATCGACCCCCTGGTGCCGGAGGGCATGGGCCGGGTCGAACTGCTGGACATCCCGGGCCGGTGGGGCCGGGTCGACGCCCTCGGCCGCAGTCGCGGCCCCCACGACGAACACCGCGGCCACTGACAACCCGCCCGCACCGCCGCACCACCCCCGCCACCGCACTGCCCACACCGCCGCACTGCCCACACCGCCGCATCACTCCCGCCGCCCGCGCTACCCCGCCGCCGCACCGCCCCGCGCCGCGCCGCCGCCCCGCGCCGCCCCGCCGCCGCACCGCCGCCCGCCCCGCCGCCGCCCGCCGCCCGCCGCCCGCCGCCCGCCGCCCGCCGCCCGCCGCCCGCCGCCCGCCGCAAGATCGTGCTACTTCCAGGATGTAGTGGCCTCGGGACGCCGGGATACCACTACATCCTGGTTCGAGCACGATCATGGGATGGTCCCGACGTCGCCGCACGGGCCACGACAGCAGAGCAAGCCACGACGGCAGCACCAGCCACGGCAGTAGAGCGGGCCAGGACGGCAGGACCGACCACGGCGGCAGGGCTGGCGGGGGCGCTGGTGGAACTGGGTCAGGCGGGGCAGCCGGTGGAGGTGGAGACGCGTACCCGCTCACCGGTACCGTCGGCCAGCACGGTGACCGGGCCGCTGCGGTAGGCGTACACCTCGGGCAGGTCGGCCACCGGAGGGCCGCCGGCCAGCGGCCGGAGCCCGGCTAGCGACACCGGTGCGGCACCGGCCGCGACGGCGACGGTACGGGCCGTGCCGCCGGTGGGGCAGGGCGCGGTGACCAGCTCGGGGGCACCCTGCGCCGGACGTCCCAGCGCCCGCAGCGCCGCGTCCAGCGCCGGGTCGGCGGGGGCGGCCGGCGGGGCGGGATAACCGGCCCCGGTCGGACGGCAGCCGGTGTCGGCGGTCAGCCGGACCCGCCCGCCGCTGGTGACCCGTCCCTCGACGGCGACGAACTCCCCCGCGTCGGCGCGCAGCCGGGGCCCCGACGAGCCGGCCCGCACGCCGGCCCGCCAGTCGGCCGGCAGCCGGTCGGCGACCCGCTCCAGCAACGCCCGCTCACCGCCCTCGGCGACCAGCACGTCCAGCCCCCGGCGCAGGGCCGCGCCGTCGGACATCGGGGTGATCCGGCAGCCCCGGTCGACCTGCGGCCCGGTCAGCGCCCAGGCGCCGTCGCCGACCGCCGCGACCAGTTCGCCGAGTGCCCGGTCCACCACCGGGCCGGCCTCGGCCAGGGTGCGCTGCTCCCGCACCGTCGGGGCGTCGTGCCGCACCGACCACCAGGTGAGCGCGCCCAGCAGCACCGCCCAGGCCACGGTCGCGGCCAGCAGCCAGCGCGCCCGGCGACGCCGCCGGGCGGGCTCGGACGGACCGGTCGGTGGGGCGTACCCCGGCTGGACAGCACCGCTCACGTGGTCATCGTGTCACGGGCCGACGGCCGGCTACCCGGGCGGTACGGCGAGCCGGTAGCCGACGCCACGCACCGTCTGCACCTGTGGGCCGCCCGACACCGCGCGCAGCTTGCGGCGTAGCCGCTTGACCGCCGAGTGCAGGATCGCCGCGTCGCCCAGCCAGGCACCGCCCCAGACCGAGCCGAAGATCCGCTCGTAGCTCCAGACCGCCCCGGGTGTGCCGGCCAGCCGGGCCAGCAGTTCCCGCTCCAACCGGGTCAGCGCCAGTGGGTCGCCCCGCCAGGAGACCAGGTGCCCGCCCGCGTCGACGACGAGGTCACCGCAGCGCACCGGCGGAAGCTCCGGTGCCGCCCCGTCGGCCGACAGCGGCACCGTCGGGAAGAGCATCGCGCGCAACTCGGCCAGGTCGGCGCAGACCACCACCGGCCCTACGTCGTCCAGCCGGCGGACCACCCGTTCCCGTACCGAGACGTCGGCGCTGACGCAGACCACGAACGGGATGTCGACACCGGACACACGCCCTCCCCAGGACCGCACCTGCCCGCTGCCGGCGGCCCCGGAGCCCAGAACGAAGACCGGCGGCGACAGGTGTCAGCCTAGCGGTCAGCATGGCGCCTGGTTACTGACCAAATACTGACCGACTCTATGCATTGATCGGCATGGTTCCCGACGTGAGCATGATTCACAGCGGACGTGGGGGCCACCACCACCCACCACCGGTCAACGCCCCAGCCGCTTCGCGTGGCCGGACCCCGGCACACGCGGCCGGACCCGAACCGATCGGGCCCGAAGACGTGGGGAGGAACCGTGTTCAGAAGACCGACCGGACGACCGGTCCGGTGGCGTGTGGTCGCCGCACTCGCGGCGGGCCTGCTGGGCCTCACCGCCCAACCCGCGCTGCCCGCCGGGGCGGCGCCGGCCAGCCCCCGGGCCACCGTGGACCGCCAGGTCCTCGACGGGCTCGCCGACGGCGGCACCGAGACCTTCCTGGTCTACCTGCGCGAGCAGGCCCCGCTCGCGGACGCGGCGCGGCTGCGTAGCCCGGACGCCCGGGCCGGCGAGGTGCACCGGTTGCTCACCACCACCGCCGAGCGGACCCAGCGCGACCTGCGGTCGGTGCTGGACGAGCGGAAGGCGTCCTACACGGCGTACTGGATCGCCAACGCGCTGCGGGTGAGCGGGGACCGGGCGCTGCTGGACAGCATCGCCGCCCGGCCCGACGTCGCGCGGATCGCGCCGACCCGCAGCTACCCGCTGATCCGCCCGGCCAAGGGCACCACCGCCGGGACCACCGCCGCCGGACCGGAGTGGGGGCTGACCAACGTCGGCGCACCCCGGGTCTGGGACGAGTTCGGCGACCGGGGCGAGGGCCTGGTGGTCGCCAACATCGACAGTGGCGTGCAGTACGACCACCCCGCGCTGGTCGGGGCGTACCGGGGCAACCTCGGCGGCGGCACCTTCGACCACAACTACGACTGGTACGACCCGGCCAACGTCTGCCCGCAGGACGCGCCCTGCGACAACAACGACCACGGCACCCACACCATGGGCACGATGGTCGGCGACGACCGGGCCGGCAACCAGGTCGGCGTCGCCCCCGGCGCGAAGTGGATCGCCGCCAAGGGCTGCGAGAGCAACAGCTGCTCGGACGCCTCGCTGCTGGCCGCCGGCCAGTGGGTGCTCGCCCCGACCGACCTGAACGGGCAGAACCCCCGGCCGGACCTGCGCCCGGACATCGTCAACAACTCCTGGGGCGGCGACGGCGGCGACCCCTGGTACCAGCAGACCGTGGCCGCCTGGCGGGCCGCCGGGATGTTCCCCGTCTTCTCCGCCGGCAACGACGGCCCGGCCTGCGGCAGCGCGGGCTCCCCCGGTGACAACCCCAACGCGTACGCGGTCGGGTCGTACGACGTGAACAACAACATCTCCAGCTTCTCCGGTCGGGGAAACGCCACCGACCCGGCCGGGCTGAAGCCGAACATCGCCGCCCCCGGCAGCAACGTGCGTTCCAGCGTGCCGGGCAACGGGTACGCGGCGTTCAACGGCACCTCGATGGCCGCCCCGCACGTGGCCGGCACGGTCGCCCTGGTCTGGTCGGCCGCGCCCAGCCTGCGCGGCGACGTCACCGCCACCGAGGCGCTGCTCGACAAGACCGCGACGGACGTCGACGCGACCACCTGCGGGGGCACCGCCGCCGACAACAACGTCTTCGGTGAGGGGCGGCTCAACGCGTACGAGGCGGTGCGGCAGGCTCCGCGTGGGCCGGTCGGCCAGCTCAGCGGCCGGGTCACCGACGGGGCGAGCGGCAACCCGGTCGCCGGGGCCACCGTCGGCGACGGCGAGCGCAGCGTCACCACCGGCGCGGACGGCCGGTACGCCCTGACCGTGCCGGCCGGCGAGATCACCCTGACCGTGTCCGCGTACGGCTTCCGCACCGCGACCGGCACCGTGACCGTCCCCGAGGGCGGCGCGGTCACCCGCGACTTCGCCCTGACGGCGACGCCGACGGTCACCGTCTCCGGCCGGGTCACCGACGGCTCCGGGCACGGCTGGCCGCTGTACGCCAAGATCGAGGTCGCCGGCCGCCCCGGCGCGCCGGTCTTCACCGACCCGGTGACCGGCCGGTACTCCTTCACCGTGGCCGGCAACACCGACTACAAGCTCACCGTCACCGCGAAGTACCCGGGCTACCGCACGGTGACCAAGGACCTCACCGTCGGGTCGGCCGCGGTGACGGCGGACGTCCCGGTCCCGGTCGAGGCGGCCTGCACCGCCGCCGGCTACAGCGGCAGCCTCAGCGCGCCGCTGCTGGCGGAGAGCTTCGACGGCACCACCGCGCCGGCCGGCTGGACGGTGCGCAACCGCACCGACAAGGGCGGGTGGGCGTTCAACGACCCGGGCGCGCGGGGCAACCTGACCGGCGGCAGCGGCGGGTTCGCGATCGTCGACAGCGACAAGCTCGGCTCCGGCAACACCCAGGACACCGACCTGGTCGCCCCGGCGGTCGACCTCACCGCCTCGGCCGCGCCGCTGCTGCGCTTCCGCAGCGACTGGCGGGCGGTCGGGATCAGCGACACCGCCGACGTCGACGTCTCCACCGACGCCGGTACGAGTTGGACGAACGTCTGGCACCAGACCGCCAGCCGGCGCGGGCCACGGGTCGAGGAGGTCCCGCTGACCCCGGCCGCCGGGGCGGCCGGGGCGCTGGTCCGATTCCGGTTCAAGGGCACCTTCGCCTGGTGGTGGCAGGTGGACGACGTCCAACTGGTGAACCGCGACTGCGCTCCCACGCCCGGCGGGCTGGTGGTCGGCAACACCACCGACCGCAACACCGGCGCGGCGGTCAACGGGGTGACCGTGACCAGCGTCGACCGGCCCACCGACACCGGTGTCTCGGCGGCGACGCCCGACGACCCGAACCTGCCGGACGGCTTCTACCACCTCTTCTCCGGGCTGACCGGGACCCACCCGTTCACCGCCTCCCGGCCCCCGTACGCCACGCTGACCCAGCCGGTGACGGTGGTGGCGGACGGCGTCCGCCGGGCCGACGTGGCGCTGGCCGCCGGCCGGCTCACCGTCAGCACCAGCAGCATCGAGGCGCACCAGCCGTACGGCAGCACCCGGAACACCAAGGTGACGGTGCGCAACACCGGTACCGCCCCGGCCGCCGTGGAGCTGTTGGAGCGGGGTGGCGGGTTCGAGGTGCTCTCCTCGGCCGGCGCGCCGCTGCGCGAGCAGGTGGTCAAGGGCATCAGCAAGGCCCGCACCGGCGCCCGGTACGGCGGCGCGGACCCCGGTGCCGCGCCGCAGGCCGACGACGCCTGGACCCGGATCGCCAACCTACCCGCGGCGATCTTCGACAACGCCGCGGCCAACCTGGACGGGAAGGTCTACTCGGTCGGCGGCGGTGGCACCGGCACCGAACGCAAGGCGTGGGTGTTCGACCCGGCCACCGGCACCTGGACGGCACTGCCCGACCTGCCGCACGCCCGGTCCAAGCCGGCCGCCGTCGGGATCGGCGGCAAGCTCTACGTGATCGGCGGCTGGGGTGCCGGCACCGCTCCGGAGCCGTCGGTGGACGTCTTCGACCCGGCCACCGGGGCGTGGAGCACGCTGGCCGGGGCGGTCAACCCGGCACCCACCGCCGCAGCCGGCACCGCCGTGGCGGGGGGCAAGGTGTACCTGGTCGGTGGCTGCGTCGACGCGTCCTGCACGGAGACCGACCGGCAGGTGGTGTTCGATCCGCGTACCGGCACGTTCACCACCGGTGCGGCCTACCCGCACCCGGTCTCCTGGATGTCCTGCGGCGGGATCGGCGCCCAGGTGTACTGCGCGGGCGGGGTCGCCGCCGACGAGTACACCGACGCCTGGCGGTACGACCCGGCGGCGGACGCGTGGAGCCCGCTGCCGAACCTCCCGGTCGATCTGTGGGGCTCCCAGTACGCCTCGGCCGGCGGCATGCTGGTGCTGGCCGGCGGGGTGACCGGCGGCTCGACCGCGGTGACCAACCGGACGGTCGGCTACGACCCGTCGACCAGTGCCTGGCGGAACCTGCCGAACGCCCAGTTCGGCCGGTACCGGGGCGCCGCCGCCTGCGGAGCGTACAAGATCGGTGGTTCGCCCAGCTCGTTCGTCGGCTCGGCGGAGAGCGAACGGCTCGGCGGGCTGGAGCAGTGCGCGGACGCCGCCGAGCTGCCCTGGCTCGGCACCGCCCCGACCAGCTTCACGCTGGAGCCCGGCGCGTCCCGGACGGTCACCGTCACGCTGACCGCCACGGCGGCGGCCGGGGTGGCCCAGCCGGGCAGGTACTCGGGTGAGCTGGGGGTCACCTCGGACACCCCGTACCCGGTGTCGCCGGTCGCGGTGGAGATGAACGTCTCGCCGCCGGCGAGCTGGGGCAAGCTCCAGGGCACGGTCACCGGGGTGACCTGCGGCGGTCAGACCGTCGGGGTGCCGGCCACGATCCGGGTGAACCTGGTCGGCTCGACCACCGGGACCACCCTGACCGCCGACGGTCAGGGCCGGTACGCCTGGTGGCTGCCGAAGGGCCGGTACGAGGTGATCGTGGCGAAGGACAGTTGGGTGCCGGAGGTCGTGCGCACCCAGGTCGAGGCGGGCATCGTCGGCACCCTCGACTTCAGCCTGGAACCGGCGTCCTCGTGCGCGAGGGCGTCCGGGATCTGACCGGGGCCACCCGGTGAGCACGGTGGCCGTCGACCCGCCCGGGTCGGCGGCCACCGTCGCGCCGGCCCGGCGGTCCGACCCCGACCCACCCCGCCCGCCGGACGGGCAGGCAGGCAGGCAGGCAGGCAGATGGTCGGGGCCGGTCACCCCTGATGGGGTGACCGGCCCCGGGCCGATCAGAGCGTGGGTCAGGCGACCGTCACGGATACCTCGTTGATGCCCCGGCCGGCGGCCACGGCGGTGTCACCGTTGCCGTGCCGGGACAGCGCCCGCAGGGTCCAGTTGCCGGGGGCGGCGAAGAACCGGAACTGTCCGGCCGGGGAGGTGACGACCTCGGCGGTGAACTCACCGGTCGAGTCGAGCAGCCGGACGTACGCGCCCGGCACGACCTCGCCGGACTCGGCCAGCACCTGGCCGGTGATGACGGTCTCCTTCTCCAGGTCCAGGCTGGCCGGCAGGGGAGCGGCCTGGTCCGGGGCGGCGCAGCCGGCGGCGGTGGGAGCAGTCATGGCTCACGCCTCCCCGGGCTCGTCGCCGAGCGCCACCGGCACACCGACCAGCGAGCCGTACTCGGTCCAGGAACCGTCGTAGTTCTTCACGTTGGTGTGGCCGAGCAGCTCCTGGAGGACGAACCAGGTGTGCGAGGAGCGCTCGCCGATCCTGCAGTAGGCGATGGTCTCCTTGCCGTCGTCCAGGCCGGCGTCGGCGTAGATCCGGCGCAGCTCGTCGTCGGACTTGAAGGTGCCGTCCTCGTTGGCCGCCTTGGACCACGGGACGCTGATCGCGGTGGGGATGTGCCCGGCCCGCTGCGCCTGCTCCTGCGGCAGGTGGGCGGGGGCGAGCAGCCGGCCGGCGAACTCGTCGGGGCTGCGCACGTCGACCAGGTTCTTGGTGCCGATCGCGGCGACCACCTCGTCGCGGAAGGCCCGGATCGAGGTGTCCGGCTCGCTCGCGACGTACTTGGTGGCCGGGCGGGTCACCGCGTCGGTCACCAGCGGGCGGGCGTCCAGCTCCCACTTCTTGCGACCGCCGTCGAGCAGCTTGACGGCGCGGTGGCCGTAGAGCGTGAAGTACCAGTACGCGTACGCGGCGAACCAGTTGTTGTTGCCGCCGTAGAGGATGACGGTGTCGTCGTTACCGATGCCCCGCTCGGAGAGCAGCGCCTCGAACTGAGCCTGGTTGACGAAGTCCCGGCGGATCGGGTCCTGGAGGTCGGTCTTCCAGTCGAGCTTGATCGCGCCGGCGATGTGGCCGGTGTCGTAGGCCGAGGTGTCCTCGTCGACCTCGACGAAGACGACGCCCGGGGCGTCGATGTTCTTCTCGGCCCACTCGGCCGAGACGAGTGCGGTGTCGCGACTCATCAGATCACTCCCTGGTGAGGATGGATGGTGAGCCAGCGCGGGGATCGAGATCGGTGATGTCGCACCACGCGCGGGACCCATAGAGGAACGGATCACGGGTTCGTGCGACGGCGCCGCTGCCGGGCGTTCGGAGGGTGGCACCGGTAGGTCAGTGGGACCCCGGGTGCGGTGGCCGCTAAGCGGCCGGAGACAGCCCCGCCGTCAGATGACGGAGCGACACAGGCAGGTGGCCACGCGGCACAGGTCGACCGCGCGCCGTTTGGTGAGGAGCGTCCCCATGGTGAGCGAGCCTACCAGCCGTCCCGGCTGGTGCCAGCCGGCCGACCAGCATGCGGGAAACGGCCCGGGGTTCCCGGGAACCCCGGGGGCCGGGCCGTGACCACGGGCTGAGCTGCGACTCAGCTCGCCGAGTTGATCGGGACGTCCTTCGCGTCGGCGGTCACCGCCAGCCCCTCGGGGCGCGGCTCGACCTTGCGGACGTTGAGCTGGAACGGCAACTCGGGCAGCGGCACGTCGACCGAGATACCCCGGGCGTAGTTGCGCAGCAGGGTGCGGGCCAGCGGCACGGCGGGCAGCCCCTCGGCGTTCAGGTCGTTGAAGCGCAGCGCCACCTTGCCGTTGTCCGCCACGGTCACCTCGGCGGTGCCGGTGACGGTGAGCTGCTGGCCGAGGATGTCGACCGGCGCGGTGACGGCCAGCCTGCCGTTCTGCTCGCCGAGCTTGAGCCCCGGCCGGTCCAGCAGCTTGGCCAGGCTGTCGTAGGTGACCGTGCCGGTGCCGTGGACGGTCTCGGCGACCACCTCGCCCTGCCCGGAGCGGAGGGTGTCCAGCGAGGCGCGCACGTTGCGGGCGGCGACGTCCAGCCGGGGCAGGCTGACCGCGTTCCCCTCGACCGAGCCCTGCACGTCGGTCAGCACGATGGAGATCCGCTCGTACCGGCCGTCGACCACCTGGGTGAGGAACGGGAAGCCGCCCACGTCCACCTGCGGCGGCGCGGAACTCGCGTGCTGCTTGGCGATCTCCTGCTTCACCTGGTCGGCGATGGCCCGCTCGGCCACCCCGGCCGCCACCCGGTCGGCCACCACCAGCAGCCCGGCCAGGATCAGCAGCAGGACGACCAGCACGACGAGCACCTTGCGCCCGCGCCGCCGGGGCCGCTCCTCGTACGCCGGGTACGCCTCCGACACGCCCGTCTCCCGTCCGTCGTCGCGCCGCCGTCCGCGTCGCGTCACCTGGTGCCGCCCCTACGGCGCACCGCTACTACCCGAGCGCCGGAACGCTCAACCACGGTCAGAGAAAGAGCACGCACATCGCGTACGCCGCCGGCGCGGCCAACGCGAACCCGCCGAGTGGCCCCTGCATGTGCCGGGCGATCCACATGGTGGGCGGCTCGCCGGCCATCAGCCGGCCCGCCTCGGCGTACCCGACGGCGAGGTCGGCGAGCACAGCGGTGGCCGCGGTGACCAGCCCGACCAGCGCGGCACTGGTCGGGGTGAAGCCGACCAGGTAGCTGCCGAGCAGGGCGCTGGTCAGGGTGCCGACCATCGCGCCGACGACCACGCCGGCGGCGCCCCGGGGCACCTGTGGGGCCAGCCGGGGCCAGGGCAGCACCGCGTCGGTGAGCCGGGCGACGGTGAGCGCCACCCCGGTGGCGGCGAGGCAGACGGTGATCGCCTGGGTGCCGGCCGGGATCCGACTCAGCGTGATCAGGGTGGCGAAGGCCACCACCCCGACCACGATCAGCAGCGTGGTGCCGAGCGAGTCGGTCACCCGTACCCGGTCGACCCGGCGCACGAGCTGGCCGAGCACACCGAGCAGGAAGCCGCCCACCGCCACGTACCCGAGCGGGGCCAGCCCGGCGATGTCGGACTGCACCGCGGCGACGTCGGCCGCCCCGGCGACCACGGCGCTGACCACCGCGACCAGCAGCAGCGCGGGCGGACGCATGGCCATCGTCCAGGCCAGCACGAAGAGCAACTGGACGCCGAAGACGATGAACGCGAACGGCAGTCGGTGCCCGGGGCCGGCGGTCTGCGCGCCGAGCACCAGGCCGACGCCGAGCAGCGCGGCGAAGCCGGCCACGGTCAGCGAGAGCGGCCGGCGGACCTCGACCGGCTCGAACGGCTCGTCGTCCGGCTCGACGGGTTCGTCCTCGCTGCGGCGCGGCTCGCCGCCCTTGCGGAACCGGTTCGGGCCGCGTTCCCGCCGGCTCCCGCCGTCGTCGACCGGCTCGGTGCGCGGCCCCGGTGGCAGGCCACGGGACGGGCCGGCGGGCCCGGTAGGGGCGTCGTCGGCCCACGGGTCACGGCCGGTCTCGGGCGAGGTGGAGGGAAACACGCACCGATCGTGCCAGACCAGGGGGCTCCGGCGGGGATCACGGTTTCGGCAACGTTAAAACCTGAGCCGCGATCACGGGCAGATCCGACAAACAGGAAAGGACGCCGAGGTGACACCGGGGCAATCGGTTACGCTCAAGCCGTTACCCGCCCGTCAGCGACGCCGGGACCCACGCAAGTTCGCAGCGCCACGCCCACCGGCGAGGTCGCTGGTCGCGTGCGGCCGTAGAGCCGCCGGGACGGAGGTGATCGTGTGGAGATCCTGCTGCTGGTGACCGCGCGCGCAGGTGAACCCTCGGCAGTGCTGCCGGCACTCGACCTGTTGCCGCACTCGGTCCGTACCGCACCACGTGACGTCCGCACCCTGGTCGCCGGGCCCAGCCCGGACGCGGTGCTGGTCGACGCCCGCTCGGAACTGAGCGAGGCCCGGGCCACCTGCCGGATGCTGCACGCCACCGGCCTCGGGGTGCCGCTGGTCGCGGTGGTCACCGAGGCCGGCCTGATCGCCCTGAACGCCGACTGGGGCCTGGACGACGTCATCCTCGCCGGGGCCGGCCCCGCCGAGGTGGAGGCCCGGCTGCGGCTCGCGGTGGGCCGGCTGAGCAACTCCACCGCCGGGGCCGGCGGTTCGATCCGGGCCGGCGAGCTGACCATCGACCCGGACACCTACGCCGCGAAGCTGAAGGGCCGTCCGCTCGACCTCACCTACAAGGAGTTCGAGCTGCTGAAATTCCTGGCCCAGCACCCGGGCCGGGTGTTCACCCGGGACCAGTTGCTCCGGGAGGTCTGGGGCTACGACTACTTCGGCGGCACCCGCACGGTGGACGTCCACGTCCGGCGGCTGCGGGCGAAGCTCGGCTCTGAGTACGAGTCGATGATCGGCACGGTCCGGCAGGTGGGCTACAAGTTCGTGGTCCCGCCGTCGTCCCGGTCGCTGCCGGAGTCCGAGCCGGCGCCGCTGCCGGTCTGACCCGGGGCGCCACCGCCTCGTCACACCGGAGCGCTATCTCCGATACGCCCCTTTTGCACCTGTTGCCGGCTCTATTCTGATTGCCGGGACTGGCAGGGCGGAAGGGGCGACGGTGCGTGCACTGACCACGGGGGCGACGACCGGGACGTCGCGCGATCCGGACCAGCGGCGGCTCTGATGCGCAGCGGTTCGACCGGCCGGGCCGTCGGCATCGTCACGCTGGTGCTGGCCGCCCTCCTCGGTTCCGCGTACGCGCTCGGGCGCAGTATGGTGCCCGACCCGCCCCGACGGCCCACCGGAGCGTCGGCGCACGTCGACGGCACCCAGTACGCCGAGCAGCCCGCCGCGCCGGTCTCCCCCACTCCCCGGGCGGCCCGCTCGGAGGCCACCGCCACCGCCACCGCCACCGCCACCGCCACCGACGGCGTACCGCAGGCGGGCGCGGATCCGGACGCCCCGCAGCCGGCCGCCGGCGGCGACGGCCCGTTCGGCAGCCACGCCAGCACCGGCTCGCCCCAGGTCGCCCTGACCTTCGACGACGGGCCCGACCCGACGTACACCCCCCAGGTGCTCCAGGTGCTCCGCGAGTACGGGGTCAAGGCGACGTTCTGCGTGGTCGGCGAGAACGCGCAGGACCACCCCGACCTGATCCAGGCGATCGTGGCCGACGGGCACACCCTCTGCAACCACTCGTGGAGCCACGACGTGCTGCTCGGCAACCGCACCCCCGCGCTGATCCGGGCCGACCTGGTCCGCACCGACGAGGCGATCCACGCCGCCGTGCCGGACGCGCGCGTGGCGTACTTCCGGCAGCCCGGCGGGGCCTGGACGTACCCGGTGGTCTCGGTCGCCGAGGAGCTGGGGATGACCCCGCTGCACTGGACGGTGGACCCCAACGACTGGCAGGCGCCGGGTGCCGCGAAGATCACCACGGTGGTCACCCGGGACACCGCGGCCGGCTCGATCGTGCTCATGCACGACGCCGGCGGGGACCGGCAGGGCACCGTCGACGCGCTGCACCGCATCCTGCCCGACCTGATGAGCCGGTTCCGGTTGGAGGCGCTGCCGGTCGACGGGACCACGTGAGCCGTACCGGCCGGAACGTCCGCCCGGATCCGGCTACGGTGACGGGATGAGCAGCGCCGAATCGACGACCGATCGGGTGTCCCGGGCCGACCGACTCGCCCCGGCCGAGGTGGCCGAGGTGCTGGCGCTGGCCCGCCTCGCGGGCGACGCCGACGGCGCCGACCCGTTCGACGAGCACACCCTGCTGCGACTGCGCGACCCCGACGCCCCGGCCGGGCACCTGACGGCCCGCGCCACCGACGGCACCCTCACCGGTTACGCCCACCTGGACACCACCGATCCGGCGTCCGGGATCGGGGTGGAACTGGTGGTCCACCCCGGGTTCCGGCGGCGGGGCACCGGACGGGCGCTGGCCCGGGGCGTCCTCGCGGCGGCCTCCGGCCCGCTGCGGGCCTGGGCGCACGGCGACCACCCGTCCGCCGCGGCGCTCGCCGTCGACCTGGGCTTCGCCCGGTCCCGGGTGCTCTGGCAGTTCCGCCGGTCGTTGACCGCCGCGCCGGGGCAACCGCGACTGCCGGACGGGGTGGTGTTGCGCGCCTTCCGTCCCGGCGAGGACGACGCGGCCTGGCTCACGCTCAACGCCCGGGCCTTCGCCGAGCACCCCGAGCAGGGCCGGTGGACCGCCGACGACCTGCGGGTACGGCTGACCGAGCCGTGGTTCGACCCGGCCGGCTTCCTGCTCGCCGTCGAGGAGTCCACCGGCCGGCTGCGCGGCTTCCACTGGACCAAGGTGCACGAGCGTCCCGGCTCGGCCCGGATCGGCGAGGTCTACGTGGTGGGGGTCGACCCGGACGCGCACGGCGGCGGGCTCGGCCGGGCGCTCACCACCGCCGGCCTGGCGTACCTGCGGGACCGGCGCGGGCTGGACCGGGTGATGCTCTACGTGGACGAGTCGAACACCGCTGCCGTCGCGCTCTACGAGCGGCTCGGCTTCGCCCCCTGGTGCGGGCACGTCAACTACCGCCTGGGCTGATCCCGCCGCTCCCGGCTCCGCCGACCGACCGGGGCCGACGGACGGTCACCGCCCGGTAACGGCGGGGCCTCGGCGAGATAACGGCTGTCCGGATATTTCGTATCAATGCGGATACTGGAACGGCAGTTCATCTGGCGGACAACCCGGCCTCAGATAGCGGCCACCTCCCCGGTCGGGCCTGTTCATCCTCCGTTCACTTCTGACCGGCGAACCGTCTACCTGGCACTTCTAGCTTTCGTGTCAGCCGGTCAGCGCCGGCACCCGGCCCCATCCGGGCGACCTGACCAAAGACGTGAAGGGAAACCCCTCAGGTGAAGCTCCAGCGGCACGGCGCCATTGCCTGCCTCGCTCTTACCGCGGTGCTCGGTCTCAGCGCTTGCGGCTCGGACAACAACGAGTCGGCCGACACCTCCCCCTCCGGGTCGGCCAGCGCGGCTGACTGCGGCAAGGGCACCCTGAACGCGCAGGGCTCCTCCGCGCAGAAGAACGCCATGGCCGAGTGGATCAAGGCGTACCAGCAGAAGTGCGCCGGCACCACGATCAACTACGAGCCCACCGGCTCCGGCGCTGGCATCCAGGCCTTCATCGCCGGCACCGCCGACTTCGCCGGCTCCGACTCCGCCCTCAAGCCCGAGGAGCAGCCGCAGGCCGACGCCAAGTGCGCCGGCGGCGCGGCCGTCAACCTGCCGATGGTCATCGGCCCGGTGGCGGTCGTCTACAACGTCAACGGCGTGGACAACCTCCAGCTCAAGCCGGCCACCCTGGCGCAGATCTTCGCCGGCAAGGTCACCAAGTGGGACGACCCGGCGATCAAGGCCGACAACCCGGACGCCAAGCTGCCGGCCGCCGCGATCCAGACCGTGCACCGCTCGGACGAGTCGGGCACCACCGACAACTTCACCAAGTACCTCTCCAAGACCGCCGAGGCGGACTGGACCTTCGGCAACAACAAGGCGTGGAAGGCTCCGGGTGGGGTCGGTGCCGCCAAGTCCGACGGTGTGGCCGGCAAGGTCAAGAGCACCGAGGGCACCATCAGCTACGTCGAGTGGTCGTACGCCGAGAACTCCGGCCTGAAGAAGGCCAAGATCCAGAACGGCGCCGGCGAGTTCACCGAGCTGACCGCCGAGTCGGCCGGCAAGACCATCGCCGGGGCCAAGATCGAGGGCCAGGGCGACGACCTCAAGATGTCGATCGACTACGGCACCAAGGAGGCCGGGGCCTACCCGATCGTCCTGGTGACCTACGAGATCGTCTGCAGCAAGGGCATCGCCGCCGACAAGCTGCCGCTGGTCAAGGGCCTGCTGGGTCACGCCGCCAGCAGCGAGGGCCAGGCCGACCTGGTCGAGCTGGGCTACGCCCCGCTGCCCGACTCGGTCCGCACCAAGGTCGAGGCCGCGGTCAAGAACCTCTCCTGACCTTCCAGCGACACACCTCTCAAGTCGAAGCGAGCGAGCAGATGGGTGAAACCCCTCAGCGCTCGGCAGACGCCGGCACCGGCGGGACCAACGTGGCCTCAGGCCACGAGCGGCCCGCCGGTGCCTCGGCGCGTCTGGCCGACACCGCTGACAGCAGCAACCGCACCCCGGACGGCGACGACCTGGGTGGCGGCGGCGGACTGCCCCGGGCCCGGGCCTTCGGCGCGGAACGGGCGTTCCGCGGCCTGACCCTGGCCGCCGGCACCGCCGTGCTGGTCATCATCGGGGCGATCGCGGTCTTCCTGATCGCCAAGGCCGTGCCGGCGCTGCGGGCCAACAGCGAGAACTTCTGGACCTTCGAGGGCTGGTTCCCGAACGAGAACCCGCCCACGTTCGGCATCGGCGCGCTCGCCTTCGGCACCGTGCTCACCGCGCTGCTCGCGCTGCTCATGGCGGTGCCGGTGGCGTTGGGCATCGCCCTCTACCTCTCCCACTACGCGCCGCGTCGGCTCGGCAACGGCCTCGGTTTCCTGATCGACCTGCTGGCCGCCGTACCCAGTGTGGTCTTCGGGCTGTGGGGCCGGGACTACTTCGTCGGGCCCGTCGCGGACCTGTCGGCGTGGCTCAACCGGTACTTCGGCTGGATCCCGATCTTCGGCGGTGACGGGCCGTTCGGGAACTCCATCCTGCTCGGCTCGGTGGTGCTGGCGATCATGGTGCTGCCGATCATCACCTCGCTCTCCCGTGAGGTGTTCCGACAGACCCCGACCGCCAACGAGGAGGCCGCCCTCGCGCTGGGCGCCACCCGCTGGGAGATGCTGCGCACTGCGGTGCTGCCGTACGGGCGGCCGGGCATCATCGCCGCCGTCATGCTCGGCCTCGGCCGGGCGCTCGGCGAGACCATCGCGCTGGCGCTGACCCTCGGCTCCACCTACGCCATCTCGTTCAACATCCTGGAGAGCGGCGGCAACACCATCGCGGCGAACATCGCGAACCGGTTCGCCGAGGCCAACGACACCGGCCGGGGCGCGCTGATCGCCTCCGGCCTGGTCCTGTTCGCCATCACCCTGATCGTCAACATCACCGCCCGGGCGATCATCTACCGCCGTCGCGAGTTCACGGAGTCGGCCGCATGACCACCACCATCGCCTCACACCGCCCGCGTCCACCGGCGCAGCCGGCCAGCCTGCGGGCCCGGCGGCTGCCGGCGTACGCCGCGCCCGCCATCGCCGTGGTCGCGCTGCTGGTCGCCGCCGGGATCGTCTACGGCGCCGGCATCGGCGGCCCGGTCCTCGTCGTGGTGCTCGGCGCGCTGCTCTACCTGGCCGGCCTGTTCACCGCCGCGAACGCGGTGGAGGGGCGTCGATCGGCCCGCAACCGCACCTGGAGCGCGCTGATCCACTCCGCCTTCGTGCTGGCCGTACTGCCGCTGGCCTCGGTGGTCTGGACGCTGGTCAGCAAGGGCACCGAGCGCCTCGACGGCAACTTCTTCGGCACCTCGATGAACAACATCGGGGCCCGGGACGCCGGCGGCGGCGCGTACCACGCCATCGTCGGCACGCTGGAGCAGGTCGGCATCGCCACCGCCATCACCGTCCCGCTCGGCGTGCTCTGCGCGATCTACATCGTCGAGTACGGGCGCGGCCGGTTCGCCTTCGCGATCCGGTTCTTCGTCGACGTGATGACCGGCATCCCGTCGATCGTCACCGGCCTGTTCGTGCTGGCGTTCTGGGTGCTGATCGTGTCGCCGTGGTTCAACGACGGCCGGCCCGGCTTCTCCGGCTTCGCCGCCGCGCTGGCGCTGAGCGTGCTGATGCTGCCGACCGTGGTCCGGTCCACCGAGGAGATGTTGCGGCTCGTCCCGGCGCCGCTGCGCGAGGGCGCGTACGCCCTGGGTGTGCCGAAGTGGAAGACCATCCTGCGGGTGGTGCTGCCGACCGCGCTGCCGGGCATCGTCACCGGCATCATGCTCGCCATCGCCCGGGCCGCCGGTGAGACCGCGCCGGTGCTGCTCGTCGCGGGTGGTGGAGCGGCGATCAACTTCAACCCGTTCGAGAACAACCAGTCGTCGCTGGCCCTCTTCGTCTACCAGCAGGCCGGCGAGGCCTCGAAGTACTCGCCGGCGCGGGCGTGGACCGCGGCGCTGACCCTGGTCGTCCTCGTGCTCGTCCTGACCATCGCGGCGAAGTTGCTGGCCCGTCGCAACCGGCTCGCCCGATGAACCCCGGAGGTACCACCACCATGGCCAAGCGCATCGACGCCTCGAACGTCACCGCGTACTACGGCGCCTTCAAGGCGATCGAGGACATCAGCCTGACCGTCGAGCCGAAGACGGTGACCGCCCTGATCGGCCCGTCCGGCTGCGGCAAGTCCACCTTCCTGCGGTCGATCAACCGGATGCACGAGGTGCTGCCGGGCGCCCGGGTGGAGGGCAGCCTGACCATCGACGGCCAGGACATCTACGACCGGGACGTGGACGTCACCGCGGTCCGCCGGACGATCGGCATGGTCTTCCAGCGCCCGAACCCGTTCCCCACCATGAGCATCTTCGAGAACGTGGTGGCCGGGCTGCGGCTCAACGGGGTGAAGAAGAAGTCCATCCTGGAGGAGGCCGCGGAGCGGGCGCTCCGCTCGGCGAACCTCTGGGACGAGGTGAAGGACCGCCTCGGCAAGCCCGGTGCCGGCCTCTCGGGCGGCCAGCAGCAGCGGCTCTGCATCGCCCGGACCATCGCGGTCGAGCCGCAGGTGGTGCTGATGGACGAGCCCTGCTCCGCGCTGGACCCGATCTCGACGCTGGCCATCGAGGACCTGATGTTCCAGCTCAAGGACAAGTTCACCATCATCATCGTCACGCACAACATGCAGCAGGCCGCCCGTGTCTCGGACCGGACGGCCTTCTTCTCGATCGAGAAGACCGGCGACCCGGGCCGCCTGATCGAGTACGACAACACCCAGAAGATCTTCAGCAACCCGAGCGTGAAGAAGACCGAGGACTACATCACCGGCCGCTTCGGCTGAGCCACCGGCCGCCGACCGCGATCGGCTGCGGTCACCCGACCGGCACCCTCGCCGGCCCCACCCCCTCGACCTCGCGACCACCGCCCCTGCCTCGGGGTTCCGGTCAGGACCGCGGGTGCGGGGTGGGGTCAGTCGAGCACGAAACGGGCTTCGCCGTGCTCGGGGAGGTCGAGGCGGGGGGTGACGGGGGTGGCGGCGTCGCGGGTGGCCGAGGCGCGGGCCACCCCGGGGAGATCGCCGGCGGCGGCGACCTCGGCCAGGGTGACCAGGGTGGGCGGGAGCATGGTCAGCTCGCCGGCCGCCGCCCGGGCCAGGGCGTCCGCCGGGCGGACCCACATGGTGTGGTCGGCCTCCCCGGAGACGTCCCGGGTCCGCTGCCCCTCGGGCAGCAGGGCGACGAAGAAGTACGTGTCGAAGCGGCGCGGCTCGAACTCCGGGGTGACCCACCGGCTCCACGGCAGCAGCAGGTCCGACCGGAGGGTGAGCGCCCGCTCGGCGAGCAGGCCGGCGAAGCCCCGGCGACGCGCCTCCAGGTCCTGCCGCGCGGTCTCCCAGTCGTCGCCGCTGACGTCCCCCACCACGGTCCCCGCGTCGGGGCCGGCCAGCAGCACCCCGGCCTCCTCGAAGACCTCCCGCGCGGCGGCGCACACCACCGCCTGGGCAGCCTGCGGCCCGACCCCCAGCCGACCGGCCCAGGCCGCCGGGTCGGGACCGGCCCAGTCCAGGTGCGCCGCCGAGTCGGACGGGTCGACACCACCGCCGGGGAAGGCGTACACGCCGCCGAAGGTCATCGCGGCGACCCGGCGGATGACGTACACCTCGAAGTCGGGGCCGGCCGGGCGGAGCAGCAGCACGGTGGCCGCGACCCGGGGCCGGGCCGGGGTGCCGCCCTCGGCGCGGAACCGGCGGGCGTGCTCGACCAGGGCCGGTGGGGCGGCGAAACCCCGACTGTCGATCGTCATGCGCCGAGCCTAGTCCCGCAGGGTGGATCGGCCGGTCCGCCGGCCGTCGGAGCCCACCCCGACCCGGGCTAGCGTGAGCGCATGACACGTTGGGGGATTCTGTCCACCGGACACATCGCCGGCTGCTTCGCCGAGGACCTCCGGCTGGTGCCGGGCGCCGAACTGGTCGCGGTCGGCTCGCGTACGGCCGAGAGCGCCGAGCGGTTCGCCGCCCGGCACGGGGCCGACCGGGCGTACGGCTCGTGGGCGGAGCTGGCCGCCGACGACGAGCTGGACGTGATCTACGTGGCCACCCCGCACGCCGCCCACCACGGGGCCACCCGGATCTGCCTGGCCGCCGGGCGGGCGGTGCTGGTGGAGAAGCCGTTCACCCTCGACCTGGCCACCAGCACCGAGCTGGTCGACCTGGCGCGGGCCCGCGGGGTCTTCCTGATGGAGGCCATGTGGATGCGGTGCAACCCGCTGATCCGGCGGCTGGTCGCGCTGATCGGCGACGGGGCGATCGGCGAGGTGACCAGCGTCCGGGCCGACTTCGGGGTGGGCGGGCCGTTCCCGCCGGAGCACCGGATGCGGGCCCGCGCCCTCGGTGGCGGCGCCCTGCTGGACCTGGGCGTCTACCCGGTGAGCCTGGCCCACCTGCTGCTCGGCGTGCCGCAGCACGTGCACGCCTGGGCGAAGCTCGGCCCGGAAGGCGTGGACGAGAACACCGGCATCGTGCTCGGGTACGACTCGGGCGCGGTCGCCACGCTGGGCTGCGGGATGGTCGGCGCGACCCCGCTCACCGCCGCGATCACCGGCAGCACCGGCCGGATCGAGCTGCCCGAGCCGTTCTTCCGCCCCGGTTCGGCGGTGCTGCACCGGGCCGGGGCCGAGCCGGAGACGCTCACCGACGATCCGGCCGGTGGCGGCTACCAGTACGAGGCCGCCGAGGTGCAGCGCTGCCTGGCCGCCGGGCTGACCGAGAGCCCGCTGGTGCCGCACGCCGTCACGCTGGAGGTGATGGCCCTGCTGGACGACATCCGGGGGCGGATCGGGGTGGACTACACCCGGCCGTGAGCGCGCCGCGCGGCGGGTGGCCTTTACCCGGCGGGCCGGAGCCGACTCGGCCGGACTTCCGACCGGGTCGTCTCCTGCTCACGGCACAGGGGCTCCCCGCCCGTGGCGGGAAGCCCCTGTGCCGTGCCGGACGGGTCAGAACAGCGGCCGGACCACCAGGTAGCTGAGGCAGGCGATCAGCGCGGCGGCCGGGAAGGTGATGATCCAGGCGATCACGATGTTGCCGGCCACGCTCCAGCGGACCGCGGAGAGCCGCTTGGTGGCACCCACCCCCATGATCGCCGAGGTGATCGTGTGGGTGGTGGAGATCGGGGCCTTCAGCACCAGGGCGTTGAAGTAGAGCACCGCGCTGGCCACCGTCTCGGCGGCGAAGCCCTCCGGCGGACCCAGGTCGATGATCTTGCGACCGAGGGTCCGGATGATCCGCCAACCGCCGGCGTAGGTGCCCAGCGCCAGCATGGTCGCCGAGGTCCAGAAGACCCAGCCCGGGATGTGCGTCTTGTCGTCCTGGAAACCGCCGGTGTAGAGGGCCAGGACCACGATGCCCATGGTCTTCGCGGCGTCCTGCATGCCGTGGCCCACCGACATGGCCGCCGCCGAGGCGGTCTGCGCCCAGCGGAAGCCCCGGTTGAGCTTACCCGGCTGCCCCTTGCGGAACAGCCAGAGGATGGCCAGCATCAGCAGGTAGCCGAGGGTGAGGCCGACGATCGGCGACAGGATCATCGGCAGGATGACCTTCTCGCCGATGGTGACCCACTGCACGACACCGCCGGTGGACAGCAGGGTCGCCCCCACCAGGCCGCCGAAGAGGGCGTGCGAGGACGACGACGGCAGGCCGAAGTACCAGGTGATCAGGTTCCAGGCGATGGCGCCGAGCACCCCGGCGAAGACCACCCCGAGGCTGCCCACGCCGGTGGGCAGGGTGACCAAGCCGTCGCCGACGGTCTTGGCCACGCCGGCACCGAAGTGCGCGCCGACGAAGTTGCCGACCGCAGCCAGCAGCAGGGCGATCCGGGGTGTCAGCGCCCGGGTGGAGACGCTGGTCGCGATCGCGTTGGCGGCGTCGTGGAAGCCGTTGGTGTAGTCGAACGCCAGGGCCACCGCGATCACCGCCAGCACGGCGATGAGTTCGGGACTCACAGGATCAGGACTCCTTGACCGCGATGGTCTCGACGGTGTTGGCCACGTGCTCGAAGGCGTCGCAGGCGGCCTCCAGCTCGTCGGCGACCTCCTTCATCTTCAGCACCGTCAGCGCGTCGTACTCGCCGGAGAAGAGCCGGACCAGCAGCATCCGGTACGCCTGGTCGCCGTCGTTCTCCAGCCGGTTGCACTCGATCCAGTAGTCCTCGAGATCCTTCATCGACTTCAGCCGGGGCATCGCCTCGGCGGTCAGCTTGGCCTGCTGGTCGAGGACGTTCACCAGCTCGTGCAGCTCGCGCGGGAGCGCCGGCAGCTTGGTGAGGCCGTAGAGGTAGAGCAGGTTGCCGACCGCCTCCAGGTGGTCCATCACGTCGTCGAGCAGCGAGCCCAGCCGGTAGATGTCCTCCCGGTCGAACGGGGTGACGAAGGTCGAGTTGATCTTCTTGTAGAGATCGTGGGTGATCTGGTCGCTGTCGTGCTCGACCTCGGTCAGCCGCTCGCTGACCGACTGGACGTCGACCCCGGGCAACGCCAGCTCGTTGAGCAGTTCGGTGCCCTTCACCAGGTTCTGCGCGGCCCTGGTGAAGAGCTCGTAGAAAGCGCCCTCGGTGGGACGGAAGGAAAACTTCACAGCACGGACCTCGTCGTGTCGGTGGAAGGGTGGCCGCCGCCCCAGGGGGCGTCCGCTGAAGCATGCTAGGTACACCAGGGAATCGGGCGATCGCCGGCCCACCCCTGGTCAGGCCCGATTCACCGCTCGTTCACCTGTTGTTAACCTCGGCCGTCACCGCTGCCACTCCACAACCGTTGACGCTCCCGCTCCACGTCGAAACCGGCAGCCGGATACCCCAGATCAAGACCCTCGAACGTCTCCCGGAGCAGGTGCGCCACCGCCCAGTCCCGGTACCACTTGCGGTCCGCCGGCACCACGAACCAGGGGGCGTCCTCGCCACCGCAGCGCCCCAGCGCCTCCGCGTACGCGGCCTGGTAGTCGTCCCAGCGGGCCCGGGAGTCGAGGTCGCTCGGGCTGTACTTCCAGTACTTCGTCGGGTCGGTCAGCCGCTCCGCCAGCCGCTGCGCCTGCTCGTCCCGGGAGATGTGCAGGAACACCTTCACCAGGGTCACGCCACCGTCGGTCAGCTCCCGCTCGAAGGCGTTGATCTGCTCGTACCGGGCCCGCCAGGTCTCCTCCGGCACCAGCCCGTCGACCCGGGCCACCAGCACGTCCTCGTAGTGCGAGCGGTTGAAGACGCCGACGCACCCCGGCGGGGGCAGCGCCCGCCGGATCCGCCACAGGAAGTCGTGCCGCCGCTCCGCCCCGGCCGGCGGGCCGAACGAACGGATGTGCAGGCCGAGCGGGTTCATCGCGCCGGCCACCCGCTTGACCGTGCCGTCCTTGCCGCCGCAGTCCAACGCCTGAAGCACCAGCAGCACCCGACCCGGCCGACCCCGATCCGGTTCCGGCCGACCCCGATCCGGTTCCGGCCCGCCCCGATCTGGTTCCGGCCCGCCCCAATCTGGTTCTGGCCCGCCCCGGGGCGGGCCCGGCTCGACCCGGCTCGCTTCCGGTCCGGCCCGGCGCGGCTCCGGCTCGACCCAGCGCGATCCCGATCCGGCCCGGCGTGACTCCGGCCCACCCCGGCGCGACTCCGGCTCGGCCCGGCGCGATCCCGATCCACCCCGGCGTGACTCCGGCTCGACCCAGCGCGACTCCGGCTCGACCCAGCCCGATCCCGATCCGGCCCGACGCGATTCCGGCCCACCCCGGCGCGACTCCGGCTCGACCCAGCGCGATCCCGATCCACCCCGGCGCGATTCCGGCCCACCCCGGCGCGGGTCCGGCTCGATCCGGCGCGATTCCGGTCCGACCCACGCCGGAGCCGAGGTGAGCGCGTCCGGTCCACCGGCGGCCTTGGCGGTGGCGAACAGCATCTCCTGCTGCCGACGCAGGCCCACCCCGATCAGGTCGACCTGCCGCCGCGCCCAGCCCTTGCGGTCCTTCCCCCTCCCCGCCGCCCCGGGCAGGCCGGGGGTGGAGCGGGGAGCGACCGCCCCGAGGTCGACCGGGCCGCCGTCCGACGGCACCCGCAACAACCGCCGCACCGTCCCACCTTCGGGCCGGACGATCTCCGTCTCCTCGTCTGCGCGCATCCTCCGATCCTCACCCACCGTTGAGCCGCCCGCCTCCTGAAGGCCGACCCGGCCCCCCGCTCGCCCCGGCCGCCCCCGCTCGCCGCCACGACGGCGACCAGCGCGCCTGGGACGGTGCCCGCCAAGATCGTGCTACTTCCAGGAAGTAGTGCCCTCCGGGGCTGACAACGCCACTACATCCTGGAAGTAGCACGATCTTGGCGGGGCGAGCGGGCCGGGCGGGGCGAGCGGGGCGAGCGGGGCGAGGCGGGGCGAGGCGGGGCGAGGCGGGGCGAGGCGGGGCCGGGCGAGGCCGGGCGGGGCCGGGCGAGGCGAGGCGAGGCGGGGCCGGGCGGGGCGGGCGGGGCCGGGCGGATCAGGGCGGTGTCACGTTTCGGGGCGGCGCGACGTCCGGCAGGTGGGGAGAATCCGGTCAGACCCGGGGAGGTTACGGTGACGGTGGACCTGGTGACGGAGTTCGAGGCCGAACGCGGACGGCTGACCGCGGTGGCGTACCGGATGCTCGGCAGCCGGAGCGAGGCGGAGGACGCCGTCCAGGAGACCTGGCTGCGCTACTCCGGGGCGCTCGCCGACCCGGCCAGCCGGGCCGAGGTCCGGCACCTCGGCGGCTGGCTCACCACCACCTGCGCCCGGATCTGTCTCGACGTGCTCCGGTCCGCCCGGGTCCGCCGGGAGACGTACCCGGGGCAGTGGTTGCCCGAACCGCTGGTCACCCCGGTGGGTGCCGCGCCGGGGCCGGACGGCTTCGCCCCCGACCCGGCCGACCGGGCCGTCCGGCGAGACCAGCTCGGCACCGCCCTGCTGGTCGTCCTGGAGCGGCTCGGTCCCGAGCAGCGGGTCGCCTTCGTGCTGCACGACGTCTTCGCGGTGCCGTTCGGGCGGATCGCCGAGGTCCTCGGCACCAGCCCCGAGGCGGCCCGGCAACTGGCCTCCCGGGCCCGCCGGGCGGTCACCGCCGCCGACGCGCCCCGGCACACCGCCGGCCCGGCCGAGCAGCGCCGGGTACTGGCCGCGTTCGTCGCCGCGACCCAGGCGGGTGACCTGGACGCGCTGGTCCGGGTGCTCGCCCCCGAGGTGGTGCTGATCGGCGACAGCGGCGGCCACTTCCCGGCGGCCCGCCGGCCGGTTGTCGGCACCGATGCGGTGGCCCGGTTCGTGATGGGGCTGTTCGGCCGGGCCGGCCGGTACGGCCAGCGGGTCCGGGCCGAGCCGGTGCTGGTGCACGGCGTACTCGGGCTGCGCATGGAGACCGTGCACACCGACGGCCGCCCGCTGCGGATGGTCAGCGCGTTCGCCGTGCACGACGGCCGGATCACCGGCCTATTCAACCAGCTCAACCCCGACAAGCTGCACGGGCTGCCCGAACTCGGGGCGGACGCCGCCTGGCCACCACGCTGGTGAACAGGCGGGCCAGCAGGCCGCCACGCTGCTGAGCGGGCAGGCCGCCACCCGGCGAACAGGCAGGCCGCCACCCGGTGCACAGGCAGGCCGCCACGCTGGTGAACAGGGGCCGGGCGCGGCCCGGTCAGACCACCAGGGCCAGCCACTTCCGGTACGTGGTGGCGAACGGCTCGGTGCCGTCGCCGAGGGCGGTCAGCAGCCGGGCCGCCGCGGCCTGCGCCTCGGCCACCACGTCGTCCGGGTAGCCGAAGCGGACCCGGTGTTCGGCGAACTCGTCCTCGTCGCGCAGCTCCACCAGGCCGGTGGTGCGCCGGCGCACCACGTCCAGGTCGAGGTCGACCAGGTGGACGGTGTCGTCGCCCTGCCAGCGGGCCGGGGTGGTGATGTCGCAGTAGACCTCGCTGGTCCTCGGCGGCGGGTTGAACATGCCCGTCCACCAGGCCTGGCGCGGCACCAACAGGACGAAGGGGATCTGCTCCACCGAGGGCCGGCCGTGGTAGACCGACTCCGTACCGGCCGGCACCCCCAGCCACACCCCGAGGTCGTCCTCGGTGAGCCGGCGGGCCGGGTAGTCGCGGTGGGCGCTGCCGTCGTACTTGCGGTAGATCACACGGACCATGTCGCTCGGCATGAGTCGCACCCTAGCCGATTCCGCCCACCCGTCGCCGCACGGACGTTACCGCCCACGGTGGGCGGCAGTCCGGGTGCTGCACGCGCGCCACGCGGGGCAGCGGCACACCCGCTGTCGGCGGCGGCGGGTACCGTCGCACGGTGACTCCGCCCCGCACCGCCGCCGGCCCCAGCACCCCGTCGGCCCGCTCCGGCCGGCGTCGCGGCGGCCGGCCGAGCGGCACCGAGCTGCTCGCGGCGGCGGTGGGCGCGGTCCCCGGCGGGGCGGCCCGGCCGGGCCAGCAGCAGATGACCGAGGCGATCGAGCACAGTGTCGCCACCCGCGAGCACCTGTTGGTCCAGGCCGGCACCGGCACCGGCAAGTCGCTGGCCTACCTGGCCCCGGCGCTGACCGTGGACGGCCCGGTGGTGGTCTCCACCGCCACCCTGGCGTTGCAGTCCCAGTTGGTCGAGCACGACCTGCCCCGGCTCGCGGACGCGGTCGAGCCGCTGCTCGGCCGCCGCCCCACCTTCGCCGTCCTCAAGGGCCGGCACCACTACCTCTGCCTGGCCCGGCTGGACAACTCCACCGAGGACGAGCCGGAGGACACTCTCTTCGACGCCCCGGCGGCCCGGCCCGGTGGCGCGACGAAGTGGCTCGGCGAGGCCGGCCGGCTGGGCAAGCAGATCCAGCGGCTGCGCGACTGGGCCGAGAAGACCGACACCGGCGACCGGGACGAGCTGGATCCGGGCGTCGACGACCAGACCTGGCGGCTGGCCTCGATGCCGGCCCGGGAGTGCGTGGGGGCCTCCCGCTGCCCGTTCGGCGCGGAGTGCTTCGCCGAGGCGTCCCGGGCCCGGGCCCGGGAGGCCGACGTCGTGGTCACCAACCACAGCCTGCTCGCGGTGGACATGCTGGCCGGCCGGCACATCGTCCCGCCGCACAAGCTGCTGATCGTCGACGAGGCGCACGAGCTGGCCGACCGGGTCTCCTCGGCCGCCCAGGCCGAGCTGGTCCCCGAACTGATCGACCGGTCCGCCCGGCGGGCCCGGCCGCTGCTGCGTCCGGACGTCGCCGACCGGCTCACCGAGGCCGGCGAAGCGCTCGCCGTCGGGCTGGCCGAGGCACCCGCCGGCCGGCTCACCGCCGGGCTGCCCGGCCCGCTGCGCGAGGCGTGCACCCTGCTCGACGCGGCCACCCGGGCCGCCCTGGACGCGGTCGGCGACGTCAAGGCCGACGACCCGGACCCGGTGCGCAAGCAGCAGGCCAAGGCGGTGCTGGACGAACTCTCCACCACCGCCCAGCGGCTACTGGAGGAGGCCGACCACGACGTGGCCTGGGTGGAGAAGCCCGACAACGGCAGCCGCCGGGCGCTGGTGGTCGCGCCGCTGTCGGTCGCCGGCACCCTCGCCACCCACCTGTACGACGAGCGCACCGTGGTCGCCACCTCGGCGACGCTGGCGCTGGGCGGCCGGTTCGACACGGTGGCCCGGGCGCTCGGCCTGGACGCGCCCCCGCCCGCCCCGCCGTCGCCGGCCGCCGCCGCGCTGGCCAGCGCCAGCGCGGGCCGGTCGACCTCGGCCGTCCCGGCCACCGGTGGGGTGGCGACGGCACCGGGCAGCCGGGCCGCCACCGGTGTCGTCCCGGCCACCTCGGGGCCCGGCTGGTCCTCCCTCGACGTCGGCTCGCCGTTCGACTACGCCCGGCAGGGCATCCTGTACGTCGCCGCGCACCTGCCCCGGCCCAGCGTCTCCGGGCTGCCCGACGCGGCCGGCGAGGAGCTGCTGGCACTGGTCGGCGCGCTCGGTGGCCGTACCCTCGGGCTCTTCTCCTCCCGGCGGGCCGCGCAGCAGGCCGCGGAGCTGGTCCGGGCCCGCACCGACCTGCCGGTGCTGCTCCAGGGCGAGGAGGCGCTGCCGCTGCTGGTCCGCCGGTTCCGGGAGGAGCGGTCGAGCTGCCTGTTCGGGGTGATGTCGCTCTGGCAGGGGGTGGACGTGCCGGGTGACTCCTGCCAGCTCGTGGTGATCGACCGGCTGCCCTTCCCGCGCCCCGACGAGCCGCTCGCGGCGGCCCGGGCGGCGGCGGTGGACGCCGGCGGCGGCTCCGGCTTCTCGGCGGTGAGCGTGCCGATCGCCGCGGTACGGCTGGCCCAGGGGGTCGGCCGGCTGATCCGGGCCACCGGCGACCGGGGGGTGGTGGCGGTCCTCGACTCGCGGCTGGAGACGGCCCGGGGCTACGGCCCGTTCCTGCGCCGTTCACTGCCCCCGTTCTGGTACACCACCCGGCCCGAGGTGGCCCGGGGTGCCCTGGAACGCCTCGCCAAGGCGTGACCCGCGCAAGCCGCGCGCCCCGAGGGGTCGCGCGGCTTGCGGGTCGGTCAGGGTGCCTGGGCGGCGACCACCACGGCGTCCGGCGGGGTGTCCGGCACGGTACGGGCGGCGAGCCGGCGGACGGCGGTGTTGAGCACCGCGATCAGCGGCACCGCGACCAGCGCGCCGGTGATGCCCGCCAGGACCACACCGGCGGCGATCCCGATGATCACCGCGAGCGGGTGGATGGCCACCGCCCGGCCCATGATCAGCGGCTGCAGCAGGTGGCCCTCCACCTGCTGCACGCCGATCACCACGCCCAGGATGATCAGGGCGGTCACCGGGCCGCTGTCGACCAGCGCCACCAGCACCGCCACCCCACCGGAGAGGGTGGCGCCGACGATCGGGATGAACGCGCCCAGGAAGACCAGCGCGGCCAGCGGGAACGCGAACGGGATGTCGAAGACGACCAGGAAGATGCCGATGCCCACCGCGTCGATGAACGCCACCAGCACGGTGGCCCGCACGTAGGCGCCCAGCGTCGCCCAGGACGCGCGGCCGGCGTCGTCGACCTTCCACCGGGCGGCCACCGGCAGCAGGCGGACCAGGAACCGCCAGATCTTGCTGCCGTCGCGCAGGAAGAAGAAGGTGGCGAAGAGCACCAGGACGGCGCCGGTGAGCACCTCGGCCAGCGTGGCGGCGGTGGAGAGGGCGCCGCTGGTGAACTTCTCGGTGTTGCCGTTGATCCAGCCCTGCGCCTCTTCGATGTAGCGGTTGAGCTGGCCGTCGGACAGGTGCAGCGGGCCGGTCTTGAGCCAGTCCTGGATCTGCCGGACCCCCTGCGACGACTTCTCGCTCAGCTCCGGCACGCCCTGGATGAACTCGTTGACCACCAGGGTCAGCGTGCCGACCACCGCGGCCAGGCCGCCGACCAGCACCACGCCGGTCGCCAGCGACCTGGGGAACCGGGCCTTGAGCAGCCAGCCCACCGCCGGGGCGAGCAGGGCGGAGAGCAGCAGCGCGACCGCCAGCGGGATGATCACGATGCTGATCGTCCCGACGATCTTCAGTAGCGCCCAGGTGATCACGCCGATCACGATCAGCCGCCACGACCAGGCGGCGGCGATCCGCAGCGCGTGCGGCACGTCGGCGTCGTCCCGGCTGGAGGTGGAGTTGTGCAGCGCCGCAGGCGGCTCCACGCCGACCACCGTCGCCGACGGGGCAGCCACCGGCCCCGGTGACCCGGGCGAGGCCACCCCGGCCCGCTCCGGAGGGTCGACCGGATCGGCACGGCCCGCGCGCACCGACGCTCGTCCGGACTCGTACGCGCGGCGGAGCCGGCCGCGTACCCGCTCGAAACGGCTCAAGCGCACCTCCTCAGGATGAAACCGGGCCGCCCATGACGACGGTCCGGACAGGGTACGTCCGACAGTCGTCACCGTATGCCAGTTCCGCCACACATTGCCCCGGGCCGGGTCCGCCGAACCACCGGGCGGACGCCACCGGGCCACGCGGTAGCGTCTTCGCGTGACCGCCGACCAGAACCTCGACTCCGGCCTGCCGATCCGCCTGCTGCACGACCGGGTGCTGGTCCGGGTCGACGGCAGCGAGGGTGAGCGCCGCTCCACCGCGGGCATCGTCATCCCGGCCACCGCCGCCGTCGGCAAGCGGCTGGCCTGGGCCACCGCAATGGGGGTGGGTCCGCACGTCCGCGCCATCGTCGCCGGTGACCGGGTGCTGTTCGACCCCGACGACCGCTCCGAGGTCGAGCTGCACGGCCGCGGGTACGTCCTGCTCCGCGAGCGCGACGTGCACGCCGTCGCCGCCGAGCGGGTGGAGACCGACTCCACCGGCAACACCGGCCTCTACCTGTAGCCGTCCCGTCCCGATCGCGGGGCGTCGCCGTTTGTGTCGCTTCCCGGCGGGAAGCCAGGCACGTCTAGGCGCCCTGGGGAGGGACGATGCCGGTATTCCTGAAGAAGCTGCTGCTCTGGGGCAGCGTCGCCTTCCTGATCTACTTCATGGCGTTCCGCCCGGACGGGGCGGCGCAGCTCTTCAAGGGGATCGGGGCGGCCCTGATGGCGCTGGCCCAGGGCCTCGGCGACTTCCTCACCGGCCTGATGAGCTGAGCCCGCCACCCGGCGGACCGGACGACGGGCTCGACGACCTAACCGGTGCGGCGGACCGTTCAGTGGCCGCCGGGCGGCCACGGGGCGGCCGGCCGGGGGCCGTGCCAGCCGGGCGGGCCGTAGCCCGCCGGGTACGCCGGGGACGGCGGCGGGGCCAGTACCACCGGGATCGGCACCACCGGGGAGTCCGGCGCCTCGACCGTGCGCTGCGCGCCGTCCGGGAAGCGCAGGTGGTAGCGCTGCCCGTCCCAGACCCCCACCGGCGTCTGCGGATCCCGGCCGACGAAGAACGACCGGTACGCCGCGATCGTCTCCAGCAACTGCCGTTCCTCCCGCAGCGTCCGGTCCCGCTCCGCCGGCTTGCGGTCCAGCCCCCGGCGCATCCCGTCGCGCAGCAGCGCCAGTCTGGTCGCCGCGAACTGGTAGCCGCGCATCGCCCGGAGGCCGGCGTCGCCACCGACCCGGCGGGCCCAGGTACGGGCGGCGTGCCGGCGGCCCAGGCTGCCCAGCGCGGCCACCTCGGGCGGGGTGAGCCAGCCCGCCCGGACGTAGTCCGGCAGGGTCCGCTCGGTCAGCCGGCCCTCCCAGGCGCGCAGCCAGACCGCGAAGCCGACCATGCCGAAGAAGATCGGCACCATCACCGCCACCATGCCGTAGAAGAAGATCACCGCCTGTCCGGTGGCCTGGACCAGCGTCGGGATCAGGTTCCAGGTGCCGTGCAGCATCATCGCCAGCAGCAGGCCGGCGACCGGGGCGAGCACCCGCACCCGCCGGTCGGCCGTCCGGGCGGCGATGCCCAGCCCCACCCCGGTCATCGAGGTGAACAGCGGGTGGGCGAAGCCGAAGAAGAGGATCCGCGAGATGAAGATGACGATCACGTTGCGTACGCCGGTGGCCGGCCCCCACTGGTCGACGCCCGAGGCGTAGCCGAGGCCGCCCAGGTAGAGGATGTTCTCCACCATGGCGAACCCGACCGCGGAGAGCCCGCAGTAGACCAGGCCGTCGGTGATCCCCGACCACTCCCGACGCCGGAAGACCAGCAGCAGGATCGGGCCCAGGGCCTTGGTCAGCTCCTCGATGAACGGGGCGACCAGCACCCCGGTCAGCGACGACGACACGCCCCAGTCCTTGAACAGCGCGGCGGCGGCGTTGTTGACGTTCAGCGAGGCGGCGGTGGAGACGAAAGCACCCCAGACGAAGCAGAAGATCAGGTACTTGAGCGGCTCGGGCTCGTAGCGGTCGAGCCAGAGGAAGCAGGCCACCAGGACCGGCACCGGCAGGATCGCCGCGGCCACCCCGACCAGCAGCGCGTCCAGGCCCAGGTTGGCGCCGAGCGTGTAGAGCATGTAGACCGCGCAGGCCGCGATGAGCAGCACCACCCCGGCCAGCGCCAGGAACCGCCGCCAGCCGAGGCGGCGCAGCGGCATCCGGGGCGCGGCCCCGCTCGGCGGCGGGACGGCGGCGGGCGCGGTCGGCGGCGGGGGCCCGCCGGGCGGGGTGTCGGCCATGCGAATCAGCGTAGTCATCGCCGGCCCGCTTGGCCGGGCGCTCCGGCGGTGGCTATGCTGCGGCCAGGTCACGAGCGCCAGCGTCAAGCCCCGGCCTGCTGGCCGGCAACCCTCGTCGAGGTTCGCGGTGGGGTGCCCCGGGTGATGACCGGGCCCAGCCCGATCCGCGAGCTGGGCAAGCGCGGACCCCGTCCCGGTGTGCCCACCCCCGGGGTCCCCAGGACCCCTGGAGGCGTCGTCATGGCCGTCACCCTCGTCCCACCCGCCCCGTACCCGCCGGCTCCGGCGGCGACCGCCGGGGCGGACCCGCTCGCCGTGCTCGGCGTACCCGGGCAGGTCAACCTGGACCATGCCGCCAGCGCGCCGTGCGCGCGGGCCGCGGCCGACGCGGTGGCCGAGCTGCTGCCCTGGTACGCCAGCGTGCACCGGGGCGCGGGAGCGCTGTCGCGGCGCTGCACGCTGGCCTACGAGCGGGCCCGGCAGACCGTCGGCGACTTCCTCGGCGCCCGCCCCGACGACCACGTGGTCTTCACCCGCAACACCACCGACGCGCTGAACCTGCTGTCCCGGGCGCTGCCCGCCGGCACCACCGTGGTCACCTTCGCCGCCGAGCACCACGCCAACCTGCTGCCCTGGCCGCGCGGCTCGGTACGGCTGCCGGTGCCGGCGAGCCCCGCCGGGGCGGTCCGGGCGCTGGACGCCGCCCTCACCGAGCTGCGCCGGGGCACGGCGGCCACCCCGGTGCTGGTGGCGGTGACCGGGGCGAGCAACGTGACCGGGGAACGCTGGCCGGTGGCCGAGCTGGCCCGGGTGGCCCGCCGGCACGACGCCCGGACCGTCGTCGACGCCGCCCAGCTCGCCCCGCACGCGCCGGTCGACGCCGCCGCGCTGGACGTCGACTACCTGGCCGTCTCCGGCCACAAACTGTACGCCCCGTTCGGCGCGGGGGTGCTGCTCGGCCGGGCCGACTGGCTGGACGCCGCCCCGCCGTACCTGGCCGGTGGGGGTGCCACCAGCCACGTCGGGTCGGCCACCCACGAGGTGCGCTGGACCACCGGCCCCGCCCGGCACGAGGGCGGTACCCCGAACCTGCTCGGCGCGGTCGCCCTCGCCGCGGTCTGTCAGTCGCTGGCCGGGGCCGACCGGGACGCGCTGCACGCCCACGAGCAGCGGCTACTGACCCGACTCCGCGCCGGGCTGGCCGCCCTGCCGGGCGCGGTGGAGCTGCGCGCCTTCGGCCCGGACGCGCCCCGGGTCGGCATCGTCTCGTTCGTGCTCGCCGGCCGGGACTCCGCCGAGGTGGCCGCCGAGCTGGCCCGGGAGCACCGGATCGGGCTGCGCGACGGGCTGTTCTGCGCCCACCCGCTGGCCCGGCGGCTGCTCGCCGAGGCGGCGGCCCGCAGCGGACGCGCCGACCTGCCGCCGACCGCGCTGCGGGCCAGTGTGGGGCTGGGCAGCACGCCCGTGGACGTGGACCTCCTGCTGGCCGGCCTCGGCGCGCTCGCGCCGCGCTGACCGGGCCGGGCGCTAGCCGAGCGGCGGGGCGGTCGGGGGCTTCGGCGGGGCGTTGTGCTCAGCCGGGGTGCCGTCCGGTTTGTCCTGGTCGCCGAATGCCTGCCGGACCAGCCGGTTGGCCTCCTCCTGGTCGATGCCGGAGGCGACGATCAGGTCACTGGCGGTGGTACGCACCTGGGCGACCACCACGCTGCCGGAGAAGCCGACCCCCTGCGTGTACGCCCGGCCGGCCTCGCTGACCGCGCGCAGCGACCGCTCGCGGGCCTTCTGCGGCTCCTCGCCGACGGCGAACTCGTGCCGCAGCAGGCGGACCGACTCGGCCAGGTGGGCCACCGCCTCGGGCATCGGCTCGGGCACCGGCTCCTCGTCCTCGATCATGGTGACCGCGCGCCGGATCAGGGTGCCGGTGTTACGCATCGCCCGGTCGATCGGGTCGGCGGCCTCGGCGTAGTGGGTCAGTTCGCTGCGCCGGTGCCACCGGGCCGGCGAGAGCGTGCTGGTCTCCTTCGCCCCCTCGATCGCCTCGGTGAAGGTGGCCAGCTCCTCCTTGTTCTCCCGGAGCCGTTCCAGGGCCCGCTGGGCGGTGGACCGGTCCCGCTCGCGCAGCGCCTGGGCGCAGACGTCGAGCTGGCCGGAGAGCAGATCCAGCGCCGGCCGGGCGGCCCGGTTGATCACCCGGAGCGGGTTGAGGGGCAGCAGGAGCGCCGTGACCAGCAGCGCGATACCGCCACCGACGAACGCGTCGATGAACCGGGGCAGCTCCAGGTTCGCGGTGGACGGGCTGAGGGTGACGATCAGCACCGCCGTGGCGGCGGCCTGGATCACGATCGCCACACTCGCGCCGAAGAAGATGGTGAGCAGGATCGCGGCGGTCACCACCAACCCGAGCTGCCACCCCCCGGTGCCCAGGAAGTAGATCAGGACGTCGCCGAGGAACACCCCGACCGCCACCCCGATGATCAGCTCGACGGTCCGGCGCAGCCGCTGGCCCACCGACGCGGCCAGCGTGCCCACCGCCGAGATCGGCGCGAAGACCGGCTGCGGGTTGCCCAGCAGGTGGTGGGAGACGATCCAGGCCAGCGCGGCGGCCAGCCCGGCCTGCACGGCCAGCCCCATCGCCATCCGGACCCGGTGCAGTCGGTCGTGCAGGGTCGCCCTGCTGCGCTGGCGTAGCTGATCCATCGCCGCGGCGATCCGGGCCGAGTCGGCGTCCGTCACGCCGTCGCGCAGGCCGGCGCGTCGGATCAGTGACGGTCGTCGGTCCCGGGCCACGGCCATGGCGGGGACTACCCGGGGCACACCGCTTCATCCGCGCCGGGTGCCGCGGATCTGCCGGGTGGCCTCCGGCCAGGGTGCGGCAGACTCGGCGGGGTGACCGAGCTGATCGACCGGTGGCGGACGGCGGCCCGCACCGCCGGGGCGACCGACACCCCGGCGCTGGCCGCCGCCGGAACGGCGCTGCTGACCCGCTGGCGGGAGCCGCACCGGCGCTACCACACCGACCGTCACCTGCGGGCGGTGCTGGCCGTGGTGGACCGGTACGCCGACCTCGCCGACCGGCCGGAACTGGTCCGGCTCGCCGCCTGGACCCACGACGCCGTCTACGACCCACGGGCCGGCGGGGACGCCAACGAACGGGCCAGCGCGGAACTGGCCAGCGGGCTGCTCACCGGGCTCGGCGTGCCGGCCGCCACGGTGGCCGAGGTCCGCCGGCTGGTGCTGCTCACCGCCGGGCACGCGGTCGCCCCCGGCGACCACGACGGCGCGCTGCTCTGCGACGCCGACCTGTCGATCCTGGCCGCGCCCGCCGAGCGGTACGACGGGTACGCCGCCGCGATCCGCGCCGAGTACGCACACGTACCGGAGCCGGACTTCCGCGCCGGCCGGGCGCGGGTCCTCGACGGCCTGCTCGCCCTGCCCGCCCTCTTCCGGCTACCCCCGCTGGCCGGCCGGTGGGAGGCCGCCGCCCGCGCCAACCTCACCCGCGAACTGGCCACCCTGCGCTGACCGGCCCAGCGGACCGGGGGCGGTGCGGCGGGCGAGGTGTCTGGGTCGACGCAGGCCCGCGGCGTACAGCAGGCGCACGATCTCCCGGCCGGGCACCACCCGGGCGCCGAGCCAGACCGCCATGGCGAACCGGTCCGCCGGGATGTCGTAGTGGTCCCGGTCGAAGCCGCGCCGGGGCACGCCGAGCACCTCGGCGAAGACGTGCAGCTCGGCCGGGGAGACGTCGCTGATCAGGTGCGACCAGAGCCGCCCCCGCCACGGCCAGGCCGGCCGGTCCAGGTACAGCATGGCGGCCAATCTAGCCGCCGGTTAGCCTTCCCCGCATGGCTGGATCCCCCCTCCTCGACGACCTGCGGGCGGCGCTCGGCGACGACGCCGTCCACACCGATCCGGACCTGCTCCGGATGCACCAGCGCGACGAGGCGGACCTCTGCGCGGCCGGCATGCCGCTGGCCGTCGTCCGCCCCCGCGACACCGGCGAGGTGGTGGCGGTGGTCCGGGCGGCGGCCCGGCACGGCGTACCGGTGGTGCCGCAGGGGGCGCGGACCGGGCTGGCCGGCGCGGCGAACGCGGTGGACGGCGCGGTGGTGCTGAGCACCGTCGCGATGGACCGGATCCGGGAGATCGACCCGGTGGCCCGGCTCGCCGTCGTGCAGCCCGGGGTGGTGAACGCGACGCTGGCCGGGGCGGTCCGCGAGCAGGGGCTCTACTACCCGCCGGACCCGGGCTCCTGGGAGTCGTCCACCATCGGCGGCAACGTCGCCACCAACGCCGGCGGGATGTGCTGCGTCAAGTACGGGGTGACCACCGAGTACGTCCTCGGGCTGGAGGTGGTGCTCGCCTCCGGCGAGGTGCTGCGCACCGGCCGGCGTACCGCCAAGGGCGTCGCCGGGTACGACCTGACCCGGCTCTTCGTCGGCTCCGAGGGCACCCTGGGCGTGATCACCGAGGTCACCGTGTCGCTGCGGCCCGCGCCCGAGGAGTCGCTGACCATGGTGGCGGTCTTCGGCTCCACCGCCGAGGCGGGCACGGCGGTGGCCGGGATCGCCGCGAACGGGCTCACCCCGAGCCTGCTGGAACTGCTCGACCGCACGCACCTGCGGGCGATCGAGGCGTACCGGCCGATGGGGTTGCGGACCGACGCGCAGGCGCTGCTGCTCGCCGCCGCGGACACCGGCCCCCGGGCGGCGGACGACCTGGCCCGGCTCGCCGAGGTCTGCGAGGCGGCCGGGGCCGAGGAGGTCTACGCGGCCACCGACGCGGTGGAGGCGGCGGCGCTGCTCCAGGCCCGCCGGCTGGCCCACCCGGCGATGGAGAAGTTCGCCGCGGACACCTTCCCGGACGGCAACGGCGGCCTGGTGATCGACGACGTGGCGGTGCCGCGCGGGTCGCTCGCCGCGCTCCTCGACGGGGTGGCCCGGATCGCCGAGGAGTGCGACGTGCCGATCGGGGTGGTCGGCCACGCCGGAGACGGCAACCTGCACCCGAACATCGTGGTCGACCGGGCCGACCCGGCGAGCCTGGACCGGGGCCGGCGGGCCTTCGACGCGATCATGCGGCTCGGGCTGGAACTCGGCGGCACCTGCACCGGCGAGCACGGCGTCGGGCTGCTCAAGCGGGACTGGCTGGCCCGCGAGATCGGCCCGGTGGGCGTCCGGGTGCACCAGGCGATCAAGGCGGCGCTGGACCCGACCGGGTTGCTCAACCCGGGCAAGGTGCTCTGAGCGCGCCCGCGCGGCGGCGGGGTCAGCGGGACGAGGTGGGCAGTTCGGCGCTGTCGCCGTCGACACCCCGGTCGGCGGCGAAACCCCGGACGTCGGGCGCCCCGAGCCGGGCCGCGTCGGCGGTCGCGTCGTCCGGCATCGACTGGGACTCCCGCTCCGCCTCGACCCGGGCCCGGTAGTGCGCGACCTCCCGCGCCCGGGTGGCCGCGTCCCAGCCGAGCACCGCGCCCATCAGCTCCGCGGTGTGCCCGGCCGACTCCAGCCCCCGGTGCGTCGTCTCGAAGGAGATCCGGGTACGCCGGGTCAGCACGTCCTCCAGGTGCAGCGCCCCCTCGGCGCGGGCCGCGTAGGTCACCTCGGCGGCGAGGTATTCCGGGGCGCCGGCCAGCGGCGAGGCGAGCAGTGGATCGGCGTCGATCAGCGCCAGCAGTTCCAGGGCGAGCGTGCCGTACCGCTCCAGCAGGTGCTCGACCACCCCGACCGGAACCCCGTGCCGGCGGGCCAGGTCGGCCCGGTCCCGCCACATCGAGGCGTACCCGTCGGCCCCGAGCAGCGGCAGGTCGGCGGTGCGTGAGGGGCGCACGCCGCCGAGCCGGTGGGCGGCCCGGTCGACCACGTCGGTGGCCATCACCCGGTACGTCGTGTATTTGCCCCCGGCGACCAGCAGCAGCCCGAGCATCGGTTCGAAGACCGCGTGCTCGCGGGAGAGCTTGGAGGTGGAGTCGGCCTCGCCGGCCAGCAGCGGGCGCAGCCCGGCGTAGACGCCCTCGATGTCCGAGGTGGACAGGGGCCGTTCGAGCACCGTGTTGACCTGGTCGAGCAGGTACTGGATGTCGCGGGCGGAGGCGGCCGGGTGGGACCGGTCGAGCCGCCAGTCGGTGTCGGTGGTGCCGATGATCCAGTGCCCGCCCCAGGGGATGACGAAGAGCACGCTGGTCGCGGTACGCAGGATCAGCCCGGCCTCGCCGGTGATCGCGGAGCGGGGCACCACGAGGTGCACTCCCTTGGAGGCGCGGACCCGGATGCCGGGCCGCAGCCCGACGTCGTTGAGCATCCGGGACATGTCGTCGCTCCACACCCCGGTCGCGCCGATGACGGTGCGGGCACGTACCTCGAACTCGGCGTCCGGAGAGCCGGCGGGGGCCTCCAGGTCACGGACCCGGACGCCGGTGACCTCCCGGGCCTGCCGGACCAGGCCGACGGCGCGGGCGCTGGTCACCACGGTGGCGCCGAGGCTGGCCGCGGTGCGGGCCAGGGTCACCACCAACCGGGCGTCGTCGACCTGGCCGTCGTAGTAGCGGATGGCCCCGGCCAGCCCCTCGGCCCGCAGGCTGGGAAAGACGCGACGGGCGCCCTCGCGGGTCAGGTGCCGGTGCAGCGGCATGCCCCGGCCCCCGCCGAACAGCCCGGCGAAGGCGTCGTAGGCGGCCACCCCGGCGCCGTAGTAGGAGCGGCGGAAGAGCCGGGCGGGCAGGTCGCGTAGGCCCTGGCCGGCGGGGAGGGGGACCAGGATCGGCACCGGCCGGACCAGGTGCGGGGCGAGCCGGGTGGCGAGCAGGCCGCGCTCGGTCAGCGCCTCGTGCACCAGGTGGAACTCCAGTTGCTCCAGGTAGCGCAGGCCGCCGTGGATCAGCTTGCTGGACCGGCTGGAGGTGCCGGCGGCGAAGTCGCGGGCCTCGACCAGGGCGACCTTGAGCCCCCGGGAGGCGGCGTCCAGGGCCGCGCCCGCCCCGGTCACCCCGCCGCCGATGACCAGCACGTCGAACCGCTCGGCCCGGAGCCGGCGCAGGTCCTCGGCGCGGCGCTGCGGGGAGAGTTGGCCGGCGGCGGATCGGGTCACGTTGGGGTCGCGCACCCGTCCACCGTAACCGGCCCGGACCGCCCGCAGCAGGCCCGGAGCTCGCCGAGATCAGCCCGGGTGCGGCGCGACCGACGCCGGTGCCGGGCCGGGACGTCGTACTGTTTCCGGATGCTGGCCGACACACCACCGCCGCCGGGCTACGGCGCCTCGCCCGGCACCGAGCGGCCCACCGGCCCGTGGCCGGTGGTGGCCGCCGCACTGGCCGGTGGCTGGACGGTCACCCTCACCGTGCTGCTACAGGCCGTGGGCTGGACGGTCGAGCAGGTGCTGGTGGCCGGCGGGCGGGACCGGTGGGTGTGGCTCTGGCCGGCGATCGCGCTGGTCACCGCCATGCTGGTCGGCATACCCGCGCTGCTGCTGGCCCTGCTCCCCCGCTCGGTGCCGGTCCGGACCACCGGGCGGGCCTGGCTGGCGGCGGCGGTCGCCCTGGCCGCGCTCGGGCTGCTGCGGGCGATTCCGCCGGTGCACCACGAGGGGTACCTCGCCGCCCTGGCCGTGACGGCGGCCCTGCTCGCCGTGCTGGTGGCCCGCACACCCGGTGCGGCCCGTCCCCACCAGGGGACCCGCCGGGCCGGCGCGGACCGGCTCCGGCCCGGCGGCGGCGGTGCCCGGCCCCGGTCGGTCACCCTGTTGGCGGTGGCCGCCGGGTTGGCCCTGCTGCTGCCCTGGGTGTGGCTCGGCGCGCTGGGCGGGTTGCTGGAGACGGTGCTCGCCGCCCTCGCCGCGGCGGCGGTCGGCGGGCTGGCCGGGGCGCTCCTCGACAACGGGTTCTGGTCCCCCTTCGCCGGCGACGGGCCACCCCGGGCCGCGCGTACCGTGCTGGTCGGCGGCCTGGTCGCCGGGGTGGTCCTGCTGCTGCTCGCCGCCGGCACCGGCCAGTCCGGCTCGCAACTTCCCGCGCTGCTGGTCCTGCCGCCGGCCGGTTTCGTGCTGGGCGCCTGCCAGGTCGCGGCCCGCCGGGCCGGAGCGCCGGCCGGGCGGGCACCGGTCCGCTGGCTGGTCGGGCTGGCGGTGTTCGGCCCGCTGGCCCTCACCGACCCGGAGGAGATCTCGATCCTGCTGGCCACCGGCCGCGACGTGCCGTACTGGGTGGCGGTCGCGGCCGGCGTCGGGCTCGCCGTCGCGGCCGGGCTCGCCGTCGGGTACGGCGTGCTGCTCGCCCGCCCGCGCGGGCGGGCCCCCCGCCGGCCGGTCGCCGCCGCGGTCGCCGTGGTCCTGCTGGTCGCGGTCGGCGCGGTCGACCTGGCGGCCGGTCAACCCGGCCTGTACGGCGAACGCCTGCTGGTGGTGCTCCGCGCGCAGGCCGACCTCACCGGGATCCTCGCCGGTGCCCCGGGCCGGGACGGCCGCGACGCCCGGGCCACGGAGGTCTACCGCCGGTTGGTGGCCACCGCCGAGCGGACCCAGGGTGACCTGCGTCGGGACCTGGGCCGGCTGGGCCTCGACCCGACGCCCTACTACCTGGTCAACGCGATCGAGACCGACGGTGGCCCGGCGGTGCGGGCCTGGCTCGCCGGCCGACCGGAGGTGGACCGGGTGCTGGTCAGCCAGCGGCTCCGGCCACTGCCCGCACCGGCCCCGACGACCCGGGGCGACCAACCGGCGCCGTCGGGACCCGAGTGGAACATCCGGATGATCGGCGCCGACCGGGTCTGGTCGGAGTTGGGCGTCACCGGCACCGGGATCGTGGTCGGCAGCTCCGACTCCGGCGTCGACGGCGGCCATCCGGCGCTGGCCGCCAACTTCCGGGGCGGCGACGACTCCTGGTACGACCCGTGGGACCACACCCGCGCCCCGACCGACGCCGGTGGCCACGGCACCCACACCACGGGCAGCGCGGTGGGACGGGGCGGCATCGGGGTGGCCCCCGGTGCGCAGTGGGTGGGCTGCGTCGACCTGGCCCGCAACCTGGGCAGCCCGGCGCACTACCTGGACTGTCTCCAGTTCATGCTGGCGCCCTTCCCGGCCGGCGGCGACCCGTTCACCGACGGCCGGCCGGAGCGGGCGCCGGACGTGCTGACCAACTCGTGGGGCTGCCCGCCAGTGGAGGGCTGCGACCCGGGCGCGTTGCGCCCGGCGACCGCCGCGCTGGACGCCGCCGGCATCCTGGTGGTGGCCGCCGCCGGGAACACCGGGCCGTACTGCGGGTCGATCGTCGACCCGCCGGCGCCGTACCCGGACGTGTTGACGGTGGGCGCGGTCGACGAGCGGCGCGTCGTGACCTCCTTCTCCAGCCGGGGACCGGCCCCGGGCGGGGCGGCCAAACCGGACCTGGTCGCCCCGGGCGCGGCGGTGCGCTCCGCGATGCCCGGCGGCGGGTACGCCACGCTGGACGGCACCTCGATGGCGACGCCGCAGGTGGCGGGCGTGGTGGCGCTGATGTGGTCGGCGAACCCGGCGCTGGTGGGCGACCTCGACCGGACCCGGCGGATCCTGCGCGAGACGGCCACCCCGGCCGGGGCGGGCGCCCGCCCGGACAGCACCGGGGACGGCTGCGGCGGGACGCCGGACATCGCCGGGGCCGGGCTGGTCGACGCGTACGCGGCGGTGCGGGCGGTCCGGGGCTGACCGGGTCTTGCGCCCACCGGTGGTGGTTGATCTAGGGTCGGCGACCATGGAGCCCGACTTCACCCTCGCCGAACTCGCCGCCGACCAGGGGCCTGCCGCCGTCGCGCTCTGCCGACGCGCACTCGACCTGCCGGAGGACGCCGCCGAGGCGGACGCCCTGGTGGACGCCCTCTGGACCCGGGCCGCCGCCGACCGGCCGGTGCTGGCGCTCGGCGCGTACGTCGGGGACGACCTGGTCGGGGTGCTGGTCGGGTCGGTCGGCGCGGCCGACGGGCGGCTCGGGCACGTGGACCTGCTGGCGGTGGCGCCGGACCGGCGTCGCCGGGGGGTCGGGCGGGCGCTGGTGGCCGCGGCCGAGCGGCGGTTCGCCGGCCTCGGCGCGGTGGAGGTGCTGCTGGCCGGGAACCCGCCGTACTACGGCTGGCCGGGCGTGGACGTCCGCTACACCCCGGCGGTGTGCCTGGCCCAGGCGCTCGGCTACCGGCAGGACCGTACGGCGTGGAACATGACGGCCGACCTGTCGTACCCGGACTCGCCGGCGCTGCGTACCACGGAGCCGGCGGAGCGGCGGCTGGCCGGCCAGCGGATCTCGGTACGCCGCGCGGAGCCGGCGGACCTGCCGGCGCTGGCGGCGTTCGCGGCGGCCACCTTCGGCGGGGCCTGGGACGCCGAGTTGGCCGGCTCGGTCGGCCGGGACGGGGCGGGCTGCCACCTGGCCGAGCGGGACGGGGAGATCCTCGGTTTCGCGGCCTGGGGATCGTCGCGGCCGAGCTGGTTCGGGCCGATGGGCACCGCCCCGGCGGCGGCGGGCTCGGGCATCGGCGGGGTGCTGCTGCGCCGCTGCCTGCGGGACCAGCGGGCGGCCGGGATCGGCGCGGCGCAGATCGGCTGGGTCGGGCCGGTGCCGTTCTACTCGGGCAGTGCGGGCGCGCGGATCGAGCGGGTCTTCTTCCTCTACCGTCGGACGCTCTAACCACCCGACATCGGGGCGAAAAGGATATAGGTCCTGATAACGCCGTTCACCCGCGTGGGGTGATCGCCGCCACCTACCGTTCCGGTAGAGGAGGCGGCCATGACCACGGACGAGGAACAGAGCGACGACGTTCAGCGCGCCACCTGGACGGCGACCGGCGACCGGCCCACCTCGGTGCCGTTCGACCGCCGGGACTACGGCGACGCCGAGCAGTTGGCGGAGATGACCTGGGCCGACGACCTGGCGCCCGACGAGCCGGTGGTCGTGGTCGACGAGCCCGTCCCGGTCCCACCGCCGCACGGCCGGGCGGAGCGGCGGCGCAACCGACGACCGCTGCCCCGCTGAACGGGGAAGGGGGCGGACCGCTCGCGCGGCCCGCCCCCTTCGGCGTGGGAACTGGACTCAGAAGTCCATGTCCCCGCCACCCGGGCCAGCCGGGGCGGCCGGGGTCTTCTCCGGCTTGTCCGCCACGACGGCCTCGGTGGTGAGGAAGAGCGCCGCGATCGACGCGGCGTTCTGCAGCGCCGAGCGGGTCACCTTGGCCGGGTCGATGATGCCTGCGGCCAGCAGGTCGACGTACTCACCGCTGGCGGCGTTGAGGCCGTGACCGGCGTCCAGGTTGCGGACGCGCTCCACGACCACGCCACCCTCCAGACCGGCGTTCACGGCGATCTGCCGCAGCGGGGCGTCCAGCGCGATCTTGACGATCTGCGCGCCGGTCGCCTCGTCGCCGGCCAGGTCCAGCTTGTCGAAGGCGGTCTTGCCGGCCTGCACCAGCGCGACGCCACCACCCGGGACGATGCCCTCCTCGACGGCGGCCTTCGCGTTGCGGACGGCGTCCTCGATGCGGTGCTTGCGCTCCTTCAGCTCGACCTCGGTGGCCGCGCCGACCTTGATCACCGCGACACCGCCGGCCAGCTTGGCCAGCCGCTCCTGCAGCTTCTCGCGGTCGTAGTCGGAGTCGCTCTTGTCGATCTCGGCCCGGATCTGGTTGACCCGGCCCTGGATCTGGTCGGCGTCGCCGGCACCGTCGACGATGGTGGTCTCGTCCTTGGTCACCACGACCTTGCGGGCGCGGCCCAGCATGTCGAGGCCGGCGGCGTCCAGCTTGAGGCCGACCTCCTCGCTGATGACCTGGCCACCGGTGAGGATGGCGATGTCGGCGAGCATGGCCTTGCGGCGGTCACCGAAGCCCGGCGCCTTGACGGCGACCGACTTGAAGGTGCCCCGGACCTTGTTGACGACCAGGGTCGCCAGGGCCTCGCCCTCGATGTCCTCGGAGATGATCAGCAGCGGCTTGCCCGACTGCATGACCTTCTCCAGGATCGGGAGCAGGTCCTTCACCGACGAGATCTTGCTGTTGACGATCAGGAGGTACGGGTCGTCGAAGACGGCCTCCATACGCTCCGGGTCGGTCATGAAGTACGCGGAGATGTAGCCCTTGTCGAAGCGCATGCCCTCGGTGAGCTCAAGCTCCAGGCCGAAGGTGTTGCTCTCCTCGACGGTGATGACGCCTTCCTTGCCGACCTTGTCCATCGCCTCGGCGATGATCTCACCGACGGTGCTGTCACCGGCGGAGATGGAGGCGGTGGAGGCGATCTGCTCCTTGGTCTCGACGTCCTTGGCGAGCTTGGACAGCTCCTCCGAGACGCTGGCCACGGCGGCCTCGATGCCCCGCTTCAGGGCCATCGGGTTGGCACCCGCGGCCACGTTGCGCAGGCCCTCGCGGACCAGGGCCTGGGCCAGGACGGTCGCCGTCGTCGTGCCGTCACCGGCGACGTCGTCGGTCTTCTTGGCGACCTCCTTGACCAGCTCGGCGCCGATCTTCTCGTAGGGGTCCTCGAGCTCGATCTCCTTGGCGATGCTCACACCATCGTTGGTGATGGTGGGGGCACCCCACTTCTTCTCGAGCACGACGTTGCGGCCCTTGGGGCCGAGGGTCACCTTCACGGCGTCGGCGAGCTGGTTCATGCCCCGCTCGAGGCCGCGGCGCGCCTCTTCGTCGAACGCGATCATCTTGGCCATACGGCGTTGTCCTCCTGGACACTCACGGGCCACCCGAGTTGTGACCCGGGTGGGCCGCCTGGTGTACGCACCTTGGGACGTCGCCACCTGGCGACGACGACGTCCTTCGGCCGGGCCGGATAGCCCGCGACGACCGGCCATGTGCCCCGGCGACGTCTGGGACGTCACCGCGACCGTGGCCCCACCGCCCCGACCATTGGCACTCACGGTATGCGAGTGCCAATGACTTGTTTAGCACTCTCCCCTGCCGAGTGCAAGCACGACCGAGCCGGTCAGCCGAGTTCCGCAGCCAGTTGCGCGGCGTTCACCGGCCCCTCGTACGCCCGCTGCTCGGCGTACGTGACGACCAGCCCGACCAACTGGACCAGGTACACCGGGACCACCAACACCGCACTCAGCAGGATCGCCAGGACCGCACCCACGGCGGTGCCCGGCGCGGTGAACGGGTCGGTACCGAACGGCAGGGTGCCGACCGACTCCACCATCCCGCCGGCCAGGCTGCCGAGGACCACCACCACCGCCACCAGCACCACCCGGCCGAGCACGATGCCCAGCCGGTCGTGGAAGAAGCGGAACGAGCGCCCGATCGGGTTCTCCCGCTCGAACAGGTACACCGGACCGGCCAGGGCGAGCGCGAAGGCGAGGTAGATGCCGGGCAGCACGCAGAGGCAGACGCCGACCCCGATGATCACGCTCATCGCCAGCGTCCAGCCCCACAGCCCGAGACACCGACGCCCGCCGTAGCGCAGCGCCCCGGGCAGGTCGACCGGCTGGCCGGCGGCCTGCCGGGCCACCACCCAGGTGCCGCCCGCCCAACCGATGCTCTGCACCACCCCGAACGCCAGCGCCACCAGGAAGACCGAGATGCCGTAGATCGCCACCTCGCCGAGGTAGCCGTCCGGCAGCGAGCCGTCCGCCGGCAACGACTGGTCGGTGGGTCCCGCGCCCAGCGACAGCAGCGACACGGCCACGGCGGGCACGGCCTGGGTGAGCAGCATCAGCGGCAGCAGGATCCGCCAGCCCCGGCGCAGCGCCCCGGTGCACCGGGCGAACCAGCCGTTCACCCCGGCGTGCGGCTGGTTGACCAGCGGGTCCTGCGGATCCCAGGCACCGACCCCGGCGTACGGCGGGTAGCCGCCGCCCGGCGGGTAGCCCGGCGGGAAGCCGGCGTACGGCCCGGCACCCGGCGGGAAGTTGCCGGTGGGCGGGAAGACCCAGCCCGACGGCGCCCCGGCGGACGGGTCCCCCGGCGGCTGTCCCGCCGGCTGCCCCCACTGCCCGCTGGGCTGCCCCCACGGCGGAGTCTGCCCGGCGGGCGGCTCCCACGGCTGGCCCGCCCCCGGCCACGACCCACCCGGCTGACCGGGCTGACCGGGCCACGACGCACTCGGCTGGCCCGGCTGACCGGGCCACGATCCACCCGGCTGACCGGGCCACGGCGCGCCCGGCTGACCGGGCTGACCGGGCTGACCCGGCTGGCCCGGCCACGATCCACCCGGCTGGCCGGGCCATGGTGCGGGGTCCGGCGGGCCGGGCTGCCCGGAGGTGGGGGCAGCCCAGCCGGACCCCGCACCGGAGTCGGCCGGGGCAGCGGACGCCGTCGGATCCGTCGGAGCCGGGGGCACCGGTGGGCCGGTCGGCGGGGCGGGCGCGGTCGGGTCGGGCGGCGGGGTGGACGCCGCCGGGTCCGGCGGTCCGCTCGGTGGCCCGGAAGCGGGGTCGGGCGGTCCCGAAGGTGACTGGTCGGACATGAACCCTCCTCAGCGAGGACGCCTGGACGGTTCATGATCTTCCCTGCTGTCCACCGGTGCCACCATCCCCGCGGGAAAGTGGCCCGACGGGCGGGACCGGGCGGGAATCAGGCGATGACGCGGACCCGCTCGGCCTGCGGGCCCTTCTGCCCCTGGGCGATCTCGAACTCCACCCGCTGACCGTCGTCCAGCGCCTTGTAACCGTCCATCTCGATGGCGGAGAAGTGGACGAAGACGTCCTGCCCGCCGTCGACGGCGATGAAGCCGTAGCCCTTTTCGGAGTTGAACCACTTCACGGTGCCCTGTGCCACGGTGCACTTCCTCACTCTGCGCGGCGTTCCACAAGCGGCGTTCGACAACCCGGGAGGCCGGCGGGCCGGCACCGGACGGCCACCGTTTCGGCGATCGGCGACGGCCGCTGAATCGGTGACCGAAATCGCACGCTACACGAGGAGTGACGACGGCGCACGACCACAAATCGGGCGAAACCAGACGGGTATCGACCCGGTTACCCATCGTCGGCCATCGCTGCGGTATGCATGCCCACATGACGACTGCCTCGGCCCCGCCGGCACCCGTCCACCGGGTCCACCCCCAGGACGCGGCCCGGATGCGGGCGCTGCGGCTGGAGATGCTGGCGGACGCGCCGCTGGCCTTCCTGGAGACGGTCGCCCAGGCCGCCGCCCGCCCGCACGCCGAGTACGTCGCCCGGGTCGCCGAGGTCTCCCGGGGCTGCCGGACCGCCCAGTTCGTCGCCGATCCCGGCGGGCGACTGGTCGGGCACGCCGGCGGCACCGCCGCCCCGGACGAGCCCGGCCTGACCGTGATCTACGCGGTCTACGTGACCCCGTCCTGGCGCGGCACCGGCCTGCTCGGCGCGCTGATCGACGAGGTCGCGGCATGGTCCCGCGGCTGCGGACGGCCGGAGCTGCTGCTGGAGGTGGTGGTGGGCAACGACCGGGCCTACCGGGCCTACCAGCGGCTGGGCTTCGTCGACACCGGGGTCCGGGTCCCCCACCCGAGGATCCCCGCCCTGCGCGAACTCCAGATGCGCCGTCCGGCCTGACCGGAGACCCACCCGACGGCTCGGCGGCCGACGAGACCGCCAGCCGGCCGGTGGCCAGCGAGGCCCACGCGGCGGCACACCGGGAGACACCCGCCCCACCACCGGGCAGCAGCGTCAGCGCGGGCGCGCACGGTTTCCGCGGGAGCCCACCCGCGGCGGCATCAAGCCTGACCGCCCCGAGCGGGTGGGCTCCCCGGAAACCCTCACCTGGACCGGGATCAGACGTGCCGGCGGCTCTGCACGATCCGGAACCGGTTCGCCACGTACGCGCCGTCGGTCAGCGCGGCGTTGGCCGCCGGGTTGGCTCCGCTGCCGTGGAAGTCCGAGTACGCGGCGGACTGGTTCACGAACACCCCGCCGGTGAGGTTGCAGGACAGGTGCACCCCGACGTCGATCGCGGCGGCCTCGGTGGCGTCCAGCACCGCCTCGGCGGTGGAGTAGACGGCGGCGGTCAGCGCGCCCTTGTCGCCCACGGTGGCCCGCAGGATGTCGAGGCTGTGCGCGGTCGAGTCGGTGGCGATGACGAACGAGATCGGGCCGAACCACTCCCTGCCGTAGACCTCGGTGTCACCGGCGGCCAGCTTGACGACGGTCGGCGTACGCACCACCGCGCCGGGTAGCGCCGGGTGCTCGACGGTCCGCGACTCCAGGACCGTCTCGCCGACCTTGGTCACCTCGTCGAGGCGCTCCAGCACACCGTCGTTGACGATCGCGCCGGTCAGCTCGACCCCACGGGCCGGGTCGGCGGTGAGTTTGCCGATCGCCCCGGCGATGCCGGCCGCCACCTCGTCGAAGCTCTTGGGCCCCTGGTCGGTGTCGATGCCGGCGGCGGGGATGAGGATGTTCTGCGAGGTGGTGCACATCTGGCCGCTGTACAGGGTGAGCGTGAAGCCGAGGTTGCGGCACATCCCGGCGAAGTCGTCGGTGGAGTCGATCACCACCGTGTTCAGGCCGGCCTTCTCGGTGTAGACCGCCGCCTGCCGGGCGTTGGCCTCCAACCAGTCGCCGTACTCGGTGGAGCCGGTGAAGTCGACGATCCGCACCGCCGGGTGCAGGGCCAGGGTCGACGCCAGCTTCTCGCCCGGGGCCTCGGGGGCGAGCAGCACCAGGTTGGGGTCGAAGCCGGCCTCGGCCAGCACCTCGCGGGCGTACTTCACGGTGATCGCCAACGGCAGCACGGCGCGCGGGTGCGGCTTGACCACGACCGGGTTGCCGGTGACCAGCGAGGCGAACAGCCCCGGGTACGAGTTCCAGGTCGGGAACGTGTTGCAGCCGATCACCAGCGCCACGCCGCGCGGCACCACGTGGAACGTCTTGGTCATCCGCAGCGGGTCGCCCTTACCGGCGGGCTTCTCCCAGCCGGCCGTCCCCGGGTGCCGGGTCATCTCCGCGTACGCGTAGGCGACCGCCTCCAGCGCCCGGTCCAGCGCGTGTGCGCCGCCGGCCTGGAAGGCCATCACGAACGCCTGGCCGCTGGTGAACTGCACCGCGTTGGCCAGCTCGAAGACGTTGCGGTGCAGCCGGTCGAGGATCTCCAGGCAGACCCCGGCCCGGGCCTGCGGGCCGGCGTCGCGCCAGCCGGGCAGGGCGGCGGAGGCGGCGGCGACCAGCTCGTCGGCGCCCGGGTGCGGGTACCGGACGTCCAGGGTCAGCCCGAACGGGCTGGTCTCGGTGGCGACCCGGTCGGCCGTGCCGGGCTGGTCGAGGGGAAAGTCACCACCGAGGTACGCCTCGAAGGCGGCCTTACCGTCCGCGGCGGCGGTCTCGCCGTACACCCGGGGGCTGGGCGACTCGGGGTAGGCGGACCAGTATCCCCGTTCCGTGATCGCGGTCAGCGCGCGGTGGAGGGTGTCGGCGTGCCTGTCGTACCGGGGCTGCGGGGTCTCCGTCATGCCCGCCATCATGCAACAGGATGCCACCAGATCAGTAGGGGCGTGTCACAACTCAGATCGCCAGTTGCCAGTCCGTCCAGGCGTCGACCGGGCGGAACCCGAGCGCCTCGTTGATGGCGACCATCTGGGTGTTCTCCGCCGCGTTCCAGGTGTCGATCACCCGCAGCCCGGGCTCGTGCGCCTGGGCGTACCGCAGATTCTCGATCTTGACGTGCAGGCCGAGCCGGTGGCCACGGTGCTCCGGGTCGACGATGGTGATCTGCTGCCAGGCGTGCCAGGTGGAGCTGGGCGAGGCGTCGATCACAGTCCAGGCGACCAGCCGGCCGGACGCCTCGTGCCGCAGCGCGCTGTGGTAGCGGCGTCGACCCCGGACGTCCAGCGCCCGCTCGTCCGCCCGGATCCGGTCGGCGTCGACGTTCTCCTGCTCCCACTCGACCTCGCCGAGAGGCGCGTCGGTCATCAACCGGCCGTCGAGGTAGGCGATGTCGGCGACGTACTCCTCGGGGGTGGCCTGCCGCCAGCGGACCAGGCGGTAACCGGTGGCCCGGTCCCGCGCGCCGGCCAGCCGGGCGTCGAGCCCGACCTGGTCGAGCCGGGTGAGGTCGAGCCGCCGGCGCACCTCGGCCAGGGCCGGCCGGGCACCCATGGCGGCGGCGAAGGCCCCGCCGGCCGCACCGCGCGGCGGGCCACCGGGCAGCGCGGAGACCGCCATCGCCAGCACCCGCTTGCGACCGGCCTCGCGCAGCAGCCGTACGCCGTGCGCGTGCAACGCCCGACCGACGCCGCGCCGCCGGTACGCCGGGTGGACGACCAACTCGGCGGTGGAGTTGTCGGTGTTGTCGAGCTGGGGCAGGTCAAGGGCGAGCCAACCGACGGGCAGCCCGTCGAGCCGGGCCAGCGCCCACCGGGGGACGATGCCCGGCATCGGGTGCCGGATCAGCGCCTCGAACCGCCGCCGGCAGTACGGTGGGAAGTCCGGCAGGTCCGCCTCGTTGGCCGCCGCGCCGACCCGGTACGCCTCGTCGATCGCGGCCTGGTCGGCGGCGTCGACCGGCGTGATGGTGATGCCCATGGCGGTGACACTGGGCCATCACACAGCGAAGGGGCCAGCGAATTTCGCCGGCCCCTTCGAACGTTGGTCGGGAGGGACGTCCGCACAACGCCTCCGGCGTTGGGTCGCAAGAACTTGAAAAGTCTCCGGCGGATGCCCTCCCGCACGGAGCATCTTGCGCCGTCCGGTTCCTGCCGTCAAGTCCTTGTCGACAGGTTTTCCACACTCACAGCGAAAAGCCAGTTACCCGGGGGATCGGCCCGATCCCCCGTTCGGGCGATCCGCCCTCCCACCCTTGTCCAGCACCGGACACCACCCGTCGGAGTCCGGCGCCCGTCGCGCGTCGCGGTCGGGCGTCACGGTCGGGCGTCACGGTCGGGCGTCACGGTCGGGCGTCACGGTCGGGCGTCACGGTCGGGCGTCACGGTCGGGCGTCACGGTCGGGCGTCGGGCGTCGGGCGTCGGGCGATGATCGTCGGGCGATGATCGTCACCGGATCGCCGATATGGCGGCATCCCAGCCAGGTGGATACCGCCACATCGGCGTAATGGAGTCGATCAAGAACCGCACGCCGAGCGCGGCGAGGGCGGGGAGGGCGGGGAGGGCCGAGCGCGGCGAGGGGGAGGGCGGAGAGGCGGAGGGCGGAGAGGGGAGAGGGCGGGGAGGGGAGAGGGCGGGGAGGCGGGAGGGCCGGGGAGGGTCAGGAGAGGAGGCCGGCGTCGCGGGCGGCGCGCAGGGACGGCCTGATCCGGTGGGTGGGGCCGACCTGGCCGGCGACCGCGTCGATGGTCTTCAGGCCCTCGCCGGTGTTGAAGACGACGGTCTCGGCGGCCGGGTCGAGCCGGCCGGACTCGACGAGCTTGCGCAGCACCGCCACGGTCACCCCGCCGGCGGTCTCGGCGAAGACGCCGGTGGTCCGGGCCAGCAGCCGGATACCCGCCCGGATCTCGTCGTCGTCGACGTACTCCATCCAGCCGCCGGTACGGCGTACCGCTTCCAGCGCGTACAGGCCGGCGGCCGGGTCGCCGATGTTGAGCGACTTGGCGATGCCGGTGGGCTTGACCGGGGTGATGGTGTCGGTGTCGGCGTGCAGGGCGGCGGCGATCGGGTTGCAGCCGGCCGACTGGGCGCCGAAGACCTTCCAGCCACCGGCCGGCGCCTCGACCAGGCCGACCTCGACCAGCTCGGTGAACGCCTTGTCGATCTTGGTGAGCAGTTCACCGGAGGCCATCGGGATGACCACCTGGGCCGGGATCCGCCAGCCGAGCTGCTCGGCCACCTCGTACCCGAGGGTCTTGGAGCCCTCGGCGTAGTACGGCCGGACGTTGACGTTGACGAAGGCGGTGTCCTCGAACTCGTCGGTCTCCACCAGCTCACCGCAGAGCCGGTTCACGTCGTCGTACGAGCCGTCGATGGCGACCAGCTCGCCGCCGTAGACGGCGGTGGTGACCACCTTGCCCTGCTCCAGGTCACCGGGGATGAAGACCACCGAGGGCACCCCGACCCGGGCCGCGTGGGCGGCCACCGAGTTGGCCAGGTTGCCGGTGGAGGCGCAGGCGAACCGGGTGAAGCCGAGCGCCCGGGCGGCGGTCAGCGCCACCGAGACCACCCGGTCCTTGAACGAGTGGGTCGGGTTGGCGCTGTCGTCCTTGACCCAGAGCGGCGCGGTGATGCCCAACTCGGCGGCGAGGTGCGGGGCGGCGACCAGCGGGGTCAGCCCCGGGTCCAGGGTGACCCGGGTGGCCGGGTCCTGGCCGGCGGGAAGCAGGGCGGCGTAGCGCCAGATGTTGGCCGGGCCGGCCTCGATCTGCTCCCGGGTGACGGCGGCCAGCGCGGCGCTGTCGTAGTCGACCTCAAGGGGCCCGAAACACTCGTAGCAGGCGTGCTGCGCGACGAGCGGGTAGCGCGCCGAACAGGCCCGGCAGACCAGGGCGCGGGCGGGGCTGGCGGCGGTGTCGATACCGGGGGCGGCGAGCGTCGACGACATGTCGGGGGTCCTCTCATCTTTCCCCGCATCGCACCCTGCGGCGGGGACGGAATTGGCACCTGCCCCGCCGGACGCTCAGCGATGAGCGTGCGGGGTGGTTGCCGGGGCGTCGTCGGGCCGTATCCCTCAGCCCCTCTGGATGAGGTATGCAGTTGTGCCGTCGAGTCTATGCGGCTTCGCCGCCGTCGCCCAGCCGGCTTCCCACGCTGTGAGCCACCCGACGGACCGGCACCGGGATCCCCGCGCCGTCCCCGAGCACCGCACCGGACGCCCCACCGCCAGCGACCGCTCGCCGATGTTTCGGGGAAGTTTCCAGCTCAGCACCCTCCGCGTGGCGGCGTGGCGCGGGAGCTGGGCCGGCCCGCACCCCGGGTCATGCCGACCACCCCGGTCGGCCCCTGACCGCGCTCCGACAGGCCGATGCGGCCCGACCGTCGGGCCGATGACCGGGACGACAGTCGATCAGTACGGTGCGGGCACCTGCCGTCGAGAGAGGAACCCCCCGCCCATGCGCCGGATCCCGTCGAGCCTCACGACCCTCACCCTGGTCTGTCTGCTGACCGCCTGCGGGGGTGACGGCGGGGCGACGGTCGACGCGGCCACCACGGTGACGCCGCCCAGCGGGCCGCCCACCGCTTCGGTGCTGAGCGCGGTCGCACCCGAGTCGACCCCCAGCAGCGTGGCACCGCCGGTGCCGAAGGTCGCCCCCAGCAACGCCGCCGCGACCAGCCCCGGCGTCGTCGTCAAGGTGCCGCTGACCTGCGCCCACCTCGCGGGCGCGAAGGTGGGCAACAGCAAGGTGAAGTACCAGGGGTACCCGGACTACCTGCCGCTGACCGCGGGACAGTGGTCCGGAGAGGACGGTGCGACCGTCACCCTCCAGAAGGAGTGCGGCATCGGCGACCTCGACGGGGACGGCGCGGAGGACGCGGTGGGCGCGGTGGCGTTGAACGCCGGGGGCAGCGGCACCTTTTACACCCTCGCGGCGTGGCGCAACAGTGGCGGCACGCCGGTGTTCCGGGCGCTGAGCGACCTCGGCGACCGGACCCCGGTCGTGTCGATCCGGGTGGCCGGCCGCAAGGCCACTGTGGTGTGGCTGACCCGCAGTCCCGGCCGGGGGATGGCCGAGCTGGACATCAAGCGCACGTCGGTCTACAAGCTCTCCGGCAACACGCTCACCGAGCTGAGCCACACCGACGCCCCGTACAACCCCTGACCGGGCGCGTCGCCGGAGCCGCCTCGTCGAGGCTCCGGCGACGCGCTCACCGCAGGGTGGCTGTCAGACGGGTACCGAGGTGGGCTCGGCGACGGGTACCGCCGGGGTGTCGGCGCGGCGGCGGGCGATCAGCGTGTCGAGCGCCCAGGCACCCGGGCCGAGCACCGCCACCAGCAGGAACGACCAGCAGAACAGCGCCGCCGGCTCTCCCCCGTTGCGCAGCGGCAGCAGGTCGTCCGGCTGGTGCACCACGAAGTAGGCGTACGCCATCGAGCCGGACGCGAGGAGCGCGGCCGGCCGGGTGAGCAGTCCGACCAGCACCAGCGCGCCGCAGACGAGTTGGATCAGAGCGGCCCACCAGCCCGGCCACTGGCCGAGCGGGACGGCCTTGCCGAGCATCGGGTTGCCGCCGAACAACCCGAAGACCGACGCCAGGCCGTGCAGTGTGAACAGCAGGCCGGTGACGATGCGGAACAGGGACAGGGTCGGCCCGCCGAGCCGAGAGACGTTCATGGAAACCTCCATGGAAGGGAATCAATCCTTCCCATGGTGGGACATGGAAGCATCTAAGTTTATAGATTCCTTACTGATGGGAAGACTTCCGGCCGGGAGTGCCTCCGTCAGCTCGTGACGTCCTTACGGGTGAACCGCCAGAACGCCAGCCCCCAGAACACGGTCGCGTAGCTGACCGCCGAGATGGCGCCCCGGACCACGTCGTCGGTCTGCATCGGGGTGGACAGCAGCCCCAGCCAGGCGCTGCTGTAGTGGGTCGGCAGGAAGTCGCGCAGCACGCCCAACGCGGTGATCTGGTCCAGGATGCTGGACAGGATCCAGAGCAGCACCGCGCCGCCGACCGCGCCCAGCGCGGCGTCCGTGGTCACCGAGAGCAGGAACGCCAGCCCGGCCACCACCAGCAGGACGACCGCCAGGTAGCCGAGCACCGCCAGCAGCCGCACCAGCCCGTCGGCCGGGGCCAGCTCGACCGAGACCTGACTGCTCAACGGCTCCCAGCCGTACCGGAGGGTGCCGGCGAGCAGGGCGGTGCCGGCGAGCAGCAGCAACGCCAGCCCCGAGTACGCGAGCGCGACCAGCAGCTTCACCGTGAGCAGCCGGGCCCGGGGCACCGGCACCGCCAGCAGGTAACGCAGGCTGCCCCAGCTCGCCTCGCTGGCCACCGTGTCCCCGCAGAACAGCGCCACCACCACGACCAGCAGGAACGATGCCGACACCAGGATGGAGAAGAGGGTGAAGTTGAGCCCGCCCGAGGTGGCCAGGTCGGCCAGGCTGGCGAACTCGCCCCGCCCGCCACCGTCGTCCCCGCCGGACTCGAACTGGAACGCCACCAGGATGATCAGTGGCAGCAGCACCATGAACCCGAGCGCGAGCTGGGTACGCCGCCGCGACGCCTGCCGGCGGAACTCCGCGCCGAACGGCAGGGTGGCCGACGGCCGGTAGCCGACCGCCGCCCCACCCGGCCCGAACGAACCCGCCGCGCCACCGGCCGGGCCCGCGCCTGACGGTGATCCCACCGAAGAACCTGCCATCACCGGTCACCGCTTCCCCGAGAGTTCTCGCCCACCAGGGCGAGGAACGCGTCCTCCAGGCGACGCCGCGGCACCACCCGGTCCACCCCGATCCCGGCCCGGACCAGCTCGGCCACCACCTCGCTGCGCGCGGTCCCGTTGGTGTCCACCACCAGGCCGCCACCACCGGCACCCGCACCGCCACCGGAGTCCGGCGGCCCGTCGTCACCGGCGGCGAGCACCCGCACCCCGCCCAGCCGGTCCAGCACCGCCCGCGCGGCGTCCGGATCGGTCACCTCGAACAGCGTGCTCGGCGACTCGCCGACGATCTCCTCCACCGGCCCGGACGCGACGATCCGACCCTTGTTCACCACCACCGCGTGGGTGCAGGTCTGCTCCACCTCGGCCAGCAGGTGGCTGGAGACCAGCACCGCCCGGCCGTCGGTGGCGTACCGCTGGAGCACCCGGCGCATCTCGGCGATCTGCGGCGGGTCCAGCCCGTCCGTCGGCTCGTCCAGCACCAGCAGCTCCGGCAGGCCCAGCATGGCCTGCGCGATGGCCAGCCGCTGCCGCATGCCGTGGCTGTAGTTCTTCGTCCGCCGGTGCACCGAGTCGCCCAGGCCGGCGATCTCCAGCGCCTCGTCGAAGTGCGCGTCCGCCCACGGCCGGCCGGTGGCCCGCCAGTACGCCCGGAGGTTGTCCAGACCGGACAGGTGCGGCAGGAAGCCCGGCCCCTCCACCAGCGCGCCGATCCGGGACAGCACCGGCGAGCCGGGCACCAGCCGGTGCCCGAAGACGTAGATCTCCCCGGCGGTCGGCTGGGTCAGCCCCATCAGCACCCGCAGGGTGGTGGTCTTGCCGGCGCCGTTCGGGCCGAGCAGGCCGACCACCTGACCGGGGTGCACCTCGAAATCCACCCGGGAGACCGCGACGAAGCCGTCCGCGTACTCCTTGCGCAGGTCACGGACGGCCAGCGGGACGCCCGCGTACTCGGGATGGACCGAGCTGTCCTGCCGGCGGTGCCGGCGGCGGACGACGGTGACGACCACGACGAGCCCGACCGCGATCGCGGCCAGCAGGCCGACCAGCACCCAGCGCCAGACCGTGGCGGTGGTGGGGATCGGTTCGGCGGTGACGGTCGGCAGGCTCACCGGCCCGTCGACCGCCACCGTGTGCACCGCCGGCTCGACCGGCGTGGTGTACGCCTGGTCCGAGGTGGCGACCACGAGACGAAGCCGGTGCCCGGCCTCGACCCGCCGGACGATCGCCGGCAGGGTGACCTGGACCGGCCGGGCCGCGTCGACCGTCGCCGGCAGGCCGGAGAGCCGGATCGGGGCGACCAGCCCGTCCGGCAGGGTCGCCGCGCCACCCGGGTCGACGTCGTAGAGCTTGACGAAGAGCACCGCCTCGCCGGTCGCCGAGGCCGCCCGGACGGCGACGGTGGGCGCCCCCACCACGTCCACCGCCTCGGGCAACGGCGCGGACTCGAACCGGGCGTGCTGGCCGGGTACGTCCCCGGCCACCCCGTCGAGCAGTCCACCGAGCGCCCCGGCGAAGGGCACCGAGGAGATCGCCGCCGGGTTTCCGTTCGGCGGGTTGGCGACCGGCTGCGCCGGCCCGGTGACCGCCACCTCGCGCCGGGCGTCGCCGGTCACCCCGGGGTAGTCGGCGGTGCGGTAGCCGGTGGCGACGAGTCCCCGGTCCAGGGCGTCGAACCCGGCGATCCGGGAGAAGGTGAAGCTGTCCCCGGGTGCCTCGCCGACGCCCTTGACGTAGTGCGCCAGCCACTGCGCGGTCAGGAACTTCACCCGGTCGGAGTCGGACGTCGGCCCGGCCCCGCCGTCGTGCCCGCCGGTGAACCAGGCCACCCGGACCGGGGTGCCGGCGGCGGCGATGCCGCGCGCGTTGGCGTCCGCCTCGGTGAGCGGGAAGAGGGTGTCCGCCTCGCCCTGCACCAGCAGGGTGGGCGCCTTGATCCGGTCCAGCACGCCGGCCGGGGAGGAGCGGCGGAGCAGGTCCACCGCCGCCTGGTCGGCCCGGCCGGTGGTGGCGATCCGCAGGTACGCGGCGCAGACGTCGGCGGCGAACCGACCGCAGGACGGGTCGGCGGCACCGCCCGGGGCGCGGCCCGATCCGCTGCCCGGCCCGTTGCCCGGCTGCGGGCTGGGCGCGCCGGCCGAGGCGGGGGCGCCCTCCGGCTGGGCGGCGGCGGTGTTGCCGGAGAGCCCGGCCGGGCCGGAACCGGCGGTCCCGCCGCCACCGAAGAAGAGGCCGGCCCAGCCCTTCTTGAACACCCCCTCGGTGGCCGGCCTGCCGGTGCTCTCCGGCAGGAAGGCGCGGGACAGGTCGTTCCAGGTGATCATCGGGACGATCGCGTCGACCCGGGGGTCCTGGGCGGCGAGCAGCAGGGCCAGGCCGCCGCCGTAGGAGCCGCCGACCACGCCGACCCGGGGGTCACCGGCGGCGTCGGTACGGATGTCGGGGCGGGCGGCCAGCCGGTCGATCAGCCGCTGGGCGTCCCGCACCTCGTAGTCGGGGCTGTCCAGATGGATCTCGCCACCGCTGCGGCCGAAACCACGGGCCGTCCAGGTCAGCACCGCGTACCCCTCGGCGACCAGGTCCTCGGCGTCGGCGCGGACCGAGTCCTTGGTCCCCCCGAAACCGTGCGCCAGCAGGACGGCCGGCACCTTGCGGTCGGCCGAGGCGTCCTGCGGGAGGTACAGCGTGGTGTCCAGGTCGACGGGCTCGTCGCCGGTCGGCCCGGACCGCACGGCCAGCAGCTCGGACTCGGTGCGGAAGCCCGGCCGCTCCGGCCAGACCGCCCAACCGACGACCGCCGCCAACAGAACGAGGACCACCGATGCGGCGACCGCCCGGCGGCCGGTGGGCAGGGCGCGCCGGATCCGCGCAGCCGGGAACGGCAATGTCATTCGACCCACGGTACGGCCCGGAACCTGAGCGTTGGCTGAGATCCGCCGTACGTCCGTCCTGGTCGGCCGATCGTCAGTCGAGGAAGGTCAACCGCACGAGTTCACCCGGCGTTCACTCCGGATGAGTTCGGATCCCGTGAATTCACGCCTTAGGGCGGATACCGCTGCACAAGGCTGCATGTCACCTCGGCAACCGTACGCACCGTGTCGGCAGCATCCGGGTTTCGTCACACCACTCGAAGTGACGCAAAACTGACCGCTGCGGCCCTCTGGCCGGGGATCTTCCTTCGATTAGGTTCCGGTCCGACGCACGGGACCGAAATGTCACCCCATCCCCGAACCCCCTGCGCCGTGGCCGGAGGAGACAACCATGACCGTTCCCGCTTCGCGGGTCCGTCGACGGCCCAGGACACCGGGCCGCATGTTGCCGCTGCTGCTCGCCACCGCGCTGCTGTTGCCGGTGGCGTTCCTCGTCGTACAGGCCCACCGGCTCGTCGACGCCGACCGCAAGCTGGCCGAACGGGAACGCCTCGGCGTCGAGTACCTGCGCGCCCTCGGCCCGGTCACCGAGGCCCTGGTGGAGGCGCAGACGGCGGCGGTCGCCGGCCGGCCGGCGACCCGGGAGGCCCTGGACCGGGCGGTGGGCGACGCCGCGACGGTCGACGCCCGGATCGGCGACGAGCTGCGCAGCACCGAGCGGTGGGCCGGGTTGCGGGCGAAACTGGAGGCGCTGCCCAACCGGTCGCTGACCGACCCGGAGGCCGCCTACACCGCCTACGGCGAGGTCACCGACCTGCTGCTGGCCCTGCACGGGAAGGTTCGGGAGAGTTCCGGCCTGATCCGGGATCCCGGCTCCGACTCGTACTTCCTCCAGGACGGCGTCGGCGAGGAGATGCCGGAGGCGATGGTCGCCGCCGGACGACTCATCGACCTGGCCGTACTGCTGGAGCGGCGGCCCGCCGCCGAACGGGCCAGCTCCCTCGGCGAGCTGGCCACCCTCCGGTTCGCCGCCCTGCAACCGGCGGGCGACCTGGTCAACGACCTCCAGTCGGCGGTCGACGCCTCGGAGAGCGCCGACATCGGCGTGAGCGTGCTCACCCCGCTCGACACGTACCAGCAGGCGGTCGAGGCGATGGGCGCGCTGTCCCAGCCCACCGGCCGGACCCAGGCCGTGGACGTGACCAGGCTCGCCGCCGTCCGGAGCCAGGCGGAGAACGCGGCCGAGCAGCTCCAGCCGGTCATCCTCGACGAACTGGACCGGCTGCTCCGGCAGCGGATCGACCAACTGGACCGCGACGACCTGCTGATCCTCGGCGCCGGCGGGGTGGCCGGACTGCTGCTGGTGGCCCTCGCGGCCAGCGGCTGGCTGTCCCGTCGGAGAGACACCCCGGCCGGCGGGGACGCCGCGCCCGGCACGCCGGCCGAGCCGACCGGTTCGACCGGCGCCACCCGGTGGGAGCCGCTGGTGACGCCGGCCGGTCGCCGGCCGGCCGGGCCGCTGCCGGCGCTCCAGCCGGCGGGGCAGCACGTCGAACCCGACCGGTGGGGGCCCTTCGATGCTGCTCGGTAGGCTCCGGATCCGGGGCAAGCTCGCCCTGCTGGTGGTGGTCCCCCTGCTCTGCATGGCCGGGCTCACGGTGCCGCTGGCCTGGGAACAGGCCAGGGTGGCGCAGCGGGCCGGCGACATCGCCGACTCCGTCCGGGTGGCCAGCCGGGTCGGCACCCTCCTCCAGCACCTTCAGCAGGAACGGCTGCTCGCCGTCGGCCTGCTGCTGGGGCAGGTCGAGCGCACCGAACTGGTGCAGGAGATCGCCGAGGTGGACGACCAGATCGCCGACCTGCGTGCCGACCTCGGCGACGACCTGCCGGCCGAGATCGGCGCCGCCCTCGACGGGGTACGGCAGCTCGCTGTCCTGCGGACGGCGACCCTGGCCGGGCAGACCGGCCCGGAACAGATCATCGGCGGGTACGGGCCGGTGCACACCGCCCTGATCGACTCGCTGCGGCTGCGGCTGGACGTGGACACCCGGACCCCGGCCGGCCGGCAGGTGCTGGCCCTGGACGGCCTGCTGCGTACCGGTGAGAGCCTCAGCGCCGGCGCCACCATGATCGTGCTGGTCGCCGCCAGGCCGAACGTCCAGACCGTCACCGCCTACGTGGCCAACTTCGCCGTCCTGCGGGCGGAGAGCGACCGGCTGCGCGGCCTGCTCACCCCCGAGCAGCTCGACCTGATGACCCTTGAGGAAGTCGCGGTCGCCCACCGGACCAGCCCGGACTTCCTCCGCCAGAGCGCGCTCGACCCGGTGACCGCGATCGGCGCGCTGGACGTGACGACGCTCTTCCCGACCGTCTCCTCGATGATCACCCTGGGCCAGTTCGTGGAGAAGAAGCTGGTCGCCGACGTCACCGCCGAGGTACGCGCCGAGCGGCAGTTGGCGCTCTTCGGGGCGTACTGGGTGACCACCCTGATCACGATGATCCTGATCGCGGTCATCCTGCTCACCGTGGCGGTCGGTCGGACGGTGGCCAAGCCGCTCACCCGGCTCACCCGGTCCGCCGACCGGGTCGCCCGGGTGGCCGAGTCCGAGCTGGTCCGGGTCACCGACGACGACGCGGAGACCAGCCCCCCGGTACGCCTCGACCCGGTCGACGTGGACGCCCAGGACGAGATCGGCGACCTGGCCCGCGCCTTCGAACGGGTGCAGAACACCGCCGCCCGGCTGGTGGAGCGGCAGGTGGCGAGCCGGCGCAACGTGGCCCAGATGTTCGGCCACGTCGGCCGGCGTACCCAGAACCTGGTCGGCCGGCAGCTCGCCCTGATCGACCGGCTCGAACAGCAGGAGACCGACCCGGGCCGGCTGGAGCACCTGTACCGGCTCGACCACATCTCCAGCCGCCTGCGCCGCAACGCGGGCAGCCTGGTGGTGCTCTCCGGCGCGGCCGGCGACGACGCGCACGTCGCACCGGTCCCGGTGGCCGACGTGGTCCGCCTGGCGCTCGGCGAGATCGAGGACTACACCCGGGTCGACGTGCAGGTCCCGACCGGCGTGTCGGCAGCACCCGCGATCGTCGGTGACCTGGTGCTGGCGCTGGCCGAGCTGATGGAGAACGCCACCGTCTTCTCCCCGCCGCACACCCGGGTCGTCGTCGCCGCCGAGCTGACCGACGACGGCGCACGGCTGGCCGTGATCGACCGTGGCATCGGGATGAACGAGGACCGGCTGGCCGAGGAGAACGCCCGGTTCACCCGACGGGAACGGCTGGACCTGGCCCCGACCGAGGTGCTCGGGCTCTTCGTGGTGGGCCGGCTGGCCCGCCGGCACGGCTGGACGGTGTCCCTCTCCACGACCGTCGGCGGCGGGGTGACCGCCGTCCTGCTGCTCCCCCGGTCCGCCCTGCTGGTCGGGGCGCCCGAGCGGCACCCGGGGACGGTGGCCCGCGCCGCGCTGCCGTCGCGGGACCGGTCCGGATCGGTCACCCCGCCCCGGAGGCCGCCCGGCCCGGACAGCCCGCCCCGGGCCGGGCGGACGCTGGTCGCGGTCGACGCGGGGCCGTCCCGCCCGGTGGTCGATCCCACCGCGCTGCCCGGCTTCGACCCGACGCTGCTCACCAAGGCGACCCGGAGCATGGAGTCCAGCGAATCCTGGGACGCGTTCGGCACCGCGCCGGCCGAGCCCGAGCCGACCCTGTCGGCGCGGGGCACCGCCACGGTGGGCCCGGCCGAGGCCGAACCGGTCCGGGCGGAGCTGCTGCCGGTCACCCCACCCCCGGCCGGCCAGCCGGCCCCGCTGGCCGGCATCCGGCAGCGGGTGCCCGGGGCCAGCCTGCCCCGTACCGCCCCGGTGGTCGGCCCGGTGGACGCCACCGACGCCGACCCGGCCGCGGCCCGCGACCTCGTCGAGCAGTTCCAGTCCGGGGTACGCCGGGCCGAGCAGGGCCGGCCGGGGGCGGCGCACCCGGTCGAGCCGGTCCCACCCGCCCACCGGCTGACCCGGCGGGTACCGGGCGCCAACCTCACCGTCCCACCACCCCGGCAACCACCCGTCCAGCACCCCGGCGATCCGGCCGAGGTCCGCGACCTCATCAACGCGTTCGAGACGGGCGTCGCCCGGGCTCTGCGCGAAGTCCGTCCCGACTCCCGCCCTGAAGAAGGAACGACACGGTGACCAGCCCGCACGTACACGAGAACGTCGATCACCAGAGCCAACTGGCCGGTGACCTCAGCCCGGAGGCGCGCACCTTCAACTGGCTGCTGGACTCGTTCACCTCCAGCACGGCCGGCGTCCTGGAGGCGATCGCGGTCTCGTCGGACGGACTGCTGATGGCCATGTCGGCGATCAAGGACCGGTCGAACGCGGAACGCCTCGCCGCGGTCGTCTCCGGCATGACCAGCCTGGCCGGCGGCGCGGCGAGCTGGTACGCCCTCGGCGGGCTGAACCGGGTGATCGTGGACATGGCCGACGGATACCTGCTGATCAGCGCGATCAGCAGCGGCTCGGTGCTCGGTGTGGTCGCCGACCGGTCGGCGAACCTGGGCACCGTCGCGTACGAGATGACGCTCTTCGCCGGCCGGGCCGGTGGCGCGTTGACCCCGAGACTGATCGCCGAGCTGAAGAACGCCGTTCAGCAGTGACCCGGGACGCCGCCGGCGAGGATCCGGACCCGGAGCCGCTGGTCCGGATCCGCCCCTACCTGCGGCCCTCGTCGGATGGCGGAACAGCGGTGCCAGCTCCCGACCCCGAACCGGGGACCGGCCGGCAGGCCGGTCCCCGCCCGTTCGTGCTGACCGCCGGGCGGGTGGCCGGCGCGGACCCGGCGATCGGCCTGGAGACCCAGGTCACCGCCCGGGACGAGGCGGGCCGGAGCGGCGTCGCGCCGGCCCGGCTCGCCCCCGAGTTGCAGGCGATCATCGCGCTCTGCGTGGAGCCGATCTCGGTCGCGGAGATCTCCGCCCGGATGCGGCTGCAACTCGGCGTGACCCGGGTGCTGGTCGGCGACCTGCGCGCCGCCGGCCACCTCGACGTGCACGTCGGCACCGTCGACGACGCCCTTGACCCCGACCTCATCCTGCGAGTGATTGATGGACTCCGTGCGATCTCCTGAATGGCCGGTCGCCCCGCTCGGCGGGCTCGCCGCGAACAGCGCCTCCGCCCGCTACGGCCACCCGGTGGGTGGTCCCGCGGCGGCGCCGCAACACCCGCCGTCACCGTCGCCGGAGCCGCCACTGGCCGCCACCGCGCCGACGGTGCGGTCCGGGCCGGGTGCCGCGCCGCCGATCCCGGTGAAGATCCTCGTCGCCGGGGGCTTCGGGGTGGGCAAGACCACCACGGTCGGCGCGATCTCCGAGATCGCCCCGTTGACCACCGAGGCCGAGATGACCAGCGCGGGCATCGGGGTGGACGACCCGGGGGTACGGAGCACGAAGACCACCACCACGGTGGCGATGGACTTCGGCTGCGTGACCATCGACCGGAGACTGAAGCTCTACCTGTTCGGCACGCCGGGGCAGGCCCGCTTCGGGTTCATGTGGGACGACCTGGCCCGGGGGGCGCTCGGCGCGCTGGTGGTGGTGGACAGCGCCCGGCTGGACGACTGCTACCCGGCGATCGACTTCTTCGAGCGGGCCGGCCTGCCGTTCGTGGTCGGGGTGAACGCCTTCGACGGCCGGCTGACCCACGAGCTGGCCGCGATCCGCTGGGCCCTGGCGATCGGTGACCACGTGCCGTTGGTGCAGTTCGACGCCCGGGACCGGCTGTCGGTGCGGGACGCCCTGCTGGTCGTCCTGGACCGGGCGTTGGACCGGGCCGTCCGGGAGCAGGGCGTCTGAGCCGATCGACGCCCGGGCCGTTTCCAGCCGAGAGGGGGACGTGATGAGAGGTGGTCTGGACGAGACACTGGCCCGGCTGGCGCGTCGTGAGGAGGCGCGGCGCCGCCGGACGACCGAGCCGGGCGAGGACGCCGACCGGGACGGGTCGACCGTGGCCTTCGAGGCCACCGGCCGGAACGGCACGCCGGGCGGGCCGGACCGGGTCGGGCCGGCGCGGACCCGACCGGACCGGGCCGGACCCGCCGGACCCGCCGGCATCGGGCTCGCCCCGGTGGCGGAGGTGGCCGAGGCGGTCCGCCGGGTGGTCGCCGCCCATCCCGGCCTGTCGGTGGTGCTGCGGGTGGCGTACGAGGGACGGACGTACCCGTTGCGGGTCGATCGGACGGACGCCGAGGCGCGGGTCGACGCGGACAACCTGACCACGCCGCCGCCGGCCTGGCCCCTGTCGGGCCGGACGGTACCGGCCTGGACCCCGGCCCCGGGCGGCCCGGACATCGACCCGGCGGCCCGGCTGGCCGAGCTGATCCGCCGCGACCCGTCGCTGCTCGGCGACGACCGGTGACGGCCGGGCCGGCGATTCGACCAGCGATGACGGCGGGGCGCGCGATGCGGCGGGCGGCTACTGTCGGGCGGTGCCCGAACCGGATCTGACCCTGACCGCGAGCCTGCGCCCGGCCGCGCTGGACGCCCGACGGGGCATCGTCCGGCTGCACCCGGAGGTGCTCACCGCCCTGGCGTTGCGCCCCGGTGACCCGGTACGGCTGGCCGGCCGGCGGGTCACCACCGGGATCGTCGCGCCCGCCGAGCCGACCGCGAGCACCGCCCTGCTCTACGCCGACGACCTGACGCTGGGCAATCTCGGCCTGCGCGACGGCGGTCAGGTGACGGTCAGTCCCGCCCCGCTGACTGCCGCCCGCCGGGTGACCCTGACCGGCCCGGTCGCGGTGCTCGCCGCGGTGTCCCCGGAGATGCTCCGGCTGGCGCTGCTCGGCAAGGTGGTGACCGTCGGCGACGACGTCTCCCTGCTGCCGCAGGACGTCCTTCCGGACGCCTCGGTGCGGGGCCTGGTCGAGGCGGCCCGGCGCAGCCTGTCCAACACCGTCGGGTACGCCTGGACGAGCACCCTGCTCGCCGTGGTCGCCGCCGAGCCGGTCTCCGGTGGCCTGGTCACCATGGACACCGTGGTCGGCTGGGAGCACGGCCCGGTCACCCACGGCTCCCCCGGCCCCAACGGGACGTCGACCGGCCCGACGGGCGGGGGCGCGCCGGCCCGGGTCGGCGCGGTGGCCGGCGGGACGGCCGACCGGGGCGACCTGTACGCCGGGCCCGGCTCCATCCCGGCCGGCCCCGGGGAACCGACGTCCGTCGACGACGCGCCGCACGTGGACGAGTTGCCGGGGCTGCGGGCCCAGGCCGAGGAGCTGACCGAACTGCTGGACCTCGGCTTCCACCACCGCGAGGTGCTGGGCCGGCTGGGCACCGCCATCTCGCTCGGCGTCCTGCTCAGCGGCCCGGCCGGCTCGGGGAAGTCGGCGCTGGTCCGGGCGGTGGCGAAGGCCGTCGGGGCCCGGGTCCGCCCGCTCTGGGCACCGGAACTGGCCGCGCTGGGCAACGACGCGGCGGCCCGTCGGCTGCGCGAGGCCGCCGCCGACGTCACCGGGGGCGGCCCGGCGGTGCTGCTGGTCACCGACGTGGAGGCGGTGGCCCCGGCCGACGACGCCGGGCCGCTGGCCACCGTGTTCCGCCAGGTGCTCGCCGGGGCCGTCGGAGCGGGTACGGCGGTGGTCTGCACCACCTCCCGGTTCGAGGCGGTCGACCCGGGTCTGCGCGCGCCGGACCTGCTCTCCGTGCGGGTCACCGTCCCGCTGCCCGACCCGGCGCTGCGCCGCGAGCAGTTGACCGTGCTGACCCGACAGGTGCCGCTGGCCGAGGACGTCCGGTTGGACGAGGTGGCCGGGCGCACCCCCGGGTTCGTCGCCGCCGACCTGGCCGCGCTGGTGCGGGAGGCCGGGGTACGGGCGGCGCTGCGGCAGAAGACGGCCGAGACGCCGACGGTGGCGATGGCCGACTTCACGGCGGCGCTGGAGGTGGTCCGGCCGACCACCATGGCGGCGTCCACCCTGGAACTGGCCACGGTCACCCTGGACGACGTGGGTGACCTGGTGGAGGTGAAGCAGACCCTCACCGAGTCGGTGCTGTGGCCGTTGACCTACCCGGACACCTTCGCCCGGCTCGGCGTGCAGCCGCCCCGGGGGGTGCTGCTCTACGGGCCGCCGGGCTGCGGCAAGACGTACCTGGTGACGGCGCTGGCCGGGTCGGGGCGGGCGAACGTGCTCTCGGTGAAGGGCGCCGAACTGCTCTCCAAGTGGGTCGGCGAGAGCGAACGGGCGGTCCGTGAGCTGTTCCGCCGGGCCCGCGAGGCCGCGCCGACGCTGGTCTTCCTCGACGAGGTGGACGCGCTGGCCCCGGTGCGGGGCCAGGCCACCGACGGGGGCACCACCGACCGGGTGGTGGCCGCCCTGCTGACCGAGCTGGACGGGGTGGAGGCGCTGCGCAACGTGGTGGTGGTCGCGGCGACCAACCGGCCGGACCTGGTCGACCCGGCGCTGCTGCGCCCCGGGCGGCTGGAACGGCTGGTCTACGTGCCGCCGCCGGACGGCCCGGCCCGGTCGGCGATCCTGCGCGCGTCGTCCCGGACGGTGCCCCTCGCCGGGGACGTGGACCTCGCCGCGCTCGGCGAGGAGCTGGTCGGTTTCTCGGCGGCGGACTGCGCGGCGCTGGTGCGGGAGGCGGCGCTGGCCGCGATGCGCGAGTCGCTGGCCGCCTCCACGGTCACCGCGGCGCACGTCGCCACGGCCCGCCGCCGGGTCCGCCCGTCCCTGGACCCGACCCAGGTGGCCTGGCTGGCCGCGTACGCCGAGAACCACGCCGGCTGACCCACCGGCCACCGCCGTCGACCAGGAGGTTGGCGGCGGTGTGCGCCGTCGCCGCCGGGCGTCGTGCCCGACCGGAAGGCGGCTGGTCGGGCGCGGCGGCTCAGCGCGAGGGGGGAGTCGCGTCCAGGGAGATCTCGGCGTGCACCTTGTCGCCGTGTTCGAGCAGTTTGGCGCCGCAGCTACGCAGCACCGACACCGCGCCCACGTTGGCCCGCGTGGTGTCCGCGACGACGGAGTGCATGCCGGCCCCGGCGGCGGCGTTCAGCAGTTCCCGCAGGGTGGCCACGCCGAGTCCCTGGCCCCGGGCCGACCGGCCGAGCCACATCCCGGTCTCCACCACGCCGGGGGCGTCGCACCGGGTCATCCGCACCATGCCGACCACCTCGGCACCGGCGAGGACCGCGAACATGAGGGTGCGGGTCGGCCCGTCCAGGCCGCCGAAGCTCGCCCGGTGGAACTCCCGGAACGCCTCCCGACGGGCGTGCGACCAGCCGGCCGGCGCCTCCACCGGGGGCATCACATCACCCGGCTCGGCCTCGGCAGCCGCTACGGAGAGCAACGACTCCAGGTTCTCCTCGTCCACCGGCTCCAGCCGTACCGCGCCTGCCACGTGCCGCAGTCTGCCGCCCCCACCGGCCCTCGTCCACCCCTTTGGGCGGTGACTGGCGGTCCGGCCGGACGTCTCGGCCGGTCGTCCCATGGAGGTGTTCCGCGTCACGCTCCGCTGTCGGGGTCGCCCTTCACCCACGGTGTGCCGGGAACTCGCAGAGCACCACCGAGGCGTCGTCGGTCCGCTTGTGCCGGCGCAGCCGGTCGGGGTGCTCGCGTTCGGCGGCGCGTACCCGGTCGATCAGCGCGCCCGGCCCGTCGGCGGTGACCAGGTCGAGCAGGCCGGGCCAGTCGAGGAGCCCGAACTGGTCGACGGCGCAGGACGCGCCGTCGGTCAGCAGGGCCGCCCGGCGGACCGCGTCCGGGCCGCGCAGCGGCGACGTGCCGGTCACGGCATGGTAGGCGGCGTCCGGATCGGCGGCGGCCACCCAGTAGCCGGGGGTACGGTTCATCCGCTCCCGCTGCGACGTGACCGCGAACCGGAACCGGGTGACCGGGTCCACGTCGCCGGACGGCAGGCCGCCCACGATCGCCCGCAGGTCGGCCAGCGCGTGCGTCAACCGGTCGTCGGAGACCACCTGGACCCGGCCGCCGAGGTCGAGCAGCAGCGGGCTGTCGCAGAGCACCAGCCAGTCGATCTCGTCCGTGCCCTCCCGGACCAGGCAGACGGTGGACGACGGGGTACCCGGGTGGTCCAGGTCGCAGGCGTCGCCGTGATCGGCGCGGACCGCGAGCAACGCTGCGGCGAGGCTGCTGACCAGGGTCGCGGCGGGGCGGGCGGCGACGGCGAGGCCGATCCGGGCAGCTAGGTGCCGGACGAACCAGGCCGGCCCGTGCACGCAGCCGGTGGCGAAGCCCGCCGGCACGGTCGCCCCGTCGAGCACCCCGACCAGCGGGCCGAACCGGAACACGAAGTCCTCGTTCTCGGCCCGCCCGGGGGCCGGGTCGGACGCCGAGCGGACCCGCATCGTCCACGTCTCGCCGGCGAGCCGCCGCACCGTGTGCCCCGCCGGATGTCGCGCCTCCGGTCCCGCCATTGTCCGCTCCCTCCGCTCGTCCCCGGCCCGGCTACCCGGCCGGCGCGGTGCCATGCCCGCCGCCCCCACCCGCGCCCGAGATCGCCTGAACTCGCCGGTACGCGGTGGTGACCGACGGTAGCGTCAGGAACGGTTGGCTTCCCGCCGGCCGGCGGGCGTCGTCAGGACGGCCCGCCATGCCGGGGAGCCGCACGACGCGACGGGGGGATCGGCATGTTGGCACGGTTGCACGAGTCGGGGTTCAGGTCGGAGCACGCGTACCTGGCGGGTTTCGTCAGCATCGGGCTCTCCTTCACCAGTTGGTTCCTCTCCAAGCACCTGGAGCGGGCGGGGGTGGACCGGGCGGACCGCTGGGGCATCTTCATCGGGGAGTGGGCACCGACGTTCTTCGCCATCGGCAACGGGCTGCGGACGTACGAGAAGTGATCAGCGCCGCCGGTTGCGGGTCCGGGAGGAGCGCAGCCGGCGCAACCGGCCGACCAGCACCGGCTCGGCGGCCAGCGCGGCGGGCCGGTCCAGCAACCCGTTGAGCAGTTGGTAGTAGCGGGTCGCGGAGAGGCCGAAGCTGTCCCGGATGGCCTGTTCCTTGGCACCGGCGTGCTTCCACCACTGCTGCTCGAAGGCGAGGATCCGCAGCTCCCGCTCGGTCAGCTCGTCGGCATCCGCCGGTGCCACCGGACGCCCGGCACCGGCCGCCGCCACCGACGGTTCGACGGGCGGGGCCGAGCTGTCGTCGTCCGGCGCCGACCGGGGCGGTGGCACCAACCGGGGGTCCGCGGCCACCGGCTCCGGCGACGGCTCGGACCGGTGGGCGGCGTCGGCGGGCGGCATGGCGCTCCTCGGCGGGACGGACGACCGGCGGGGCCGGCCGGCGGGGGAACACCCAGCTTAACCAGGGCGACCGACGATCGCAGCGGACGACGGGCGGGCCCGCGTCGACCGTCGGGGTCGACGCGGGCCCGCCCGCCCGGCACCGCCCGAACCGGGCGGCACCGGACTCAGGTGATGTCTCGCCGGCGCATCATCCAGAACGCGGCGACCAGCACCACGGCACCGCCGAGGCCGAACACCAGCGCCGAGTCCTGCCAGGTCACCAGCATCTCCTTCGGGGTGCACTGGCCCTGCACGAAGTCACAGGAGCGGTAGTCGATCAGCGTCCACTCCTTCTCGAACCAGGCCAGCGCGTAGGTGGAGAGGACGTAGCGTTCACCAAACCGCACCTTGGCGATCTCGACGGCGATCCGGATGCCGATCTCGCTGACCACGCCCAGCCCGACGGCGACGCCGAGCGCCATGGCGGTGTGCCGGCCCAGCGAGGCCAGCGCGAAGGCCACCGCGCCGACGGCGAGGATCAGTCCCAGCGCCCGCAGGCCGCTCAGCCCGGCGGACTGCCAGACGCCGGCGGTGACCTTCGCGGTGCTCCCCCGGTACGTCCCGATCAGCCAGAAGGCCAACGTCCACAGCGCGCCGAGCACCACGGTCACCCCGACCAGGCTGGTGAGCACGGCGGCCAGTTTGGTACCGAGCACGGCGAGCCGTTTCGGCCGCCACAGCAGCAGGTTCATCATCCCGCCGCTGCTCCACTCCGCGCCCACGAACGAGGCCCCGATCAGGAAGGCGAAGAGCGCCACCGCCCCGGCGAAGACAGCGACGAAGGTGCCGAACTCGCCGCGGAAGTCGAACTGGTACGGCAGGTTCCACTTCGGGTCGAACATCTCCGGCTGGGGCTGCCACTGCCGGCCGCAGTCCTCGCGCAGGTGCTCCTCGACCACCTCGCCGCGGGCCTTCGCCGCCTCGCAGGTGGCCACGCCGCGTTCCCATTCCCGCAGCGACTCCCGGTAGTTCGCGTCGGACTCGGCCTGCGCCCGGGCCACCACCGCCGGGGAGAGTTGGTGGCTGGAGAAGGCGAAGGCGGTGGCGATGCCGGCCAGGCCGAGGACGAGCAGGACGAGCAGCACCCGGGTGAGCCGGCGCTTGGCCAGCCGGCGCAGTTCGGTGACGTACAGGTTCATGCGCCCCACCCTCCCGTGGTGCCGCCGGCGCTGCCCGGCTCGGCGACCTTCGTGGACTGGTCGACCTGGCGGTGCTGGCCGGGGACCGGCGTGGTGGCGGTGAGTTCCAGGAAGACGCTCTCCAGGTCCACCGCGACCGGGGCCAGTTCGCTGACGTACAGGTGCTGTTCGGCGAGGAGTCGGCTGACCGTGGCGGGCTTGTCGACCCCGGCCAGCATCAGGTGGTCGGGGTGCCGGGTCACCGCCACGCCGGCCCGGTCGAGCACGACGGCGGCGGCGGCGAGGTCCTCGGCGGCGTCCAGCCGGACGCGTACGCCGCCCTGCGAGTGCCGGGCGAGCACCTGCTCCACCGGGCCGTAGGCGACCCGGCGGCCGAGCGAGATGATGGTGACCTCGTCGCAGATGAGCTGGATCTCGCCGAGGATGTGGCTGGACAGCACCACGGTCATCCCGGATTCGGCGAGGGTGCGCATCAGGGTGCGCATCTCCCGGATGCCACCCGGGTCGAGCCCGTTGGCCGGCTCGTCGAGGATCAGCAGCTTCGGGTTCTTGAGCAGGGCGGAGGCGACGGCGAGCCGCTGCTTCATGCCGAGCGAGTACGTCTTGACCCGCTCGCCGGCCCGGTCCCGCAGGCCGACCAGTTCCAGCACCTCGTCGACCCGTACCGGGGGCACCCCGCCCGCGTTGGCGAGCAGGGACAGGGTGTCCCGGGCGGAGAAGTGCGGGAAGAACTGCGGGCTCTCCACGATCGCGCCCACCTGGCCGGCGACGGTGGGGAGCGCGGTGGGCACCTGGTGCCCGAGGATCGCCATCCGGCCGCCGTCCGGGCGGATCAGCCCGAGCAGGGTACGCAGCGTGGTGGTCTTGCCTGAGCCGTTGGGCCCGAGGAAGCCGTGCACCTGGCCGGCCTCGACCCGCATGTCGAAACCGTCCAGCGCGTTGCGGGTGCCCCGCCGGCGGCTCTTGTACGTCTTACGTAGACCTTCGATCTCCAGGACAGCCGACAAGCTGCGCCTCCCCCGATGGTGGCTTATGACAGCGGTCACCATACTCGGTATGCCCGGTCCGGCAATACCTGGTATGCATCGGCGCGTCGACCGCTACCGACGGTGTCTCAACGAGTCACTCAGGCGCAGATGACGTGCACCCCGGCGGCGCGGAACGCGTCGACCAGTTCGGGTGCCGCCCCGGAGTCGGTCACCAGGGTCTCCACCCGGTCCACCGGGCAGATCCGGGCGAAGGCGTGCCCACCCAGCTTGGAGGAGTCGGCGATGATCACGACGCGCTTGGCCCGGGCCACCATCAGGTTGTTCATCGCCGCCTCGCCCTCGTGGTGCGCGGCGGCGCCCAACTGCGGGTCGAGCGCGTCCACCCCGAGCAGGGCGACGTCCAGGGTCACCTCGCGCAGCAGCGCGCCACCCAGCGGCCCGACCAGCTCGAACGACTTCGGCCGCACCACGCCGCCGGCCACCACCACCTTCATCCGCGAGCGGACCAGCAGCTCGTTGGCGATGTTCAAGGCGTTGGTGACCACGGTGAGCTGGGCACCCTCGGCGTTGGTGTTCAGGTCGGGCCGGACGGCCAGGGCCCGGGCCACCTCGGTGCTGGTGGTGCCGCCGTTGAGGCCGACCACGGTGCCCGGGGAGACCAGCGCGGCGGCGGCGGCCCCGATCCGCTGCTTCTCGGCCGAGTGCTTGGCGGTCTTGTAGCGCAGCGGCAGGTCGTACGAGACGCCGTTGGCGACCGCACCACCCCGGGTCCGGGTGATCATCTGCTGCTGGGCGAGCTGGTCGAAGTCGCGGCGGATGGTGGCCTGGGAGACGCCCAGCCGGCCGGCCGCCTCCTCGACGCTGACCCGCCCGTTGTCGGTCAGCATTTCGAGCAGAGCGTTCCACCTGGCGTACCGGTCCACGACGGGGCCTCCGTTGACTCTGCACGGACGGTGATTGATTGCGTGCACAGTAGTGCGCGAAACTGGCCGGACGCAAAACATTGGTCTGCGCGATCGGGGAGCCGGTTGCCACGGCCGCCCGGGCTCGCGCAGAATGACGCGCGAAAGACGGTGGTAATGAGCCGTATTGCGCACCGCCTCCCCGGTACGAGGAGTTCCCCATGGCGTACGTCGACGCGGAGATCGCGAGCCAGCCCGACTGCTGGCGGGAGGCGGCCCGGCTGGCCGGCGCCGTCGCCGACTGCCTGCCCCGCCCCGACGAGCGGGTCGCCGTGGTCGGCTGCGGCACGTCGTGGTTCATGGCGATGGCGTACGCCGGGCTGCGCGAGCGGGCCGGCCACGGTGAGACCGACGCCTTCCAGGCCAGCGAGTTCCCGGCCGGCCGCCGCTACGACCGGCTGATCGCGATCACCCGCTCCGGCACCACCACCGAGGTACTCGACCTGCTGGCCGCACTGCGCGGCCGGGTGCCCACCACGGTCCTGGTCGGCGACCCCGCCGCGCCCGCCGCCGAGCTGGCCGACGCCACGGTGGCCATGCCCTTCGCCGACGAACGCTCGGTGGTGCAGACCCGCTTCGCCACCAGCGCTCTCGCGCTGCTCCGCGCCCACCTGGGCGACAACGTCGAGGCCCTCGCCGCCGACGCCGAGGTCGCCGTCCGCGCGCCACTGCCGCTCGACCCGGCCCGGATCGACCAGGTCACCTTCCTCGGCCGGGGATGGACGGTCGGGCTGGCCCAGGAGGCCGCGCTGAAGTGCCGCGAGGCGGCCACCTTCTGGGCCGAGGCGTACCCGGCGATGGACTACCGGCACGGCCCGATCTCGGTCGCCGCCCCGGGCCGGCTGGTCTGGGCGTTCGGCGAACTGCCCGAGGGGCTGCCGGAGGACGTCGCGGCCACCGGCGCGGCGTTCGTGCACAGCCGCCACCACGGGTGCCACACGGTGCTCGGTAGCTGGGCGGCCGGGCGTACCCCGGTCGACCCGATGGCCGACCTGATCCTGGCGCAGCGCTTCGCGGTGGCCCTGGCCACCAGCCGGGGCCTGGACCCGGACGCGCCCCGGCACCTGACCCGTTCCGTGGTGCTCGCATGACCGACGGCCCCGCCGCCGACGGCCCGGTCGTCGTCGCGCTGGACGTCGGCGGTACGGGCATGAAGTGCGCCCTGGTCCGGCCGGACGGCCGGGTGGTGCACGCCGAACGGCACCCCACCGACGCCGGGCGCGGTGCGGACGCCGTGGTGGCGACCGTCCTGGAGGTCGCCGAAGGACTGGCCGGCAAGGCCCGCGCCGCCGGGCTGACCCCGGTGGCCTGCGGCGTCGCCGTACCCGGGGTGGTCGACGAGACCGCCGGGACGGCGGTCTGGTCGGCGAACGTCGGCTTCCGGGACGTACCCCTGCGGGACCTGGTGTCGACGCGGCTCGCGCTGCCCGCGGCGCTCGGCCACGACGTGCGGGTGGGCGGGATCGCCGAGGCCCGACTGGGCGCCGGCCGGGACGCCGGGCACGTCCTCTTCGTCGCCATCGGCACCGGCATCGCCGCCGCGCACGTGGTCGCCGGGTCGGCCGCCGCCGGCGCGCACGGTGCCGCCGGCGAGATCGGCCACATCCTGGTACGCCCCGACGGCCCGCGCTGCGGCTGCGGCCGGCCCGGCTGCCTGGAGGCGGTCTCGTCCGCCTCGGCGATCGCCCGCCGCTACGCGGAGCTGGCCGGCGGCACGAGCACCGCCACGGAGCGGGCCGACAAGGCGAGCCTCGCCACGGGGCCGGCCGGCGATCCGGTGAGCGCGGCCGAGGTGGCCCGGCGGGCGGCGGCCGGCGAGGAGCTGGCCGGGCGGGTCTGGCGGGAGGCGGTCGAGGCGCTCGCCGACGGGCTCGCCACCGGCCAGGCGCTCTTCGACGTGCAGACCATGGTGCTCGGCGGCGGGCTGGCCCGGGCCGGCGAGCAGCTACTCGGCCCGCTCCGGGCCGCCCTGCACGAGCGGATGACCTTCCACCGCGAGCCGCGCCTGGTCGCGGCGGCTCTCGGCGACGAGGCCGGCTGCCTCGGCGCCGCCCTGCTCGCCCTCGACAGTCTGGAGAAATGATGGCCCTGCGGGTGACCGGCAAGGTGGTGACCCCGACCGGCGTGGTCCGGCAGGGGTGCGTGGAGCTGGCCGGCGAGCGGATCACCGCCGTCGCCGAGTACCCGGCGAAGCGCGACGGGCACTGGATCGTCCCGGGCTTCGTCGACATGCACACCCACGGCGGCGGCGGGCACACCTTCACCACCGGCGACGCCGACTCCGCCCGCGAGGCCGCCGCCTTCCACCTGCGACACGGCACCACCACGCTGCTGGCCAGCCTGGTCAGCTCCCCGTTCCCGCTGATGCGCGCGGCGACCACCGCGTTCGCGCCGCTGGTGCGCGAGGGCGTGCTGGCCGGCGTCCACTTCGAGGGGCCGTACCTGTCGGCGGCCCGGTGCGGCGCGCAGAACCCGGAGTTCCTCCGCGACCCGTCCACCGACGAGCTGGCCGAGCTGATCGAGGCGGGGGCGGGGGCGGTGCGGATGGTCACCCTGGCCCCGGAGCGGGCCGGCGCGCTGGACGCGATCAAGTTGCTCACCTCGCACGGGGTGGTCGCCGCCGTCGGGCACACCGACGCCACGTACGACCAGACCCGGGCCGCCGTGTCGGCGGGCGCGAGCGTCGGCACCCACCTGTTCAACGGGATGCGCCCGCTGCACCACCGCGAGCCGGGCCCGGTGGTGGCCCTGCTGGACGCCCCGAACGTGGTCTGTGAACTGATCGCCGACGGGGTGCACCTGCACGACGGCATGCTCTCGTTCGCCACCTCCGTGGCCGGCCCGGAGCGGACCGCGCTGATCACCGACGCGATGGCCGCCGCCGGCATGCCCGACGGCGAGTACGAGCTGGGCGGCCAGGCCGTCACCGTGGCCGACGGGGTGGCCCGGCTGGCCCGCGACGGAGCGATCGCCGGCAGCACCCTCACCATGGACGCCGCGCTGCGGCACGCCGTCGACGCCGGCATCCCGATCGCCGACGCGGTACGGACGGTCGCCACCACCCCGGCCCGCGCCATCGGCCTCGGCGACCGGGTCGGCGCCCTCCAGGTGGGCCTCCGCGCCGACCTGGTGGTGCTCGACGACGAGCTGAACGTGGTCCGGGTGATGCGCGCCGGCACCTGGCTGGACTGACGCCTCGCGCCTCGGGCGCAGGGTTCAGGCGGTGGGCACCTCGACGCCGAGGACGGCCTGCTCGTCGGGGCGGTGCACCAGCACGTCGGCCAGGTACGACTGCACCGCCGGACCCATCCCCACGTCCCGGCCGGCCCGCTCGGAGAGCAGCCACTTGTGCTCGATGATCTGCGCGAAGAGTTCCTGCGGCTCCAGCTTGCGGCGCAGGTGCGCGGGGACCGCCCGGACCACCGGTTCGAAGACCTCGGTCAGCCAGCGGTGCGCCGCCTGCTGCTCGTCGGTCAGGTCGCTCTCCACCCGATAGGCGTCCAGGTCGTTGAGCAGCCGGCGGGCCTGGTTCTCCTCGGCGTCCAGGCCGGTCAGCCGGATCAGCCGCCGGGTGTGGTAGCCGGCGTCGACCACCTTCGGGCGGACCAGGTAGCGACCGTTGTCGACCGTCGACAGGGCCACCTCGGCGACGTCGAAGCCCAGCTCGTTGAGGCGACGGATCCGCCCCTCGATGTCGTGCCGGGCCTCCCGCTCGACCTGCTGCTCGTAGGTGATCTCGTGCCACAGCCGCTCGTACCGCTGCACGACCTCCTCGCAGACCAGCTCCGGGTCGATCGACTCGTGCAGCAGCCCGGCCGCCTGGAGGTCCAGCGCCTCGCCGAAGATGTTGACCCGGGCGATCTCCAGATCCTCGCCGCGCTGGCCGTTGGAGAGGGCACGGTGCAGCGCCCCGGTCTCGGCGTCGACCAGGTAGGCGGCGAACGCCCCGGCGTCCCGGCGGAACAGCGTATTGGACAGCGAGCAGTCGCCCCAGAAGAAGCCGGTCAGGTGCATCCGGACCAGCAGCACGGCGAGCGCGTCGAGCAGCCGGCCCATCGTCTCCGGGCGCAGCGTGCGGGAGAACAGCGCCCGGTAGGGCAGCGAGAACTGGAGGTGCCGGGTGATCAGCACCGGATCCAGTGGGGCACCGTCGTCGGTCTGCCGGTCGGCCACGATCGCGATCGCCTCCACCGACGGGAAGTCGATCCGCTCCAGCGCCCGGAGCAGGTCGTACTCGCGTTCGGCGACCCGCTCGCCGGTCTCCTTCACGGCGTACACGTAGTCGCCGAGGCGGACGAAGCGGACGATGTGCCGGGAGATGCCCTGTGGCAGCGCCACCAGGTGGCGGGCAGGCCACTCCTCCAGCGGGGTCGACCAGGGCAGGTCGAGCAGCGCCGGGTCGACGAGGGCCGAGGTGATCCGCACGGGGACAAGTGTGCCGGGTGCCCCCGGCCGCGCGCCTCCCTTCGTGGCTCGACACACATCGACCCCGGGCCGTGCCAGCACGGCCGCCGAGTCGGCCGGTAGCGTGACCGCGTGCGGGAGAGGACCACGAGGGTACGCGGCGACCTGCGGTGGAGGCCGGTCCGCCCGGCCGGCTGGGGGTACGACGGCCTCCTGCTCGCCGCCCTCGTCGGGCTGACCGTGGCGCTCGCCACCGACCACCTCTTCGGGATCGACCGGGCGGTGGCCGACTGGGCGGACGCGCACCGGCCGACGGCCGCCTACTGGATCGCCCGGGCGCTGAACCTCCTCGGTCAGGGCACCCCGTTGACGCTCCTGGCCGCCGCCCTGGGCGTGCTGCTGGCGGTCCGGCTCCGCTCGGTCCGCCCGGTGCTGCCCCCGGTGGTCGCCTTCGGGCTCACCTACCTGACCATCGGCCCGCTGAAGGTGTGGACCGCCCGCCCGGCGCCCAGCGCCAGCGTCAAGCCGCCGTTCCTGCCCCCGGAGCAGACCCTGCCGCTGTTCCAGCACGACCTGCCGGTCGGCTACGCCCAGTCGTACCCGTCGGGGCACGTGGCCAACGCGCTCGTCTGGTACGGGGTGATCGCGCTGCTCCTCGCCCCGCTGCTGGGTACCGTCGGCCGGCGGATGCCCCGCTTGCTGGTCACCGCCGTCCGGGTGGCGCCGCCGCTGGTGGTGCTGACCACCACCACCTACCTCGGCTGGCACTGGCTGACCGACTCCGTCGCCGGGCTGCTGCTCGGGCTGCTGCTGGACCGGCTGCTACGCCGGGTGCCCTGGGACGACGTGCCGTTGCCGGGCCGGTTGCGGAACCGGGGCCGCCCGTTCACCTCCACCGCCTAACCTGCCCTGGTGGATCGACTCAGTCGGCGGTTGGGCGTACCCGACGCGGTGGTCATCGGGCTCGGGGCGATGCTCGGCGCGGGCGTCTTCGTGGTGTTCGCCCCGGCCGCCGCGTCGGCCGGCGGCACCGGGCTGCTGGTGGCGCTCGCGCTGGCCGGGTTCATCGCGTTCTGCAACGCGACCAGTTCGGCCCGGCTGGCGGCCCGCTACCCGGAGTCCGGCGGCAGCTACGTCTACGGGCGGGAACGGCTCGGCCCGTTCGCCGGGTTCCTCGCCGGCTGGGGGTTCGTGGTCGGCAAGACGGCGAGCTGCGCGGCGATGGCGCTGACCATCGGGGCGTACCTGTGGCCGGCGCAGGCCCGGCTGGTCGCGGTCGGCGCGGTGCTGGCGGTGACCGCGGTGAACCTGCGCGGCATCGCCAAGACCGCCGCCGCCACCAGGCTCCTGGTGGTCGTGGTGCTGGCGGTGCTGGCCCTGGTCGCGGTCACCGGGTTGGCCGCCGGGGACGTCCGGCTCGACCGGCTCGTCGACTCCGGCGGCCCGGCCCGGGGCGTGCTCACCGCCGCCGGGCTGCTCTTCTTCGCCTTCGCCGGGTACGCCCGGATCGCCACCCTCGGCGAGGAGGTCCGTGACCCGGCGCGGACCATCCCCCGGGCGGTGCCGCTCGCCCTCGGCGTGGTGCTCGCGATCTACCTGGTCCTCGCCGTGGTCGCGGTCGGGGTGCTCGGGGCCGGCCGGCTGGCCGGGTCGGCCGCGCCGCTGGCCGACGTGGTGACCGTCGCCGGGCTGCCCGGTCTGGCCTGGGTGGTCCGGGCCGGGGCGACGGTGGCGGTGACCGGGGTGCTGCTCTCCCTGCTCGCCGGGGTCGGCCGCACCCTGCTGGCGATGGCCCGCCGCCGGGACGTGCCGGGCGCGCTGGCCGCCGTACACCCGGTGTACCAGGTCCCGCACCGGGCGGAGCTGGCGGTCGCCGCCGTGGTGGTCGTGGTGGTCGCGGTCGGCGACGTACGCGGGGCGATCGGCTTCTCGAGCTGCACCGTGCTGGTCTACTACGCGATCACCAACGCCGCCGCGCTGACCCTGGGCCGCGACCCCGACCGGCGGCTGCCGGTCCAGGTGCTCGCCGCGCTGGGGCTGGTCGGCTGCCTGCTGCTGGCGGTCAGCCTGCCGACGGTCAGCGTCCTCACCGGCTTCGCCGTGCTCGCCCTCGGCGCCGCCTGGTACGCCCTGCGCCGCCGCTAGTCACTCCTCCGGATCACGCGGGGTCGGCGGGGCCGGCGGGCCGGCGGGTGGCTGCCGGGGGGCGGCCGGCGGTGGCGGCGGTGGCGGGGTGGTCTCCCGGAGCAGGGCGCTCAGCCCGGCCCGCCGGGCCACCACGGTCAGCCGGTCACCCGCCGAGATCACCATCCGGGGGTCGGCCGTCCAGTCGGCCTTCTGCCCGGCCGGCGAGTGGGCCAGCAGGCGGACCTCGCCGGGGCGGGCCACCGCGCCGAGCGGGCGGCCGTCGAGCGGGGCACCGGCCACCACCGGCACCTCCGCCACCAGCAGCGCGTGCCGGTCGACGGGGATGGTGGCGATGACCGCCCGGTCCAGCAGCGCGGCGGCGAACGACGGCGCGGCCAGGTACGACACGCTGCGCGAGATGCCGATGCCGAACGCCTTCTGGACCCGCTCGGCGAAGTCGCCGTCGAAGAGCCGCAGCACCACCCGCAGCTCCGGGAGGAGCGCCCGGCCGTTCAACGCGGCCCGCAGGTTGACCCCGTCGTCGGTGGAGACCACCACCAGCGCCTGGCAGTGCCCCACCGAGGCCGAGCGGAGCGTCTCCTCGCGGGCCGCGTCCCCGACGATCAGCGGGACGCCCAGCCGGCGGGCCAGCGCCGCCCCGCGCGCCTCCGCGTTCCGGTCGATCGCCACCACCTCGACGCCGAAGTCGTGTAGCTGGGCCATCACCCGGGTGCCGATGTTGCCGAGCCCGACCACCACCACGTGCCCGGTGCGCTCCGGCTGGACCCGGCCGGCGTGCAGGGCCAGCCGGGCGTTGACGATGCCGTCGACCACCACGGCGGTGATCAGCGGGATCAGCGCCAGCCCGGCCAGGTTGAGCACCACCTGCATGACCTGGGCGGCGGCTGGTTTGTCGACGTCCGGGTCCTGGCCGGTGAGCGTGGTGACCAGGGTCAGGTAGAGCGCCTCCGTCCAGCTCACGTCGACCGCGCGGGCGTTCAGCCAGCCGAGCAGCGCGATCACCCCGAGCAGGGTGAGCACCGCGATGCCGATCTTGCGGGTGGCGAAGCTGCGGACCGCCCGGAGCAGCACCGCGAGCGGTCGCCGGCGACGGCGGGCCCGGACCAGCCGGCGGGCGGCCAGCTCGGTGCCGGCCGGCTGGCCGGTCGCCTCGGCGAGCACCACGTCGGCCACGGCCTCGTCGGCCGGCAGCACCCGGACCAGCTCCGGATCGGTGGTGACGGCCAGCCCGCAGACCACGTCGGTGGGGCGGACGTCGTCGCGGCGGGCCACGTAGAGGGTCCGGCCGCCGTGCCGGAAGTGGGTGGGGGCGACCTCCCCGAGGGCGGCGGCGACGAACGCCGGGGCGGCCATCGAGGCGTCCGAGAGGACCGCCGAGTCGGGGAAGAGCTGCCGTACGCCGTTGGCGAGGCTGGTGTTGAACATCCGGACGACCAGGCGCAGCCGGGACTCGACCTCCTGCGCGCAGAGCGCGGCGTGCATGTTGCCCACGTCGTCCTGGTGCAGCAGGGCCAACCCGTCCGCCCCGGCCAGGCCGGCCCGGCGGAAGGTGGCCTCGTCGAGCCGGTCGGCCCGGACCACCTGGATGCCGTCGAGGTCGCGGCCGTCGGGGCCCTCGGAGCGGCGGCGCTCCGGCACCACCAGGGTGACCCGCACCCGGCCCTGGGTCAGGTCGGTGGCGAGCAACGCCCGGACCACCCAGTACGCCAGCGGGTCGTTGCCGCAGACCACGTAGTGCGGGCGGGAGTCGCCGTTCATCCGCAACCGCCAGCCCGTCGCGCGCCGGGCGCGGTCGCGCAGGGGTTCGGCCATGTCCGGATCGTAGCCAGCCGGTCGCACCGGGCGCAGCCCTGTGGATCACGCCGGCATGTCGGGCCCGGCGGCGGGTAGAACAGTGTCGTGCAGACGTTTCTCCCGTACCCGGACTTTCTGACCAGTGCCCGGACCCTCGACCAGCGGCGGCTGGGCAAGCAGCGGGTGGAGACGATCCAGGTGCTACGCGGGCTGACCCGCCCGGACTACGGCTGGCGTAACCACCCGGCGGTGAAGATGTGGGCCGGCTACGAGGAGGCGCTGACCCGGTACGGGCTGGACGTGTGCACGGTCTGGTGCGAGCCGGGCCGGGCCGACACCTGCGCCGCGACGCTGGTCACCGACCTGGCCGCCGCGTGCGGCGTCACCGTCGTACGCAGCCAGCCCGAGCTGGCCGAGGCCGGCGAGCTGCCACCCTGGCTGGGCCGCGACGACCTGCACCGCAGCCACCGCTCGTCGCTGCTGCGCAAGGACCCCGAGCACTACCGGCCGCAGTTCGGCGACGTCCCCTCCGACCTGGAGTACGTCTGGCCCGCCTCCGACCGGGACCGGCGTTGCCTGCTGCCGCCCGCGGGCTGACCCGGCACACTGGGGTTCCGTCCGGCGGGGAGGTGCGCATGGCGCTGTCGCAGCGACTGGGCCGGCTCATCGGCGTACGCGAGCACCGGGTGGACCCGGGCGGTGGTGGCGCCCCCCGGGTGCCGGGCCCGGCCACGGCGCTGGTGGTGGGCGGCGGGATCGCCGGCATGTCGGCGGCGGTGGTGCTCGCCGAACGCGGGGTGGACGTCACCGTGCTGGAGGCCGCGCCGACCGTGGGCGGCCGGCTGGCCGCCTGGCCGGAGGCGCTGGCCGACGGCACCCAACTCAACGAGCACGGCTTCCACGCGTTCTTCCGGCAGTACTACAACTGGCGGTCGATCCTGCGCCGGGTCGACCCGGAACTGGGCTTCCTCAAGCCGATCCCCGGCTACCCGATCCTGTCCGCGCAGTGGCCCACCGAGGAGTTCGGCCGGCTGCCGCCGGCTCCGCCGGCGAACCTGCTGGCCCTGCTGCTGCGCAGCCCCAGCCTGCGGCTGGCCGACCTGCGCGGGATGGACCGGGAGGCCGCGCTGCCGCTGCTCAGCTACGACCCGGTGCGCACCTACGCCGAGTTCGACCACCGCACCGCCGACGCGCTGCTCGGCTCGCTGCGACTGCCGGACCGGGCCCGGGCGATGCTCTTCGAGGTCTTCTCGCACTCGTTCTTCAACCGTGAGGCGGAGATGTCGGCCGCCGAGATGATCGCCCAGTTCCACTTCTACCTGCTGGGCAACCCGGAGGGGCTGGCCTTCGACTGCCCCGACGAGGACTACGCGACGGCGATCTGGCAGCCGCTGACCCGGCACGTGGACCGGCACGGTGGCCGGGTGCTGACCGGCGTCGCCGCCACCCGGGTGGACCGGGGTCCGGACGGCTGGCGGGTGGGCACCGCCGACGGCTCGTCCCACCGGGCCGGGCACCTGCTGCTCGCCGTGGACCCCCCGGCGCTCGCCGCGCTGGTCGCCGCCTCGCCCGGCCTGGTCGCGGCGGCACCCCGGCTGGTCGCCCGGATGCCCGCGTTCGGCCGGGCCGGCCCGCCGTACGCGGTGGCGCGGTACTGGATGGACGGGGACGTCCGGGCCGACCGGGCGGTGTTCAGCGGGGTGTCCCGTCAGCCCACCCTGGACTCGGTGACCCTGTACCACCGGCTGGAGAACGAGCCGCGCCGGTGGGCGGAGCGGACCGGCGGCTCGGTGGTGGAGCTGCACGCGTACGCCTGCGACGAGGGGGTGCCGGCCGGGGAGCTGGCCGAACGGATGCGGGTCGAGCTGACCGCGCTGTGGCCGGAGGTCGCCGGGCTGCGGGTCCGCGAACTGCGGGCCCGGGTGGAGGCGCGGGCCCCCGCCTTCACCCCCGGCAGTCACGCCGACCGGCCCGGGGTCCGCACCGACGCCGACGGCCTCTACCTGGCCGGGGACGGCATCTCCACCGAGTTTCCCAGCGCGTTGATGGAACGGGCGGCGGCGACCGGGATCATCGCCGCCAACCACGTGCTGCGCGCCGAGGGGGCCGCCGCCGAGCCGGTCCGCTCGGTCCGGCCGCGCGGCCTGCTCGCCGGACGCTGAGCGCGGGCGGGCATCGAAATGCGTTGCCCTCCGTACCGCCCCGCCCTACCGTGATCCGCGCAAGGTCAACCAGCCAGCCGGGAGCCCGCCATGTCGTTGTCGCACCTCACGTGCGCGTGGTCGGCGCTGCCCGGCACTGGTCGCCGAGCCGAAGACCCCGGAGGCGGGAACCCCGACTGACGCGTGCCCGTACGCGCCCAGCCGCCCGTCCCACCCCGGACCGGGCGGCTTTTCGCCGTCCGGGCCGGTTCCACCGCCGATCGTGAAGGGAGCGCCCGGTGGACGCCGTCCTCGTCGTCAACGCCGACCTCGGCCCGCTGCACCGGGTCACCGTCCAGCACGCGATCCGGATGCTGTGCCGCCGGGTCGCCGAGATCCACGAGGCCGAGCCGGACCGGGTGATCGGGGTCTTCCCGGTCCCCCGGGTGGTCCGGCTCGTCCGCTACGTCGTCACCCGCTGGCGGTTCACCGCCGGGCCGGCCTGGTCCCGGGCCGGGGTGCTGCGCCGCGACGCCCGCTGCTGCGCGTACTGCGGCGGGTCGGCCAGCACCGTCGACCACGTCCTGCCCCGCTCGCGCGGCGGCCGGAACACCTGGCGGAACACCACCGCCGCCTGCTACGCCTGCAACCAGCGCAAGGGTGACCGGACGCCGGCCGAGGCGGGCATGCCGCTGCGGCGGGAGCCGGCGACGCCGAGCTGGGCGGCGCTCGCCGGGCGGTGAGGAGACCGGCCGGCGGGCACAGGGGGCCGTGTCGGGGTACGCCCCGGCGCGGCGCCCGCCGGCCCCTCGTCACCCGCCGTCGTCCATTCCCCGCAGCAGGATGTCCAGCCCGGCGTCGAACTCGGCGTCCGGCCCGACCAGTCGGGCGTCGGCGGCGGTGGCCGCCAGGTACGGGAAGTCCGCCGGGGGCAGCGCCGCCATCGTGGTGGTGCCGGCTCCGGCGAGCGGGCCGAGGTGTTCGAGCTGGATCGCGCCGACGGTGTACGCGAGCAGGGCGCGCAGCGCGACCACCCGGTGGGTGCCGGCGAAGCCGGCGTCGGTGAGGACGCCGAGCATCGTCTCCGTCCAGCGCAGCACGGTCGGCGAGCGGTGCCGGTGGGCGGGCAGGAGCGGCGTCACGGCCGGGTGTCCGCCGATCGCGCGCCGCATCCGGTGGACCAGCGCGGCGGCCCGTTCCCGCCAGTTCCCGCCGGCCGGCGGGCTGGTGTCGACGGCGGTCAGCACCTGTTCCACGACGAGGGCCGCCAGCTCCTCCCGGTCGGTGACGTAGCGGTAGAGAGCCATCGGGCTGGTGCCCAGTTCCTTGGCGACGGCGCGCATGGTGAGCGCGGGCAGGCCGTCGCGGTCGACCACCGTCAGGGCGGCGGAGGCGAGCTGGGCGGGGGCGAGAGAGCGGGGGCGAGGCATGGCCTTGACAGCGTACAGCGTAAGCCTAAAGCTGTAGGAGTACGACGTACGCCTACGACAGGAGGCACCGTGCCGCGCCCGTTCACCCCCGGCTCCACCCTGCCCGGCCGCCGGCTCGACCCGGTGGCCGGCACACCCGTCGCCATCCCCGACCCGGCTCGTCTGGTCCACCTCCAGTTCCGCCGCTTCGCCGGTTGTCCCGTCTGCCACCTGCACCTGCGCTCGATCGTCCGGCGGCACGCCGAGATCGAGGCGGCCGGCGTCCGGGAGGTGGTGGTCTTCCACTCCCCCGCCGACGAGCTGCGCGAATACGCCAACGAGCTGCCGTTCACGCTGATCGCCGACCCCGACAAGCGGCTCTACCGCGAGTTCGGCGTCGAGTCGTCCCGCCGGTCCCTGCTCGACCCCCGGGCCTGGCTGCCGATCCTGCGCGCCGTACTGCGCAGCACCTGGGGGCTGCTGCGCGGCCGGGAGCGCCCACCCGCCGCCAGGCAGCCCCACGGCCGGCTCGGGCTCCCCGCCGACTTCCTCATCGCGCCGGACGGCCGGGTCCTCGCCAGCCGGTACGGCGCACACAGCTACGACCAGTGGACGGTCGACGAACTGCTCACCCTGGCCACCTCGGCGGACGCGCCGCGCCCGCCGGCCGGGCGGCAGTGACCGTCGGCCAGGCGGCAGTGACCGTCGGCCGGGCCCGACCAGCGGCCCGACCACTCGGCACCGGGCCGAACATCCCGGGCCGGTCAGCCGGCGGTCAGCGATCCCCGGCCGGTGACCAGCCGAACTCCGGCGGCCGGCGTTCGTGGTAGGCGGCGACCCCCTCGCGGGCCTCGCCGCTGTCCCGCACCTTCCGGTGCCACCAGGCGATCCGGGCCGGGCCGGCCCGGTCGTCGACGATCTCCTTGGCCGCCGCGACGCTGAGCTGGGAACGCGCGGCGATGGCGGCGGTGACCGCCGCGACCCGGCCCGCCAGGTCGTCGACCACCTCGTCGGCCAGGCCGACCCGCAGGGCCCGCTCGGCGTCGATCAACTCGGCCGTGAAGAGCAGGAACTTGGCGGTGGACGGCCCGACCAGCCGGGTCATCCGCCGGGTGGTCGGCGCCGGGTAGACCAGCCCCAGCCGGGCCGGCGGCACCCCGAACCGCGCGTTCGTGGCCACGATCCGCAGGTCGCAGGCGACCGCGAGCTGGCAGCCACCGCCCACGCACGGGCCTTCGACCGCCGCGACGGTGGGCTTGGCGAAGGCGGCCAGCCGCTCCTCGGCGGCGACGGCGATGCTGCCGTCACCGGCGTCCAGCAGCTCGTCGAGGTCACCGAGGTCGGCACCGGCACAGAAGGTGCCGTCCGCGCCGGTGAGCACCAGGACGCGGACCGCCGGATCGGCCTCCAGGCCGTCCAGCAGCACCGGCAGCCGCCGCCACATGGCCGGGGTCATCGCGTTGCGCCGACCCGGGTTGCGGATCGTCACCGTCGCCACCGCGCCGGTCACCTCGACGGTCAGCTCCGCGTCCGACACCGCCACCACCCCCTCGTCGTCGTACCGGCCCGCCCGTCGCCGGTGCGGCGACCATAACGGCGCGGGCCCGACGACCACCCACGAGGGTGACCGCCGGGCCCGCCGACGAGGCGTTCAGGTCAGGAGACGTTGACCGCGGTGTCGTCGACCACGAAGGACGTCTGGAGCGAGGCGTCCTCGGCGCCGGTGAACTTCAGGGTGACGGTCTGGCCGGCGTACGCGGCCAGCGAGAACGACTTCTGGCTGTACCCGGTGGCCTTGTTCAGGTTCGAGTAGGTCGCCAGGGTCGCCAGCACCGTCCCGGAGGAGTTGAGCACCTGCACCCGCAGCGTGTCGTACGCGGTGCCGGTGGTGGTCTCCGCCGAGTCGACGTGCAGCCAGAAGCTGAAGTTGTACGACGCGCAGCCGGTCGGCAGGCTCACCGCCTGGGAGAGCGTGTCGGTGTGGGTGCTGCCGTAGCCGTTCATCCAGGCGTTCCAGGTGCCACCGTGGGTGGGCTGGCCGCTGCCGCCGTACTGGCCGATGACGCCCGTGCTGGCCGCCCAGACCGTGTTGCCGGACTCGAAGCCGGGGTTGCCCAGCTTCTGGCCGGCGCCGGTGCAGCCGCCACCGGTGCCGTTCACGGTGAGCGCGTAGGTGGCCGAGTGCGCCACCGCGCCGGTGCCGGTGACCGTCACCGTGTAGTTGCCGGCCGGGGTGCTCGCCGAGGTGCTGATGGTGAGGGTGGACGAGGCGCCCGAGGTCACCGAGGCGGGGCTGAACGACGCGGTCGCGCCGGTCGGCAGGCCGGACGCGGAGAACGTCACGGTCTGCGCGGTGCCGCTGGTGGTCGCGGTGGCGACGGTGGTGGAGACCGCACCGCCCGCGGTCACCGAGCCGGAGGTCGGGGAGAGCGAGACGGAGAAGTCGTTACCGGTCGACGAGCAGGGCGCGTCGCTGCCGGACACGGCCACCGCGGTCCACGCCGCCTGAACGGCCTTGTACTCGGTGGAGCAGTTGCCGTACAGGTCGGTGGCCGCCTTGAGGCTGTAGGCCCGGGCGGTGTTCGACGGGGTGGTGGTGTTGACGTACGAGGTGTTGGAGGTGAAGTACACGTCCAGGGCACGGAACCAGATCAGCTCCGCCTTGGCGCGGCCGATGCCGGTCACCGCCGGGGCGGAACCGCAGACCGGCGAGGTGCCGTACGACGTGGCGCCGGTGCCCTCGGCCAGGTTGAAGAAGAAGTGGTTGGCCGGGCCGGACGAGTAGTGCACGTCCTTGTTCTTGGTGCTGGTGGTCCAGCAGGAGTCGGACGAGCCGTCCAGGTTCGGGTTGTACATGTAGCGCAGCGGGGTGCCGTTGCCGTTGATGTTGATCTTCTCGCCGACCTGGTAGTCGCCCGGGTCGCTCGGCGCGGCGGCGTAGAACTCCACCATGTTGCCGAAGATGTCGCTGGTGGCCTCGTTCAGGCCGCCGGACTCACCCGAGTAGGTCAGCCCGCCCGGCACCACGTTCTCGGTGACGCCGTGGCTCATCTCGTGGCCGGCCACGTCGAGCGAGACCAGCGGGCGCGAGTTGCCGGAGCCGTCGCCGTAGGTCATCCGGGAGCCGTCCCAGAAGGCGTTGACGTAGGCGCTGCCGTAGTGCACCCGGCTCGGCACGCCGGTGCCGTTGCCGAAGATGCCGTTGCGGCCGTGCACGTTCTTGAAGTAGTCGAACGTCTTGGCGGCGCCGAAGTGGGCGTCGACGGCGGCGGACTGCCGGTTGGAGTTGGTGCCGTTGCCCCAGGCGTTGTCCGCGTCGGTGAACGTGGTGCAGGTCGACGTGCCGTTGTTCATGTCGCAGGTCGAGCCGTTGCCGTGCGCCGGGTCGATCATCTGGTACGTGCTGCCGGAGAGCGTCGTGTCGATGCTGACCGAGCCGGTGTAGATGCCCTGGCCGCTGCCGACCACCGTCTCGATCTCGTCGTAGGAGCCGATCACCCGGCCGGTGCTGGCGTCGGTGATGACGTGCAGCTTCGACGGGGTCTGCTTGTCGGCCTTCCAGCCGGAGAGGGTGGTCTCCCAGGCGAGGCGGCCCTTGCCGGAGCTGGCGTCGACGAAGAGTTCCGGGGCGCCCGCCTCGGTGACCGTGCCGGAGAACGCCTTGCGGGCGGTCGCCTTGGCGGCGGCCGGGGAGACCTTCGCGGTGGTGCCGAGGGTGAGCGGGGCGGCCAGGCCGACCGAGGTGCCGGCGACGCTGCCGTTGGGCGCGGTGTGGATGACGAAGTCACCACCGTAGACGCGAAGACCCTGGTAGGTGCGGGTGTAGCGGGTGTGCGCCGCGCCGTTGGGGTCGACCTTGGTACGGACGGCCTGGTACGCCTCCCCGCTGGTGCCCTGGACGGCGCCGGGGTTGCTGCGGAGCAGGCTCTCGGCGCTCGGGGCGGGGGTGGAGGCGGCCGGGGCCGCCTGCGCTGCGGTGGCGACGCAGGTCAGCATTCCGCTGGTGAGCAGAGCTGCGCTGACGGCGGCGAGGGGTCTTTTCACGTGCCCTCCTGGCAAGGTAAAGATGTGACGGGGGTAGTCACGCATGTAGATATAGCGATACACCGGGGAAAAGAGAAGGGGTGGAGCGCGTCCAGTCCGCGACACTGGCCGAACGGAGGATGCGTCCCGGCGGCGGAACCGGCGGGCGTCGATGCGCGTCCGAGCGGGAATGAGATCACCCGTGCTGACCCTCGTCAAGATTACGGTCATCGCCGGCCTGCTGACCGGCTGCTCAGCGACCGGTCCGGGCGCACCCGCGCCGTCGCCCGCCACCCCCGCCCGGACGACCGGCACCGCCGGCCCGACCGCCGACACCACCCCCGGCGGCCCGACCGCCGCCGCCCGGCTGACGCTGACCCGGTCGGGGGGCTTCGCCGGACACCGCGACACGGTCACGGTCGAGCCCGACGGCGGCTGGACGACGACCGACCGGACCGGCGCGACGCGCACCGGTCGGCTCGACCCGGCCGACCTGGACCGGCTCCGCGCGCTGGCGGACACCGCCACCCAGGCCGGCGCGGGCAGCCCGGCGGCGAGCCAGTGCGCCGACACCTACCGCTACCGGCTCAGCGTCGGCGCGCGGTCCGTCGACTGGACCGACTGCCCGACCGGCCCCCGGCCCGACCCCGCCGCCCCGGCCCTCGCCCAACTCCTGCTCGACCGGACCGCCGTGAGCTGACCCCTGCTCCGGCGTGCGCACGCCCGTCGACCAGACCCGGACCGGGCAGCTCGGGCGCGGAGCGTCCGGTAACCTACCGCTCCGATCCTGCGAGGAGCATCGTGCCGAACAGACGCCCCGCCCGCCCGTCCACCCTGGTCGGTGGCGTGCTCACGGCCGCCACCATCCTGGCCACGGGTTGCGCGGTGCCCGACACCGGGCGGGCGGTCAGCGCACCCACCCCGTCGGCGGCCCCGGGCCGCAAGCTGCGGACTCCGGACAGCCTGCTCGGCCTGCCCAAGTCGATGGACCGGGCGGCCACCAGTGTTCCCCAGGCCCGGCTGGAGGAGTTCAAACGCGAGGTCGGCGAGCCGACCAGCGCGATCGGCTGGGCCTACGGGGGCGGGACCCGGGCCCAAGAAATGATCATGGTCAGCGCCGCCTCCGGGCGGATCCCCGACCCGGAGGGGACGCTGACCCGGGCGCTGCGCCCGTACCAGATCTCCAAGGTCAAGACCGTCGAGATCGGCCGGTTCGGGGGCGAGGCCCGGTGCGGGCGGGGACGCACCGAGAAGGGCGACCACCTCACCGTCTGTGGGTGGGCGGACCCCGAGATCGTCGGCGTGGTGGTCTTCCTGTCCGCGGCCAAGCAGGACGACCGCAAGGCGGACTTCCTGACCGTACGGGGAGAGCTGGAGCGACCGGCCGGCTGACCGGTCAGAGCCGCTCGACCACCCGGAACCGCACGGCGACCGCGAGGGTGTCGTCGTCGACCGTGAACCCCGGATCGCCGAGCCAGCCCAGATAGTCCGGCCCGTGCCAGTACTCCTCGTGGCCGACCCGCCAGGCGGCGACCGACTCGTACCCCTCGCCCTCGTCCCGGGCGTGGTCGAGGTCGACGTCGCCGAGCCGGACCACCCGCACCCCGGTCAGCTCGATCACGGCGACCGGCCGAGCGGCGGAGTCGACCACCACCTCCCGGTCGCCGACGGTGGACAGCGGCTCGCCGTCGCGCTCGTAGTCCTGGAGCAGCCCGGTGGTGGAGGTCTTCGCCCCGGTGAGCACGGCGGCGACGAGCTGGTCGCGCAGCGGCCCGGGAAAGGCGAACTCACACGTCGGCAGGTCGGGAATCCTCGGCGCGGTCACCGGGTCGACGGTAGCCGGTCACCCCACCGGTCACACCCGGTATTCCGGCCGGAGCCCGGTGCCGCGCGGCCCTACCCGCCCCGCCGCAGTGACCCGACGAAGACCGCGGTCACCCAGACCCAACCGGCGGTCACCGCCAGCCCGAAGGCCACCATCGCGGCCGGACCCGGCCCGGCCATCAACCCCACCCAGGCGACAGCGAAGAACAGCCCGGTCAGCAGGCTGAGCCCGGCGGCGATCCGCCGTCCGGCGCGGGCCGCGCGACGGGCCGCCACCACCGTCGCCGCGATCAGCGACCCGAAGGCCACCGCCGCCGCGAGGAAGTGCAGGCCACCGTGCACGCTGATCTGCCCCGCGCCGCGCGGCGTACCGGCCGGGAACCCGTCGGCCGGGTCGGCGCTGAACACCCCCGCCGCCATCAGGCCGGCCCCCCAGAGGACGAGCAGCCTCGGCAGCCAGGTCGACCCGGTACGGCGGCGCGACGCGACCGCCGCACCGACGCAAAGCGCGCCGGTGGCCAGGAAGGTGGCGATCTGGATCCAACCCAGGTCGCCCACGCTCAACACGCTCACCGGGTGCCGCCGGAAGTCGAAGCCGTCCCGGGTGGCCCCCTGGGCCAGTGCGGAGACCACGAACATCGGACCGGCGAGGACGCCGCCGGTGAGCAGCGCCCGGTCCCGACCGAGGACGGCCGGTCGTACGGTGGACAGCGTCTCGGTCATCGTCGTGGTTCCCATCAGGCCCGGGGGAACATCTGGCCGATGCGGATCCGGTTGCCGAACGGGTCCCGGACGCCGAAGTCGATGCCGTACGGGCGCTCGGTCGGCTCGTCGGTGATGTCGACCCCCTTGGCGACCAGGTCCTCGTACGTCTTGCGGGCGTCGTCGGTGGTGATGCTCAGCCAGCCGCCGATCGCGCCCTTGCTGAGCAGTTCCCGGACCTGCTCGGCGGTCGCCGGGTCCAGCGCCGGCGGACCGGGCTTCTCCAGCAGGACCTCACGCCCCGGGTCGCCGGGCACGTTCACCGTCAGCCAGCGCATGAAGCCCAGATCCTGGTCGGTGTTGACCTCGAAGCCCAGCTTGCCGACGTAGAAGTCGAGCGCCTCGTCCTGGTCGAGGACGTAGAGCTGGGAGCGGGTGATCGCGTTCATCGTCATGCCGAGAACGCTAGATCAAGCCGCTGACCTGCTGCTTATCCAAAACCGCTTGGTCTGGTCCAGGCTTTGACGAAGCAGCTCGGCACCGGCTCGGCGGCGGCCGATCGGCGCCGGCGGAAGTCGCTGGGCGACTCGCCGACGATCTGCCGGAAGGTGCGGCTGAACGAGCCGAGGCTGTGGAACCCGACCGCGTAGCAGATGTCGGTGACGTCCCGGTCGCTCTCGACCAGCATGGACATCGCCCGTTCCACCCGCCGCCGTTGCAAGTAGCGGTGCGGGGTCTCGCCGAAGGTGGCCCGGAAGGTACGGATGAAGTGCGCCTCGGAGACCAGCGCGATCCGGGCCAGCGCCGGGATGTCCAGCGGTTCCGGGTATGACCGGTCCATCGCGTCCCGGGCCCGCAACATGGCCCGGTTCGACTGCTCCACCGCCCGACTCATCGACCCCGCCCCCGCAGACTCGGCTGTCCGGCCAGGCTAGCCCACCCCGACATGCTGCGGACACCGCATCGCCGGCCCGGCCGTCGGGCAGCGACCGCCACCGGACGGCTGATGGAATTGGAGCCCCCGGCCGGGATCGAACCGGCGACATCTCGCTTACAAGGCGAGTGCTCTGGCCAGCTGAGCTACAGGGGCGCGTGGTGCGACGTCAGCATAGCGACTGACGTCGGGAAATCCCGCTCGGCAGTGCCCCGGAGCATGGAAAACGTCGATTTCTCCACCCGGTCGCCGACGGATCGACGCAGCCGACCCCCGCAGGTGGAGGGGATTGATGCCCGGCCGTGCCCGCCTGACCGATATGCGCATGCGGTCCGTCCCACCCGTCGTCTCCCGTCTTGGCAGGTACCAGAATCCCGTTTACCGTGCAGTGACACGGATGACACCTTGGGCGGCTCCGGCCGTACCCCGCAGGTGTCGTCCGGGGGCCGGCACCGAGGGTGCCGGCGGCTCCTTCACTCGGATCGTCCGGCACGTTCCTGCCGGTGAAAGGAAGCGCACCACCATGGCTACGGTCACCTACGCGAAGGCCTCCCGGATCTACCCGGGCACCGAACGCCCCGCGGTCAACCAGCTCGACCTCCAGATCGGCGACGGGGAGTTCCTCGTCCTGGTCGGCCCGTCGGGTTGCGGCAAGTCCACCAGCCTGCGCATGCTCGCCGGCCTGGAGGACGTCGACGACGGCGCGATCTACATCGACGACCGGGACGTCACCCACCTCCCGCCGAAGGCCCGCGACATCGCGATGGTCTTCCAGAACTACGCCCTCTACCCGCACATGTCGGTGTACGAGAACATGGCGTTCGCGCTGAAGCTGCGCAAGACCCCCAAGGACGAGATCGACCGGCGGGTCAAGGAGGCGGCCGGCCTCCTCCAGTTGGAGGAGTACCTCAACCGCAAGCCGAAGGCGCTCTCCGGCGGTCAGCGCCAGCGCGTCGCGATGGGCCGGGCGATCGTCCGCGAGCCGCAGGTCTTCCTCATGGACGAGCCGCTGTCGAACCTCGACGCCAAGCTCCGCGTGCAGACCCGTACCCAGATCGCCTCGCTCCAGGCCAAGCTCGGCATCACCACGGTCTACGTCACCCACGACCAGGTCGAGGCGATGACCATGGGCCACCGGGTGGCGGTCATGCTCGACGGCGTCCTCCAGCAGGTGGACACCCCCCGGGCGCTCTACGACACCCCGGCCAACGTCTTCGTCGCCGGCTTCATGGGCTCCCCCGCCATGAACATCAAGACCGTTCCGCTGAACGAGCAGGGCGCTTCCTTCGCCGAGATGCACATCCCGCTGACCCGCGAGCAGGTCGCGGCGGCCCGGGGCGAGGGCGGCGACAACAAGGTGACCGTCGGCTTCCGTCCGGAGGACTGCGACCTGGTCAGCCCGACCGAGGGCGGCATGCCGGTCGTGGTCGAGCTGGTCGAGGACCTCGGCTCGGACGCCAACGTCTACGGTCACGCCGCGCTGGAGGGCCACGAGGAGCGCTTCGTGGTCCGTACCGACCGGCGCACCATGCCGAACATGGGTGACACCGTGTTCGTCAAGCCGCGCGCCGGCCGCAGCCACGTGTTCAACGCGGCCACCGGCCACCGGATCTGATCCACGCGAAGAAGGGGCGGTCCGCTTCGGCGGGCCGCCCCTTCTCGCGTGCTGTCCGGCGTCGGGGCCGGTGCTGGGTCGGTCAGACCTCGGCGGCCCGGCGGCGGGCCACCTCGGCGAGGGTGACCGCGGCGGCGACGCTGGCGTTGAGCGACTCCACGTCGGAGACCATCGGGATGCTGACGGTCAGGTCGCAGGTCTCCCCGACCAGCCGGGACAACCCGCGCCCCTCGGAGCCGACCACCACGACCAGCGGGCCGACGGCGGCTTCGAGGTCGTACAGGTCGGTCTCGCCGTCGGCGTCCAGGCCGACCACCATGAAACCGGCGTCCTGACACGCCTTCAACGACCGGGTCAGGTTGGTGACCTGGGCGACCGGCACCCGCGCCGCCGCGCCCGCGCTGGTCCGCCAGGCGGTCGCGGTGATCCCGGCGGCCCGCCGCTCGGGTACGAAGACACCCTGCGCGCCGAACGCGGCGGCCGACCGGATCACCGCGCCCAGGTTGCGCGGGTCGGTGACCCCGTCGAGCGCCACCAGCAGCGGGGCGGCCTGCTCCAACGCGGCGGCCATCAGGTCCTCGAACGGCTGGTAGGCGAACGGCGGCACCTGGAGGCCGACGCCCTGGTGCAGCACCCCACCGGTCATCCGGTCCAGCTCGGCCCGGCTGATCTCCAGGATGGCGATGCCCCGGTCGGCGGCCGTCCGGACGATCTCGTTGATCCGGTCGTCGGAGTCGAGGCCCTGCGCGGTGTAGAGCGCGGTCGCCGGCACCTGGGCGCGCAGCGACTCCAGCACCGGGTTCCGGCCGACCAGCAGCTCCGGACTGTCCTTCGCCGGGTTGGACTTGCGTCCCGGCGCGACCCGGGGCCCACCGCGGCCGGTGGGCTTGCCGCCCCGGCCGCCCGCGCCACCACGGACCGGGGCGACCCCACGGGTGCCCTTGCCCCAGGTGGTGTCCTTGGTGCCGGGCTGGCCGATCTTGGGGGGCCGCCCCTCCTCGGCCGCCGCGCGGCGCTCCTTGTCCTGCTTCCAGGCGGTGCGCTGGGGCAGCTTCTCGGTGCCCGAGTACGCCTTGTGCCAGGGCCGCTCGTCGGCGGGCAGGGTCTTGCCCCGGCCCGCGAGGGAGTCCTTGTTCTTGCCACCGGAGCCCTTCGGGGCACCCGCCTTCGGCGTCAGTCGCCGGCCACGGCGCTGCGAGTTGCCGGCCATCAGTCCTGCTCTCCAATAGTCCAACGGGGGCCCTGGGGGGTGTCCTCGACCACCACGCCGGCCTGCTTGAGCTGGTCGCGTACGGCGTCCGCGGCGGCCCAGTCCTTGCGGCTGCGGGCCTGGGCACGCTGTTCCAGGGCCAGCGCGATCAGGGAGTCCACCACGCCGCGCAGGTCGTCGGCGTGCACGCCGCCGGTCCACGCCGGGTCGAGGGGGTCGACGCCGAGGATATCCAGCATCGCCCGGGTGGCGGCGAGGGTCGTGCGGACGGTCACATCGTCGCCGGCGGTCAGCGCGGTGTTGCCGTCCCGCAGCGTCGCCTGGAGGACGGCGAGCGCGGCGGAGGTGTTGAGGTCGTCGTCCATCGCCGCGACGAAACCGGCCGGCAGCTCGCCGAGCTGGCCGACACCGACCCGCTCGGCGGCCCGCTGGACGAAGCCCTCGATCCGCCGGTACGCCACCGCGGCCTCCCGCAGCGCGTCCTCCGAGTAGTCGATCCGGGACCGGTAGTGCGCCGCCGCGTAGTAGTAGCGCAGCTCCACCGGGCGCACCCCGAGCGAGTCGACGTACGTCAGGTCGAGCGCGTTGCCCAGCGACTTGCCCATCTTGGCGCCGCCGATGCTGAGCAGCCCGTGGTGCACCCACCAGCGGGCGAAGGGCAGCCCGGCGGCCTGCGACTGGGCGATCTCGTTCTCGTGGTGCGGGAAGGTCAGGTCCAGCCCGCCGCCGTGGATGTCGAACTCCGCGCCGAGGTAGCGGAGGCACATCGCCGAGCACTCGATGTGCCAGCCGGGCCGGCCCCGCCCCCACGGGGAGGGCCAGTAGGCGTCGGCCGGCTCGTCCGGCTTGGCGCCCTTCCAGAGCGCGAAGTCCCGCAGGTCCCGCTTGCCCCGCTCCGGGGCGTCCCCGGCGGACTGCATGTCGTCCGGCGACTGCCCGGACAACGCCCCGTACGCCGGCCAGGAGGCCACGTCGAAGTAGACGTCGCCGGAGCCGTCGGTGGCCGGGTAGGCGTGCCCCGTCTCGACCAAGCGGGCGATCAGCTCGTGCATCTCCGGGATGTGCCCGGTGGCGCGCGGCTCGTACGTCGGCGGCAGCACGTTCAGCGACCGGTACGCCTGCGCCAGGATCAGCTCGTTGGCGTACGCGATCGACCAGAACGGGCGGCCCTGCTCCTGCGCCTTGACCAGGATCTTGTCGTCGATGTCGGTCACGTTGCGGATGAAGGTGACCTCGAAGCCGGCCGCCAGCAGCCAGCGACGCAGCACGTCGTAGTTGACGCCGGAGCGAAGATGGCCGATGTGGGGCGGCGCCTGGAGGGTGAGACCACACAGGTAGACCTCCACCTTGCCGGCTTCCCGCGGGACGAAGTCCCGCACCGATCGGGTGGCGGTGTCATACAGGCGTAGCGTCACCGTACAAGGGTAGCCGTCCATGCTTTCCGGGGTCGGCCGGTGCCGGGTCGTACGCTGCGTGCTGTGGAGACGACGGCACGGCCCGGCGGGCCCGGGGAGACGGCGGGCCCGGTGGGAAGCGCGACGCCCGCCGCCGGGAACGAGGCGGGCCGGGGCGCGGCTCGGGTGGAAGCCGTGCCACCCCGGGACGCCGCTCGGGTGGATGCCGTACCGCCCCGGGACGCGGCTCGGGTGAATGCCGTGCCACCCCGGGACGCGGCTCGGGTGGAAGCCGTACCAACCCGGGACGCCGCTCGGGTGGATGCCGCGCCTCCCCGGGGTGGCGAGACCTCGCGGACCCTGGACCGGGGCCTGCGCCTGCTGCACCTGGTGGCCGACGCGCCGGCCGGGTTGACCGTCACCGAGGCCGCACAGCGCCTGGGCATCGGCCGGGCAGCCGTCTACCGGCTGGTCGGCGCGCTGAGCGGGCACGGGATGCTCCGCCGGGACGGGGACGGCCGGCTGCGGCTCGGCGTCGGCGTGCTGCACCTGGCCCGGCGGGCCCAGCCACTGCTCGCCGAGGGAGCGCTGCCCGCGCTGCGCCGGCTCGCCGAGCAGGCCGGCGCGACCGCGCACCTGACCGTTGTCGAGGCCGGCGAGGGGGTGGCCCTGGCCGTCGTTGAGCCGAGCTGGACGTCGTTCCACGTGGCGTACCGGACCGGGGCCCGGCATCCGCTGGAGCTGGGCGCGGCCGGCCGGGCCATCCTCGCCGGCCGGGCGGGCCTCGCCGGCCCGGTGAGCACGGCGGGGGAACTCCAGGCCGGGGCGTACGGCGTGGCCGCGCCGGTGCTCGGGGTACCGGGACTGGAGGCGAGCGTCGGCGTGATCTCCCTGGCCCCGCTGGCCGTCGACCCGGTCGGCCGCCAGGTCGCCGCCGCCGCTGCCGCGATCGCCACCGCCCTGTCCTGACCGCCCGCAGCCGCGCCACCTTGCTCGCCCGGCCGACACCACGCAGACCACGGACCCGCCCCACCTTCCGCCCCCCGCCCCAGCCCTGACCCCAGCCCCAGCCCCGGCGCTGGCCCCGACCCCGCCCTGACCCCAGCCCAGCCCTGACCCAGCCCCAGCCCCAGCCCTGGCCCGACCCCGACCCCGGCCCCGGCCCCGGCCGGCCACAGTCCTGGCCCTGGCCACAGCCTCGGCCCGGCCACCGCCCCGGCCCAGCCCGGCCCCGAACCACGGACCGACGGCCGACGGCCGATGGCCGATGGCCGATGGCCGATGGACCGAACACGGACCGGACCGGAACCACGGACCACGAACCCGGACCACGAACCCGGACCACGGACCCGGACCACGGACCACGGACCACGGACCACGGACCACGGACCACGGACCGCGCTTTGCCCGGCCGCTCGGCCGCTCGGCCGCTCGGCCCGAGCATCGCGGATGATCCACTCCAGTTCGGCGATGTGGCGGTATCGCACCTACCAGAACACCGCCACTCCGGCGAAACGGAGTGGATCACACTAGGGGACGGGTCGGACATTGCGTGACCGGTCGACCCTTCGACGACCGGACGGGCGGTCAGCGCGACGACGCCACGCTGACCGGCAACGGCACCCCCGGATGGTTCATCCGCCGGGTGCCGGCTCCCGGTGCACTGAGCGGGCTGGCCGCCTCGCGGCAGGGCCGGCCATACCACAGCGGGTGGGCCTGGCGGGCGCTGTCCACAGGTCGCCGTACGGCGGGCGACTCCGGTTGTCCACAGGGGTGTCGCGGGGCGGTCCGCAGCCCTGAGGCTGGGCGTCATGCCCCCACGACCGCACCGACCCTCCGCCCTCGCCTGGCAGGTGTTCCGCGGCTCGGACGCGATCCGTCGCGGCCTGCTCACCCGCCACCAGCTTCGCGGAGCGTCCTGGGTCCGCCTCTGCCATGACGTCTACGCGGACGCCCGCCTCGACCGGGACCATGCCCTCGCCTGCCGGGGCGCGGCACTGCGGTTGCCGCCCGGGGCGGTGATCGCCGGCCCGTCGGCGGCGTACCTGCACGGGGTCGAGCACGCCGCCGGCTTCGGCGACGAGGTGCACGTGCTCACACCCCCGGCGGTACGCATCGATTCCCAGCGCGGCATCCGGGTGCACTCCACCGGGGCGACCGGTCAGCCAGCAGAGCGATTAGACGGCAGTTACGGCACGAAGGGCAGGGACGGCAAAGACGGCACGAAGGGCAGGGACCGCACCACGGGCAGGGACGGCAAAGACGGCACGACGGGCAGGGACGGCACGACGAACCGGGAGGGCACGGACGGAAGGCAGGGCAGAGACGGCAGGGACGGCAGACCCCCAGCACCCGGCCCACCGATGTCGATTCCAGCCTTGGCGGTACGCACGCCACCCCGGTCGTCCCCCGCGCTCGCCGCGTGGGAGACGGCGGCCTGGCTGGATCAGGTTCGCGCCGTCGGCATCGTCGACTCGCTGCTCGGCAGTGGCCTGACCAGCCGCGCCGCGCTCGCCGAGGTCGCGGAGCGCCACGCCGACCGGCCGGGTGGTCGACGGGCCCGACGCGTCTTCGACCTGGCCGACCCGGCCGCACAGTCGCCGCCCGAGTCGCACCTGCGGGTCCGTCTCGTGCTGGCGGGACTGCCCCGGCCGGTGGCGCAGCATCCCGTACGGCTGTCATCCGGTCTGCTGCTGCATCCCGATCTGGCCTGGCCACAGTTCCGGGTGGCGGTGGAGTACGACGGCCACTGGCACGCCGACCCGGACCAACTGCACCGGGATCGCCGGCGGCTCAACCAACTCGTCGCCGCCGGCTGGGTCGTGCTGCACGTGACCAGCCGCCGCCTGCGCGACGACTTCCCCGCCGTCCTCCGCGAGGTTCGGGCTGCCCTAGCAGAACGGGGTTGGCGCCGGTGATCCACGACATCTCGGCGAAGTGGCGGTGCCCAGTGCCGCCGACACCACCATCTCCCCGATCCGGCCCCCTGGACCCCGCGCCCCGCGGGACCCCGGACCGCCCCGAGACCGGCCCGGCCCCGGGACCGCCCAGGACCCCGGGACCGCCCAGGACCCCGCGAGACCCCCGGATCGCGCGGGACCGGCCCGGACCCCGCGAGACCCCCGGACCCCCCGGGACCGGCCCGGACCCCGCGGGCCCCCCGGACCGCCCACGACCGCCCCCGGACCGCGCGGAACCGGCCCGGATCGCGCGGGACCGGCCCGGACCACACCGCCGGGGCGGTCCGGGGCGTACGCGGAAGGGCCCGGGCGACCGTGGTCGACCGGGCCCTTCGTGCGGTGCGAAGGTGTTACGGCTGGACGTGCGGCTTGAGCGGGCTCTTCACCGCGCTGTACGCGTCCACGACGCCGTAGCCGTAGAAGCCGTTGAAGTTCAGCGAGCCGGCGCAGTACGCGTCGAACTCGGCCGACCGGCCCTCGTTGGTGTAGCTCTGCAGGCGCGGCTCCGGGCAGGCGTGCTCGGCGGCGGTGCGGTAGAGGTGCTGCTCCACCAGGTCCGGCGCCAGGCCGTAGCCGTTGCGGCCCTCCTTCTTGCCCCACTTGCTGACGATCAGGGCGGCGACGCCGCTGACGTGCGGCGAGGCCATCGAGGTGCCCTGCAGGTACGTGTAGTACCCGCACTCACCCGAGGTGGTGCACTGCTTGAACACCGAGTTCTCGAAGCCGGCGACAACGTTGCCGGCCTCATCGACCGAGCCCTCCTCCTGGAGCACCTTCTTGGGGTACGTGGAGAGGATCATGTTGCCGTCGGTGCGGTAGGTGTCGGTGCCGTAGCCGTCACGGAACCAGCCACCCGGCGCGGCGACCGAGATCTGCTCGGTGCCGTAGTTGGAGTAGTCGGCCTTCTTGCCGGACGGGCCGACGGCGGACACGCCGATCACGTGCGGGCCCTCCACCGGGAAGTCCCAGCAGCTCGCGTTGTCGATCGGCCGCGGGTACGGGTCGGCGCCGTAGTCCGGGCTGGAGAAGTCGGTGCGGGGCGCGCCGAGGTCCTCGTGGTTGTTGCCGAGCGAGCCGACCAGGGTGACACCCTTGTTGTGGGCGAAGTTCAGGGCCCGCTTCATCGCCGTGATGACGGCCCGCTGCTCGGCCTGCGACGCGGGCGAGTCGGCCGGGTTGGCGGTGCAGTTGTAGAGCCACGGGTCGACGTAGAAGGACATGTTGACCACGTCCAGGCCGGACTTGCCCGCGTGCACCAGGGCGTTGACCACCGGGTCGAGGAAGAAGTAGCCCGAGTCCTGACCGCCCTTGAGCTCCACCAGGGAGACGTTCGGGGCGACCCCGGAGAGGCCGAAACCGTTGGCGGCGGCACCGATGGTGCCGGCCACGTGGGTGCCGTGCCCACCGTCGTCGGTGCCGACCGGGTCGAGGCAGCTCGCCACCTCGCACGGGCCGTCGACCTCGACGATGTCGGGGGCGAAGTTGCGCGACAGCGCCCAGTTGAAGTTCGGCGCGAGGTCGGGCTGGCTGGCGTCGAGGCCGGTGTCCAGGACGCCGACGGTGACCCGCTTGTCACCCGGCTCCACCTTACGGGCCTGGTCGGCCCGGATCATGTCGAGACCCCAGAGCTTGTCGTCCAGCGGGTCCAGCTTCTTGCCGTTGTTCTTGCCGTTGTTCTTGCCCTTGGCCTCGGCCAGCAGGTGTTCCTGCTCGACCCGGTCCAGCTTGGGCTTACGACCGATTGCCCTCTGCTCAGCGGCACCGACCAGCGCGTTGGCGGCGGTGGCCCGGCTGGCGAAGTCGGCCCGGTCGCTGGTGACCTGAAACAGGCCGACGTCGTCGGTGCGGGACACCACGGTGCCGCCCGCCGCCCGGATCGCGGCGATGGCCGCGTCCGCCGAAACGCCGTCCTCGGCCACCACGGTGAACGTACGGCTGGTGGTCGACCCGGCATTCGCCGGAGCCGTCAGACCGGTCACCGTGAGTGCCAGGGCTGCCGCGGTCGCGACGGCCCCGACGGTGAAGCGCTTGCTCACCACATCAGATCCTCTCGTTGAGGGACGTGGCAGCAATCCCATAGCACCGGCGCGAATTCCGCCAGATACAAATCCGAATTACGCCCGCATCAGGCATTCGCCGGTTGCCACGCGCGGAGCGCCGCCGGCAGCTCGGCCAGCGACCTGACAAAACCACCGGCGACATCCGCCACCGCGCCGGCACCTCGCCGTCAAGCTCGGCGTCGGCACCGCCCTGACCACCGTCGCCTTCCTGACCTGGACCCTGACCATCCGCCCTCAACGTCCGGCCGCAGTCCGGCCGGCCGCGGGAGTCCGGCCGCGGGAGTCCGGGCGCAGGAGTCCGGGCGCAGGAGTCCGGGCGCAGGAGTCCGGGCGCAGGAGTCCGGGCACGGGAGTCCCGGCGCAGGAGTCCCGGCGCGGGAGTCCGGGCCGGTTGAGCCAGATGACGCGCAGCCCGGCGCGCTGCGGGCCGAGCACGTCATGGGCGGGCGAGTCGCCGACGTACGCGATCCGGTCGGCCGGCACCCCGGCGGCCTCGACGATCGCGGCGTGGAACACGGGGTCGGGCTTCTTCGGCAGGCCCGCTTCGTCGAATACCACCACGCTGAGCGGGCCGTCCGCCTTCTCACGTCAACGCCGGCTCGTCCGTCCGCTCCGGTGCCCGGTCGGCGCGGCCGTCGCGCAGCTCGTCGAGGCGGACAAGTGCCACTCCGGCGACGATCAGCGCGCCGCCGGCGAGCTGCACCGGGCCGGGCAGCTCGCCCAGCACCAGCCAGGCGATGAGCACCGCGAACATCACCTCGGTCAGTCCGACGAACGACGACAGCCGGGCACCGAGGATCCGGGTGGCGGCGATTCCCGTCAGGTACGCCACCACGGCGGCGACCAGCGACAGCCCGGCGATCGGCACCAGCCAGCTCGTACGCTGCCCGGCGAAGTCGACCGCGCCGAAGGTGGCCCGCAGCGGCAGCACCCCGACCAGCCCGAGCAGGGCCAGCACGGCCGCGCCGACGGCCATCCCGCCGCTGGCCATGGTGACCGAGGGCAGGTCGGCGTCGACCCGGGCGGCGAGCACGAAGTAGCCGGCCAGCCCGACGGCCGCGCCGAGCCCCCAGAGCACGCCGACCGGGTCGAGCCGGCCGGTGCCGGTCAGGTCGAGCACCAGCCCGAGCCCGGCCAGCGCGGCCAGCGAGCCGGCCACGGTGAGCCGCTGGGGCCGCTGCCCGTGCACCAGCCACATCCAGCCCACCACGAGGACGATGCCGAGGTATTCCAGCAGCAGGGCCACCCCGACCGGCAGGTAGCGGACGGCGTTGAAGAAGCAGGCCTGGGCGGTGGCGACGCCGAGCAGGCCGAAGACGGCGACCGGGCCGAGGTTGCGGCGCAGCACCGCCGCCCGGCCGCGCAACGCGAGCACGGCGGGGACGGCCAGCACCAGCGCGGCGAGGCCGACCCGGGCCACCACGACGGCCTCGGCGGACCAGCCGGCCTCGATCAGTGACCGGGCGAACGTGCCGGAGGTGGCGAAGGTGACGGCCGACAGCAGGGCGAGGGCCAGCCCGGTGCCGGCGGTGGGTCGGTGCGGCATCGGGGACTCCTCGACACGTCATCAGCAAAGTAGCATTACGACCGTGACGCTAGCGGCCGGCGAAGACAGGAGTCAAGTTGCTTTTTGCCCATGACACCGAGTGTGGTCTGACCGCCGCCGCCGCTCTGGTCAACAGCGGCGGCCAGGACCTCGAGGGGCTGCCCGACGTGCCCGCGTTGGACCGGTTCGTCGCCGCGAACGGGTGGACCGGCCGGCACGAGCACACCGAGGCGGAGCTGCGCGAGGTCCACGCGCTGCGCCCCCGGCTGCGTCCCCTCTGGGACGACGACCCCGACGTCGTCGTCACCGTGGTCAACGAACTGCTCCGCGAGTCCCGGGCGCTGCCGCAGCTCATCCGGCACGACGACGAGCCGTACCACCTGCACGCGGTGCCCCGGGACGCCCCGTTGGCCACCCGGATGGCCGTCGAAGCGGCGATGGCCGTCGCCGACCTGGTCCGTGGCGACGAGCTGGGCCGGCTGCGGCGCTGCGCGCGCCCGGGGTGCGCCAACGTGCTGGTGGACCTGTCGAAGAACCGGTCCCGACGGTTCTGCGAATCCGGCTGCGGCAACCGGGTCGCGGTCAGCGCCTACCGGGCTCGGCGGGCGGCCGGTCAGCCCTGACCAGCTCGTACTCGACCTCGCCCTGCTCGAAGCCGGCGATCGGGTCGTCCCAGTCGAGGTGGAAGGTGCGGACGTGGCGCAGGCCGGCCTTCGTCAGCACGGCCCGGGACCGGACGTTGACCGCCATCGTCTCCGCCCACACCCGGCGTACCCCCACCCGGTCGAAGGCGTGCCGGACCAGCGCCCGGGAACCCTCGGTGGCCAGCCCCCGCCCCCACGCCGACCGGCGCAGCCGGTAGCCCAGCTCCGCCTCGGTGCCGTCGTCGGAGGGGTCGAGCGCGAACCAGCCCAGGAAGCCGCCGCCGGCCCGCTCCTCCGCCGCCCAGCGGCCCAGCCCGGGATGCCGGTCGTACCCGGCGAGGATCCGCGGAAGCTGCTCGTCCCTGACCGTGGCGACCGGGGTGGGCCGACCGCCGGTCAGGAAGCGCATCACCTCCGGGTCGGCGTCCAGGTCGACCAGTTGCGCCACGTCGGCCATGGTGAACCGGCGCAGCCGCAGCCGTTCCGTCTCCAGCAGCACCCCGTCACCTCCGCGCACGCCCAGATCATGCCGGCCGCCGTGCCCCCGGTCGACGGGTTATCCGGCGTCCGCTCCAGCCGGGCGAGCGGGTCCGCGCCCGCAGCGCGGATGATCCACTCCAGATCGGCGAGGTGCCGGTGTCACCCTGCCCTCGATACCGCCAGATCGCCGTAACGGAGGCGATCACCCCCGGCCCGGACGACGGTCACGGATGGGTCATCCGGAGCAGGTCCAGGGCCTCGTCGAGCTGGGTCTCGGTGAGCTTGCCCGAGTCCAGGTGGCCCCGGGAGATCACCACCTCCCGGATCGGGACCTGCTTCGCCAGCGCCTCCTTGGCGATCGAGGCGGCCTCGTCGTACCCGAGGTGGCGGTTGAGCGGGGTGACGATCGACGGCGACCCCGCCGCGTACGCCAGGCAGACCTCGTCGTCCGCGACCAGGCCGGCCACCAGGCGGTCGGCGAAGAGCCGGCTGGACGCGGAGAGCAGCTTGATCGACTCCAGCAGGTTGCGACCCATCACCGGGAGCATCACGTTCAGCTCGAAGTCGCCCTGGCTGCCGGCGAACGCGACCGTCGCGTCGTTGCCGATCACCTGCGCGCAGACCTGCCGCATCGCCTCGGCGACCACCGGGTTCACCTTGCCCGGCATGATCGACGAGCCGGGCTGGAGGTCCGGGATGCGCAGCTCCCGCAGGCCCGCCCGGGGACCGGAGCCCATCCACCGGACGTCGTTGGCCAGCTTGTACAGCCCGACCGCGACGGTACGGAGCTGGCCGGACGTCTCCACCAACGCGTCCCGGGCACCCTGCGCCTCGAAGTGGTTGCGCGCCTCGGTCAGCGGCAACCCGGTCGAGGCGCGCAGCTTCTCGATCACCCGGCCGGCGAAGCCGAGCGGGGTGTTGATGCCGGTACCGACGGCGGTGCCGCCCAACGGCAGCTCGGCCAGCCGGGGCAGCGCCCCCTCCAGCCGTTCCACCCCGTAGCGGACCTGCGCGGCGTACCCGCCGAACTCCTGGCCGAGGGTTACCGGGGTGGCGTCCATCAGGTGGGTACGGCCCGCCTTCACCACCGTCTCCCACTCGGCCGCCTTCTCCTCCAACGCCCCGGCCAGGTGCTTCAACGCCGGCAGCAGATCCTCCACCACGAACTGGGTGGCGGCCAGGTGGATCGAGGACGGGAAGACGTCGTTGCTGGACTGCGAGGCGTTCACGTCGTCGTTCGGGTGCACGTCCCGCCCCAGCTCGCGGCCGGCCAGGGTGGCGATCACCTCGTTGGTGTTCATGTTGGACGAGGTGCCCGAACCGGTCTGGAACACGTCGATCGGGAACTGGTCGTCGTACCCGCCGTCGGCCACGTGCGCGGCGGCGGTGGCGATCGCCGCCGCCACGTCCGCGCCGATCACTCCCAGCTCACCGTTGACCTGTGCGGCCGCACCCTTGATCTGGGCCAGGGCCTTGATCTGGGCCGGCTCGATGCCCCGGCCGGAGATCGGGAAGTTCTGCACCGCGCGCTGGGTCTGCGCCCGCCACAGCGCCTCGGCGGGCACCTCCACCTCGCCCATCGAGTCGCGTTCGATCCGGTAGCCCGCTGCCTCTGGAGTCGTCACCCGTACCATCCTGCCGCGCCCGCCGCCGGCCCGCAGATGATCGCTCAGGCCGGCCCGGCGGACACCCGGCGGTACGGGTCGCATGTCGACGGGCACCGGCCGGCGAAGGGCGCCGGGCCGGCACCCGACGCCCGACGTCGACGCCTACGCGCCGCGGCGGCCCACGGTCAGCACCGGCTTGGTCACCTCGGCGAAGAAGTCGTTGCCCTTGTCGTCCACCACGATGAAGGCCGGGAAGTCCTCCACCTCGATCTTCCAGACCGCCTCCATGCCCAGCTCGGGGTATTCGAGCACCTCGACGTGCCGGATGCAGTCCTGGGCCAGCCGGGCCGCCGGGCCGCCGATCGAGCCGAGGTAGAAGCCGCCGTGCTGCTGGCAGGAGCGGGTCACCTGGGCAGACCGGTTGCCCTTGGCCAGCATCACCTGGGAGCCGCCGGCCGCCTGGAACTTCTCCACGTACGCGTCCATCCGGCCGGCGGTGGTCGGGCCGAACGAGCCGGAGGCGTACCCCTCGGGGGTCTTGGCCGGGCCGGCGTAGTAGACGGCGTGGTCGCGCAGGTACTGCGGCATCGGCTCGCCCGCGTCCAGCCGCTCGGCGATCTTGGCGTGGGCGATGTCCCGGGCGACCACCAGCGGGCCGGTCAGCGAGAGCCGGGTCTTCACCGGATACTTCGACAGCTCGGCCCGGATCTCGTCCATCGGCCGGTTGAGGTCGACCCGGACGACCTCCTCGGTGTCCAGCGCCTCGTCGGTGACGTCGGGCAGGTAGCGGGCCGGGTCGGTCTCCAGCCGCTCCAGCCACACGCCCGACGGGGTGATCTTGGCGACCGCCTGCCGGTCCGCCGAGCAGGACACCGCGATCGCCACCGGGCAGGAGGCCCCGTGCCGGGGCAGCCGGACCACCCGCACGTCGTGGCAGAAGTACCGGCCACCGAACTGCGCGCCGATGCCGAAGTTGCGGGTCAGCTCCAGCACCTCGGCCTCCAACTCCAGGTCACGGAAGCCGTGCGCGGTCATCGAGCCCTCGGTGGGCAGCGCGTCCAGGTACTTGGCGGAGGCGTACTTGGCGGTCTTCAGGGCGTACTCGGCGGAGGTGCCGCCGATGACCACCGCCAGGTGGTACGGCGGGCAGGCCGCGGTGCCGATCAGCCGCAGCTTCTCCTCCAGGAACTGCATCATCCGCGTCGGGTTCAGCAGCGCCTTGGTCTCCTGGTAGAGGTAGGACTTGTTGGCCGACCCGCCGCCCTTGGCCATGAAGAGGAACTTGTACGCGTCCGGGTGGCCGTCCGGGTCCTCGGCGTACAGGTCGACCTGGGCGGGCAGGTTGCTGCCGGTGTTCCGCTCCTCCCACATGGTCAGCGGGGCGAGCTGCGAGTATCGCAGGTTGAGCTTCGTGTACGCCTGGTAGACGCCCCGCGAGATCGCCTCGGCGTCGCCGCCGTCGGTGAGCACGTGCCGGCCCCGCTTGCCCATCACGATGGCGGTGCCGGTGTCCTGGCACATCGGCAGCACGCCACCGGCGGCGATGTTGGCGTTGCGCAGCAGGTCCAGCGCGACGAACCGGTCGTTCGGCGAGGCCGCCGGGTCGTCGATGATCGACCGGAGCTGGGCCAGGTGCGCCGGCCGCAGGAAGTGGGCGATGTCGTGCATCGCCTCGGCGGTCAGCGCGGTCAGCGCGGCCGGCTCCACGGTCAGGAAACGGCGGCCCCCCGGACCGTGGACTACGTCGACGCCCTCGTCGGTGACCAGGCGATATTCCGTCTGGTCCGGACCGGTCGGCAGCAAGGGGGCGTACGAGAACGCGGCGGCACTGCTCATGACGGAAAAGCCTAGGGCAGACCGGGCGATCGGTGACACCCGCCGGGTCGGTCGTGGGACGCCGCTCTCATCGGGTGCCGGTGTCGCAGAGCTCCCGCTTCGGTCCGCAACTGTCCTCGGCGTCCGGCGCGCCGCCGCCACTGCTGCCCGGACCGGGGACGCCGGCGCCGTCCCGCGCCGGGGGCGGTGGCCCGCCGGCACCGGTGCCGAAGCGGACGTAGCCGATCTCCCGGCCCTCGCCGACCACCATGCCGTTCGGTCCGACCGCCAGCGCGTTGGCGCTGGTCCGCAGGACCACCAGCTCACGACCGGTACGCGGGTCCAGGGCGACCAGCCGGTTCGGCTTCTCCCCGGTCAGCACCGCCGCGTACGGGGTGAGCGCCGCCCCCGCCTTCGTGCCGGCCGGCCGGGTCCAGCGCAGCCGGCCGGTGCCCAGCTCCCGGGCCACGACCGACTGCTTGTCGGCGGTGCGGACCAGGGCGTACCGGTCGTCGACGGCGAGCAGCCGCTCGCCCTCGGCGTTGACCAGGAGGAGCCGGCCGTCGTAGCCGTCGAGGACGACCTCCCGGCCGTCGGGGCCGACCCCGATCAGCACGTTCCGGGCGCCCTGCGGATCCTCCCGCTGGGCGCAACCGGCACTGTCCGCGGTGCGCAGGTTGAACCCGGCCCGCCGCCACACCTCCTGCCCGTTGGCCGGGTCCCGGCCGGAGGCGGCGTACTGGCAGGAGCCGTCGGCGGAGACCGCGTTGATCCGCAGCATCCGGCCGCCGACCACCGACAGCCGCTCGTCCCGGCCCGGTTCGACGTTCTGCACCACCCGGCCGGTGGCGGTGTCCACCACGTGCACCCGGCCGTCCACCGGGAAGCCGAGCAGCGGTGGCACGGCCTCCGGCCCGGCCAGGCCGTCGTCGATCCGCTGGGCGGTCAGCCGGCGGGTGCCGAGCAGGTCCGGGTTGTCGGCGAAGAGCCCGGTGCTGACGCCGGGAAGGAACGCCGTCCACAGTGGGCTGGTGCCGCGCGGGTCCCAGGCGGTCAACGTGCAGTCGGTGGCCTGCACGCAACGCGCGTCGAGCAGCATGTTCCGGTACGTCCAGACGGCCACCGCGTCACCGTCGCGTCGGCGTACCGCCCCGGTGGTGGGGTCGAGCAGTTCGTACCCCTTGACCAGCAGCTTGCCCACGGCGACGACCGGGTCGCGGTCCCCGCCGGCGACCGCCGACCAGTCCGCCTTGCGCTCCCAGAGCTGGGCGCCGGTGGCGAGGCTGCGCACCTCGATCCGGGTCCGCTGCTCGACGACGACGGTGTCACCGGCGATGGTCACGCTCTTCGGGGTGCCGCCCACCCGCTGCTGCCAGGCGACGTCCGGCTCGGAGATCGGCTCGCTGCGGTCGACCCAGTCCCACAGCCCCGGGAAGGGGTTCCACACGCCGGTGGCCGCGAGCACGACCACGGTGATGAGCCCGAGCAGCAACCACCCCCGCGTCCCAAGGCCCTTCACACCGCACACGGTAGCGACGATCACCCCCCGCTCCCGCCCCTGCCCCGGAGTGTCGCCTCCCTTTCTCCCGCCGCCGGCACCGCGTGATCACGAGGCGGACGGCGACAAACCTGGCATTCCGCGCGACCTGCCCGACCTGCCGCGCCCCGTCACGATCAGCAGCGGAGTCGGGAAGGTGGGGGCACGGTCAGGGGGTCGCGGCGGAGTGCAGGAGGGGCAGGGTGCGGTAGGGGATCTGCTCGGCCAGCGCGATGATCGTGGAGGCGCGGCGGATGGCCTCGGACGAGACGATCTGGTCGATCACCCGCTGGAGGTCGGCGTTGGAGCGGGCGACGATCCGGCAGAGCAGATCGCTGGCGCCGGTGATGGTGTGCGCCTCCAGCACCTCGGGGATGGCCGCCAGGTGGGCGGTGACCGTGTCGTGGCCGTGCCGCTGGCTGATCTCCAGGGTGACGAAACTGGTCACCGTGAAGCCGATCGCCGACGGCGAGATGTCCGGCCCGAACCCGCCGATCACCCCCCGGTCGACCAGCTTGTCGAGCCGGGCCTGGACGGTGCCCCGGGCCACCCCGAGCCGGCGGGAGCACTCCAGCACCCCGATCCGGGGTTCGTCGGCGAGGAGTTGGACGAGCCGCGCATCCAGCTCGTCGAGCTGTACATCCTGTCCAGCATTCATGGGTTGACACCCTACTTGTTGCGCAAGCTGACCAGGGAAAGAGCCGACAGTTGCCCAGTCAACCGGGTCACCGCGATCCTGCCTGGAAGAAGCAACCGAACCACCGCGGCGGCCCACCAGGCCGGCCGGTACGCAAGGGAGGCCACCATGACCCAGGCGATCGACCGACCCCAGTCGACCGAGGAGGTCGACGTCGACGCGCTCGTCGGCGCCGTCGACCACGACATCACCCGCGACCCGTTCCCGGTCAAGGGCCTCGACCACGTGCACTTCCTGGTCGGCAACGCCAAGCAGGCCGCCCACTACTACTCCACCGCGTTCGGCATGACCTGCGTGGCGTACCGGGGGCCGGAGCAGGGCTACCGGGACCACGCCGAGTACGTGCTCACCAGCGGCTCGGCCCGGTTCGTGCTGACCGGGGCGGTCCGCCCGGACGCCGCCGGGGCCGACCACGTGGCGACGCACAGCGACGGCGTCTCCGACATCGCGCTGGAGGTGCCGGACGTCGACGCCGCGTACGCGCACGCCACCGCGCAGGGCGCGACCGGCCTGGTCGAGCCGCACGACGTGACCGACTCCCACGGCACCGTCCGGCTGGCGGCCATCGCCGCGTACGGCGACACCCGGCACACCCTGGTCGACCGGTCCCGCTACACCGGCCCGTTCCTGCCCGGCTTCGTGGCCCGCGGCCCGATCGTGGACCGCCGGCCGATGATCGACGCCGGCCTCCAGCCGAAGCGCTTCTTCCAGGCCGTCGACCACGTGGTCGGCAACGTGGAACTGGGCCGGATGGACGAGTGGGTGGAGTTCTACAAGCGGGTGATGGGCTTCTCCAACATGGCCGAGTTCATCGGTGACGACATCGCCACCGACTACTCGGCGCTGATGAGCAAGGTCGTCGCCAACGGCACCCGCAAGGTCAAGTTCCCGCTCAACGAGCCGGCGGTGGCCCGCAAGAAGTCGCAGATCGACGAGTACCTGGAGTTCTACCAGGGCCCCGGCGCGCAGCACATCGCGGTGGCCACCAACGACATCCTGGCCAGCGTCGACGCGATGCGGGCGGCCGGCGTCGAGTTCCTGGACACCCCCGACTCGTACTACGACGACCCGGAGCTGCGGGCCCGGATCGGCAACGTCCGGGTGCCGATCGGCGAGCTGAAGTCCCGCAAGATCCTGGTCGACCGGGACGAGGACGGCTACCTCCTCCAGATCTTCACCAAGCCCGTGCAGGACCGCCCGACGGTCTTCTTCGAGCTGATCGAGCGGCACGGCTCGCTCGGCTTCGGCAAGGGCAACTTCAAGGCGCTCTTCGAGGCGATCGAGCGGGAGCAGGAAGCACGCGGCAACCTGTAACACTGTCGAGCGTGACGCAGCCTCCGACGCACCCGACGCCGCCGGCCGGTGGGCCCCCGCCCGCCGCCGGCGGCGGCTTCGCGCCGCCCGCCGGCCCCACCCCCCAGGGGTACGCCGTGCCGCAGCAGCCCGGCCCGTACCCGGTGCCGGCGCAGCCCGGCCCGTACGCGGGGCTGCCGGCCTACCCGCCGCCGGCTCCCGGTGCCCCGCCCCGGCCCGGCTTCCCGCCGCTGTCACCGGGCGGCCAGCCGCTGGCCAGCTTCGGCGACCGGCTGCTGGCGGTGCTCCTCGACGGGCTGGTGCTCGGCGCGGCCAGCCTGGTCCTGATGGTCCCGGCCGTCATCGCGTTCTTCGCGCTGGTGGTGCCGGACCTGACCGCCACCGCGCCGGACGGCACCCCGGAGTCCGACCCGTTCCTCGACCTCCTGCTGCCGCTGCTGGCGCTGGACGCCGCCATCTTCCTGCTGGCGTTCGCCCTGAGCTACGTCTACCAGGTCGAGATGATGTTCCGGACCGGGCAGACCGTCGGCAAGCGGGTGCTGAAGCTGCGGGTGGTGCCGCTCGACCCGGCCGGCGCGCTGAACCGGACGATGGCGGCCAAGCGCTGGGCCGCCAGCCAGGTCGCCGGTACGGTCGTCCCCGGCTTCAGCTACCTCGACGGGCTCTGGCAGCTCTGGGACAAGCCCTGGCAGCAGTGCCTCCACGACAAGTTCGCCGGCACGGTCGTCGTTAAGGTTGCTCCGTGAGTGAGCAAAGCGAGCGAACCGGACAGCTCGGCGCGGCCGGACCGCCCGGAGCCGGGTGGAGCGGGGCGAGGCCGTGAGCGTGCAACCAGGCTGGTACGTCGACCCGGCCGAACCGACGACCCGCCGGTGGTGGGACGGGGAGGGCTGGCTCGGTGCCCCGATCCCGGTCGACGTCACCCCGCCCGACGGCCCCCCGCCGCCCGAGCCGGAGCCCACCCCGGAACCGCCCACCCCGGAACCCCCCGCGCCGGCCTCCCCCGCCGGCCCGGTCGCCGGGCGGCCGTCCCCGCCCTCGTGGGCCACGTCCGCGCCCCCGGGAGCACCGGGAACACCCGAGGCCGGACACCCGCAGGGTCCGCCGCCCGGCTGGCCCTACCCCACCTGGCCGGGTCGTCCGCCCGAGCCGCGCCCGCACGGGCTGCCGCTGGCCGGGTACGGCGCGCGGCTGCTCGCCCGCCTGATCGACTTCGGTGCGGTCTTCCTGCTCAACGCGGTGGTCAACGGCTGGTTCGTCTGGCGGTACGTCGAGGAGACCGCGCCGTACCTGCGCGAGGCGGGACGCCGGGCGCTGGCCGGCGACTCCTCCCGGGAGGGGTTGCCTGAGATCGGCGAGCAGGTCAACGGGCTCCGGATCGCCATCCTGGTCATCGCCACCGCGCTCTGGTTCGCCTACGAGGTGCCGTCGATGGCGTCCGGGGGGCAGACCCTCGGCAAGCGGCTGCTGCGTATCCGGGCGGTGCCGGTGGAGGCCGACCAGCCGCTCGGCTTCGGGCGGGCCACCCGGCGGTGGAGCACCCTCGGCATGCCCACCCTGCTCTGGTTCTGCTGCGGCTTCGGCCTGCTGCTCCAGTTCGTCGACGCGGTCTCCGCGCTCTTCGACCACCCGCTGCGCCAGGCGCTGCACGACAAGCGCGCCCAGACCGTCGTGGTGCGGCTTCCCCACCCCGACAGCTCCGACGGTCCCGACACCCCGACCGACCGTGCCGACCCCCCGGGAGACACCCCATGACCGACACCGGACGCCACCAGCCCCCGCTGCGGCTGACCCGCGCCGACCTCGACGCGCTGCCCCACTACGTGCCCGGTCGCAGCCCCGCCGACCTGGCCCGCGAGCTGGGCCTGGCCGAGGCGATCAAGCTGGCCAGCAACGAGGTGCCGTACGGCCCGCTGCCCGGCGTGGTCGAGGCGGTCACCGAGGCGGTCACCGGATCGCACCGCTACCCGGACATGGGCGTGGTGGCGCTGCGCGCCGCGCTGGCCGACCGGTACGGCGTGGACCCCGACCGGATCGCCACCGGCTGCGGCTCGGTGGCGCTGGCCGAACACCTGGTCCGGGCCACCTGCCTGCCCGGCGACGAGCTGCTCTACTCGTGGCGGTCGTTCGAGGCGTACCCGATCATCGCGGCGACCAGCGGCGCGACCAGCGTACGGGTGCCCAACGACGCGGGCCACGGCCACGACCTGGCGGCGATGGCCGCGGCGGTGACCGACCGGACCCGGATGGTGCTGGTCTGCAACCCGAACAACCCGACCGGTACGGCCGTCCGCAAGCCGGAACTGGACCGGTTCCTCGACGCCGTCGGCGACGACGTGCTGGTCGTCATCGACGAGGCGTACCGGGAGTTCGTCACCGACCCGGAGGTGCCGGACGGGCTGACCTACCTCGACCGGCCGAACGTGGTGGTGCTGCGCACCCTCTCCAAGGCGTGGGGGCTGGCCGGCCTGCGGATCGGCTGGCTGGTCGGCGCGCCCGAGGTGGCCGCCGCCGTCCGCAAGGTGGTCACCCCCTTCTCCACCGGCCTGGCCGCCCAGGCCGGCGCGCTGGCCGCGCTGGCCCAGGCCGACGAGATGGAGCGGCGCTGCGCCCTGATCGTCGCCGAGCGGGACCGGGTCACCGAGGCGCTGCGCAAGTTCGTCCCCGACGTGCCGGCCAGCCAGGCCAACTTCGTCTGGCTGCCGCTGGGCGACCGGGCGGTGGAGTTCGGCCGGGCCTGCGAGACGCGCGGCGTGATCGTCCGGCCGTTCGCCGGGGACGGGGTGCGGGTCACCATCGGCACCCCGGCCGAGAACGACGCGTTCCTGGCCGCCGCGGAGTCCGCGCTGTCCTGAGCCGTCACTCCGAGGGCTCGCCGCGGCCGGCTCAGGTCGCGGCGAGCACCACCGGCTCGGCCATCAGGAAGTACCCCTGGTCGTCGTCGTCCGGGCCGGCGGCCTCCCGCAGCCGCTCCAGCGCGACGTAACCGCCGGACGCGTACGCCAGGCCGGGTTTCCAGCCGATCCCGTCCCGGCCCACGGTCATCGGGAACCGGGACCGTTGGGCGCCGGTGACCGGGTCGAGGGTGACCAGTTCCCGCTGCTCGGTCAGGACGTACAACCGGCCGGCCTCGGTGGCGAGGATCCGCACCGGACCGAGGTCGCCCCGCTGCCAACGTTCCTTGCCCGTCCGGGCCTCCCGGCCCTTGAGCACCCCACCGTCGTCGCCGACGGCCAGCTCACCGGCGAGCGTGCTGTCGGCGGCGTCCAGCGCGGGGGCGGCCACCGGGTCACCCGGCCCGACCAGCCAGCCCCGGCCACCGGACCCGTCGGCGGCGGCGGTACGCAGTCCCCGGCACTGGGACCGGGGGGTCAGGCAGCCGACGGGGGTCACCACGAACCGGTCACCGGCGTCCGGCGGTCGCCAGCGGGTGCCCACCGTGCCGGTGGCCACGTCCCGGAACTCGACCGTCGTCGGCCCGGCGCAGGAGTCGACCGAGACGGCCTGGCCCGCCCCGGTGGTGCCCAGGTCGGTACGGCAGTCCGGGTCGCCGTCGACCCGCCACAGCTCCCGCCCGTCGGTGAGGTGGTAGCCGTGCAGCCGCCCCTGTCCGGAGACCACCAGCACCGACCCGCCGTCCGGGCCGGGCGTCACGGAGATCCCAGCCGGGTTCCAGACGGTGGCCGCGCCGGTGCGTCGGGCGGTGGAGCCGGCACCGGGCTCGGGACCGTCGGCCCGCCAGGCGACCCGCCCGGTGAGCGCGTCCAACGCCACCAGCCGCCCGTCCGACCAGCGGCTCAGCACCGTCGTGCCGGCCGCCAGCACCCCGTTGAGCTGGGCCGGCCACCGCCGGTACGACCAGAACGGGGTGACCCGGTTGCGGCTGTCGGCGGGTTGGTCGGCGTAGAGCTGACGCTCGGCGGCGTAGACCCGGAGCCGGCCCGCGACGACCAGCGGCGCGACCGGCAGCCGGCCCACCACCCCGATCGCCGGGGTGCCCACCGGCGGGAGCGCGGCCTGGGCGGGGGTGCTCACCTCGGCGGGTGCGAGCACCCGGTAGCCGATGCCGGCGACCGCCCCGAGGGCGAGCAGCACCGTGACCGCGACCACGAGCCGTCGCCGCCCCTTCGGGAAACCCATGCCCACCTCCGCCCGGCACCCTACCCAGGCATCCGCCGGCAGACCCGGTCAGGTCAGGGCGCGGCGTGGCCCGGCTCAGGCGGCCGTGGCCCGCCCGGCGCTGCCGGCGGCGACGGCCAGGTCGGCCAGGTCACGGCGGATCGCCCCGTCCACCGCCCGGGCGGCCAGCCCGCCGAAGAGCAGCGCCAGCACCCGGCCGTACGGGGCGGTCGGCACCGCCTGGTGCTCGACGGTGACGGCGGTGCAGCCCCGGCGGCGGCGCTGGGCCGGCCGCAGCGACCAGGTGATCCGGTAGTCCACCCCGGTGCCGGGGGAGCTGAGCTCCAGCCGGTACGGCGGCTCGGCCGCCAGGACGACGAACTCCTCCGCCTGGTCGCCACCGTCGGGCCGGGTGCGGGTCTCCCGCCAGGCGGTGCCCGGCCCGAACTGCCCCGAGGTGAGCAGCTCGACGGCGCCGACCGTGGAGAGCCAGCCGGCGCGGATCGGCAGGTCGGTCAGGAGTGCCCACAGCTCGGCAGCCGGCACCTCGATGAAAGCGGTGACCGCAACCGTCGACATGACACCTCCCGTGTCGTCCACCGTACGGCGGGTGAGCGGACCACGGGGGGCCGGGCGGTGAAATTTCCGTCACCGGTGCCCCGATCGGGGCACCGGTGCGGTGTGGTTCAGGGCCGGAACCACCCCTCGCGGACGGCGTCGACGAACGCCGTCCAGCCCGGCGGGCCGACGACGAGGGCCGGGCCCGCCGGGTCCTTGGAGTCGCGTACCCCGACCACCGCATGGGTGCGCGCGAGGTTGTCCGCCACCTCCACGCAGAGCCCCTGGTCGTTCGAGCGGCTACTGGTGCGCCATACCGCGCCCACAAGATCGTTCATGCTCATAACCTCCTGTCCACTGGGACGTGCCGCGCCGACCCGGCCCACGCCGCCGACAGGGGCGGGAGGCGGGGCGTGCCGACGGGATCCGGTGGATCAAACGCGGCAGGAGGGCGGGCCGGTCGGACAGTGGGTGCGACCGGCCGGGCCGGGACGGTCAGCGGGCGGGGAGGATCCGTCCGGTGACCTCGCCGAGCGCGACGGTGGTGCCGTCCGGGCCGGGGGCGGTGGCCCGCAGCGTGACGGTGTCGCCGTCGGCCAGGAAGGTGCGGGTCTCCCCGCCGCCGATCTTGACCGGCTCGGTGCCGCCCCAGGTCAGCTCCAGGAACGAGCCGACCTGGTCGCGCTCGGGGCCGGAGACGGTGCCGGAGGCGTACAGGTCGCCGGTACGCAGTGCGGCGCCGTTGACGGTGAGGTGGGCCAACTGCTGGGCGGGCGTCCAGTACATGCTGGCGAACGGCGGCTCGGTGACCCGCTCGCCGTTCCACTCGACGGCCAGCCGCAGGTCGAGGCCGAGATGCGGAGTGTCGCGCAGGTAGTCCTGCACCGGCGGGTCCTGCTCGGGAGCCGGCACGAACGCGTCGGCGAGGGCGTCCAGCGGGGTCACCCAGGCGGAGACGGAGGTGGCGAAGGACTTGCCGAGGAACGGGCCGAGGGGCTGGTACTCCCAGGCCTGGATGTCCCGGGCCGACCAGTCGTTGACCAGCACCACCCCGAAGACGTGGTCGGCGAAGTCGGCGGCGGCCACCCGGTCACCGAGGGCGCTCGGCACACCCACCACGAAGCCCACCTCGGCCTCGATGTCGAGGCGCACCGACGGACCGACGGTCGGCCCCTGCCCGGTGGCGCGCTGCCCGGTCGGGCGGACCACGGGGGTGCCGGAGACCACCACCGTGCCGGCCCGGCCGTGGTAGCCGATCGGCAGGTGCTTCCAGTTCGGCAGCAGGGGCGGCTGGCCGGGGCGGAAGATCTGCCCGACGTTGCCGGCGTGGTGCTCGGAGGAGTAGAAGTCGACGTAGTCGGCGACCTCGAACGGCAGCAGCAGCTCCGCCTCGGCCAGCGGCACCAGCAGCGGCTCCACGGCGGCGCGGTGCGCGGGGTCGGTGAGCAGTTCGACGATCCGCTGCCGGACCGTCGTCCACTGCGGGCGGCCGAGGGCCATGAAGTCGTTGAGGGTGGGCCGGCCGAGGGCACCGGCGGCCAGCACCAGACCGGCCGACTCCGCGCCGGCCAGGTCGAGCACCAGATCGGCGACGCGTACCCCGATCCGTGGTTCCCGCCCGCCGTGCCGGAACACCCCGTACGGCAGGTTGGCCACGCCGTACGGCGAGCCGTCCGCGCCCGTCACCCAGCTCATCGGTCGAGTCCCCCGTTCACCAGCCCCAGCCGGATCAGATCGGTCAGTGGTTCCAGGATGCTGCACGAGCCGAAGCCCCTCCAGAGCGGACGGTCGTCGTCCCGCCCGGCTCGGACCGGCTCGGCCAGCGGCGCCGGATCGGTGGCGGCGAGCAGCACGGCCACCTCGTCCACCTCGGCGCCCCCGGCTGCGGCGAGCGCGGCGGCGAGCACGTTGCCGAAGCCGTGATGGGTGAAGCCGGTCTCCGGGTCGAGGTGGCGCACCGCGTGGTGCAGCCCGGCGGTCAGCTTGACCGGCAGGTCGCGGTCCCGGCAGGCGCAGATCACCGCCGCCAGCTCGACCGGGGTGGGGAAGAGTTCGGCGGCCAGCCCGCCGGTGCGGAACTTCGCGGCGATCGGCATGCCCCGCCCCCGGGCCTCGGCGAGGGTGTCCAGCGCGCCCATCAGCCCGAAGGTCAGCGGGATCTCGGCGTACCAGTCGAGGCCGTCCCGCTTCGCGGTGAGCCTGAGCAGCTCGGCCAGGCCGGGTTGCGGGTCCTCGCCGCGCCGGGCGACCGCCACCTCGACCTGCCGGGCGATGATCCCGGCGGGTTCGAGGAGGGACAGCGTGGCGGGCAGCCGCTCGATGCCGGTGTCGCCGATCAGCCCGATCACGAAACCCTCGGCCGGGTCGATCAGGGCGTCCAACGCCCCGGCGGCGACGGCGGAGGCGGGCACCAGCAGCGGGCCGACCAGGTCGGCGTACCAGGAGGCGCGGTGTTCGCGGTGCGCGGCGACCGCGTCGGGCAGCGACGCGCTGCCGGGCGGGAAGACGGCGGCGTCGTCGACGAGGCCGGCGAGGATGCGGGGGACCTGCGTTGACACGAGACAAGAATCTACGGGACGCTGTCAAGGAACGGACAGCAGCGTCCGATTACCGGACGCCACCGGCCGGACAACGGGACATAACGGGAGGCGACATGCCGTACTACCGCACTGTCGGCGAGGTGCCCCGCAAGCGGCACACCCAGTTCCGCCAGCCCGACGGCAGCCTCTACGCCGAGGAGCTGATGGGCCAGGAGGGCTTCTCCTCCGACTCGTCCCTGCTCTACCACCGGTACCCGCCGACCGCGATCGTCGCCGCCGAGGAGTTCACCCCGCCCGCGTACCGCCGGGTGCCGAACCTCCCGCTCAAGCCGCGCCACCTGCGTACCCACAAGCTCGACGGCGCCGGGGCCGATCCGGTGCTCGGCCGGCGGTACCTGCTCGCCAACGACGACGTCCGGATCGCGTACGTGCTGGCCGACCGGCCGTCACCGCTCTACCGCAACGCCACCGGCGACGAGTGCCTGTACGTCGAGGACGGTGCGCTGCGGGTGGAGTCCACCTTCGGCGTGCTCGACCTGGTCGCCGGCGACTACGTCGTGATCCCCACCTCGACCATCCACCGGCTGGTCCCCACCGGCGACAACCCGACCCGGCTGCTCGCCGTCGAGGCGACCGGGCACATCGGCCCGCCCAAGCGCTATCTGTCGGTACGCGGCCAGTTCCTGGAGCACGCGCCCTACTGCGAGCGGGACGTCCGGGGGCCGGACGCGCCACTGCTGGTCGACGGCACCGACGTCGAGGTGCTGGTACGCCACCGGTCCCGGGCCACCGGCCCGGGTGGCAGCGGCACCGCCTGGACCCGGCACGTCTACGCCAACCACCCGTTCGACGTGGTCGGCTGGGACGGGCACCAGTACCCGTGGGCGTTCTCCATCCACGACTTCGAGCCGATCACCGGCCGGATCCACCAGCCACCGCCGGTGCACCAGACCTTCCAGGGCCCCAACTTCGTCATCTGCTCGTTCGTGCCCCGCAAGGTCGACTACCACCCGGACGCCATCCCGGTGCCGTACAACCACCACAACGTCGACTCCGACGAGATGCTCTTCTACACCGGTGGCAACTACGAGGCCCGACGCGGCTCCGGCATCGAGCAGGGATCCATCTCGCTGCACCCGTCCGGTTTCACCCACGGCCCGCAGCCGGGGGCGGCGGAACGCTCGATCGGCGTCGACTTCTTCGACGAGCTGGCCGTCATGGTCGACACGTTCCGCCCGCTGGACCTCTGCGACGCCGCCGCCGAGTGCGAGGACCCCGGCTACGCCTGGACCTGGGCCCGCCGCCCCTGACCCGCCCACCCCGACCCGCCCGACCCGCCGCCCGGCGGGCGGGCGCGGCAGCGGGCAGGCGCGGCACTGGCAGGCACGGCACCCGGGCAGGCGCGGCGCTGGCGGGAACGGCACTGGCGGGCACGGCGCTGGCGGGCACGGCACCCGGGCGGGCACGGCACTGGCGGGCACGGAACTCGGGCGGGCGCTGCACGGCGGGCGCGGCAGCGGGCAGGGGCACTGGAGGTCTGGTGCGTGACCTGGCCGCCCACTACGCCAGACGGGGCGGATGCGGGTGCGCTGCGGCCTCCAGGCCGATCACCTGCCCCGGTCGACGGTGTCCACCACCGTCTGCCGCCGTCCCGGGTGCCGACGGTGATCCCCTGTGCCGAGTCGCCCCAGGCGGAGGTAATCCGCGACAATCGAGTATGCCGCTCCGGCATATTTATGCCAGATCGGCATACTCGTCTACGGCATAACAGCGATGGGCGAGGAGCCAATGCGACGCCCTGCTCGCGGTCGGATGCGCGAGTAGGTCCGCCAGCCGGACGCGGGTCAAGTGTCCGCCAGCGGACCCGGGGTCAGGTGTCCGCCAGCGGACGCGGGCCGGTTCGCCCGGCCGCTCGGTCAGCCGAGACGGCATTGCCGATCAACGAGCCGCCCGACCACCACCCGACCAGGCGCCGAACCCCGTGCCCCCGACCGCCGAATCCGAGCCGCCGGACCACCACCCGACCCGCCGGGGCAGCCCTAGACGCCCGCCCGGGTGGCGGCGGTCAGCGTGGCGGCCACCGCGACGGCGATGGCGGCCACCAGCGGCCACGGGGTGCCGACCAGCGCGTAGAGCAGGAGCAGGGCCGGGCCGGCCGGGACCGCGTACACGGCGAACGCCAGCGACCGGTCCTCCCGGCGTAGCGCCGGCAGGACCACCCGGGTCAGTTCGGGCACCCGTCGGGACAGCCGCCAGACGAGCAGGCCACCACCGGCCGCCGCCACGGTCGCCACCAGCCGGCTGGGGCCCGCCCCGCCGGCGGCCAGGACGGCGAGCAGCAGGCTGGCGACCAGCGACCAGCCGCTGCCGACGAGGACGAGCCGGCGCAGCCCGGTCCAGACAGGCAGCTTCTCCGAGCGGGTCGGATGCACCGGCGCCAATGCGGCCACCTGCTCCAACGCCAGTACCCAGCGCCGCCGTTCCAGCCGCAGCACACCCGGGTCGTGCCGGGCGTCGGCCAGCCCCGGGTCGAGCCGCAACGCCTCCCGGTAGGCCCGCTCGGCCAGGTCGAACAGCTCCAGCCGGCCGGCGACCAGGGCGAGCACCAGATGCGCCTGCGGCTCGTCGGGGGCCAACTCCACCCCGCGCCAGGCCGCGTTCAGCGCCGGCTGGCCGTTGCGCGCTTCGGCCAGAATCGCCGCCGCGCTCCGCTGGGCGTACGCATCGGTCGGCCCGGCCGCCAGGATCCGATCGGCGGTACGGGCCGACTCGGCGTACTCGCCCAGGTCGGCGAGGGCGATCGCCCGGACGACCAGCGCGGCGGTCGGCACCGTTGCGGGCGACGCCCCGGCCGACGTCGGCGGATCACCGTGCTCCGGCGGAAGGCCCGATCCGGACGGAGCCAGCGGAGCCGGAACCACCTCCGGCGGGACCGACACCACCGGCGGGACCGGCGGAACGGGCGCACCCGGCGGCACTGGCGAGCCCGGCGCACCGGGCGGCGCCACCTGGCCGGACCCGTCCGGCAGTCCCGACGAGCCGAGCAGACCGGAGGAGCCGGTCGGACCAGGGAGACCTGACGGGTCAGGGCGGAGTGGAGCGGTTGCCGCGTCGGCGGCGGCAAGCGCCTCGGCGGGTCGACCGGCGGCGAGGTGCAGCCGGGCCAGCAGGGTCAGGGCGGCGGGGTCGGTGGATGCCAGGACGAGCGCGAAGCCCAGTTCCTCGGCGGCTTCGTCGTACCGGCCGAGTTCGGCGAGCAGTTGGGCCCGCTGCCGGTAACCGTCCAGGGTCGACTCGTCGTCGGTCATCGGGCCCTACCCGGCCGGGGCTTCGTAGACCAGGGCCACCGCGATCCCGGCGAGCCCCTCACCGCGCCCGGTGAAGCCGAGTCCGTCGCTGGTGGCGGCGGTGACGGTGACCGGCGCGCCGACCGCCTCGGAGAGCACCTGCTGCGCCTCGTCCCGGCGTGGGCCGATCTTGGGTCGGTTGCCGACGACCTGCACCGAGACGTTGCCGACCGCGAAGCCGGCCGCGCGGACCCGGCGGGCGGACTCGGCGAGCAGGGCCACCCCGGAGGCACCGGCCCACTCCGGCTGGTCGACCCCGAAGTTCGCGCCGAGGTCACCGAGCCCGGCGGCGGACAGCAGGGCGTTGCAGGCCGCGTGCGCGACCACGTCGGCGTCGGAGTGCCCGGCCAGGCCGTCCTGGCCCGGCCAGTGCAGGCCGGCCAGCCAGCACGGTCGACCGGCCGCGAAGGCGTGGATGTCGGTGCCGACGGCGACCCGAGGAACGATCATGGATCGAGGGTACGCGTCACCGGCCGGCGGCCAGCAGGTGCTCGGCCAGGGCCAGGTCGAACGGGCGGGTGACCTTCAGCGCGTACTCGGACCCGGCGACGCAGAACACCGGGACGCCCTGCTTCTCGACCAGGCCGGCGTCGTCGGTGAGCGGGTCACCGGCGGCGGCGTGCGCGGCGGCCAGCACCTCGCGGCGGAAGCCCTGCGGGGTCTGCACGGCACGCAGGGCGGAACGGTCGACGGTGCCGAGGACGACGTGGTCGACCCCGACCTCCTTGATCGTGTCGACCACCGGGAGCACCGGAATCACCGCGTCGTGGCCGGCGCGGACCGCCGCCGCCACCGACTCGACCAACTCGGGTGGGGTGAGCGCCCGGGCCGCGTCGTGCACCAGCACGATCTCCGGGCCGGACGGCACGGCGGCCAGCGCGTTGGCCACGGACGCCTGCCGTTCGACCCCGCCCGCCACCACCAGGACCGGCGCGACCGGGGCGAGCAGCCGTCGGACCGCGTCGACCTCGGTGGCCGGCGCGGCGACCACGACGGTGTGCACCGACGGTGCGGCGGCGATCCGGCGTACGGCGTGCACCAGCAGGGGCTCCCCGCCGAGCAGGCGGAGCGCTTTCGGGCCGCCGGGGCCGAGGCGTACCCCGGCACCGGCCGCAGGAACGAGGACCGCGACGTCACCGCGCGGATTGAGCTGCGCGGTCACGTCGCGGTCCTCGTGATTTCTTCGCTGCGGGGTGGGTACGACGATGCGGTGGGATCAGGCCTCGGTAAGCACCTTGTCGAGCAGCGTCTCCGCCTCGTCCTTGGTGCTCTTCTCGGCCAGCGCGACCTCGCCGACGAGAATGTCGCGGGCCTTGGCGAGCATGCGCTTCTCGCCTGCGGACAGACCCCGCTCCCGCTCCCGGCGCCACAGGTCGCGGACGACCTCGGCGACCTTCAGCGGGTTACCGGAGGCCAGCTTCTCCAGATTCGCCTTGTAACGCCGCGACCAGTTGGTCGGCTCCTCGGTGTGCGGTGCACGGAGCACGTCGAAGACCTTGCCCAGGCCCTCTTCGCCGACCACCTCGCGCACACCCACGATCTCGGCGTTCTCGGCGGGCACCCGGACCGTCAGGTCACCCTGCGCGACCCGCAGGACGAGGTACTGCTTAGGCTCGCCCTTGATGACCCGAGTCTCGATTGCCTCGATGAGTGCGGCCCCGTGGTGGGGGTAAACAACGGTCTCGCCGACACTGAAAACCATAGGTTCGAAACCCCTTTCGCTGTGTCTAGGGTAACACGCTCAGACACCGATGTCCCACCGCTGTCCTGACCGTTGGCGCAGCTCAGGGGCCCTGTGAGAGGTCTTTCTTCAGCTTGACAGGCGGTCAAACCGATGATTTGCACACGCTCCGTGAGCAACGGATGACAACCCGGTACGGGTGATCGGAGCGTGGATTTCTCGGGCTACGCACTCCTCCCATGGTAGCCCGGTCGCGCCCGGCCCGCCCAGGTCTAGCGGGAGGAGGGCCGGTGCGGGACGCTGGAGGGGTACCGCACACCGCTCGCCGCACCGCTTACCGGGGGGTCCGATGGGCATGCCTGACGCAGAGGGACACGGCCCGCCCGACGGACTGCCCGACCTGCCACCGGAGTGGGGTCGGGTGGTCGTACCGGAGGACCCGTCCGCGCTGGCCGAGGAGGCCGCACAGGTCCGCCGGGAACTGCGCCGCCGGACGTCGGCCGCCCGGTGGCGTCGCCGGCTCGGGCTCACCCCCCACGCCGACGGCCGGCCGGCCCTCGGGCTGCCCCTGCTGGTGCTCCTGCTGGCGGTGCTGACCACCACCGCCGGCCTGATCACCGTCACCTGGCCCCGGTCACCGCGCGGCGGCGAACGGCCCACCGTGCTGCCGCTCCCGTCCACGCCGGTCCCGCTGGTCGGGCGGTCACTGCCCGCGCTGGACCTGGTCGACGCCGAGCAGACGCCGGTGCCGCTGCGCGGCCTGCTGCCCGCGATGATCATCCTGGTGGACGGCTGTGCCTGCGCCGAGCAGGTGGCCGCCGCAGCCGGCGCGGCACCCGCCGGCGTCCGGGTGGTCAGCGTCGCCGGCGGGCGGGAGGTGACCCCCGCGCCGGCCGTCGGCAGCCCGGTACGCGCCCTCGCCGACCCCACCGGCGAGCTGCGCGCCGCACTGCACCTGCCCGCCCAGCCCGGCGCCGCCCCGGCACTGCTGGTTGACCGGGACGGCACGGTGGTCCGGGTCCTGCCCGAACTGGGTGCCCCCGCCGACTACCGGGACGACCTGGTCCGGCTCGCCGGCTGACCGGCCGGCCGACGCCGATCAGGGTAGGGCGACGACCTGCGCCTCCAACTCGACCGGTCCCGACTGCACCGCCGAGAACTCCAACCGGGTCCGCCCGTCCGCGCCGGTCGGGTCCAGCACCACCAGTTCGCCGTCGCAGTCCGACTGCCGGTGTTCCGTCCGGCGGTCGTGAAGGATCGAGATGAGCAGCGCCCCGCCGCCGGAGCAGCGGTACTGGAGCAGGTGTCGCGCGCCGTCGGCCGGCGACTCCCGGCGGACCGGTGGCCGGCCCGGGACCAGGGTCATCCGCTCCCGCCACATGGTGTCGGTGAACGACGGCAACCCGACGTCCGGGTCACCGGCCGGCCCGGAGAGCGCGGTCGATCCCACGACCCGCCCGGTACGGACGTCGATGACGACCCGCCGCGCCGCGTCCTGCGGGGTCGACCGGGCAGGCGACGCCGTCGGGGCGGCCCGGGCCGCGCCACCGGTCGCCGGGGCGTTCGCCCACCACCACCAGCCGCCCCCGGCCAGGACGAGCAGGACCGCCCCGGCCAGCACCACGCCGCGCAGCCGGTCACCCGTCCCGCCCTCGACCCCCACCCGGCGAGCGTAGCCAGAAGGGGCTGGCGGGGCTCGGTGCAGCGCCGACACCAACCGCCCTGACCAGGGCATCCGCCCCGACCGGTCCGAACCCGATGGCGGGTCGGGTGACCCTCGGTGGCGGGTCAGCGCGGCGTCCACCCCGGACGGGCGGGTCGGCGGGACGGCGGTCAGGGATGCCGTTCGAGGAGGGCGGCGTAGAGGGTGAGGCCGGGACCGAAGGCGAGCAGCACCACCCACCGGGGCGGTACGGCCGCCCGGAGCAGTCGGTCCAGGATCAGCAGCACCGTCGGCGACGAACAGTTGCCGTGCGCGTCGAGGACCGCCCGGGAGGCGGCCAGCCCGTCGGCCGGCAGGGCCAGCTCCCGCTCCACCACGTTGAGAATGCGCGGCCCGCCCGGGTGCACCGCCCAGCCGTCCACCTCGGCGATCGTGGTGCCGTGCCGGGCCAGCAGGTCGTCGACCAGCGCCCGGACGTGCGCCGACAGCACCTGCGGCACCTTCGGCGACAGGCCCATCCGGAAGCCGGTGTCGGTGACGTCCCAGGTCATGTGGTCGGCGGTGGAGGTGTCGGTGACCGAGGCGACCTCGCGCAGCGCGTACCCCCCGGTGCCGGTGGGGGCCGGACCCGCCGGTGCCGGGACCAGCACGGCGGCCACCGCGGCGTCGGAGAAGAGCGCGTGCGAGACGATCTGCTGGGTGTCCACCCTGGCCGTCGCCGGCTGGATGTGCAGGCTGGTCAGCTCGGCGCAGAGCAGCAGCGCCGGGCGGCCCCGCGCGGTCACGAAGTCGCCCGCCGCGCCCAGCCCGGGCAGCGCGGCGTAACAGCCCATGTGGCCGACGAACATCCGCTGGGTGCGCGGTGCCATGCCCAGGTCCCGGGCGAGGAGGATGTCCAGCCCCGGCGTGGCGTACCCGGTGCAGGAACAGACCACGAAGAGACCCACCTCGCCGGCGTCGACCCCGGCGGCGGTCAGCGCCCGGCCCACCGCCTCCTTGCCCAGCGGCAGGGCCTCCACCTGGTAGCGGCGCATCCGCCGCTCGGTCGGCCAGTCGGAGACGTCCTCCAGCAGCGGGTTGACCGCGGCCTGCCGGTGGGACACCCCGGAGTTGGCGAAGATCCGCTCGGCCAGCGCCCGGGTGGTGCCGGAGAAATGCTTCGCGAAGAAACCCGTCCAGAGTTCGTCCTGGGCGGCACCGGGCGGCTGTGCCGTACCCAGCCCCGCGATCAACGGCACAGCCATCGGTCCCACCTCTCGTCCGGCACTGCCCGTCCGGTGGTCGTCACGACCCCCGTCACCCTCACCAACGAGGGGCCGATCCGTCGCGGTCCGGGTCGCCGCCGAGCACCGCCACGCCGAGCCAGTCCGCGCAGACGTCCGAGGTGGCCGGGTGCAGCGAGCCACAGCGGGCGTCCCGGTAGAGCCGTTCCAGCGGGTGGCCCCGTCGGGTCGCCGAGGTGCCCGCCGCCTCCAGCATGGACGCCGCCACGTCCGCCGCCGTGGTGCCGGCGAGCAGCTTGGCCCGCCACACCCAGCGGTTGGTCTCGGCGTCCCCGGGGGCGTCGTCGACCCGGCGGGCCGCCTCGGCCACCGCCAACTCCGCCGCCGCCACCGCCGCGTCCGCCCGGCCGAGCCGGGCCCGGACCGCCGGCAGGCCGCCGAGGTCCCGGGCATTCAGGTGCGCGGCGGCGGCCTCCACCGCCGCCCGGGCCACCCCCACGTAGACGGCCGCGTAGCTGGCCACCAGCCAGTGCGGCATGAGCTGGGCGACCACCAGGGCCAGCCCCTCCACCCCACCGAGCAGCCGGTCCGCCGGGACGGTGACGTCCAGGTGCAGGTCGTGCGAGGAGGTGGCCCGCATGCCCAGCGAGTCCCAGGTCGGTTCGACGGTCAGCCCCTCCCCCGCCGGGACCAGGAACTGGGAGACCACCGACGGGTCGGCGGCGCTGCGGGCGGCCACCAGGTAGCCGTCGGCGTGCCCCGCGCCGGAGCAGAACGTCTTGCTGCCCTTGATCCGCCACCCGCCGTCGGCCGGCTCGTAGACGGTGCTGAGCCGGGACAGCCGGGCCCCGGCGCCGCGCTCGCTCATCGCCACCGCGTACCAGGAGCCCTCGGCCGCCGCCCGGAGCAGCCGGTCCCGGGCGGCCAGCGCCTCGTCCGGTACGCCCAGCGCCTCGGCCAACTCCTCGGTGACCGCGCCGAGCGCGCCGGTCACCGAGGCGTGCATGTTGAACACCAGCGCGGTCGCGCCGTTGCCCCGGGCCAGCTCGGTGGCGACCGCCGCGTACCCGGCGAAGGAGGCGCCCGCGCCACCCAGCCCGGCCGGCACCAGCAGCCCGAGGAGCCCGGATTCCCGCAGGTCGGCGAAGTCGTCCGCCGGGAACGAACCGTCCCGGTCGTGCCCCGCCGCCCGCGCGGCGAACCTCGGCGCCAATCGGCGGGCCGCCGCCAGCGTGTCCACAGTCATACAGGCCCCCTCCTGGGTGTCCCTTTACCCGGCCCGGTACGGCTACCCGTGTCGGACCCCACGTCCCTGGTAGAGCACGGCGGTCGACCAGGTCGGCCTGATCCGGGGCTCCCGGCCGGCCGGCCGCCGGCCGGCGCCGCCGACGGTGCGGCGGGCCAGCCAGGTGAGCGTCCCCCACAGCTCCGGACGGATGCCCCGGACCCGCAGCGCCACGCCGTACCGGGCGCACTCGACGACCAACTCCCGGGCGTCCACGAACAACCGTGGATCGTGGATGCCCCGGGGCACGGTGGGCAGCCGCTCGCCGACCTCCACGGCGACCAGCCGGGCCAGCGCGGTGTCGTTGAGGGTGTCCACCACCAGCAGGCCGCCGGGGCGTAGCAGCCGGCACGCCTCGGCGACCACGCGCCGCCAGTCGGGCACGTGCTCCAGCAGCTCACCGGCCGCCACCACGTCGGCGCAGCCGTCGGTGAGCGGCACCGCGGTGGCGTCACCGGCGACCACGGTCACCCCGTGCGTCGCGGCCTGCTCCAGGGCGGACCGGGTGAGGTCCACCCCGACGTGCCGGTAGCCCTTGCCGGCCAGGTGCGGCGCCATCAGCCCGGCGCCGCAGCCCAGGTCGACCAGGACCGCGCCGGGCCGGGCGGCCGGCGGCACCAGCGCCGCCCGGGCGCGGGCCAGCCAGTGCAGCATCGCGAACGCGCCGTCCGGCCGCCACCACTCACCGGCCAGATCGTCGTACTGGCGGGGATCGTTGGGTGGCAGTATCCGAACGCGGGTGGACACCGGACCGTCACGCATGGCACCGAGCGTGGCACGACTGCCCGGTAACGACCAGACTTCCCTTATGTCGAAGACGGTGTTAGGGCTGGTCAGGGCGAGTCATCCGGAACCGGCCCTGGCGGTCACCGTGGTGGCCGGGCTGCTCGCCGTCGGGGTCGGGCACCGTCCGTCCGGGACGGTCGCCGTGGTGCTCACCGTGCTGGCCAGCCAGCTCGCCGTGGGCTGGGCCAACGACGCGTTGGACGCCGGGCGGGACGCCACGGTGGGGCGTACCGACAAGCCGGTCGCCGCCGGGGCGGTGCCCCGCGTGACGGTGGCCGTCGCCGCCGTGGTGGCCGCGACCGCCACCCCGCTGCTGGCGCTGGCCACCAACCCGGTCGCGGCGCTCTGCGCCACCGTCGGCCTGGTGTCGGCGCTGCTCTACGACTGGCCGCTGAAGTCCACCCCGGTCTCGGTGCTGCCGTACGCGGTCTCCTTCGGGTCGCTGCCCGCCTTCGTGGTGTTCGCCCTGCCGGGCACGCCGTCGCCGCCGGCCTGGCTGGTCGCCGCCGCGGCCTGCCTGGGCGCCGGCGCGCACTTCGCCAACGTGCTGCCCGACCTGGCCGACGACGCCCGGACCGGGGTACGCGGGCTGCCGCACCGGCTCGGCTCCGCCGGGAGCCGGCTGGCCGCCGCCGGGCTGCTCCTCGCCGCCACCGTCGTCCTGGTTCTCGGGCCACCCGGGCCGCCGTCGTGGGTCGGGCTGTCGGCCGTCGTGGCGGCCGTCGTGGTGCCGGCCGTCGGCTGGTACGCCGGACGCGCCACCACTCGTGACGGTGGCCGGCCGGTGGCCGCCTTCCGGGCGGTGATGGTGGTGGCGCTGATCGATGTGCTGCTGCTGGTGGCGAACGGTCGGGTGAGCTGACCGGCACCCAGCCGGGTGGCACCACCGGGTCCGCGTGCGGCCCTCGATCAGCTCCAACTACCCTGGAGCGCGGTCTGCGCGGGTATGACCACCCCGCGCCCGGGGTACGGCCGGGTGGGGATCGTGACGAGGAGGACCGACGTGACGCGCTCGATCAGGGGTTCCCGGCGGGCGGCCCTGCTGCTGTCCGGCATGGCGGCGGCGACCGCCCTGCTGGCGACGGGATGCGGGGCGGGCCAGGTGTCCGAGACCGCCAACAAGCAGCCGTCGGTCCAGGGCGTGAACGTCCAGACGCCGGACAGCGCCTACAAGGTGCGTGGCCTCTACGTCGAGTACCCGGGCACCACCGGCTTCGCGGCCGGCGGGACCGCCGCGATCAACACGGTGATCTACAACGACACCAAGAGCCCGGTGACCGTGACCGTCACCACGGACAGCGCCCGCGAGATCGTGCTCACCGGCACCGCCGGCTCGGCGAGCCCGTCGGCCAGCGCGTCCCCGTCGGAGAGCGCGTCCCCGTCGGAGAGCGCGTCCCCGTCGGAGAGCGCGTCCCCGTCGGAGAGCGCGTCCCCGTCGGAGAGCGCGTCGGAGAGCGCGTCGCCGTCCGCCTCGGCGAGCCCGTCCACGCCGGCCGGCGAGCCGGCCCGGATCGAGATCCCGGCCTTCGGCTACGTCCAGCTCAACGTGCAGAACGGCCAGCACCTCCAGCTCGTCGGGCTGAACGAGGCGCTGCGCAGCGGCCAGCAGGTCGGCCTGACCTTCGACTTCGGCAACGGGCGGACCATCACCACGCCGGTCCCGATCGGCGTCCCGCTGACCCCGCTCGCCCCGCCCTCCCCGATCGTGCACCGCGAGGGTGGCGAGGAGAGCGACCAGGAGGGCAGCTCCGGCCACGGCGGCTGACCCGACCGGAAACGAACTGCCGACGACACCGCCGGCGTGGTGACCACCACGCCGGCGGTGTTTTCGTCGTGGGTGGGGGTTAGCGTCCTGGGGTGACCACCTCCCGATCGACCCCGGCCCGGGGTGCCGCGTCCGGCGCGTCCCGGGGCCGGGCCGCCCGCGAGCCCCGCCCCGCCTACGAGTGCGACGCCTGCGGCCACCAGCCGCCCAAGTGGGTGGGGCGCTGCCCGGAGTGCGGCGAGTGGGGTTCGGTGATCGAGTGCACGGTCACCGGCCCGGTCGTCTCCGGCCGGGTGGTCAGCTCCCGGCTGCCGGCCGAGCCGGCCCGGCCGATCGCCACCATCAGCGCCGCCCCGGCCCGGGCCCGCCCCACCGGGGTCAGCGAGCTCGACCGGGTCCTCGGCGGCGGCCTGGTCCCCGGCGCGGTGGTGCTGCTCGCCGGCGAGCCGGGGGTGGGCAAGTCCACCCTGCTGCTCGACGTGGCCCAGCAGTGGGCGGCCACCGCCGGCAGCCCCTCGCTGGTGGTCAGCGGCGAGGAGTCGGTCAGCCAGGTCCGGCTGCGCGCCGAGCGGATGGGCGCCCTGCACGACCAGCTCTGGCTGGCCGCTGAGAGCGACCTGAGCGCGGTGCTGGGCCACCTCGACGCGGTCAAGCCGGGGCTGCTGGTGCTCGACTCGGTGCAGACCATCTCCACCACCGGCACCGAGGGGGTGCAGGGCGGGGTGACCCAGGTCCGGGCGGTCACCGCCGCCCTGGTCTCCGTCGCCAAGGAGCGCGGCATCGCGACCGTGCTGGTCGGCCACGTCACCAAGGACGGCCAGGTCGCCGGCCCCCGGGTGCTGGAGCATCTGGTCGACGTGGTGCTGCACTTCGAGGGCGACAAGCACTCCTCACTGCGGATGGTGCGGGGCGTCAAGAACCGGTTCGGCGCGGCCGACGAGGTCGGCTGCTTCGAGATGCACGAGGGGGGCATCAGCAGCCTCGCCGACCCGTCCGGGCTCTTCCTGACCCGCTACTCGGAGCCGGTGCCGGGCACCTGCGTGACGGTGGCGATGGAGGGCCGGCGGGCGCTGCTGACCGAGGTGCAGGCGCTGATCGGGGCCACCGTGGCCGGCTCCCCCCGGCGTACCGTCTCGGGGCTGGACGGGGCCCGGCTGGCCATGGTGCTGGCGGTGCTCCAGCGGCGTACCGAGCGGATGACCCTGCACGACCGGGAGGTCTTCGCGGCCACCGTCGGCGGGATCCGGGTGGTCGAGCCGGCCGCCGACCTCGCGGTCGCCCTGGCGGTCGCCTCCGGCGGGCTCAACCTGGCCATCGCGCCGCACCTGGTGGCGATCGGCGAGGTCGGGCTGACCGGCGAGGTACGCCGGGTCGGCGCGGTGCCCCGGCGGCTGGCCGAGGCGGCCCGGCTCGGCTTCCGGGTGGCCCTCGTGCCGCCCGGTTGCGGCCCCGGCAGCACCGGCGTCACCCCCGAGAACATGCGGGTGACCGAGGTCACGGACGTGCGGTCGGCGCTCCAGGCCGTCGCCCGCGCATCAGCGGAGTGACCGACGGTGGCGACGGGCGCGGGACGGAAGGGCTATACCGGGCAACACCCTCAGGTCCGACGACTGGGAAGAATCCGACGCTGTGACACATCACAGTAACCACGAGAGCACCCACCGCAGGGCAGTCCGTAGACTGTGCGCGTGCCGATCGACCGCGATACCACCAAGCCTGCCGGCGCGACGCCCCACGCCCGCACCGGCGCCGTGGGCTCGCCCGCCCGTCCGATCAGCGTGACCGTCACCGGGGGAGCCGGCAGCGGCAGCGCCGGTGATCCGCTGCGGGCCAATCTCGCCCTGATGGCACCCGGCACCGCGCTCCGGGACGGGCTCGAACGGATCCTGCGCGGCCGTACCGGCGCCCTGATCGTCCTCGGCTACGACAAGGTCGTCGACCAGATCTGCACCGGCGGCTTCCCGATGGACGTCGAGTTCTCCGCCACCCGGGTCCGCGAGCTGTGCAAGATGGACGGCGCGGTGGTGCTGTCCAGCGACGGCACCCGGATCGTCCAGGCCGGGGTGCACCTGATGCCCGACCCGTCGATCCCCACCGAGGAGTCCGGCACCCGGCACCGCACCGCGGAGCGGGTGGCCCGGCAGACCGGCTACCCGGTCATCTCGGTCAGCCAGTCGATGCGGATCATCAGCCTCTACGTCAACGGCCAGCGCCACGTGCTGGACGACTCGGCGGCGATCCTCTCCCGGGCCAACCAGGCCCTGGCCACCCTGGAGCGCTACAAGCTCCGGCTGGACGAGGTCTCCGGCACCCTCTCCGCGCTGGAGATCGAGGACCTGGTCACCGTACGGGACGCGGTCGCGGTGGTGCAGCGGCTGGAGATGGTCCGCCGGATCGCCGACGAGATCGCCGGGTACGTGGTCGAGTTGGGCACCGACGGCCGGCTGCTCGCCCTCCAACTCGACGAGCTGATGGCCGGGGTCGACGCCGACCGCACCCTGGTCATCCGGGACTACCTCCCCGTCGGCCGCAAGCCACGGACGCTGGACGAGGCGTTGGTCGAGCTGGACCTGCTCGGCGCGACCGAGCTGATCGACCTGGTCGCGGTCGCCAAGGCGATCGGCTATCCGGCCGCCTCCGACGCGCTCGACGCCGCGGTCAGCCCGCGCGGGTTCCGGCTGCTGGCCAAGGTGCCCCGGCTGCCGGTGGCGATCGTCGACCGGCTGGTGGTGCACTTCGGCAGCCTCCAGCGGCTGCTCGGCGCCACCGTGGAGGATCTGCAAGCCGTCGAGGGAGTCGGCGACGCGCGGGCGCGGGGCGTCCGGGAGGGGCTGTCCCGGCTGGCCGAGGCGTCCATCCTGGAACGCTACGTCTGACCCCGGCGGTGAGCCGACGCTCCGTCTGACCCCCGGCGGGCGGCCGACGCGCCGCCCGAACCGGGCCGGGTCAGCCGGTGATGACCAGCTTCACCGGCTCGCTCAGCTTGGTGCCCACCCGGGCGAGGACCTGGTAGTTGCCCGCCGCCGGATTGGGGCCGGACGCCACGCCCTGGCTGCACCGGGTGGTGTCCATTCCGTTCCAGGTGAGCTGGTAGGAACGCTCGAACCCGGGGGTGAAGGACTGCACGTCCGAGCCCTTGCCGGTACCGCAGGTGTCCGACGACCAGACCTTCTCCGCGCCGGACTTGATGAACAGCTCCTGGAGGTCGGCCCCGACGTCCCGGCTACAGGTCCGCTGGGACTTGTTCCTGATCTTCAGGCTCAGGTCGACCGGCGCGCCCCGACGCACCTCGGCGGGGAGCGCCACCGCGGTCACCGTGATCTCGCTGTTGGTGCAGGTGCCGTCGTCCACCCCGGCCGGGTTGGCCGGGGCGGCGGGCGGGCTGGCCGACGGGGTGCTGGTCGTATCCGGGTCGGTGACCGACCCGTCCGACGTGTCCGGGGCGTCGGACGCGGCCGTCGATGCCGTGGACCCGGGTGTCGGCGACACGGCGGTCGCCGAGGCGTCGACGGCCGGGGCCGACTGCGACGAACCGGCACCGGGTGTGGTGCTGGTGCCGCCCGACCGGGTGCACGAGTAGAGCAGGACAATCAGGAAGAGAAGCCCCGCTCCGAGTACGACGGCGCGACGCCGCCAGTACACGGCGGATGGCAGGGGACCGACCGTCAGACGCATGATGCCCCCACCGTAGCGGCGCGGCACACGGGGACCGGTCGCGACGCGCCGGAGCCGGTCCGCCAGGCCCGAATCGACCCTCCACTCACGACGGTCCTCCGGTGCTCGACACGATCGCGGTGACCGGCCCGGCGCAGCGCGTCACAGGTAGACCTTGCGCTGGTACACCGCGTGCGCGCCGGCGACCCGGTCGAGAAAGAGCAGGCCCGCGCAGTGGTCGACCTCGTGTTGCAGGGCACGGGCCTCGAAGCCGTCGGTGACCAGCCGGACCGGCGCGCCGCTGCCGGGCAGTACCCCGTCGACCACCAGCCGGCTGGCCCGCTTCACGTCACCGGTCAGGTCGGGCACCGACATGCAGCCCTCCCGACCCGGCTTCCACCGGCTCGCCTCCACCACCCGGGCGTTGCAGAGCACGAAGGTGCCGTGCACCGTCACCGCCTTCGGGTGCCCGGTCACGTCCACCACGAACACCTGCGCGCCCACCCCGATTTGTGGCGCGGCGAGGCCCACGCAGCCGGGCGACACCCGCATCGTGGCCACCAGGTCGGCGGCGAGGCGGACGGTCTCGTCGGCGGTCGGGTCCACCTCCGGCCCGGGCCGGCTCAGCACCGGATCGGGGGCGCAGACCACCCGGCGTACCTCCCCCGGCACGCCGAGCGTCTCCGGTGTCCAGCCGCCGAGGCCGGCGTACCCCTGCTCGCTCACAGCAGATCCGGGTCGACGGCTCGCAGGGAGACCTCGACGCCGAGGCCGGCGGCGGCCCGGGAGAGCCGACCGGTCAGCTCGTCGGCGCTGCCCGGCGGCAGGTCCACCTCGGCCACCACCACGTAGAGCGAGCCGGCGAGCCGGGTACTGAGGTCGGTCACGTTGCCGCCGACGTCGGCGAGCACCCGGGTCATCGCCGCCACGATGCCCATCCGGTCCGCGCCGTGCACCGCCATCACGTACGGCTCACCCGCCGGCGCCGCCGCACCGTCCGGGGTGACCGCGCGTACGGTCGCCAGTAGCTGGCCGTCGGCGGACAGCGGCGCGAGGGCGGCCTCGACCTCCCCGGCGGCCGGCCCGACACAGACCAGCGTCATCGCGAAGTGGCCGCGCAGCCGGGTCATGGTGGAGTCGGTGAGGTTCGCGCCGAGCCGGGCGAGCACCTCGGCGACGTCGGCCACGATGCCGGGCCGGTCCCGACCGATGACGGTGATCGCGAGCTCGTTCATCCGGGCATTCTGCCCGATCCGCCCCGCGTCCCGGCGTCGCCCCGCCCGGTCCGCCCAATCTGCGGGAAGGCGGCACGTGACATCATCGTCGACGCGATGACTGAACCGAACTTCGCCACCCGGGTCACCCGGTGGTACGAGCAGAACGCCCGCGACCTGCCCTGGCGGGTACCCGGCGTCGGGGCGTGGCCGATCCTGGTCAGCGAGGTCATGCTCCAGCAGACCCCGGTGGTACGCGTCCTGCCCGCCTGGCACGCCTGGCTGACCCGCTGGCCCGACCCCGCCGCCCTCGCCGCCGACACCCCGGCCGAGGCGATCCGGATGTGGGGCCGGCTCGGCTACCCCCGCCGGGCGGTACGGCTGCGCGACTGCGCGGTGGCGATCGTGGAACGGCACGGCGGCGAGGTGCCGGACCAGTTGGACCGGTTGCTGGCGCTGCCCGGGATCGGGACGTACACCGCTCGGGCGGTCGCCGCGTTCGCGTACGGGCAGCGGCACCCGGTGGTCGACACGAACGTCCGGCGGGTCGTCTCCCGGGCGATCGCCGGAGAGCCGGACGCCGGCCCGGCCACCAAGCCGTCCGACCTGGTGGCCTGCGAGGAGCTGCTGCCGATCGAGCCGGCCGCCGCCGCGCTGGCCAGTGCGGCGTTCATGGAACTCGGCGCGGTGGTCTGCACGGCCCGCTCGCCGCGCTGCACGGACTGCCCGGTGGCGACGGTCTGCGCCTGGCGGGCCTCCGGCCAGGAGCCGCCGACCGGCCCGACCCGCCGGCCCCAGCGGTACGCCGGCACCGACCGCCAGGTACGCGGGCTGCTGCTCGGGGTGCTGCGGGAGACCACCGGCCCGGTGCCGCACCAGCGACTCGACCAGGTGTGGCACGACGACGTACAGCGGGCCCGGGCGCTCGCCGGGCTGGTCAAGGACGGCCTGGTCGAGCCGGTCGGCGCGGCGTCGTTCCGCCTGGCCGGCGACGCCCCCGCCACCCAACCCCTCCCCGGCTGACCCGCCCGCCCCGCCCGCCCCGCCAGATCCTCGCCACACTGGATCCCCACCAGCACGGCGATGTGGCGGGGTCCGCACCACGCGGATACCACCACGTCCCCGAAAGGCCATTCAGCCCGCCTGGCCGCCGCCTGCGGCGGGTCACGGAAAGGGCGACGGCCCGGTGGCTCGCGCCACCGGGCCGTCGCCCGCGTGCTGTCGGTCCTACTCGCCTGCGGTGGCAGCGCCGCCCAGGTCGGCCGGGACGGCGTCCGGCACCTCGGCCGGACGGTCCGAGCCACGGAAGACCAGCTTGGACTTGTCGATGTCCTCGGGGTCGCCGTCGCAGTCCACCACCACGATCTGACCCGGGGTCAGCTCGTTGAACAGGATCCGCTCGGAGAGGTTGTCCTCGATGTCACGCTGGATCGTCCGACGCAACGGCCGCGCGCCCAGCACCGGGTCGAAGCCCTTCTTCGCCAGGTACTTCTTGGCGTTGTCGGTCAGCTCCAGGCCCATGTCCTTGTTGCGGAGCTGGCCCTCGATCCGCTGGATCATGATGTCCACGATCGACAGGATCTCGCCCTGGCGTAGCTGGTGGAAGACGATGGTGTCGTCGATCCGGTTGAGGAACTCGGGCCGGAAGTGCTGCTTCAGCTCGTCGTTGACCTTCTGCTTCATCCGGTCGTAGTTGGACTCGGAGTCCTCCGACGCCTGGAAGCCCAGCGACACCGCCTTGGCGACGTCACGGGTGCCCAGGTTGGTGGTCAGGATGATGACCGTGTTCTTGAAGTCCACGATCCGGCCCTGGCCGTCGGTGAGCCGACCGTCCTCCAGGATCTGGAGCAGGGTGTTGAACACGTCCGGGTGGGCCTTCTCGATCTCGTCGAAGAGGACCACCGAGAACGGCCGACGCCGCACCTTCTCGGTGAGCTGCCCGCCCTCGTCGTAGCCGACGTAGCCGGGAGGGGCACCGACGAGCCGGGACACGGTGTACCGGTCGTGGAACTCGGACATGTCAAGCTGGATCAGCGCGTCCTCGGAGCCGAAGAGGAACTCGGCCAGCGCCTTGGACAGCTCGGTCTTACCGACACCGGACGGGCCGGCGAAGATGAACGAGCCGGACGGGCGCTTCGGGTCCTTCAGGCCGGCCCGGGTACGCCGGATCGCCTTCGAGACCGCCTTGACCGCGTCCTCCTGGCCGATGACGCGCTTGTGCAGCTCGTCCTCCATGCGCAGCAGGCGCGAGGTCTCCTCCTCGGTCAGCTTGTAGACCGGGATGCCCGTCCAGTTGCCGAGGACCTCGGCGATCTGCTCGTCGTCGACCTCGCTGACGACGTCCAGGTCACCGGCCTTCCACTCCTTCTCCCGCTGCGCCTTCTGGCCGAGGAGCTGCTTCTCCTTGTCGCGGAGCTGGGCGGCGCGCTCGAAGTCCTGCGCGTCGATCGCGGACTCCTTGTCCCGACGCACCTGGGCGATGCGCTCGTCGAAGTCGCGCAGGTCTGGCGGCGCGGTCATCCGGCGGATGCGCATCCGGGCACCGGCCTCGTCGATCAGGTCGATCGCCTTGTCCGGCAGGAAGCGGTCGGAGATGTACCTGTCGGCCAGGGTCGCGGCTGCCACCAGGGCGGCGTCGGTGATGCTCACCCGGTGGTGCGCCTCGTAGCGGTCCCGCAGGCCCTTGAGGATCTCGATGGTGTGGGCCAGCGACGGCTCACCCACCTGGATCGGCTGGAAGCGGCGCTCCAGCGCGGCGTCCTTCTCCAGGTGCTTGCGGTACTCGTCGAGCGTGGTCGCGCCGATGGTCTGCAGCTCACCACGGGCCAGCATCGGCTTGAGAATGCTCGCCGCGTCGATCGCGCCCTCGGCGGCGCCCGCACCCACCAGGGTGTGGATCTCGTCGATGAACAGGATGATGTCGCCCCGGGTGCGGATCTCCTTGAGCACCTTCTTCAGGCGCTCCTCGAAGTCACCGCGGTAACGCGAACCGGCCACCAGGGCACCGAGGTCGAGGGTGTAGAGCTGCTTGTCCTTCAGCGTCTCGGGCACCTCGCCCTTGATGATCTTCTGGGACAGGCCCTCCACCACGGCGGTCTTGCCGACGCCGGGCTCACCGATCAGGACCGGGTTGTTCTTGGTGCGGCGGGACAGCACCTGCATGACCCGCTCGATCTCCTTCTCGCGCCCGATCACCGGGTCGAGCTTGCCCTCGCGGGCGGCCTGGGTGAGGTTGCGGCCGAACTGGTCCAGCACGAGGCTGGTCGACGGCGCGGCCTCGCCCGGGGCGGTGCCGGCGGCGGCCGGCTCCTTGCCCTGGTAGCCGGAGAGGAGCTGGATCACCTGCTGGCGGACCCGGTTGAGGTCGGCGCCGAGCTTCACCAGCACCTGGGCGGCGACGCCCTCGCCCTCGCGGATCAGCCCGAGCAGGATGTGCTCGGTGCCGATGTAGTTGTGGCCGAGCTGCAGCGCCTCGCGCAGCGACAGCTCCAGCACCTTCTTGGCCCGGGGCGTGAACGGGATGTGCCCGCTCGGCGCCTGCTGGCCCTGGCCGATGATCTCCTCGACCTGCTGGCGGACGCCCTCAAGGGAGATGCCGAGGCTCTCCAGGGCCTTCGCCGCGACGCCCTCACCCTCGTGGATCAGGCCCAGCAGGATGTGCTCCGTACCGATGTAGTTGTGGTTGAGCATCCGGGCCTCTTCTTGGGCCAGGACGACAACCCGTCGCGCTCGGTCGGTGAACCGCTCGAACATGCCCTCGTGCTCCTCACGTGCCGTGCGCCTTGATGTAGAGAATCTTGGCGGGGCCGGTGCGCGGACGTCCGGGACGGGCGTCCGTGCCTCCTTACTCTATCGCCGCTGACCGACTCCGCTGAGGTCGTGTCTCCCCGCGATGAGCCGTTCAGCCGCCGTTTTGACCAACCATCCGCGCTCAGGAGGTGTTCCGGCACCCCGGCCTGTACGCGCAGAGCGAAATTCACCCGGGGTGCGGACCACCCTCCGGCGGCTCCGTGGGCCGTCCACAGGCTGTGGACGAAGTCTCCACCGGCTGTGGACAACGCCCTCGGGGGCGGGAAACTTCCCCGCACCGAGCCCGCACGCAGAGCCGCTGCCCGCCACCGAGGCGGAGCCCCGCACCGGAGGCCGGGCAGACCGAGCCGGGCCGGACAGACCGAGCCGAGCCGAGCCGGACAGACCGAGCCGGGCCGAACAGACCAGGCGAGGTCGCAGAGACCAGGCAGCATCCAGCAGATCAGACAGGTCCATGCGGACCGGACAGAGCCGGACATACCGGGCGGGGCCGGCAGTCGGGCAGCGGCGGACGGGGCCGGACACGGCGACGCCGGCCCGGAGTGGCACTCCGGTCCGGCGTCGGTTCGCCGCTGAACGGCTCAGCGGGTCGCGTGGTACTCGTCGACGATCTCCTGCGGGATCCGGCCCCGGTCGGAGATGTCCTTGCCGTTCTTCTTGGCCCAGGCCCGGATCGCCTTGTTCTGCTCGCGGTCGGCGGTGGCGCCACCCCGACCCCGGGCGGCCCGGCCACCCACCACCACGCCGCCCCGGCCGACCCGGGTGCCCGCCGCCACGTACGGCGCGAAAACGTCGCGCAATTTGTCGGCGTTGGAGTTCGACAGGTCGATCTCGTACTGAACGCCGTCGAGGGCAAACTTGACGGTCTCGTCAGCGTCCCCGCCGTCCAGGTCATCGACCAGCTTGTGAATGATCTGCTTGGCCACGTCCCACATTCCTTTCGAGCAGGGTGCTCCTGCAATAGGAGCACGATAACCCGTCCGACGCTTGCCGCGTCAATAGGATGCGCTAAACGACCCGGCGAAGTCGGCCCGTTACTCGGGGCGGACCAACGGGAAGAGGATCGTTTCCCGAATTCCCAGGCCGGTCAGCGCCATCAAGAGCCGGTCGATTCCCATTCCCATACCGCCGGCCGGTGGCATTCCGTACTCCATCGCCCGCAGAAAGTCCTCGTCCAGCCGCATGGCCTCGTCGTCGCCCCGGGCGGCGAGCTGCGCCTGGGCGACCAGCCGCTCCCGCTGCACCACCGGGTCCACCAGCTCGGAGTACGCGGTGCCCAGTTCGAATCCGAGCACGTAGAGGTCCCACTTCTCGGCCAGTCCCGGCTCGCTGCGGTGGGCCCGGGTCAGCGGGCTGGTCTCCTCCGGGTAGTCACGCACGAAGGTGGGCGCCTGGAGGCCCGGCACGACCAGTTCCTCGAACAACTCCTCGGCCAGCTTGCCCGCGCTCCACTTCGGGTCGACCGCGAGACCCACCTTGTCGGCGTACTCCACCAGGCGGGACCGGTCGGTGCGGACGGTGACCTCCTCGCCGAGGGCCTCGGAAAGCACCCCGAAGAGGGTCACCGAGCGCCACTCGCCACCCAGGTCGAACTCCTGGCCGTCGGCGTGGGTCACCACCGTCGAGCCGCTGACCGCGACCGCCGCCCGCTGCACGAGATTACGGGTCAACTCGGCCATGGTGTCGTAGTCGCCGTACGCCTGGTACGCCTCCAGCATCGCGAACTCCGGCGAGTGCGACGAGTCGACTCCCTCATTGCGGAAGTTGCGGTTGATCTCGAAGACCCGGTCCACGCCGCCGACCACCGCGCGCTTGAGAAACAGTTCCGGCGCGATTCGCAGATACAGATCAGTGCTGAGCGCATTGCTGTGGGTCACGAATGGCCGCGCCGCCGCGCCGCCGTGCAGCAACTGGAGCATCGGCGTCTCGACCTCGATGAATCCCTCACCGTGCAGCGAGTCACGCAGGCTGCGCACCGCCGACGCCCGGGTCCGGACCATCTGCCGGGCCTGCGGACGGACGATCAGGTCCACGTAGCGTTGCCGGACCCGGGCCTCCTCGCTGAGCGGCTTGTGCGCCACCGGCAGCGGACGCAGCGCCTTGGCGGTGACCGCCCACTCGTCGGCCAGCACCGACAGCTCGCCCCGGCGGCTGGTGATCACCTCGCCGGTCACCCCGACGTGATCGCCCAGGTCGACCAGGCGCTTCCAGTCGTCCAGCCGCTCCGCGCCGACCCGGTCCAGTGAGAGCATCGCCTGGAGTTCGGTGCCGTCGCCGTCCCGCAGCGTGGCGAAGCAGAGCTTGCCGGTGTTCCGTACGAAGATCACCCGGCCGGTGACCGACACCCGGTCCCCGGTCGCGGTGTCGGTGGGCAGTTCGGCGTACGTCGCGCGGATCTCGGCCAGGGTGCTGGTCCGGGAGAAACCGACGGGGTACGGCTCGACGCCCTCGGCGAGCATCCGGTCCCGCTTCTCCCGGCGGACCTTCATCTGCTCGGGAAGGTCGTCGGCGGGGTCCACTGGCACGGCGTTCTGCTCGGTCACGGCACGCTTCCTCGGAAAGGAGTTATCGGGCGGGGTCAGGCCCGAGCGTACTCAAGCCCTCGGGAGGTCGTTACGGGATAACCTGCCCGCCATGACCGACCCCACTCACGCCCTGTCGTTCGGGGCCGCCGCCGCCGGGTACGACCGGCACCGACCGCGCTATCCCGAGCCGGCGGTGCGCTGGGCCCTCGACGGGGTCGACCCGGCCGCCCGGGTGGTCGACCTGGGTGCCGGGACCGGCATCCTCACCCGTGGGGCACGCGCCCTCGGGTACGAGGTGATCCCGGTGGAGCCCGACCCGGGGATGCGGGCCCAGCTCGACGCGGCCACGCCGGGGGTCACCGCGCTGGCCGGCAGCGCCGAGGCGATGCCGGTGCCGGACGGGAGCGCCGACGCCGTCCTGGCCGGCCAGGCGTACCACTGGTTCGACCCGGACCGGGCCCACGCCGAGATCGCCCGCGTGCTCCGGTCGGGTGGGACGTTCGCCCCGATCTGGAACGTCCGGGACGACGATGCCGACTGGGTCGCCGAGCTGGGCCGGATCGCCCACCTCGGGGACAACACCGGCGACCTGACCGAGAAGGTGACCGACTTCGGACCGGCCTTCGGTGCGGTCGAGCTGGGCCGGTTCGCCCATCGGACGGCCGTCACCCCGGACCAGGTCGTCGGGATGATCCACACCCGGTCGTACTGGCTGACCGCGCCGTCCGAGGAGCGGCAGCGGGTCGACCGGGACATGCGGGAACTCTTCGCCACCCACCCGGACCTGACCGGACGGGACACCGTCGAGCTGGCGTACCAGACCCTGGTGTTCCGGGCCCGACGGCGCTGAGCCACCGGGTCCGGCCCGGCCGCCACCGACCCGGTCGGCCGACCGGGTCCGACGCCGGGGTCAGGTGTTGCGCTCGTAGACCATCCGCAGCCCGATCAGCGTGATCATCGGCTCGTGGTGGGTGATGGTCCGGCACTCGCCGATCACCACCGAGGCCAGCCCGCCGGTGGCGATCACGGCCTTGACCTCGCCCAACTCCTCGGTCATCCGCTCGACGATCCGGTCGACCTGCCCGGCGAAACCGAAGTAGAGCCCGGACTGGAGACACTCCACGGTGTTCTTGCCGATCACCGAGCGGGGCTTGTTCGCCTCCACCTTGCGGAGTTGGGCGGCCCGGGCCGCGAGCGCGTCGAAGGAGATCTCGATGCCCGGGGCGAACGCCCCGCCGAGGAACTCGCCCCGACCGCTGATCACGTCGAAGTTGGTGGTGGTGCCGAAGTCCACCACGATCGACGGCCCACCGTAGAGGGTGTACGCCGCGAGCGTGTTGACCACCCGGTCGGCGCCGACCTCCTTCGGGTTGTCGATCGCCAACTGGACGCCGGTGCGCACCCCCGGCTCGACGATCACACTCGGCAGGTCGGCGTAGTAGCGGGCCAGCATGGTGCGCAGCGACCGCAACGCCGCCGGCACCGTCGAGCAGGCGGCCACCCCGGTGATCTCCACGGCGTCACCGGCCAGCAGCCCGCGGAACATCAGACCCAGCTCGTCCGCCGTCGAACGGGCGTCGGTCTTGATCCGCCACGAGTGCACCAGCTTGTCGCCGTCGAAGGTCGCCAGCACGGTGTTGGTGTTTCCGATGTCGATGCAGAGCAGCACGCACGCAGCCTAGACGCCGGCCCGCCCCGGGCTCACTCCTCCCGCAGGTCCAGCGCGATGTCCAGGATCGGTGACGAGTGGGTCAACGCGCCCACCGAGAGGAAGTCCACCCCGGTCGCCCCGTACTCGGCGGCCACCTCCAGGGTCAGCCCGCCGGTCGCCTCCAGCTCCGCCCGGTCGCCGACCGCCGCGACCACCTCGCGCAGGGTCGCCGGGGACATGTTGTCCAGCAGCAGGAAGTCCGCGCCGGCCTCGACCGCCTCCACCGCCTCGGCCAGGGTGTCCACCTCGACCTGCACCGGCACCTCCGGGAAGGCCCGCCGGACCCGGCCGAAGGCCGCCGCGACCCCGCCGGCAGCCAGCTTGTGGTTGTCCTTGATCATGGCGACGTCGTACAGGCCCATCCGCTTGTTGGTGCCGCCGCCGGCCCGGACCGCGTACTTCTCCAGCGCCCGCAGTCCGGGCGTGGTCTTGCGGGTGTCCAGCACCATCGCCTTCGTACCGGCCAGCGCGTCCGCCCAGGCCCGGGTGTGGGTGGCCACCCCGGACAGCCGGGAGAGCAGGTTGAGCGCTGTCCGCTCGGCGGTGAGCAGCAGCCGGGTCGGGCCGGTCACCGTGGCCAGCACGGCACCCCGGGCCACCCGCGCGCCGTCGTGCGCCACCACCGACACCTCGACCGTACGGTCCGCCCCGGTCACCTCACCGACCAGCTCGAACACCGCCGCCGCCACGGCCAGCCCGGCCACCACGCCGTCGGCCCGGGCCACCAGGTCGGCGGTGTCGGTCTGCGTGTCCGGGATGGTGGCGACGCTGGTGACGTCGAGGAAGTCCGGCCCCAGGTCCTCGACGAGCGCGTCGACGATCACCCGCCGCACCTGCTCGGGGTCCAGTCCACCGGCCGTCAGCGCCTGCCGTGTCGACTCGCTCACCGCAACTCCCTCCGCTCCCGCCTGCCCGGCTCGCCCGCTCCTCGCGCTCACCACAAGCCCTCCGTTCCCGCCTGCGTGGCCGGCCCGATCGACCCACTCATCAGGCCGACGCCTCCCACCGCTCGGTCAACCGGCCCCGCGCCCCGACCGCCGCGACGAGATGGCCCCGCCAGCGCTCGTCGGCCGTCGGGAAGTCCTCCCGCCAGTGGCAACCCCGGGTCTCCCGGCGGGCGTACCCGGCGGCGACCAGGGTCGCCGCCACGGTGATCAGGTTCGTCGCCTCCCAGTCCGCGGTGCGCGGCCGGCCCCGGCCCTGCCCCAGCTCGCCCAGCGTGGCGGCCGTGGCGGTCAGGGTCGCCGCCGAGCGGAGCACGCCCGCGCCCCGGGTCATCGCCCGTTGCAGGGCCGGCGTCCCGTCGGCGGGCAGTACCCAGCCCGCGCCACCCACCCACGCCCCGGTCTCCGCCGGCTTGGCCTGCTCGGGCAGCCCGGCGGCGATGTCCTCGGCGATCCGGCGGGAGAAGACCAGCCCCTCCAGCAGCGAGTTGCTGGCCAGCCGGTTCGCACCGTGCACGCCGGTGCAGGCGACCTCGCCGCAGGCGTACAGGCCGGGGATGGAGGTCCGGCCGCGCAGGTCGGTGCGGACGCCGCCGGAGGCGTAGTGGGCGGCCGGGGCGACCGGGATCAGGTCGGTCGCCGGGTCCACCCCGATGGCCAGGCAGGACGCCACGATGGTCGGGAAGCGCCCGGCCAGGAAGTCCCCGCCGAGGTGCCGGGCGTCGAGGTACACGTGGTCGGCGCCGGTGGCCAGCAGCACCCGGTGGATGCCCTTGGCGACCACGTCCCGGGGGGCCAGCTCGGCCAGCTCGTGCTGGCCGACCATGAACCGCTTGCCGTCCGCGTCGACCAGGTGGGCGCCCTCGCCGCGCAGCGCCTCCGAGACCAGCGGCTGCTGGGCCAGGCCGGCTCCGGGCACCCGGACGTGCTCCGGCACGATCAGCGCGGTCGGGTGGAACTGCACGAACTCGACGTCGGTGACCGCCGCACCGGCCCGCATCGCCAGCGCCACCCCGTCGCCGGTGGAGACCGCCGGGTTGGTGGTGGCCGAGAAGACCTGCCCCATCCCGCCGGTGGCCAGCACCACCGCCCGGGCCAGGATCGCGCCGACGCCGTCCTCGCTGCCCTCGCCGAGCACGTGCAGGGTGATGCCGCAGGCCGGACCGGGCGAGTCCGGGCCGTCGCCGGGAGCGCGCAACAGGTCCAGCACCAGGGCGTGCTCGACCAGCCGGATCCACGGGTCGCGGCGGACCGCCGCGTGCAGCGCCCGCTGCACCTCCGCGCCGGTGGCGTCCCCACCGGCGTGCACGATCCGGTCGGCCCGGTGGCCGCCCTCCCGGGTGAGCATCAGCGAGCCGTCCGGGTTGCGGTCGAACTCCGCGCCGATCCGCATCAACTCCCGCAGCCGGGTCGGGCCCTCCTCCACCAGCACCCGCACGGCCGCCGGGTCGCAGAGGCCGACGCCGGCGACCTCGGTGTCGTGGGCGTGCGCGGCCGGGGTGTCCGCCGGGTCGAGCACGGCGGCGATGCCGCCCTGTGCCCAGCGGGTCGAGCCCTCGTCGATGTTGACCTTGGTGACCACGGTGACGTGCAGGCCGGCCTCGCGCAGGTGCAGCGCGGCGGTGAGCCCGGCGACCCCGGAACCGACCACGATCACGTCGGTGGTCTCCACCCAACCGGGCGCGGGAGCGGCCAGCAGTCTGGGCAGGGCCGGCAGGTCGACGGTCGGCGGAAGTTCCATGCCCACAGTCAACCCGAACGACCCTCACCCCGGGCGGCGGGGGCGCGACGAGTGGTATCGGCTACCTCGTCCGCTACCGCGTCCGCACCGGCAGGGCGGCCGGGCCGGCCCCCTTCAGCGAGGCGGTCACCGTCCGGTCGCTGAGCCACAGGTAGCAGCGAACCCCCCGGTCACCGACCCGCCAGCGGCCCGGACCGGGCGGGCGGACCACCACACCGCTGCGGAACCGCAGGTCGGCGTCGTCCGGCACCCCGACGTAACGGCCGAGGAGCGTACGGCAGCCGGCGTACAGCGACAGCCAGTCGACGTCCTTCGTCGGGTACGGCCGGTCCGGCGCCTTCCACACACCCACGAACTCCGCCTCGTGGGCGGTGCCGCACTCCACCGGCAGCAGCACCTGCACCCCGGCCCCCCGGCCCGTCTTCGCCCGCTGGCAGCCCAACCGCAACGGCGACGGGCCCTTCAGCGCATCGCGCAGGCTGCCCGTCCGGGTGACCACGGTGGCCGCCGCCTCGACCGTGTTCAGCTCGCTGAGGTCGCAGCGGTACCAGCGGGCACCGGCCGCCCAGCCGGGGCCGGTGGGCACCGCCACGGCCAGCCGCAGCCGGCCGGCCCGCCAGTCGTCGCCCACGTACCCGGTGGCCCTGGTGTCGCACTCGGCGAACGCGCCGCGCAGCTCCGGCGAGCCGACGCCGGGCACGCCGGCCCGCTCGCCCGGGAAGACGCCCACGTGCGCCGTCTCCACCCGGTGCGGCACCGCGCAGTCCACCGGCTCGTACGCCGCCAGGGACACGGTGTCGGTGAAGTCACCCACCTGGCACACCCCCGCGCCGGGTGTGAACGGCCCGGCCGCCGGCAGGGCGGCCCACTCGTCGGTGAGGTCCCCGTCGAGGCCGCCCGTCGTACCGCAGCCGGCCAGGACGGCCCCCGCAGCCAACGCGGCGACCAGGATCGTCATCGCACGGCGCATCGCGGCCTCCCCCAGCCGACCGTCAATCCGACGGTCAGTCCAGGGTAACCAAAAATGACCTTCCGGTGACAGACCGGAATTCCGGTCAGCCGACCACCGCGAGCGGGCTCGGGACCGGGTCACCGGCCGTGCCGGGGGCCACCGCGGCGGGGTCGACGCCCAGCTCAACAACCCTGTTGCCGGCGTCCACGTGGACCACCCGGGGCCGGTACGTCCGGGCCTCGGCGTCGTCCATCTGACCGTACGAAATCAGGATGACCAGATCGCCGGGGTGCACCAGGTGCGCCGCCGCGCCGTTGATCCCGATCACGCCGCTGCCCCGCTCGCCCGGGATCACGTACGTCTCCAGCCGGGCCCCGTTGGTCACGTCCACGATCGCCACCTGCTCGCCGGGGAGCAGGTCGGCGGCGTCGAGCAGATCCTGGTCCACGGTGACCGAGCCGACGTAGTGCAGGTCGGCCTGGGTCACCGTGGCCCGGTGGATCTTCGACTTGAGCATGGTCCGGAACATCGGATGCCTCTCCACAGGTGGTGGGTGGTCAGGACAGGGGGGCGAGTCGGAGCGCCACGTTGTCGATCAGCCGGGTGCCGCCCACCCAGGCCGCGACCAGCAGCCGGGCCGGACCCGCGACCGGCCCCGGCTCCAGGTCCGGGTCGGTGAGCGCCAGGTAGTCCAACCGCGCCCCGGGCACCTCGCCGAACACTCGGTGCGCGGCGGCCAGCACGTCGCCGGCGTCGTCCCCGCGCCCGGCGGCGTCGACGCCGGCCCGCAGCGCCGCCGACAGGCTCAGCGCGACCCGCCGCTCGTCCGCCGACAGGTAACGGTTGCGGCTGGACAGGGCCAGACCGTCCGGCTCGCGCACCGTCGGCACGCCGACCACCTCGACCGGCACGTCCAGGTCCCGGGCCATCCGGCGGACCAGGGTGAGCTGCTGGTAGTCCTTCTCACCGAAGAAGGTGAGATCCGGCCGGGTGAGCTGGAGCAGCTTCAGCACCACGGTCAGCACCCCGTGGAAGAAGCCGGGCCGGCTCTGCCCCTCCAACTCCTCGCCGAGCTGCCCGGGGTTGACCCGCACCGTCGGCTGCCCGTCCGGGTACATGTCGGCCACCGAGGGGGCGAACACCACGGCCGCACCGGCCCGGCGGCACACCTCCAGGTCGGTGTCGAGGGTGCGCGGGTAGCGGTCGAAGTCCTCGTTCGGGCCGAACTGCAACGGGTTCACGAAGATCGTCACGATGACGTGCTCGGCCCGCTCCCGGGCCGCCCGGATCAGCGTCTCGTGGCCGGTGTGCAGCGCACCCATGGTCATCACCACGCCGACCGTGCCGGTGAGCCCGTCCCGGGCCTTCGCCAGCTCCGCCCGCGTGTGCACCAACTCGGTCATCGCTCCACCTCGGTTCGCGCCCACCGGGCTCGCACGATCGACTCGCTCCGCACGCTCACGCCGCCACCTGCCGGTGGATGCCCGCCAACACGTCCAGCAGCGACTCCGCGTCCACCGGCCGCAGCCGGCCCGCCGCGATCGCCCGGTCCGCACTCCGTCGGGCCAACGCCAGGTAGGGGGCGACCGATTCCGGCGCGGTCTCCGCCAGCCGGGCCAGGTGCCGCCGTACGGTGCCCGCGTCGCCCCGGGACACCGGGCCGGTCAGCGCGTCGTCGCCGAGCCGCAGGGCGTTGTCCAGCGCCGCCCGCAGCAGCGGGGCGAGCACCTTCTCCGGACTCGCCACCCCGGCGTCGCGCAGCCGGTCCGCCGCCTCGTTGACCAGGGTCACCAGGTGGTTCGCGCCGTGCGCCAACGCCGCGTGGTAGAGCACCCGGTCGGCCTCGCCCACCCACTCCGGCACCCCGCCCAGGTCGGCGACGAGTCGGGCGGCCAACGGGCGCAGCTCCGCCGGGGCGGTCACCCCGTACGAGATGCCGGCGAGCCGGCCCAGGTCGTCCGGCGTACCGGTGAAGGTCATCGCCGGGTGCAGGGCCAACGGCCGGGCGCCCATGGCGGCGGCCGGGGCCAGCACGGCCAGCCCGTGCGCGCCGGAGGTGTGCGCGACCACCTGACCTGGGCGCAACGCGCCGGTCTCGGCCAGCCCGGCGACCACCCCGGCGAGGTGGTCGTCCGGGACCGCGAGCAGTAGCAGGTCGGTGGCGGCCCGGGCGACCGAGATGGCCGAGCGGTTGCCGGCGTCCGGCAGCAGCAGCGCGATCCGGGCCTTCGTGGCGTCGGAGACCCCGGACGCGGCGACCACCCGGTGCCCGGCCGCGACCAGCGCCGCACCGAGCACGGCACCGACCCGGCCGGCGCCGACGACACCGACGGTGAGGCTACCGGGGAAGGCCAGCGGGACGCCGGAAACGGCGGGGCCCTGCGGTGCGGCGGCCCCACGCGGGGCGGCCGGACGCGGGCGCGGCGGTGCGCTCATGGCAACGATCCAGTCCTCGAAAAGGGGGTACCGGTCGACCGCAAGTATGCGCCGAGGTTACGGAACACGAACAAGGATGTGTGAAAACCTTCACCGGCCGGCACCGGGCCACCCCCCGTTGCGGGCGGCCCGGTGCGGCAGGTCACCGCCGGTCGCGCAGGAACCCGGCGTCGACGAACTTGAAGTCGGTGTCCGGACGCGCCTCGCCGTCCCCGCCGGGCGTCTCCGGGGTGTTCCGGCCGTCGTGCACCACCAGCAGGCCACCGGGGAAGCCCGGCAGCGGAGTCGAGGTCACCGCCGCCCCGTCGCACTCCTGCGAGCCGTCGACCCGCCCGTCGACCACCGCGAACCGGCCGGTCGGCCGGTTGGTGCGCCGGTCGTACGTGTAGAAGGTGTCGTCGCCCTGGCTGGAGACGACCAGGGTGCCCGCGTACCGGCCGGTGCGGAAGATGGTCAGCCCCTCCACGTCCTGGGCGATCCGGCCGCCGAAGCCCGGGTCGGCGGCGTGGTCGGTGACACAGTCGTCCTCCGCCGGGTCGAAGACCGCCGGGACGCCGTACTCGCGGACCCGCTCCACCGGCCGGGGCGCGGCCACGAACCGGCCACCGGCCAGCCGGGTACGCCACAGGCCGACCTTCTCCTGCGCCAGGTACACCGTGCCGGTCGCCGGGTCGACCACCGTCCCCTCGACCTGCGGGCCGTCCCCCGGATCCGTGCACGGCGACCAGGTGGAGCCGTCCGGCAGGGTGAACGTCGACGGCAGCACCAGCCGGTCCACCGGCCGGTAGCTGACCCTCCCGGCCCGCTCCACCAGCCGGAACACCCCCACCTCGGGGGTGCTGCGCCGGCTCACCACCGCGTACGTGCCGCCGTCGGCGTCGGTGAACGTGCCCAGCCCGTACGCGGTGCGCTGCTCGTTGACCTCGGTCTGGTCCCCACTGAACGCGAACGGCACGTCCGGCGCGGTGACGTCGACGAGCCGCCGCGACACCGGGTCGATCCGGTAGAAGCGGAGCTGGTCCCGACCCCGGTCGGTGACCACCGCCAGATCGGCGGGGCGGCCGGCCAGCTTGAACCCGGCCACCAGGTCCACGTTGTTGAACCGGCCCGCCTCGTCGTCCGGTCCGGGTGCGGGCGGGGTGGGGATCGCCTGCCGCTCCCGGGCCCGCAGGTCGTACACCCGCAGGCCGCCGTTCTTGGCGGTGGCGACGACCAGGCTGCCCGCCCGGTCGGTCGGGTGCACCCAGATCGCCGGGTCGTCGGCGTCCGCGTCGCCGCCGGCGGAGTCGTCGAACAGGGACGGGGTCTCGGCCAGCGCCCGGACCGGCCGGGGCGCGTCGCCGGCCGGGGCGGCGGACGCCACCGACCCGGCCGCCAGCAGCGGCACGACGGCCAGGGCGGGGATGAACAGTCGTCTCATACCGGCTGACCGTAGGGTCGGCACGGTGACGCACCCTGAACGCGGGATGAACTCGATGCGCTGGCGGGACGCGATGGACCTCGCCCTCTACGGGCCGGACGGCTTCTTCGTCACCGGGGCGGGACCGGCCGCCCACTTCCGGACCAGCGTGCACGCCTCGCCGGTCTTCACCGCCGCCCTGCTCCGGCTGCTCCACCAGGTCGACGCGGCGCTCGGCCATCCGCCGGTGCTCTCCGTGGTCGACGTGGGGGCGGGCCGGGGTGAGCTGCTGCGCGCCCTCCAGCCCGCCCTGGACCCCGTCCCCGCCGCCGGGGTGGCCGCCGGGTCGCCTCCCGTCGAAGGGACACCCGCCGGCCCGGTTCCGCTCGCCACCCGGGTACGGCTCACCGCCGTCGAGCGGGCGGCCCGGCCGGACGACCTGCCCGGGTCGATCGGCTGGGTGGACGAGATCCCCGACGGGATCGTCGGGCTGCTGATCGCCACCGAGTGGCTGGACAACGTACCGCTCGACGTCGCCGTGCACACCGGGAACGGGTGGCGGTACCTGTTGGTCGACCCGGCCACCGGTGCGGAGTCGGTCGGTGATCCGGTCGACGCCGCCGACGCCGGATGGCTCGACCGCTGGTGGCCACGCCGGGCAGGTGAGCCGGCCGACGATGCCCCGCCCGAGGCGGCGGGAACCGGCACCGGCGGGCCGACCGGCACCTGGCCGGGACGGGCCGAGATCGGCCGGGGCCGGGACGAAGCCTGGGCCGAGGCCGTCGGGCGGGTCGCGCGGGGGCTGGCGCTGGCGGTGGACTACGGGCACCTGGGCGGGGCACGGCCCGTCGACGGGACGCTGACCGGGTACCGGGCCGGCCGGCAGGTGCCGCCGGTGCCGGACGGGTCGTGTGACGTCACCGCGCACGTCGCCATCGACTCGGTCGCCGCCGCCGGTGCCCGGGTCGCCCGGTGTGCGTACTCCCTGGTGTCGCAGCGGGAGGCGCTGCGGGCGCTCGGGGCCGACGGCCGGCGACCACCGATCAGCCTGGCCGGCACCGACCCGGCGGGCTACCTGCGCGCGCTCGCCGCCGCCTCGACGGTGGCCGAGCTGACCGACCCGGCCGGGCTCGGCGGGCACCTGTGGTTACGCCAACCGGTCGGCGTGGACCTCGGCTGAGTTCGTGACACGATGTCGGGCATGACCACGGGCGACCTGCGCGAGCTGACCGTCGGCACCGGCGCCGGGCTGGTGGCCGGCACCGGCGGGGAGCAACTCGGCACCGACATGGTGCTCAACATCGGCCCGCAGCACCCCTCCACGCACGGGGTGCTGCGGCTGAGGCTGGTCCTCGACGGGGAACGGGTGGTCGCCGCCGAGCCGATCGTCGGATACATGCACCGGGGCGCGGAGAAGCTGTTCGAGGTGCGTGACTACCGGCAGATCATCGTGCTGGCCAACCGGCACGACTGGCTGTCGGCGTTCTCCAACGAGCTGGGCGTGGTGCTCGCCGTCGAACGGCTGATGGGCATGGAGGTGCCGGAGCGGGCCACCTGGCTGCGGATGGCGCTGGCCGAGCTGAACCGGGTACTCAACCACCTGATGTTCCTCGGCTCGTACCCGCTGGAGATCGGCGCGATCACCCCGGTCTTCTACGCCTTCCGGGAACGGGAGACCATCCAGACGGTGCTGGAGGAGGTCTCCGGCGGGCGGATCCACTACATGTTCAACCGGGTCGGCGGCCTCAAGGAGGAGGTGCCGGCCGGCTGGACCACCCGCGCCCGGGCGGCCATCGGCGAGGTCCGGCGGCGACTGCCCGACCTGGACAACCTCATCCGGCGTAACGAGATCTTCCTGGCCCGCACCGTCGGGGTGGGGGTGCTGTCGGCCGCCGACGCCGCCGCGTTCGGGGCGTCCGGGCCGGTCGCCCGGGCCTCCGGGCTCGACCTGGACCTGCGCCGCGACGACCCCTACCTGGCCTACGACCAGCTCGACGTCCCGGTGGTCACCCGCACCTCCGGGGACTGCCACGCCCGCTTCGAGGTGCTGCTCGACCAGGTGTACGTCTCGCTCGACCTCGCCGAGCAGTGCCTCGACCGGGTCGACCGGCTCACCGGGCCGGTGAACACCCGGCTGCCCAAGGTGGTCAAGGCCCCCGAGGGGCACACCTACGCCTGGACGGAGAACCCGCTCGGGATCAACGGCTACTACCTGGTGTCCCGGGGGGAGAAGACGCCGTGGCGGCTCAAGCTGCGCACCGCGTCGTACGCCAACGTGCAGGCGCTGGCCACCCTGCTCCCCGGCTGCCTGGTGCCCGACCTGATCGCCATCCTCGGCTCGATGTTCTTCGTGGTCGGCGACATCGACAAGTGAGCCGGGACGGCCCCGGGTGACCGGCGGCGCGGGCGGCGGTCAGCGCCAGTGGCCGCCGGCGCGGGGGGTGTCGTCCTGCGGCGGGTAGCCGTACCGCTCCCCGCCGTCCCACTGCTGCCTGCCGCGCGGTTCCGGCTCCGGCTCCGGGTTGCGCCACGACACCACCGGCTCCCGGTCCCGCCGCTGCTCCGCCGGCGGCCGGCCCCACCGCTCCTCGGGGGCCCGCGCCGGCCGGTCGTCGGGCTCCGACCAGCCGCCACCCCACTGCCCACCGGCCCGGTCCGGCTCCCGGCGCGGCTCGTCCCGGCGCTGCTCCTCCTGCCGGACCGAGGCCCAACGGTCGGCGTAGCGGTACTGGGAACCGTCGGCGTGCAACTCCGCCCGGCGCTCCCCGACCCGCAGCTCACGGGCGTGTCCGTCGTCCCGGACCTCGGCCCACCGGTCTCCGGCCCGCACCTCCCGGGCCGGCCCGTCGTCGCGGACCTCGGCCCACCGGTCCCCGGCCCGCGCAGCGGTCCAGGAATCGGACTCCTCGGCGGCGTGGGACCGCGCCGACCGCGCCGGCTCGGGCCGGTCGTCGGCCGGGCCGCCCCGGCCCCGCTCCGGGCCGGCCGACCAGGCCCGCTCGTCGCGCTGGGTCGGCCGGCCGCCCCGGGGACGCTCCTCCGGCGGGGCCGACCAGACCCGGTCCGCCGGCTCGGCCTGACCCGACCAGGGACGCTCCGGCTCGCCGCCGGCCCAGGACGGCTCCTCCGCTGCGGGCGACCAACGGCCGGCGTACCCGCCGCCGTAGACACCGCCCGCCGGGTCGGCGCCGTCGACGACGGTGTGCCGGGTGGTCACGTGCACGGTCTCGGTGTGCCGCACCACGCCGAGCGGGCGGGACGTGGGCTCCGGAGCGGGCCCGGCGCCGCGCGGCTCGCGGGGGGCCGCGCCGTACACCCCGGCCTGGCCGGCGGCCGGCTGCTCCGGGGCGTACCGGCGGCCCACCGGCTCGTCGGCGTCCCGGTCCGGGGCAGCCCGGCCCCAGCCGGTCGGGGAATCCTCGGGCGTGGCCGCCCGGCGGCGCCCCGCCGGGGGGTCCTCGGGCTGCTCGGCGGCGACCGGAACGCGGGCCCGCCCGGCACCGGCCCGCTCGTCGGCCACCGGGACGCGGGCCGGGCCGGCACCCGCCCGCTCGTCGACGGCCGGCGTGCTGATCCCGGCCGCGGCGGCGATCCCCGCCGCCGCCGCGTCCAGCCGGCGGCGCATCGCGGTGACCTGTTCCTCGACCCGCTGGGACTGGTCCAGCGCCTGGTTGCCGCGCTGGGCGGCGGCGACGATCTCACCGCGCAGCTCACGACGTAGCTGCTCCAACTCGTCGAACAGTTCGTCGCCGTCCACCCGCCCGCCGCCGTCGGCGCGCAGCGCGATGGAGAGGCCGATCAGCACCACGGCGGTGATGGCGAGCACCGCGGCGAACCGCAGCGGGCCGTTGCCGTCGGCGACGAGCAGGATCAGCGCGGCCAGCGGCGCGAGCGCCACCCCGATCCAGAACAGGACGGTCAGTAGCTGCGGACTGCGCTTCTCGGAGTCGACCGGGGAGGGCATGGCTGTGCAGCCTACCGAGATCCGTCCGGGGTGGGAACGGCCCTGGGCAGGCTCGCGGCGTTCGCTCCGGGAAGGCCCGGTCGCGGCCGGAAACCGACCGCGACCGGGCGACGCTCAGCTGGTGGCGAGCGCCCCGTCGGACGAGAAGACCAGGCCGACGCTGGCGGTGCCGGTCTTCAGCGCGTTCTTGGTCTGCGGGCCGCCGGCGTCCAGCGAGCCGAACGAGCCGGCCTTGAAGTCGTACACCTCGACCAGACCGGCCTGGCACTTCGGCCGCTGCGGGCACTCCGGCGGGCCGGCCAGCACGGTGTCCTTGCCGGAGCACTTGGCCGCCAGGTCGGAGAGGTTCTTCAGGCCGTACTTGTCGGCGAACGCCTTGGTGACGGCGAAGGCGTTCTGGTCCTGGGCGGCGGACGGGGTGCCGAAGGTGATGCCCACCTTGTCGCCCCCGGCCTTCAGCGCAGCGACCGTCTTGTCCAGCTCCGGCGAGGAGACCGGGGTGGCGTCCTTGCCGTTGGCCTTGGTGTTGAGGAACTCGGCCATGGTCGCCGCGTACTCGGGGACGACCTGGATCTCGCCCTTCTCCAGGCTCGGCTCGTAGAGCTCCCGGTTGCCGATCTGCTGCACCTTGACCTGGTAGCCGGCCGCGGTGAGGGCGATGTTGTAGAGCTCGGCGAGGGTCTGGCTCTCGGAGAAGTTGCCCGCCCCGACGACGATCCGGCCGCCCGGGCCCTTGGCGATGCCGGCGGTCAGGCCGTTGGTCGAGGCGAACTCCTCGGCGGCCGCCTTCGGCGTCTTGCGGTCCACGTCGACCGCCTTGTTGAGGGCGATCAGCTTCGGCGTGTCCAGCGCCGCGGAGACCTTGTCCAGCGCCGCGAGAAGCTCCGGGTTCGCCACGTCGGCGTGGACCGCCGGGATGATGTTGTCGGTGTTCTGGAGCTTCTTGTCGTCGGTCAGGACGACCAACTGGTCGCCGGCGACCGGGGCGCAGCCCGCGCCGCTGGCGCCCTGCTCCGGCGCGTCGGTGCCCGACGAGCCGGCGTCCCCGCACCCGGTGAGCAGACCCGCCGCGGTCAGGGCGCCCACCGCGCCGACTGCCAGCCGTGTCCGTACGCGCATCGTGCCCGCCTTCCGTGTCCCGGCGCGGCCCCGTTTGGGCCGGCCGCGTGTCCGACGGGCGATCAGATCAGCCGCCCGCTGGCTTCCAGCCAATATCCTCCTGGGCCGACCGACAAACTCTGAGCGAGTTTCGTCATCGGATCGTCACGAGGTCGGGTCAGCTCCCGGCCGTCGCGTCCGCCGCCCGCCGGTTCGCCGCCCGCCGGGTACGCCGCAGCGGCCTCGGGGTGACCGCCCGCTCCACCAGCGCCAACAGCCCCTCGACGAGCAGCGCCAGCCCGGCCACCAGCACCCCGCCGGCGATGATCTGGCCGCCGCCGGCCGCGATGTCCAGTCCGAAGCCGGCCCGGATGATCTGCCCCAGCCCGCCGCCGTTGACGAACGAGGCGAGCGCGGCCGTGGCGACCACCTGCACCGCGGCGGTCCGGAAGCCGGCGGCCAGGTACGGCACCGCCAGCGGCAGCTCCACCCGGCGTAGCACCTGCCAGCCGGACAGCCCCATCCCGCGCGCCGCGTCCCGGGCCTCCGGGTCGGCCTGCCGCACCCCGGTGTACGCGTTCGCCAGCAGCGGCGGCACCGCGAAGACCGCCAGCGCGACCACCACCGCCGGCCGGCCGAAGCCGAGGAAGGTCAACGGCAGGATGGTCAGCAACGCCAGGGTGGGGATGGACAGGGTCAGGTTGGAGATCAGCACCACCGCACCACCGCCGCGCCCCGAGTGCCCCAGCCAGAGCCCGATCGGCCAGGCCACCAGGCAGCCCAGCAGCACGGCGGCGGCGGACATGCTCAGGTGCTCGCCCATCCGGTCCAGGACGCCACCGGGGTTGGTCCAGTTCAGCGGATCGTTGAGCCAGACCACCGCCTGCTGCACCGGGTTCACCGGGTTCCCCCTCCGTAGCCGACCGCCCCGCTCACCGGGCCCGGCCCCGCAGCCACGGGGTGAGCAGCCGGCCCGTTCCGGCCAGGATCAGGTCGAGCACCAGCGCCAGCAGGACGCAGAGCAGCGTGCCGGTCATGATCTGGGCCTTGTAGAAGTTGTTCTGGAAGCCGGCGAAGATGAGCTGGCCCAGACCGCCCCGGCCCACCACCACCCCGACGGTGACCAGGGCCACGGTGGAGACGGTGGCCAGCCGGACGCCGGTGAGGATGCCGGGCAGGGCCAGCGGCAGGTCGATGCGGAACAGTCGCGCCCACCGGCCGTACCCCATGCCCTCGGCGGCGTCGCGCACCTCCGCGGGCACCTGGTTCAGCCCGGCCACCGCGTTGCGGACGATCACCAGCAGCGCGTACAGCACCACCACGGTCAGCACGGTGACCGCGCCGATGCCCAGGTACGGGGCGATGAACGCGAACAGGGCCAGCGAGGGGATCGTGTACAGCACCCCGGTCAGTGCGAGAATCGGCCCGGCCAGGCGCTGGTACCAGTACGCCAGCACCGCCAGCGGCAGGGCGACCAGCGCGGCGATCAGCACCGCCCGGCCGGTCAGCGAGGCGTGCTCGCGCAGCGCGGCGAGGATCGTGTCAGAGTTGTCCCGCACGTACTGCCAGGAGAACCACGGGTTACCCGGTGCGGCCGGGTAGCTCAGGTGGAAGGACACACGTGGACGTTACCCCGGGGGGCACCGGCGACGCCGGGCACAGCGCTGCCTCGATCACCTTGGCCGGCATCCGCAAGCGTTACCCGGACGGCACCGAGGCGGTCCGGGAGCTGAGTCTGGAGGTGCGGGCCGGCGAGCTGGTGGTGCTGATCGGCCCGTCGGGCTGCGGCAAGTCCACCGTGCTGCGGATGGTCAACCGACTGATCGAGCCGACCGGCGGCCGGATCCTGCTCGGCGACGAGGACATCACCCGGGTCGACCCGGTGCGGCTGCGCCGCCGGATCGGCTACGTGATCCAGAACGTCGGTCTCTTCCCGCACCAGACGGTGGCCACCAACGTCGGCACCGTGCCCCGGCTGCTCGGCTGGTCGAAGGAGCGGATCCGGCAGCGCAGCGGTGAGCTGCTGGAACTGGTCGGGCTGGACCCGGCCCAGTTCGGCGGTCGCTACCCGCACGAGCTGTCCGGCGGGCAGCGGCAGCGGGTCGGGGTGGCCCGCGCGCTGGCCGCCGACCCGGTGGTGCTGCTGATGGACGAGCCGTTCTCCGCCGTCGACCCGATCGTACGGACCCGGTTGCAGGAGGAGTTCCTCCGGCTCCAGGCCGAGGTGCGCAAGACCATCGTGCTGGTCACCCACGACCTGGACGAGGCGGTCCGGTTGGGCGACCGGATCGCGGTGCTCTCCGAGGGCGGCCGGCTGGAGCAGTACGACACCCCGGCCGCCCTGCTCGGCGCGCCCGCCTCGCCGTTCGTCCGCGAGTTCGTCGGCGCCGACCGGGGCATCCGCCGACTGGCGGTCACCCCGGTCACCCGGGCGGTGCTCGACCCGGCGGCGGCCGACACCGGCCTGCCGGAGCTGCCGCTGGGCCGGTCCGCGTACGACGCGCTGGCCACCATGCTGACCGCCGGCACCGACGCGGTCGTGGTCACCGCCGACGGCCGGCCGGCCGGCACGCTCACCCGGACGCGGGTACTCGACCTCGGCCAGACCGGGGACTGAGCGACCGGCGGGTCAGGCCCGCCCGCCCAGGCTGGCCAGCCCGATGATCCAGCCGGCGAAGAATCCGTACCCGGCGCCCGTGCCGGTGGTCTCGAAGGCGGCGAGCAGCGACCCGTCCGAGGTGAGCAGCGCCGCCAGCAGGGTGGCCGCCGCCCCGGCGAGGGTGTACGCGGCCCAGCCGGAGAAGAACTGGCTGGCCGAGCCCTGCACCCGGGCCACCTGCCCGGCGGGCAGCAGGTAGAGCAGCGCCGCGGCGAACACCAGCAGCAGGACGGCCCGCAGGTCGGTGGCCAGCACCCCGTGCGCCGAGTCGGCGGAGTCGAGCCGCCAGGCCGGCCAGGCGAGCAGCCGCAGGTACCAGCCGCCGGCCGAGTTCGGGTCGGTGTGCTGCTCGGCCCAGCCGACGTACCAGGGGCTGCCGCAGACGGCGACGAGGATCAGCGCGGCGAGGGTGCCGGTGCCGGCGGCGGTGCCGTACCCGCGCACGGTCCGGGGGCGGTTGGTGAGGGCCATGCGGCGGGAGGTTCCCGGCCCGCCACGGCCGGCAAACCTGTCCCGCCATCCGGCGGCGCGACCGGTCAGTGCTTCATCAGGTAGTCGATGAACGCCGCCCGGAGCAGCGGCGCGGACTCCTCGTAGCCGTGCCCGGTCAGTTCCCGCCACAGCGCCGACGCCTCGTCGACGGTGGGACCGACCGAGTTGGGTGCCCCGTCCAGGGCGGCGGCCTCGTCGGCGTTCGGCAGGTGCCGCAGCACCGACCAGAAGAAGCCGATGTCGTGCCGCTCCCGGGCCACCGTGAAGGCCCGCTCCCGCAGCTCCTCGGTGGAGAGGGCGTCGAGTTCGTCGAAGGTGCGTCCGGTGCCGGCGGAAGGAGTCTCGGTCATGTCCGCGAGCCTAACCGGCGAGATCCTTCCCGGCCCGTCGTCCACGCGGCCGGACCCGTCGGGGCCGGCGGGTCAGCGGTTGTCGGTGTCCCAGCGCGGCGGATCGGCCTCCCAGCGGGGGGTCTCCCACGGGTCGGGCGGGGTGTCGGTGTGGGTCCGCTCCGGCAGCGCCGGGGTCCAGTCGCGCGTCTCGCCGGGGCGGGGCAGGGACCAGCCGGAGCTGATCGCGCCGTCCCGGACGGGCACCGGGTCGGCCGGCTCCCCGCCGGCCGCGCGGGGCCGGCCGAACGTCTCGACCAGCCGGGTCACCAGCAGGCCGGCGCCCAGGGCCGCCCCGCCGACGGCCCACCGGTCGACCGGGGCGCCGAACTCCGCCGCCCAGGCCAGGTAGACCACGACCAGGCCCACCGCGAGCAGGGTGCCGAAGATCCCGCCGCGCCGGCCGTACGCGCTGGTGCCGGCGAGCATGGCCACGCCCACCGCCAGCACCGTCCAGTCCAGACCGGACGTCGGGACCAGCGGTCCGGTCGCGTTGGCGGCGACCAGCACCCCGGCGAGCATGGCGAGCACGGTGGACGCGATCAGCGCGCCGGCGGTCACCAGGGCGGCCACCACACCGCGTCGGCGGGCCGGGTCGGCCACCGGCCGGAACCGGCCGACCAGGCGGCGCACCGCGCGGATCGCGCCGAACGCCCCGGCGAGCACGGCGACCGCGGCGAAGCCGGCGAAGAGGTAGGAGGCGTTCGCCCTCGGGTCGTAGTCGGCCTGCACCGGCACCGGCAGCTTCCGGCGCTCGATCCAGACGATCACCCCCGCCGCGGCGGCGAGACTGGCGGCCCACCCGGGGACGTGCAGCACCACCACCGCCCAGGCCAGGGCCAGGCCACCCAGCGCGGCGGCGACCAGGGCCGGGACGAGCGCCACCGGCATGCCCCGGTCACCCTGCTCGGCGAAGTGCAGCGCGGCGGCCACGGCGACCGGGCCGACGGCCAGGTTCACCGCGGCGGTGCGCAGGCTCAGCCCGGCGGCGAGGACGAGCAGGCCGAGCGCGACCGCGTCGACCAGCAACCGGCGCAGGCCGTCGCCGCGCAACGCGTCGGGGTCTTCCCGCCAGAGCAGGTAGGCCAGCGCCGCGAGGGCCACCAGCAGGACCAGTTCCCAGGCCACGTGGACGCCGATCCGGTCCCGGCCGGGCTCGCCCTGCGCGGGGTCGTCGAAGACGTTCTCCAACACGGCGGCGGGCACCTCCGCCGGCGCGGCCCGGCCCGGTTCGTCGTACACCATGCGGTGCGCCTCCCAGGTGACCCGCCGTCCCCGGTGACGGCTGGCTGTTCTCGGTCGCCAGGGACGGTACCTGCGTGCAGGGCCGGACGTAACCCCCTGGTCAGCGCCGGCCCGGGCGGCCCGGTCGGTCGTCGGCGTCGCGGTCGGCGTCGTCGTCCTGCTCGGGTACCCGGCAGAAGCGTTCCAGCCAGATCGCGGCGGCCACCAGGGCGAACGAGGCGAGCACACCGGCCCCGGCGACCGGCCGGTCCTCGATCGCGGCGTTGGTCGGTTCGACGAAGAGCCACCCGGTCAGCCCCGCGTAGAACCCGACGAAGATCGCCCCGGCCAGCGCGGACGCCTTGGCCAGCACCACGAACCGGGCGACCAGCAGCGGGTTGACCGGCTCCCGGCCGGGCTTGCGGTCGATCCGACCCCGGGTGTTGACCGCCGCGTACGCCTCCAGCACGGCGAGCGCGGCCAGGGTGACCACCGGCAGCCAGGGCAGCCGGGGGATCCCGCTGTAGTAGAAGCTGCTGATCAGCAGCCAGGCCAGGGCGGCGGCGGCGAGCGCGGCGACCAGCAGGGTCGAGATCCGGGTGGGGCCCATCCTCGACCCGTCGGGCTCCTGGCCACGGGGTGGTCGGGACTGCGACTGCGTCATGCCGGCCGGCTCCACTGGGTCATGTGTCCGACTCTAACTCCAGATCGGGCCGGGGACCGAGTTCCAGGGCGTCGCCGGCGACCGGCTCGGCGTTGAGCAGGTCGGTGAGCCAGCCGTGTCCAGGCAACCGCCCGTGCGGCTCGATGTCGATCCACGGCCGGAGCACGAAGGCGCGCAGGTGGGCGCGGGGGTGCGGCAGGGTCAGCTCGGGGTCTTCGCTGAGCACCGGCTGGCCGGCGTCGTCCCAGACGGCGACGACGTCCACGTCGAGGGTGCGCGGGCCGAACCGGCGCCCCGGGTCGCGGACCCGCCCGGCCGTCCGCTCGGCGGCGTGGGCCCGGGCCAGCCAGTCGCGCGGGGTCGCCGCCGGGTCGGCGACCATGACCGCCGCGTTCAGGTACGCCGGCTGGTCGGCGTCTCCCCAGGGGGGAGTCTCGTAGACGCCGGAGACCACCAGCACCGCGTCGCCCAGCCCGGCGACCGCGGCGCGCAGGTGGTCGAGCCGATCGCCCAGGTTGCTGCCGATCGACAGCACCGCCCGGGTCACCGGGTACGCCGCATCGTCACGGCGACGTCGGTGAAGGTGTGCGGGATCGGCGCCTCGGGCTTGTGGACGGTGACCGTGGCGGCGGCGACCAGCGGTTCGGCCAGGCAGACCGCGAGCAGCCGGTCGGCGAGCGTCTCGATCAGGTTGACCGGCTCGCCGGTGAGCACCGCGACCAGGCGTTCGGCCAGCTCGCCGTAGTGCACCGTGTCGGTCACCTGGTCGGAGCGGGCGGCCGGGGCGAGGTCGAGTTCGAGCACCGCGTCGACGACGAACTCCTGCCCCTGGGCGCGCTCGAAGTCGTAGACGCCGTGCCGGCCGTACGCCCGCAGCCCGGTCAGCGCGATCCGGTCGGTCATCGTGCGTCCTCTCCCCGGCCGGCGTGGACGGTGCCGCTCCGACCGGCGTCCGCCGGCCCGGCCTGGCCGGCGCATCCGGTCCGGTCGCCCCGGCCGGTACGGGAGGCGGCGGTGAGCCGGGGACGGCCGGTGGCGGCCCAGACGGCGAGCGCGTCGGCGGTGTCCCGGACGTCGTGCACGCGTACCCCCCAGGCGCCGGCGGCGACGGCGAGCAGGCTGGTGGCGACGGTGGCGGCCGCCCGGCCGGCGGTGGAGCGGGGGGTGCCGTCCGGGTCGGCGAGCAGCCGACCCAGGTACGACTTGCGGCTCGCCCCGAACAGCAGTGGGAAGCCGAGGTCGAGCAGCTCCGGCAGGCGGGCGCTGAGTTCCCAGTTGTGCGCGGCGGTCTTGGCGAAGCCGAGCCCGGGGTCGACGACGATCCGGTCGGCGGCCACCCCGGCGGCCAGCGCCTCGTCGACGCGCCGGGCCAGCTCGGCCCGCACGTCGGCGACCACCTCGGCGTAGTCGGCCAGTTCGCGCATCCCGCGCGAGTGGCCCCGCCAGTGCATCAGCACCCACGGGCAGCCGGCGTCCCGGACCACCCGGGCCATGTCGGGGTCGGCGAGCCCACCGGAGACGTCGTTGACCACGGCGGCACCGGCGGCGACAGCCGCCTCGGCGACCGATGCCCGGGTGGTGTCGATGCTGACCGACACCCCGGCGGCGCTGAGTTCGCGGACCACCGGAAGGACCCGGGCCGCCTCGGTCTCCGGGTCGACCCGGTCGGCCCCCGGCCGGGTCGACTCGCCGCCGACGTCCACCAGGTCCGCGCCCTCGTCCCGCAGTCGCACTCCGTGTGCGACGGCGGCGTCGAGATCCGCGTACCGGCCGCCGTCGGAGAAGGAGTCGGGCGTGACGTTGAGGACGCCCATCACCACCGGGTTCCGCGCCCGTACCAGATCGGTCACGACTAGACGGTACCGGTCGTCCCGGTGTGGTCCGGCGGCCCCTGCCGGCACCGCCCGCAACGACCCTGACGTGCCAATTGGAACAGGTGTACGATCGGTCGTCCGGGCGGAATCGGGCCCACTCTTCGCGGCTTGTCGCAAAGGGGGGCGGCCCGTACGCTGTGGAATTGCCCAGCATCGAGACGGCGAAGCCCGGAGGGAGGGCCGAAGCGGGAAAAATCACCCCAAAACTCGCCACTCTCCGTGGTGGGTGACGAACGTAGCGTCGCCGACGCTGCGCAGCGTGAGCACATTCCCGCCAGGCTTGCCTACTGCACCGCCGCGGCACCGCCGGCCGCGTTATGGGGAGGTTCCAGTGATCGCCTTCGAGCTCATGGAGACAGCGTCGTCCGGCGTCGCGCAGGCGCTGCACACGCTGGCGTCGGCGCCACTCGCCGAGCCGGCTCCGAAGGGCATCGACACCAGCGGCATCGTCACCTTCTTCGCCAGCAAGATCGCACCCATCCTGCTCGCCGTGCTCGGGGTCATCTTCATCGGCCGGGCCAGCCGCGGCGAGATCTCCAAGGTGCTGACCAGCTCGGCCATCGCCATCGTCGGCCTGGCCTTCATCGCCGGCGCGGCCACACTCTTCTTCGTCGGCGACTACCTGATCAAGCTGATCTTCGAATAGGCGCGGGCTTCAGATGCGGCTGCGCACCGACGACGACATCTACCGGGCCCGCCTGGTCTACCTCGGGCCGCCCGGCTACACCCTTCCGGTCCACCTGCCGTACGCCCAGTACGGCCTGTTCATGCTGCTCGTACCCCTCTTCATGTTCATCCACTGGCTGTTCACGCTGCAGGTCGAGCTCTTCCCCGCCTGGGAGATCGCGCTCGCCATCGTGAGCACCTCGTTCATCTTCCGGTACGTCGACCCGGACCGGCCGGCGCGGATGGTCATCCGCACCGCGCTCACCGACTGGCGACGTACCCGGGAACCGGCCGCCGAGCTGCGGGATCCCCGCCTGATCGGCAGCCGGATCAGGATCCGGGAGGAACTGGCATGACCGGGCGTACGCGGATCGGACAGTCGGACCACGCGGGTGAGGCGGTCGAATGAGTCGCTCTTCCACGCCGGGTTTCCCGGCCGGACGACACAGCGCCCCACACGGTAACCGTGCGCGGTCGTTCGACTACCCCCAGGAGGAGTTGCGGGACGACGAGCCGTACGACCCGGCCCTGCTCACCGGCCCGGGTCAGGGCGGGGTGGGCGTCTTCCAGGCACCTCGACCCAGCCCCGGGCGAGGCACGCCGCCGGTCGAGCCGCCCTCCGCCGCGCCGATGCTGGTCGGCGACGGCACCGACATCGACTCCCCCTTCCTCGACCTGTTCGGCGGCGGGCCGCACCCCGGCGCCACCCCGACGCCCGGCGGCCCGGCGCGACGCGGCACCGGCCGGGACCACCCGCCCATCCCGCACCAGCCGGCCGCCCCGGCGGCCCCACCGGCAGCCATCGAGGCCCAGGCCCCTGCGGCGGCGATCGAGGCGGCTCCCCCCACCGATCGGCACGCCCGTACCCGCGTCCCGCACCAGCCGGGCGACCGGCTGCCGGCGGCCCACCCGGCGGCGGAGGCCCTGGCGGCCGACCGGCCGGTCGACGCGCCGCCGCTGCGGGCACCGCGCCGGCTCCCGGCCGAGCCGTTCCCCCGGGAGACCGGCGAGCCGCTCACCGCGCGGGAGGCGGCCGAACGGGCCCGGCGGGAGGCCACCGAGCGGGCCCGGGAGGCCACCGACCGCGGCCGGCGGGAGGCGGCCGAGCGGGCCCGCCGGGAAGCCGCCGAACAGACCAGGCGCGAGGTGGCCGAACAGGCCCGACGCGAAGCGGCCGAACAGACCCGGCGGGAAGCCGCCGAGCAAGCCCGACGCGAGGCCGCCGAACAGACCCGGCGCGAAGCCGCCGAGCAAGCCCGGCGCGAAGCGGCCGAACAGACCCGGCGGGAAGCCGCCGAACAGGCCCGACGTGAGGCCGCCGAGCAGGCCCGACGTGAGGTCGCCGAACAGGCCCGACGGGAAGCCGCCGAGCAGGCTCGACGCGAGGCCGAGAGGGCTCGACGGGAGAGCGCCGAGCGGTCCCGGCGGGAGCCGGTCCCGGTGCCCCGCCCGCAGCCAGTGCCGGTGCCGGCGGAGACCGGGGCGACGGGCTGGCCCGAGCACGTCGAGCCGGCCTGGCCGGAGCCGGTCGAGCCGGTCCGCACGGAGGCCCTGGCCGCCCCGGTGGGCGCGGTGGCCGCCGAACCAGCCCGGCACGAACTGGCCGAGTCCCGCCCGCAGGAGCCGGCGGAACGCCGCTCCCGGGAACTGGCCACGCCGAGGGAACGCGCGGCGAGCCGGCGGAACGCCCCGGTCAAGCCCGTCCGGGTACGCCCACCGAAGATCAAGTTCGGGGACCGGGACCCCGCGATCGACCTGGCGATCACGGAGATCGCCGGACACCTGACCTTCACCCCCAACACGGTCACCGCCTGGTACTGGCTCCCCGAGGTGCGCTGGGCGTTCCGCCCGGACGCCGAACGCGAGGCCCTGCTCTCCGCGATCTCCGAGCAGTACGCCGGCCTGGCCGGGTTCCGGCTGCACCTGCGCCGCACCACCCGGCCGTTCCCGGCCGACGAGTGGGCCCGCACCATCGACGCGCACACCGCGTCGCCGCTGCCCGACGTCCCCGGCACGGCCGGCTGGGCCGACCATCTGGTGGCCGCCCAGCGGCACCTGATGTCGGTCAACCACGCCGAGGGGCAGACCTACCTGGGCGTCACCTTCGCCCGGCGCTCGCTCGGCGACTCGCTCACCGAACGGCTGCTGCGCACCTTCGGCCGGGGCACCGCCGACGGGGAACGCCGCAAGCTGGGCCGCACCGTCGAACAGTTCGACGAGGTGCTGGGCAGCTTCGGCATGCGCGGCCGGCGGGTCACCGCGCAGGAGTTGGAGTGGCTGCTCTACCGCTCGGTCGCCCTCTGCATGGCCCCGCCCGGCACCCTCTCCCCGGTGACCAACGGCCGATGGGAGCGGGGTGACCTGCTCGCCCTCACCGAGCAGGTCGAGCGCTACCGCACCCCGTACGGCACCACCGTCAAGCTGGTCAACCGGATGACCGGCGAGGAACGGCACGTCGCCGTGCTCGCCGTCGGCCGGATGGAGCCGCTGGAGATCCCCGAACGGCACGAGCCCTGGCTGCACTTCCACGAGCGGCTGCCCTGGCCGATGGAGATCTCCACCCGGGTCGACATCCTCGGCTCCGGGGACTCCTTCCGAAACCTCGAACACCGGCTGCGGATGATCCGCTCCCAGCAGCTCGACTACGCCGAGCACGGCATCGACGCCCCACCCGAGCTGGAACGGCTGGCCAAGCGGGCCCTGGTGATCGGCGACGAGATGACCACCGGCCTGCCGGTGGACTCCGCGCGGGCCCACGGCTGGCACCGGATCGCCGTCGGCGGGCGGACCCGCGAGGAGTGCATGGAACGGGCCCGGCGGCTCATCCAGCTCTACTCACGCGAACTACGGATCTCGCTGCAACACCCGAAGAACCAGGACTGGCTGGCCCGGGAGTTCATCCCCGGCGAGCCGATCGCCAACACCGGCTACGTCCGGCGGATGCCGGTCCCGCTGCTGGCCGCCGCCCTGCCCCAGGCCGCGTCCACCGTGGGCGACCGGCGGGGCGACCTGATCGGGCGTACCGCCGGGACCTGCCGCCGGCCCGTCTTCCTCGACCTGCACTTCCCGATGGAGGTACGCGAGCGCTCCGGGCTCGCCGTCTTCGTCGCCGAACCGGGCGGTGGCAAGTCGACCCTGCTCGGCGCGCTCGGCTACCTGGCCGCCCGACGGGGCGTCCAGGTCACCCTGCTCGACCCGTCCGGTCCGCTCGCCCGGCTGTGCGCGATGCCCGAACTCCAGCCGTACGCGCGGGTGCTCAACCTGACCGGATCGGAACCCGGGACGCTGGCGCCGTACTCGCTGATCCCCACCCCGCTGCGCACCGAGTTCGGTGCCGGCGCGGCCGGCGACCGCGAGTTCGAGATCGCGGTCTCCAACGCCCGGGCCGAGCGGCGGATGCTCGTGCAGGACATCTGCATGATGCTGGTGCCACCGCAGGTGGCGCGGGAGGCCTCCACCGCCACCCTGTTCCGGCACGCCGTCCGGCAGGTGCCGGCCGAGGAGACGTCCACCCTGGACGACGTGGTCGCCTGCCTCCAGGGGCTCGACGACGACGCCGGGCGGGAACTGGCCAACCTGCTGCTGGACACCGCCGAGATGCCGCTGGCGATGCTCTTCTTCGGCCGTCCGCCGGAGGGGCTGCTCGGCGCCGACGCCGCCCTCACCGTGATCACCATGGCCGGCCTGCGGCTGCCCGACCTCAAGATCGAGCGTGAGTACTGGTCGGCCGAGGAGGCGCTGGCCCTGCCCATGCTGCACACCGCCCACCGGCTCGCCGTCCGCCGCTGCTACGGCGGGTCGATGTCGTCGCGCAAACTGGTCGGCCTGGACGAGGCGCACTTCATGGAGGGCTGGCGCTCCGGCCGGTCCTTCCTGGTCCGGCTCGCCCGCGACTCCCGCAAATGGAACCTCGCCGCCCTGGTCGCCTCGCAGAACCCGAAGGACATCCTCGGCCTCGACGTGCAGAACCTCGTCTCCACCGTCTTCGTGGGTCGGATCGCCGAGGACACCGAGATCGCCTCCGAGGCGTTGCGGCTGCTCCGGGTACCGGTCGACGACGGTTACGAGGCGACCCTGGCCTCCCTCTCCGCCGTGGACACCGCCTCGGCCACCCGGCTCGGGTTCCGCGAGTTCGTCATGCGCGACGTGGACGGCCGGGTGCAGAAGGTCCGGGTCGACGTGTCGTACGTCGAGGGGCTGCTGGACCACCTCGACACCACCCCTGCCGCGGTCGCCCAGGCCGCCGGAATACTGCCGACCGTCCTGGCTGATCTGGAGGCGTGACAATGGCGAGGGCCCGGGCACGGATCACGGCGCTCCTCCTCGCGCTCGGCGTACTCGCCGGTGCCACGATCGCCTGGCCGGTGGTGGCGGCCACACCGGCGTACGCTGCCCCGCCCGCCTCCGCCCGAGCCGCCGACCTCTGTACGACCAAAGAGTGGCAGGCCGACTTCCGCACCTGCGTCGGCAAACTGAAGCAGGTCAGCGAAGCCGAGGTGGACTGCCGCAAGCCACCGGTCCCCTCCGCGCCGGACTCCGGCCTCGCCGGATGGTTCGCTTCGCGTCCCGATGCATCAAAGCTCCCCGGACCGAAGGGGCTCTACAGCGACTACGGCTATGGGGGCTACAGCTTCAACACCTACGACGTGGAGGGTGGTTGCGCGTCCACTGTCCTCCACCCGGACTACAAATTCACCACCACGGTTGCCAACGGCGAGTTCATGATGGCCACCGCAGTTGTCGGTGCCTCAAACGCACTCCGCGAACGTGCGTGGGACCCCCGGTCGATGTGGAACTGGGCCGACCCGTTGGTCGACAAGGCGACTAAGGCCGTCTACCAAAAGGTGTTCAGCGTCTTCGGCATCGTGACGCTCTGCGTGGTAGGGCTCTATCTACTCTGGCGATCCCGCCAATCGGACATGAGCAATGCGATGACCACGGCCGGTTGGGCTTTGCTGGTGATGGTCGCGGTGACTGCCTTGGCCGCTTGGCCCGTCAAGTCCGCGAACGTCGCCGACGGTACCCTTATCACCTCGTTGGGCGTCGTCCATGATGCGGTTGGTCCCGCGTCACGAGACATTCCGCCGGACCGCTGCGTCCTGCCGAATCCCGAAGCCTGCGTGGACAAGCGACCTCCCGCAGTCCGCGCAAGCGACACTGCGACCGAGTCGATGCTCTACCGCAACTGGCTGCGTGGAGTCCTCGGCTCTGCCGACAGTGAGACCGCGAAGAAGTACGGGGCAGCTCTCTACGACGCCAAGTCGATCTCCTGGGAGGAGGCGGAAAAGCTTCGGCAGAACCCCGCCACCCGCGAGGCAACCATCAAGGCCAAGCAGCAGCAATGGATGACGGTGGCCGAGCAAATCAAGACGGAGGATCCGGAAGCCTACGAATACCTTCAGGGCAGCCGGGACATGGACCGGATCGGTTCCGGTTTCATCGCCGTGCTGGCCTCGCTGCTCTTCGCCATGTTCGACCTCACCGCCTCGCTGCTGGTACTGCTCGGCTTCATGATCTTCCGGTGGGCGGTGATCGCGGCACCGATCCTGGGCACGGTCGGGCTGCTCCGTCCGGCGAGCGCCGGGCTACGCCGACTGGCAAACGCTGTGGTCGCCGCTGTCTTCAACATCGCCATCTTCGGCACCGGGGCGGCGATCTACCTCTTCGCCGTGGACCTGATCATGAGCACGCCCACCCTGCCAGGTTGGCTCCAGGTGGTCCTGGTCTGGCTCTGCGGGGTGGTGGGGTGGTTGCTGCTGCGTCCGTACCGGCGGATCACGCAGTTGGGCGGCAAGGACAGCAGCGAGGCGGTCAGCTCGGCCGGGTCGTGGCACCGGCGGTTCTTCCGCGACATGCGGATCGCCGCCCGGCTCGACGTGTCCGAGCCAGGCGGGACCACCGAGCCGACGACCGCCCGGCGACGCGGGCTAGCGGTGGAACCGACGAGCCTACGACCCGAGGCCCGGCGGGAGGACCCGTCGCAGTCCACGGTCAGCACGCCAGCCCAGCGGGACCGGCCGGACGGACGGGAAGGCGCCGACGAGACAGAGTTGACACCTGTACCAGGCAGGGGCAGCCGCTCGACGACCGCGCCTCGGCCCCGCCGGCAGCCGGCGACATGGACCGAGCCGGACGTGCCGGAGGAGGCTCCGTCCTTCGTGGTCTACCGCCCCGACTCGGCCGAGCGGACCCCGGTCAAGCCCAGCCCCCGGATACGGTCCGAGGCTCGGTGACGGCGATGCGACGGGCACTTGAATTCCTGTTCACCCGGGTTCTCCGATCTCGCTTCGGCATCGCCCTCGGTATCGCCGTGCTGATTCTCGGTGTTATCGGAGCGGCCCGCCTGGTGTCCGGCCCGAGTGACCTCACCGCCGGGCTGAGCAGCCGGCCTCGGGAACCCATCACCACGGTGGATCCAGAGGAGGGCGACGACGGAGTCATCTCAACCCCCGTCGCGCAGTCCCCACGCACCCGCCCCGGCGAGTTGACCCCGGAGCAGACGGCCTCCCGATTCGCCACCGCCTGGCTCGGTGGACCCACCACCACCGCTGAACGGTGGCAGGGGGCCCTCCGGCCGCTCTCGACACCCGCCCTCACCGAGAAGCTAACCGGTGCCGACCCTGCGGGCGTACCGGCCGAGAAGGTCACCGGTGAGCCGACCCTCCGGCCACGGACCGAAGACTTCACCGAGGTGCTGGTCCCGTTGGAGACCGGACGCCTACGGCTGGAACTGGTGGCACCTGACGGACGCTGGTTGGTGGATGCCGTGGACTGGGAGCGGGAATGACTGCCGAACTGCCGGGGGTGGGCGAGCCACCCCGTCGTCGACTCCGGATCGGTGCCGTCGCCGCCGCGCTGACGGGCACCCTCGCGCTACTCTGCTGCGGTGGTGGCAGTGCGGCGTTCTTCCTGACAAACCTCGGTGGCGACCAGGAGAGCCTGGTCTCCAACGAACAACGATGTGATGACGACCATCGGGTCAACGTCACCGGCTCCATGCCTCGAATGTCCGACTACGGCGACAGCCAGATGCGCAACGCGGCGATCATCATCAAGGTCGGTCAGGACATGAGGGTGCCGCCCCGGGGTTGGGTGATCGCCGTGGCGACCGCGATGCAGGAGTCGGCCCTGCGGAACCTGGGCAACAGCACAGTCGCCGGTTCGCGCGACATTCCGAATGAGGGTGTCGGCTCGGACCACGATTCCGTCGGTCTTTTTCAACAGCGGGCGGGCTGGGGCAGCGTCGCGCAGCGGATGAGCCCCGACTACGCGGCCCGAAAGTTCTACGAGAAGCTGCTCAAGGTGGACGACTGGGAACGACTGTCGCTGACCCGCGCCGCCCAGAAGGTTCAGATCAGCGCGTATCCCGACGCGTACGCCAAGCATGAGGACATCGCCAGTCAGATCGTCAACGCGCTGGCCGGCGGCGCCGCCCGAACGGTGCAGATCGCCGATCGGACGTTCTGCGACCAGGCCTCCGCCCGGACCATCGCCGCGTCTGGCTGGACCGCGCCGATCGACGGCGGGGTCGGCTCCGGCTTCCGCAGCACGAGCCGGCCCCGGCACAACGGGGTCGACATCGGTGCCCGCAAGCGGACCGAGATCCACGCCGCGGCGACCGGACGGGTGTTGGTCGCCCGGTGCGATCCGGACCACAGCGGCGGACGCACCTGCGACGTCGACGGTTTCCCGGGCAAGGGCGGCTGCGGCTGGTTCGTCGACATCCTGCATGCCGGCGGCTATGTCAGCCGCTACTGCCACATGATCGAAAAGCCTCGGGTGACGCCCGGACAACTCGTAAAGGCTGGCGAGGTCATCGGGCTGGTGGGCAGTAGCGGCAACTCATCCGGGCCGCATCTGCACTTCGAGATCCACGTGGACGGGGACCGCAGCTACGCCGGCGGCGTCAATCCGGTGCCGTTCATGCGGCAGCGGGGCGCACCGTTGGACGGCTCGGCATGAGGTCGCCAGGACGATGAGCGGCCCGCTGCCGGATCCCTTCGCCGGGCAGCCCGACTGGACACCGCTGCCGCCGCGCCCGATCGAGATCCTCCCCGCCACCGGCCGGGTCGAGCTACGCGGCCGCCGGGTCCTCGTCGGGCTTCCCGGTCTCGGCTGGCGGGGCGACCTACGCGCCGACGAACGGGTGGTGCAGGGCAGCCGCACCTACGTGCCGGTCATTCCCGAGCACGAGTGGTACCGGGCGGAGTCCGACCAGGTGGAGGTCTTCGCACCGCTCGTTCCCGTGGAGCGGGTCTGGGTGGAGACCCTGGGAAGCCGCTCCGGGCCGCCGCCCAGTCCCGGGCGCGAACAGGGCATTCGGCTGGTCTCCCTTGACGGGCCGACACACCGGGTACCCACCCCGGTCTTCGAGGCGGACGCGGTCGGCGGCCGGCGGGTGGTGCACGTCGAGGACTCCGTCGAACACCGGGACCTGCGCGCGGTGACCGAGTCCTACTCGGGCGCGGAGGGCGACATCTGCGTCCGGGTGACCCCGGAACTGGAGTGGTATCGCTGGGCCTGGCGTGGACAACCACCCACCACCCTGGAGGTCCCAGTCCACCTCTTGTGGATCGAGTAGGACTTAAGCGGCCCGCGCCGCTCCGCAAACTCGCCAATGGTCGTCTAGCCGTGTTTGAAATCGCCAACGCTGACGGTCACTCTGAGAAATCCCATCGACCGACGCGGAGAGAATGAGGTCGGTCTCCACATAGGCACCGCTCCCCTGCCGCTGCACCTGAAGTGCGCCCCAGCTCACGGTCACCGTTGCTGCAAATCGCTGCTCCCTGGCGCGCAGGTCGTCACGAAGTGTCCGGAGTTCCGACAAACCCGATACACTTCCACTACAGGTGAGCATGTCGGCTCTGGTGTCGTTCTCGGTGACGAGGAACTCACGCAGGTAGTTGTCCACCACGACGTCCGGTGCGCTGCGGTCAGGGGTTGTCGCCCGGTCGTACAGCACGTAGCCGACCGCCGCGCCCGCCACGCAGAGCAGCGCCAGCACCCCGGCGACGACGGTGAGGACGGTACGGATCCGACGGCGCGGGCGCGGGGGTACCGGGGTGGGCGCAGGGGGCGCCAACTGCTCCGGCGGGGTCCGCTGCGCCGGTACGCGGGAGACCTGGGAACCGGCGGGGGGCTGCACTGATTCCACCCCTTGAGGCTATCGGCTGGGCGCCTCGTACCCAATGCCCCGGAAGCTGCTGATCGTGACAGGACAACCCCGGGAGGTGAGCCTTCACCCCCATTCGCGACAAGCCCGGCGCAGCACCGCCGCGCTTCCCGGGCGGGCGGCTCCACCTGGGATACGGTCTGCACTCGGGGAGGTTTCCAACCTCGGAAAGAGGGGTGGACGCGGTGGCCGGTCCGAAGGCACGTACGAACCGCGCCGCCGCCCTGCACCGGCGCGCAGCCGCCACCGCCGTCGCCGCCACCGCGGTCCTCGACGAGATCCGGCCGGCCCCGGCCGACCAGCGTCGCCAGTACGAGCTGGCGGACCGGCTCCGGACCGCCGCCGCCCTGCTCGCCCCGGGTTGGGCCGGGGCCGCCTTGGAGACGCTGCCGCCGGACACCCCGTGCGGTGAGGACAGTCCGCCCCTCGTCCGGGTCGGCACGGCGGCACCGCTGGACGACGCGCGCTTTCCCGCTCTCGTACCGTTGCTCGGTTCCGGGCATCTCACGCTCGACTCGGACGTCCGGGATCCCCGGGTGGCGGGCCTGCTCCGGGCCGTGCTGCTGCGCCTGCTGGCGGCCACGCCGGCGGGCTGTCTGCTGGTGCGGGCGGTCGACGGCGTCGGCGCGGGCGGCACCTTCGCGCCGTTCGCCGCGCTGGGCGACGCGGGTCTGCTGCCGCCCCCGGCGGTCGACGTGACCGGGCTGCGGGCGGTGCTGACCGAGGCCGAGCAGTGGGTCTCGCCCGGCGCCGGCCGGCCCCGTCGGCACGACCGGACGCTGCTGCTGGTGGTCGCCGGCCTGCCCGAGGCGACCGGCCCGAGCGACCTGGACCGGATCGAGGCGTTGGCCGAGCGGGGCGGGGCGGCCGGCCTGCACCTGGTGGTCGCCGGCTGGCCCGCGCCCGGCCCGTCCGCTGCCCGCCCGTCGTTGCCGCGGGCCACCCCGGTGGCGCTGCGCACCGCGTACGCGCTGCTGGGTGATCCGCCGGGCAGCCCGTTCAGCGGGCCGGGCACCGACTCGCCGGGTGGGCTGAACTCTCCCGTCTTCGTCGACGAGGATCCCGGGCCGGAGTTGATCGGTACGGTCTGCCGGCGGCTGGCGGAGCAGGTGGAGGCGGGTTCCCGGCTGAGCCTGACCGAGCTGCTGCCGCCGGCCGGGGACGAGCTGTGGACGGCGACGTCGGCCGACGGGCTCGCCACCACCGTCGGGGACGCCACCGGCCGGCCGGTCAGCGTGGGTTTCACCGAGTTGACCCCGCACTGGCTGGTCAGCGGTCGGTCGGACGCGGGTCGGTCGGCGTTCCTGACCAATGCCCTGCTCGGCCTCGCCGCCCGGTACGGCCCGGACGAACTGGCCCTGCATCTGGTGGACCTGGGCCACGGCGAGTCCTTCGTCGAGTTCCTCCAGACCGAACGGGACCGGTCCTGGGTGCCGCAGGTACGCGCGGCGGCGATGGCCGCCGACCCGGAGTACGTGCGGGACCTGTTCGACCAGTTGGCGGCGGAGATCCGCCGGCGGGAGGAGGCGGCGGCGCGGGCGGGTGGTCAGCGCTTCGCCGAGTTGCGCGGGCACCAGGCGCTGCCCCGGATCGTCTGTGTGATCGACAACTTTCCGCTGTTGCTGTCGGACCGGGATCCGGTGGCCGCCGACGTGCTGGCCCGGTTGGACGGGCTAACCCGGTCGGGCCGGGGGTACGGCGTCCACCTGGTCCTGGCCGGGGCGGGCGACCTGGGCATCGGCGCGGGCCCGGCGCCCCGGGACTCGGTGTTGGGGCAGTTCCCGGTGCGGGTGGCCCTCTCCGGTGGTGGCGCGGTGCTGATGCCGACGAACGACGCCGCCGCCGGCCTGGCGGTGGGTAGCGCGGTGGTCAACACCGCCGGCGGGTTGGGCGGGCCGCGGAACGCCACCCGGGGCCACGAGCGGTTGGTCCGCTTTCCGGATCCGCACGACGCGCCGGAGGCGGTCGAGCGGCTGCGGCACCGGCTCTTCGCGGCGCGACCCGAGGGGTCCGTCCCCCCGGTGGTCTTCGCCGGTTGGGCCCGGCCGCTGCTGCGCAACGATCCGCGGCTGCGGGCCGCCGTGGCGGGCCGGGCGGGCGGGCCGGCGGCGCTGCTGGGCCGGGCGGTGAACGTGGCCCGGACGACGGTGGCGGTGCCAATGGGTCCGGTGGCGGGCCGCAACCTGGCCGTCCTCGGTCCGGGTGCGGAGGCCGCCCGGCTGCTGGCGACGGCGGCGCGGAGCACCGCCGCCCATCATCCGCCGGGCACCGTTCGGTTCGTGCTGGCCCCGCTGGCCGAGGACGCCGCCCCGCTGGCCGCCGCGCTCGCCACCGAGCTGGCCGAACACCAGCGGGTGTCGACCGTGGACGGCCCGGGCCTGCTGGCCCTGCCGGTCGGCGACGACCCGACGTACCTGGTGGTGTTCGGGGTCGACGGGCCGTCGGCGGTGGAGTTGCCGCCGGACCGGTTGCGCGCGCTGTTGCGCGAGGGGCCGCCGGCGGGTACGCACCTGTTGGGCTGGTGGCGGACCGTCGCCCCGTTCGCGGCGCTGCTGGAGCCGGAGGGCGAGGTCGGGAAGCTGGCCGCGGTCGCCGTGGTGGACCTGCCGGGTGCCGCGCTGACGACGGTCTTCGGCCGTCCGGTGCAGTGGCGGCCCAGGCCGGGCCGGGCGGTGCTCTGGGACGGCCCCGACGACCACGGCACGGTGCTGGTGCCGTTCGGTGACGAGGAGAACGCGGCGTGACCGGGCGCACCGGCCCGCCGGGCGGAAGCGGCGGCCGGCACCGCGAGCTGGTCCGCCGGCCGCTGGCCGGGCGACGGGGGACCGACGTGGCCGGGCGACGGGGTACCGACGTGGCCGACCACGGGGAGGACTGGGCGTGAGCATCGACGACGTCGCGACGGCGGCGCCGGTCCGGCAGCGGGCCGGCGACGGGCCGGTCCCGACGGCCACTGCCTGGACCGACTACCTGGCCGCGGCCCGCCAGCTCGACGGGGTACGCCGGGGCGCGGCGACGGCCGCCGCCGCGCAGGCCCGTGCGGTGGAGGCGGCCCGCGCGGAGTTGACCGAGGTGCACGCCCGGTTGGCGCCGCAGCAGGCCCGGCTGCGGGAGCTGGGCGTACCGGCGATCGCGCTGGACCCGACGCCCCCGGAGCTGGCCGAGGCGACCCGGGTGATGGTGGGTGGTCCGGCGGCGGTGCTGGCCGCGTTGCGGGCGGCGCGGGGCTGGGTGGAGGGTGCCGACGGGGCGCTCGCGGCGCACGGGTCGCTGAGCCCGGCGGCCTGGCCGCCCCGGTGGCGCAACCTGCTGGTGTACGGCCCGCTGGCGCTGGTCGTACCGCTGGTGGAGCTGGTCCTGTTCCTGGCCACCGGCACCGGGCCGGTCAGCGTCGCCGCGCTGCTGCTGGGGTTGCCGCTGCCGGCGGCGGCGTTCGCGGCCGGCTGGCACGGGGTGGGACGGCTGTTCCCGCCGGGGCCGGACGGGCGGTGGGATCGCACCCCCCGGCTGGGGCTGCTGACCTGCCTGGTCCCGGCGGTGCTGACCGCCGCCGGGATCATGCTGGCGATGCTGGCCGGTTGACCGCTCAGCGGGGGATGATCAGTGACATCGCCTCGGCGCGGGATTTCGCGTCGTGCTGGAGCGTGCCGCGGACGGCCGAGGTGATGGTCTTGGCGCCGCTCTTCTGGATGCCGCGCATCGCCATGCACATGTGCTCGCATTCGAGTATCACGATGACGCCCCGCGGTTGCAGCTTGCTCATCAGCAGGTCGGCGATCTGCGAGGTGAGTCGTTCCTGCACCTGCGGCCGGCGGGCGAAGACCTCGACCAGCCGGGCCAGCTTGGACAGGCCGGTGATCCGGCCGTCGGGGCCGGGGATGTAGCCGATGTGGGCGCTGCCCCGGAACGGGAGCAGGTGGTGCTCGCAGAGGCTCATCACGTCGATGTCCCGGACGAGCACCAACTCCTCGTGGTTGGCCTCGAAGGTGGTGCTGAGCACCTGGGCCGGGTCGACCCGGAGGCCGGCGAAGAGTTCGGCGTACGCGCGGGCGACCCGGGCCGGGGTCTGCTGGAGACCGTCCCGGTCGGGGTCCTCCCCGACGGCGATGAGGATCTCGCGGACGGCCTTCTCGATCCGGCCGAGGTCCATGGTGTCCTCGACCGGTCGGCCGGTGAGCTTGCCGCTGATCAACCGGGCGGCGACGTAGTCGAGCGTCTCGTCTCCGGGCTCGGTGGACGAGGCGGCCAGCCCCGAGGGTTCGGGACTGGCCGCGGCGTCGGTGTTCAGTGCGTACCGTCCGAGTTGTTCGACGAGCCGCCGACGGAGATGCCGTCGGCCGTCGCCTGCGCCTTGAGCTTCTCCTTCTCGGCGGGGGTGAGCACCGGCGGCTCGGTGGAGGGCTGACGCTTGCCGAAGCCGTTGTACGGGGCCATCGGCGGGCGCTTCACCACCCGGGCGCAGATCCGGGCCATGTCGGCGGTGGAGAGGGTCTCCTTCTCCATCAGCTCCAGGACCATGTTGTCCAGGATGTCCCGGTATTCCACCAGGATCTCCCAGGCCTCGTCGTGGGCCAGCTCGATCAGGGCCCGCATCTCGCCGTCGATCTCGGCGGCCACCACGTCGGAGTAGTCCCGCTCGTGGCCCATGTTGCGGCCGAGGAACGGCTCGTCCCCGCTGGTGCCGTACTTGATCGCGCCGAGCTTGGAGCTCATGCCGTACTGGGTGATCATGGCGCGGGCCAACCCGGTGGCCTTCTCGATGTCGTTGCCGGCACCGGTGGTGGGCTCGTGGAAGACGAGTTCCTCGGCGGCCCGGCCACCCAGCGCGTACGCCAGGGTGTCGATCATCTCGGCCCGGGTCTGGGTGTACTTGTCCTCGGTCGGCAGGACCAGGGTGTGCCCCAACGAGCGTCCCCGGGACAGGATCGTCACCTTGTGCACCGGCGCGGCGTGCGGCAGCGCCCAGGCGACCAGCGCGTGCCCACCCTCGTGGTACGCGGTGATCTTCTTCTCCTGGTCGCTCATCACCCGGGTGCGGCGCTGCGGGCCGGCAATCACCCGGTCGATCGACTCCTCCAGCGAGTCGTTGCTGATCGCCCGCTGTTCCTTGCGGGCGGTGAGCAGCGCGGACTCGTTGATCACGTTGGCCAGGTCGGCGCCGGAGAAGCCGGGGGTACGCCGGGCGACCGCGTCGAGGTCGACGTCGGGGGTGAACGGCTTGCCCTTGGCGTGCACCCGCAGGATCGCCTTGCGGCCCTCCATGTCGGGGGCGTCGACCGGGATCTGCCGGTCGAACCGGCCCGGCCGCAGCAACGCCGGGTCGAGGATGTCCGGCCGGTTGGTGGCGGCGATCAGGATGACCCCGCCCTTGGTGTCGAAGCCGTCCATCTCGACGAGCAACTGGTTGAGGGTCTGCTCGCGCTCGTCGTGACCGCCGCCCATGCCGGCGCCACGGTGCCGCCCGACGGCGTCGATCTCGTCGACGAAGACGATCGCCGGGGCGTTCGCCTTGGCCTGCTCGAAGAGGTCGCGGACCCGGCTCGCGCCGACACCGACGAACATCTCCACGAAGTCGGAGCCGGAGATCGAGTAGAACGGCACCCCGGCCTCGCCGGCGACGGCGCGGGCGAGCAGCGTCTTACCGGTTCCGGGCGGGCCGAAGAGCAGCACACCCTTCGGGATCTTGGCCCCCAGGGCCTGGTACTTCGCCGGGTTCTGGAGGAAGTCCTTGATCTCGTGCAGCTCCTCGACGGCCTCCTCGGCCCCGGCCACGTCCGCGAAGGTGGTCTTCGGCGTGTCCTTGGTGATCATCTTGGCCTTGGACTTGCCGAAGTTGAGCACCCGGGAGCCGCCGCCCTGCATCTGCGACATGAAGAAGAGCAGCAGGAGCACGAGCAGAGCGATGGGCAGCAGGTTGACCAGCAGGCTCACCCAGATGCTGTCGGACGACACCTTGGCGTCGGCCGGGCCGGTGACCCGGTTGGCCGCCTTGGCCGCGAGGACCTCGTTCCAGACCTGCTCGCCGGTCTGGTACGGGAACTGGGCCTCGATCCGGTTGGTCGTGGTGTCGCCGAACTTGGTCTTCTCGGCCAGGTTGAGCTGGAGCGTCTGCTCCTTGTCCTGGAACACGACCTTGTCGATCTTGGCGGTGTGCAGTTGGTCGAGCGCAACGGAAGTGTCCACCCGGTGGTAGCTGGGACCAGCGGTGAACAGCTGACTGAGCACAACGGCGCCGAGGATGACCAGGATGATCCAGACCACCGGTCGGCGGAAGAAACGCGTACGTTCCATACTGTTGTCGAGCGCCGAGGCGCCCGCATCCTCCTGATCGACGTCCTGACCGTCTGAATGGTGTCGCCGCCGGTGGCGGCGTCGAGCCGCCGTGCGGGCCGGCCTCGACCCCGAGGCGCGCGAACTGCCGCGCCGCGGTCATTCGACGGTACACCGTTGGTGCCAGATATGAGCTTGCGAGCCCGGCACTTACGCCGACGGCGAACCAGGTTTCAGCCGGCGTGGCGGGGAGAAGCGACCGGCCCCGTCGACCGCCCGGTCACGCGGGTCGAGAGGCCGGACGCGGGTACTGCCTCCCACGCCACCGACACCTACCGTAGACGGATTCACTGGGAGCCCGCTGAACGTCCGCTCGATGGACACCGATACGAGCGGCCCGGGATGGCCGCCGGACCGCTCAGGCCCGGGCGTAGACCTCGGGCTTGAGCACGCCGACGTACGGCAGTTCGCGGTAGCGCTCGCCGAAGTCGAGGCCGTAGCCGACCACGAACTCGGTGGGGATGTCGAAGCCGACGTACTTCACCGGGACCTGGACCTTCACCGCGTCCGGCTTGCGGAACAGGGCGACCACCTCGACGCTGGCCGCCGAGCGGGACTCCAGGTAACGCAGCAGCCAGGACAGGGTCAGGCCGGAGTCGACGATGTCCTCGACCACCACGACGTGCCGGCCGGCGATGTCCCGGTCCAGGTCCTTGAGGATGCGGACCACGCCGGAGGAGGTGGTGCCCTGGCCGTACGAGGAGATGGCCATGAAGTCCAGCTCGGCCGGGGGGCCCTGCCGACCCAGCGCGCGGGCGAAGTCGGCCATGAACATGACCGCGCCCTTGAGCACGCAGACGAGCAGCAGCCCGTCCTCGACTCCGGCGTAGTCCGCCGAGACCTGCTTGGCGAGTTCCGCGGTCTTCTCGCGGATCTGCGCCTCGGAGATGATCACGTGATCGATGTCGGCGTCGTACCAGGAGCCGTCAGCCATGACTCCTAGCCTGCCGTACGCCGGATGGCCCCCGTCGGCGGGGCCGCCCCTTTTGGCGCGGTCCCGCCATGGATTTTTTCGGCATCTCGGGGCCAATCGCCTCAGCAGGGGCGGGACCGCCAGCGGCGGCCGTCGTCGGTGGGCTTCCAGTCGGCCGAGTCGCGGCTGTCGGTGGGGAGGCCGAACGCCGAGGCGACGGCCAGGCCGACGAGGAAGAGCAGGAACAGGAGGAACTCCATGGCGGCGCTCACTTTCGCGTGGTCTGAGTGGGTTTCGCCGCCGGTGCGCACCGGACTGAGACCAGTTTCCGCCCGCCGCCCCGACCCGGACAGTGGCAGGAATGCCATTGCCCCTCGATTTTCTGCCAACACTGCGGTTACCCTCGTCACATGCTCAGATCGGTCGCCGTCGTCGCGCTGGACCGGGTCGCCGTCTTCGAGCTCGGCGTGCTCACCGAGGTGTTCGGCACGGACCGCACCGACGACGGTTTCCCCGGCTACCGGTTCACCGTCTGCACGGCCGACGGCGGCCCGGTCCGCGCCGCCTCCGGCTTCGGCATCACCCCCCACGCCGACCTCGGCCCGGTCGACGAGGCCGACCTGGTGGCCGTCCCCGCGCACGCCCAGGGCTACCAGGTCCCGACGCCGGTGCTGGACGCGCTGCGCCGCGCCGTCGACCGGGGCGCGTACGTGTTCAGCGTCTGCTCCGGGGCGTTCGTGCTCGGCGCCGCCGGGCTGCTCGACGGCCGGGAGTGCACCACCCACTGGCGGTACGTCGACGAGCTGCAACGCCGCCACCCGGCGGCCCGGGTCCGGTGCAACAGCCTGTACGTCGCCGACGGCCCCGTCCTCACCAGCGCCGGCACCGCCGCCGGCATCGACGCCTGCCTGCACCTGGTACGCCAGGAGCACGGCTCGGCCATCGCCACCCGGCTGGCCCGTCGGATGGTCGTCCCGCCGCACCGCGACGGCGGCCAGTCCCAGTACGTCGAGGCGCCGATCCCCGCCACTCCCGACGCGCCCACCCTGGAACCGGTGCTGAGCTGGCTGATGGGCCACCTGGACCAGCCGGCCACGGTCGACGAGCTGGCCGCCCGGGCCGGCATGTCACCCCGTACCTTCGCCCGCCGGTTCCGCGCCGAGACCGGCACCACCCCGCACGACTGGCTGACCAACCAACGGGTGCTGCTGGCCCGCCGGCTGCTGGAGGAGACCCGACTCAGCGTGGAGACCATCGCCGACCGGGCCGGTTTCCCCGACGCCGCCGCGCTGCGTCACCACTTCGCCCGGCGGGTCGGCACCACCCCGCAGGGCTACCGCACCACCTTCCGCGACCGGACGCCCGTCCGCTGAGCCGACCACCGGGGCTCGGAGAACCCAGGGCCGCGCCGTCGACCCGGGCCAAGGGGTGGCGGCACCACGGTCAGCGTGCTCGCGGCGGCAGATCCGCCGTGCAACGCGACCCGGCCATGGGGCCGGCGCAGCCGGCACCGCGTCGCGCCAGTCACCGGAGCACCCCGCCGGGAGTTCCGTCGACGGGCAGCAGCCGGCCGTCCCGGCGGCGCACCCGCAGCCCGCCCGGCAGGGCGGTCGCGCCCTGCCCGCGCCAGTCGGTGACCAGGGCGTCCAACGCGTCGACGTGCCGGTGGGAGAGCGCGGCGGGCGGAGCGCCCAACTCCCGCGCCCAGGCGTGCAGCACCCGGGTTCGGACCGCGCTGGGCAGCCCGGCCAGCGCCACGACGGAGAGTCCGCCGCCACCGTCCCGCACCCCGGGGAGCACCTCGACCGAGTCCGGCCGGGCCACCACACCGGGCGGTTCCCCCGCCACCGACGGTCCGGGCACCGGAGGCCCAGCCGGCCGCACCGGCGGGCCGGCGAGGGCGGCGGCGGCCAGGTCGTCGAGCGCGGCCGTGTCGGCGGCGACCAGTCGGGCCGTCCGGGCCAGATTGGCCAGCACCCCCTCGCCGAGCGCCGCGACCAGCACCGGCAGCACGTCGGCGCGAACCCGGGCCCGGGCGTACGACGGGTCGGTGTTGTGCGGGTCCTCCCACGGGGTAAGCCCCGACGCGGCGCACGCCTTGCGGGTCTCCGCCCGGGTGACGTCGAGCAGCGGACGCAGCAGCGGCACCCCGTCCAGGTCCCGCCGCTCGGGCATCCCGGCCAGCCCGCGCGGGCCGGCCCCCCGGGCGAGCGCCAACAGCACCGTCTCGGCCTGGTCGTCGCGGGTGTGCCCGATCAGCAGGGCGGTCGCCGCGTACCGCCGGGCCGCCGCGACCAACGCCTGGTAGCGGGCCTCCCGGGCGGCGGCCTCCGGCCCACCGGGACGCCCGGCCACCCTGACCGGCACCGCCTCGACCGGGTCCAGCCCGACCCGACGGGCCCAGTCGGCGACCCCGGCGGCCCGGTCGGCGGAGCCGGCCTGCAGACCGTGGTCGACGGTGACCAGACCGGCCCGCCGGCCGAGCCGGGACGCGACGAACGCGGTGGCGGCGGCGAGGGCGAGCGAGTCCGCCCCACCCGAGCAGGCCACCAGCACCGGACCGCCGGGCGGCAGCCCGGCCAGCGCGCGGCGCACCGCGAGCCGGATCGCGGCTACCGGTGGGGGGAGGGCGGCCACGTCCGGCGGCTCAGCCGGCGGTCGGGATGGTCCCGGCCGGCCCGTGCACCCGGGCCACCCAGGCGTCCGGGTCACCCAGCTCCTCCAGCCGGGGCAGGGTCAGCGGAGAGCCGAAGATCTTGTTGAAGCCGGCCATGCCGACCCGCTCGACCACGCCGTGCACGAACGTGCGGCCCTCGGCGTACTGGCGCATCTTGACGTCCACACCGAGCAGCCGGCGGATCGCCTTCTCCAGCGGGTTGCCCGACTCGCGCCGCCGGTTGAACGCCGCCCGGATCCGCTCCACGCTGGGAATGACCTGCGGCCCGACGCCGTCCATCACGAACTCGGCGTGCCCCTCCAGCAGGGTCATCAGCGCGGTGAGCCGGTCCAGCACGGCCCGCTGCGCCGGGGTCTGCACGATGTCCAGCACGCTGGTGCGGCTCTCCGGGTCCTTCACCGCGTCGGAGAGCGTGGCCACCCCCCGACGCAGCCGCTCGACCAGGTGCTCGCTGCCCTGCGAGGCGTCGACGAACGCCTGCACCTCGCCGAGGAAGTAGGCCCGCATCCACGGCACGGCGGTGAACTGGGTGCGGTGGGTGACCTCGTGCAGGCAGACCCAGAGCCGGAAGTCGCGCGGGTCGGCCCCCAGCTTCCGCTCCACCTCGACGATGTTCGGCGCCACCAGCAGCAGTTGACCGGGGTCGGCGGAGAAGACCTCGTACTGGCCGAGGACCCGGCCGGAGAGGTACGCCAGCACGGTGCCGGCCTGTACGCCGGTGAGCCGGGAACCGACCGCCTCGGTGAGCGGGCCCGGCTGCTTGTCGCCGGAGAGCCGGCTGACCAGCGGCGTGATCACCTCACGCAGGCCGGCGATGTTGGTGGCCGCCCAGTCCCGCCGGTCCACCACCCGCACCGGCGGATGGCTCACCTGAGAGCGCAGCCCGGTGTAGTCGGCCACGTGCCCGGCCGCCTCCTCGGTGAGCCGGCGCAGGTCGCCGACCACCTCGGTGGCCTCCGCGTACGACACGCGGGGGCCGGACTTGCTCAGCGCCCCAGCGGTGGCGGCGGCCAGATCCCAGTCCACGAACTGCGCCATGCCACCCACCGTACCCGCGCCGGAACACCCCGGTCGGGTCGTGCGGGCGGCCGGCTCAGCGGCAGCCGCAGCCGGCCAGCGCGCCGGCGATCCGGTCGAGCGCCTGCCGGGTGGTGTCCAGGCCGTCCGGCGGGGCCTGGTCGGTGAGCACGGCGAAGGTGAGCAGCCGGCCGTCGCTGGTGGTGACCAGCCCGGCGATGGCGTGCACCCGGGTCAGCGTCCCGGTCTTGGCCCGGACCACGCCGGCTCCGGCGGCGGTCGCCGACGCCTGGTAACGGGTGTCCAGGGTGCCCGACCAGGCGGCGACCGGGAGGCCGCCGAAGATGGCGGCCAACTCCGGGTGGGTGCCGTTGCCGGCGAGCGTGATCAGGTCGGTGAGCAGGGAGGGGCTGATCCGGTTGCGGCGGGACAGCCCGCTGCCGTCGGCGAGGCTGAGTTCGTCGGCCGGCAGCCCCAGCTCGCCGATCACCTCGTCCATCGCCGCCGCCCCGCCGGTGAAGGAGGCCTGCTGGTTGCGGGCCAGCGCGACCTGCCGGGCCAGCGCCTCGGCGATCACGTTGTCGCTGTCGCTGATCATGATGTCGACCAGCCGGATCATCGGCAGCGACTCGACCTTGCCCAGCTCGGTGCCGGGCGTCGGGGCGCCGGTGCCGGCCGTACCGGCGGCGGCCGGGGCGGTGCCCTTGACCACCTCGGTGCCGGCGGGCAGTCCGAGCAGTCTGGCGAAGGAGCGGCCGGCGGCCAGGTCGGGCTGGGCGTACCGCTCGGCCGCGCCGTGGCTGTCGTCGAAGGTCTTCTTCGCCCCGACCGGGTCGCGGCGGGCCCCGTCGGTCATCAGCGCGGTGATCGACGCGCCGAAGCCGCCGGTCGGGATGTCGGCGTCCCAGCCGGGGCCGTGGACCGGCCCGGGGAAGAGCGTGGAGTCGACCACGACCCTGGTCGGCGCGGTGCCACCGAGCGCCTGCTTCACCTGTGCGGCCAGCGCGTCGAGGCGGGCCGCGCCGGGGTAGAAGCCGCTCTTGTCGACCGCCAGGGTCGGGTCGCCGCCACCGACCAGCACCACCTCACCGGGTTTCGCCCCGGCGACGGCACGGGTCGGGATCCGGTAGCCGGGGCCGCGTGCCTCCAGCACGGTCACCCCGGTCGCCAGCTTGGTGACCGAGGCGGGGACGGTGCCGTCGTCGCCGCCCTTGGCGTACAGCGACTCGCCGGTGACCACGTCGGCGACCGACACGTTGACCCGGCTGCCCAGTGCGGCGGCGGCGGTCAGCGGTTCGACCGCGGCGCGGATCCCGGCGGCGGTCGGCTCCGGCGCGTTGGCGTCCGGGCCGGCGAGCACCGGGGACGGATCGGGCTCGGGGGCCTGCGACGGGGCCGTCGGGGCGGCCGGCTGCTCCCCCAGCCACCCGGCGACCGGGCCGGGCCGGACCACCACCGCGACCCCGGCGAGGGCCAGCAGCAGCACGGTCGCCAGCAGGACGGGCAACCGCCGCCGACGGCGGGGCGCGGCGACGGGCGGCAGCGCCCCACCGGCCCCCGGCGGCAACGGACCGGGACCCGCCGGTGGCGGGGAGACCGGGGCGGAGCCGGCGTGCGGGGACGGCGACACCGGCACGGCCCCGGCCACCGGCTCGCCGGACGGCGGGCCCCAGGCCGGCTGCGGAACGGGCACCGAGCCGAAGACCGGACGTCCGGGCGGGCCGGGAACGGGCGGGACACCGGGGGTCGGGCGCCCGGGCGCGGCCCCGGCGGACGGCGTCAACCGGGCGGAACCGGACGCGGCCGGGCCGTCGGCGGACGGCGGACGCCAGGCCGGGGGCGGTGGGTGTTCGGGTGAGCGGCCGAACGCCGAGGGCGGTTCAGGGGTCGCCTCGGGACGGCGCAGAACGCTCGCGTCCGGCACCGGCACCCGGCCGGTGGCACCGCCGCTCCCGGATCGGCCGGATCCGCGTCCGTCAACCCCGTCCGGGCGGTAGTGTGAATCTTCCCTCCCCACGACCCCCTCCTCCCGCGGCCGAACCCGCCTGGGTGACACTACTTCGGTCCGAAGACTATGCGGCGTCCGGAGCCGACGGGTGGTCATTCACCCGTACCGGGGACGTCAGTGGTTCCGTTCAGCCAGCGTGGGCAGACGAGGGAGCGTGGGAGATGGATTTCGACGTCACGGTTGAGATCCCGAAGGGTCACCGCAACAAGTACGAGGTGGACCACGTGACCGGCCGGATCCGGCTGGACCGCACCCTCTTCACATCGACCCAGTACCCGGCCGACTACGGGTTCATCGAGGGCACCCTCGGCGAGGACGGCGACCCGCTGGACGCGCTGGTGCTGGTCCCCGAGCCGACCTTCCCGGGCTGCCTGATCCGCTGCCGCACCATCGGCATGTTCCGGATGACCGACGAGAAGGGCGGCGACGACAAGGTCCTCTGCGTGCCCTACGAGGACCCGCGCCAGGAGCACCTGCGCGACATCCACCACCTCGGCGAGTTCGACCGGCTGGAGATCCAGCACTTCTTCGAGGTCTACAAGGACCTGGAGCCGGGCAAGTCGGTCGAGGGCGCCACCTGGGTGGGCCGGGTCGAGGCCGAGGCCGAGATCCACGCGTCGTACCGGCGGGCCAAGGAGGCCGAGGAGCGCGGCGAGCACGCGCACTGAGCAGTCACGTCGACGAAGGCCCGGGCACACCCGCCCGGGCCTTCGTCGTGGGTCGGGCACCCGTCGTGGGTCAGCCCAGCAGGCCCCGCGCCGCCTCGTAGAGATCCAGCACCGCGCAGGCCACCGGGACCACCGAGACCACCAGCGCGGTGTCGGTCAGGTCCGCCACCCGGCCGACGTACGGTGAGACCGGCCGCCGGGCGTACGTCGTACCGGCGGCGACGGCGACCAGCGCGACGGCCAGCCCGCCCCCGGCCAGCGCCAGCATCCCGGGGGTGCCGGCCCGGCCGGCGAGCACCCCGCCGAGCACCGCGAACCCGGCGAGCCCGGCCGCCACCGGCGGCACCCGGTGACGGACCGCCACGAAGAGCCGGGACCGTAGCAGCAGCACCGCCGAGCCCACCGCCACCAGCAGCCGCCCGGCGACGCCGCCGGCCACGGCGAGCACCCCGGCGGCGGCCACCGCCAGCAGCGCGTGCCCGAGCAGCATCCCGGTCAGCATCTCCTCGGTGCGGGCCACCGCCGCGTGCACCCGCTCCCGGTCGGGCAGGTCCCGCACGCCGTCCGGGCCGCCGGTCGGGCCGGCCGGCAGGGTGATCGGCGGCAGCGGCACCTTGCCCAGCCGGATCGCCAGCAGCGGCAGCGCCCCGAGGGCGAAGACCAGCACGCAGAGCAGCACGGCGGCGGTGTCGGCCGGGTCGAGCAGCAGCCCGCCGAGACCGGCCGCGGCGCCCACCGCGCCGACCGTCGCGCCGGCCACGAAGACCCGCAGCCGGGTGGCGGTGCCGAGCAGCCCCAGCACGGCGGCCAGCAGCAGCGCCACCGCACCGGCGAGCAGTTCGGCAGCGCCGAGCCAGGGCAGCGGGCGGAACGCCCCCACCGGGTCGCCGGAGCTGACCGCGAGGGCGCCCGCCGCGGTGGCGTACGGCAGGGCGTAGCCGCCGAGCGTCGCGCCGGTCGGGCCGTCCCCGTACGCCCGGGAGGCGACCGTGCCGGCGAGGACGAGCAGCAGCGCCACCGCGCCCGCGACGGGCCAGCCGGCGGGCTGACCGGGCCCGGCGGCGAGGACGGCGAGCAGCCCGACGGCGAGCGGGACGCCCGCACCGGCCAGCGCGGCGGCCCGGGTGGCCGCCGGTGACCAGGCGGCGCCCCGGCGGCGGGCGCCGTCGGCGATGGCCTCGACCACGTCGTCGTACTCCAGTTCGGGCCACTGGTCGTGGGCGGGCACCAGGTGCAGCACCTCACCGTCGCGCACCCCCTGCGGCAGCAGGGCCTGCGCGGTGGCCAGCACCGCACCGTCGGTACGCCGGAGCACCCACCCGCCGTGCCGCTCGCCGTCGTCGGCCAGCCCCTCGCCGGCGTGCCGTAGCACCTCGGGCAGCAGCTCGGCCAGGGGAACCTGCTCCGGCAGGGCCACGTCGACGCGCCGCCCGGGGGCGCTGATGGTGACCCTGGCCAGCCCGGTGGTCATCGACTGGACTCCATATCGATCGGGAGCGGTGGCTGACGGACCACGCGCACTTTACCTACCATGAGCCAGGCTCGGGTTACCGAGAGCCACAGGGAGGCTGGCGTGTCCACTGTCGTCATCAAGCGGCCACCGCGCCGGCCCGCACCGGAGATACCGGTCGGCGAGCTGCCCGTGGAGGCCCCGCCGGAGATCCCCGCGGTCACCGGCGGCCGGTGGCAGCAGGCCCTGATGGTGCTGCCCATGCTGGGCGGCACGGTGGCGATGGCGATGATGTTCGGCCGGGGCGGCGGCGCCTACTCGTACGTGGTGGGCGGCATGTTCGGGCTCTCCTCGGTGGCGATGCTGATGACCACCTGGGGCAGCGCCGCCGGCACGCCGAAGAAGTCGGAGATGATGGCCGCCCGCCGGGAGTACCTGCGGCACCTGACCGCGCTGCGGCGCCGGGTCCGGCAGACCGCCCGGCAACAGCGGGCCGGGCTCTACTACCGGCACCCCGACCCGGGTCGGCTCTGGTCGACGGTGGACAGCCACCGGGTCTGGGAACGACGGCCCGCCGACCCGGACTTCGGGGTGGTCCGGGTGGCCGTCGGTCCGCAGACGCTGGCCACCCCGCTGGTCCCGCCGGTCACCCGGCCGCTGGAGGAGCTGGAGCCGATGACCGCGGGAGCGCTGCGGCGCTTCCTCGACGCGTACTCGGTGGTGCCGGACCTGCCGGTGGCGCTCTCGCTGCGCGGCTTCGCCCGGGTCTTCGTCCGCGGCGGGCCACCGACCGGCACCGGCTCGCCCGACGCCCAGGCGCTGGCCCGGGCGGTGCTCACCCAGCTCGCCGTCTTCCACGCCCCGGACGAGCTGCTGGTCGCGGTCTGCGCCGGTCCGGAGCGGCGGGCGCACTGGGAGTGGGTGAAGTGGCTGCCGCACGCCCACCACCCGACCCGCACCGACGCGCTCGGCCCGGTCCGCCTGGTCACCAGCTCGGCCGTCGAGCTGGAACGGCTGCTCGCCGAGGTGCTGGCCAGCCGCTCCCGGTTCAGCCCGGCCGGGCCGGCCACCGACGGGCCGCACGTGCTGGTGCTCCTCGACGGCGGCGACCTCACCGACGCCACCGAGCTGACCGGGGACGGCGGCATCGACGCGGTCACCGTGCTCGACCTGGACACCCCGCCGCCCCGCCTGCTCGACCGCTTCGCCCTGCTGCTGGAGGTCCGCGCCGGCCGGCTGCACTCCTGGTCCGCCGAGGGGCACGCCGAGGTGGGGGCCGCCGACCGGCTGGACATCGCCGACGCCGAGGCGGTCGCCCGGCGGCTCGCCCCGCTGCGGCTCGCCGCCGCCGGCCGGGGTTCGGAGGCCGCCCCCGGTGCCGAGCCGGGCCTGCCCGAGCTGCTGGGGCTCGGCGACCCGGCGGGGTTCACCGCCGACCAGGGTTGGCTGCCCCGCTCGCCCCGCGACCGGTTGCGTGTGCCGGTCGGCGTCGGCGCGGACGGCGGCGCGATCGAACTGGACCTCAAGGAGTCGGCGCAGGACGGGATGGGCCCGCACGGGCTGCTCATCGGGGCCACCGGCTCCGGCAAGTCGGAGCTGCTGCGCACCCTGGTGCTGGCGCTGGCCACCACGCACAGCTCGGAACAGCTCAACTTCGTCCTGGTCGACTTCAAGGGCGGGGCCACCTTCGCCTCCTTCGACCGGCTGCCGCACACCGCCGCCGTGATCACCAACCTGGCCGACGCGCTGCCCCTGGTCGACCGGATGGTGGACGCCATCAACGGCGAGCTGATGCGCCGCCAGGAACTGCTGCGCCGGGCCGGCAACTTCGCCAGCCTGCGCGACTACGAGCGGGCCCGGTCCGCCGGCACCCCGCTCGCCCCGCTGCCGTCGCTGCTGCTGATCTGCGACGAGTTCTCCGAGCTGCTGTCGGCCAAGCCCGACTTCATCGACCTCTTCGTGCAGATCGGCCGGCTCGGCCGCTCCCTCGGCGTGCACCTGCTGCTCGCCAGCCAGCGCCTGGAGGAGGGGCGGCTACGGGGGCTCGACACCCACCTGTCGTACCGGATCGGGCTGCGCACCTTCTCGGCGTTGGAGTCCCGCACGGTGCTCGGCGTGCCGGACGCCCACGAGCTGCCCCGCTCCCCCGGGCACGGCTACCTGCGCGCCGGCACCGACCCGCTGGTCCGGTTCAAGGCCGCGTACGTCTCCGGCCCGGTCCGCCGACGCGGCGGGACGGCCGGCGGCGGGGCGGGCGGCGCGGCCCGGCTGCTCGCCTTCTCCACCCACCTCGTGCCGGTGCCGGAGCCGGCCACCCCGGTCGCCCCGCCGACCGTCGAGGAGGAGGCCGAGAGCCTGCTCGACGCGCTGGTCGGTCGGCTGGCCGGGCAGGGGCCGCCGGCCCACCAGGTGTGGCTGCCGCCGCTGGACCGGGCACCCACCCTGGACGAGCTGCTCGGCACACCCGGCGTCGACCCGCAGCGCGGCCTGGGCTTCGCCAATCCGGAGCTGCACGGTGCCCTCCAGGTGCCGGTGGCGGTCGTCGACAAGCCGTACGAGCAGCGCCGTGACCTGCTCTGGCTGGCGCTGGACGGCGCCGCCGGGCATGTCGCCGTGGTCGGCGCACCGCAGAGCGGCAAGTCGCTCGCGCTGCGGACGCTGGTCTGCGCGCTGGCGCTCACCCACACCCCGGCCGAGGCGCAGGTCTACTGCCTGGACTTCGGCGGCGGCGGGCTCACCGCGCTGCGCGACCTGCCGCACGTCGGCGGGGTCGCCGGCCGGGCCGACCCGACGGTGGTCCGCCGGACGGTGGGCGAGATCGCTACCCTGCTCACCGAGCGGGAACGCCGCTTCACCGAGCTTGGCGTGGAGTCGATGGCGGCCTGGCGGCAGCGCCGTCGCGCGCTGGCCGCCGCCGGGCAGCCCACCGTCGACCCGTTCGGCGACGTCTTCCTCGTCGTCGACGGCTGGGCCACCCTGCGCGGCGAGTACGACGACCTGGAGCCGCTGATCACCGACCTGGCCACCCGGGGCCTGTCGTACGGGGTGCACGTGGTGGCGAGCGCGGTGCGCTGGATGGACTTCCGGCCGGCCATCCGGGACCTGTTCGGCTCCCGGTTGGAGCTACGCCTCGGCGACCCGTCCGACTCGGTGGTGAAGCGGACGGCGGCGGCGGGCGTACCGGAGCGGCCGGGGCGGGGCATCACCGCGCGGAGCCTGCACTTCCTCACCGCCCTGCCGCAGCTCACCGGCGGGGAGACGGCGGACCTGGTCAAGGCGGTCGCCGGAGCCTGGTCGGGGTCGCCCGCGCCCCGGGTACGGCTGCTCCCGCCGGTACTGCCCTACGCCGAGCTGGACGGCACGGCCGGCACCGGGCTGGCGTTCCCGGTCGGGGTGGCGGAGGCGGACCTGCGTCCGGTGGTGCTCGACTTCGCCGCCGAGCCGCACTTCGTGGTCTTCGGCGACGCCGAGTGCGGCAAGTCGTCGTTCCTCCGGGCGCTGGCCACCTCGATCATCACCCGGTTCACCCCCGAGCAGGCCCGGCTGATCCTGGTCGACTACCGGCGCAGCCTGCTCGGCACCGTCGAGACCGAACACCTGATCGGGTACGGCACCGCGGCGGCGCACACCGCCGAACTGGTCGAGTCGGTGGCCGGCTACATGCGGCGCCGGCTGCCCGGCCCGGAGGTCACCCCGGCCCAGTTGCGGGACCGCTCGTGGTGGTCCGGACCGGAGCTGTTCGTCCTGGTCGACGACTACGATCTGGTGGCCAGCGGCCCGGCGAACCCGCTGCGCGGGCTGGAGGAGCACCTGCCGCAGGCCCGCGACGTCGGCCTGCACCTGGTGCTCGCCCGCCGGTCCGGCGGCGCCGGCCGGGCCCAGTACGAGCCGATCGTCCAGCGGCTGCGGGAACTCGCCACCGCCGGTCTGGTGATGAGCGGCAGCCCGGACGAGGGGCAACTGGTCGGTCAGGTCCGCCCGGGGCCGTTGCCACCGGGACGCGGTCGGCTGGTCACCCGACGCGAGGGCGTACGCCTCGTGCAGCTCGCACATCTGCCGCCACCGTGATCCGAGTGTGCGGGAACATGCCGTGCCGGCCCGGGGAACCGGTAATCTCCGATCAGCATGTGTCCCGCGATGAATGGCTGAGGATGTGACCAGGGTTCGGCAGGGCTCCCCGACGGCGCTGCACCAGCTCGCCGGGCGGGCGCTGCTCGGCGTCGCGGCGACCACCGTGACGGTGGTGGGCGCGGCCCCGCCGCCGGCGTCCGCCGTGGCGTCCCGGCCGGCCACCGTGGCCGGTCCGGTCGCCCGGATGCCGCTGACCGAGCCCGACTTCGCACCGTTGGGCACCACCCGGGTCGACCGGGTGCGCGACGACCAGTTCCAGCTCGACGAGTTGAACGCCGCCACCGCCTGGCGCTCGTCGACGGGGCGCGGGGTGACCGTTGCGGTGATCGACTCCGGGGTGGACGGTTCCCACCCCGACCTCGCCGGCCAGGTGCTGCCGGGCATCGACCTGGTCGCCCCCGGCGGCGGCGAGCAGCCGGACCCGGTGGGGCACGGCACCACGGTGGCGAGCCTGATCGCCGGGCGCGGCGACGACCGGCGGGGGGTGGTCGGGCTGGCGCCGGACGCCCGGATCCTGCCGGTGCGGGTGCTCGACGACCAGAACCGCTACGACGACGCGATGATCGTCGCCAAGGGGGTGCGCTGGGCGGTCGACAACGGCGCCCGGGTGATCAACCTGTCCCTGGGCGGCAGCGGCGACAGCCCGGCGCTGGCCGCCGCGCTGGACTACGCGTTCGCCCGGGACGTGGTGGTGGTGGCCTGCACCGGCAACGTCGCCACCTCGACCACCTCGAAGGTCTGGTACCCGGCGCGGGAGCCGGGCGTGATCGCGGTGGCCGGCCTGGAACGCGACAGCGAGAACCTCTGGTCCGGCTCGATCACCGGGCCCGCCACCACGCTGACCGCCCCGGCGACCGGCCTGGTCGGTGCCCGTCCGCCCGGCAGCTACTGGGGGGTGCAGGGCACCAGCTTCGCGTCGCCGCTGGTGGCGGCGACCGCCGCCCTGGTCCGCGCCCGCTACCCCGACATGTCCGCCGGGGACGTGGTCAACCGGCTGCTGACCACCGCGAAGGACATCGGCCCCACCGGCCGGGACGACCGCTTCGGGTACGGCCTGGTCGACCCGGTCGCCGCGCTCACCGCCGACGTGCCGCTGATCCACCGCAACCCGCTGGACGACAACGACTCCCCCGGCGTGGTCGGTTTCGGCCCGGCCCCCGGCTCGGTCGGGGACGCCCAGGCCGGTGGCACCGGCAGCGACCCGCTGGGCTTCACCGCCCCGCGACAGCACACCCGCTGGACGGCCCAGCCGGCCGGCGGCGCGGACGACACCGCGCCGCGTCGGCTGTGGACCGGCGTCGCCGTCCTGGCCGCCCTGGTCGCCGGCGCGGCGTTGGTGATCCGCCGGTTCCGGCAGTGGGGCCGTTGAGCCGCGCCTGATCCTGGTTCCGAACGGGTAGGGCGGTCGCATGGGTTTCCCCGGTCCGCGCACCTCCGTACGCCCGTCGGGCCGGTCCTGGCGGGCCCGCCGCCTGGACCGGGAGCACCCCCTCGGCCTGCGGCTGACCCTGGCGTCGGCGGCCACGTTCCTGGTGCTGGTGCCGTTCGCGGTGCTGGCGGCGCTGGTGGTCGGGGCCTGGCCGCCACTGCACGGGCTGGACGCGACGGTGACCGACGCCCTGCACCGGTACGCCGTCGACCATCCGGCCTGGGTGCGGGTGACGGTGGTGTGGACGAACGTCTTCTCCCCCGGCCCGCTCCGGGTCGCCGCGCTGGCCTTGGTGGGGTGGCTGTGGAGCCGCCGGGCGCGGCGGCTGGCACTGTGGGTGGCCGCCACGATGGCCGTCGGCGGGCTGCTCGGCGCGCTGCTGAAGCTGCTGGTCGGCCGGAGCCGGCCGGACCTGCTCGATCCGGTGGCCCGGGCCGCCGGGTTCTCCTTCCCGTCCGGGCACGCGCTGAACGCGACCCTCGCGGCCGGGGTGCTGCTGGTGGTGTTCCTGCCGTACACCCGGGGCCGTCCGACGGCCAGCGGGGCACTCTGGACGGCCGCCGTGCTGCTCGCCGTGCTGACCGGGCTGAGCCGGGTGGCGCTGGGCGTGCACTGGATCAGCGACGTGCTCGGCGGCTGGCTGCTCGGCGTGGCGGTGGTGGCGGCCACCGCGGCGGCCCTCCGCGTCTGGCGGGTGCGGACCGGCCGGCGTTGACCCGGAGGTGCCGGGCCGGGCACCGCCGGGCCGGCGCGGCCCCGGGGCAGCCCGCCGGGCGGTCGCCGTCGGCCGGCTCAGGTGCAGTCGCCGGTGCCCACCCCACGGGTACGCTCCGCGCCGGCCAGCGCCACCGGCCGGGCCTCCTCGGCGGTCACCGCGAAGCCGGTGTTCGGGTCGTCCGCCGCCGCCGCGAAGATCACGCCGAGCACGAGACCGTTGGAGGAGACCAGCGGGCCGCCGGAGTTGCCGCTGCGGACCAGCGCCCGGATCGTGTAGATCTCCCGGTTCACCTTCGCGGAGTTGTAGATGTCCGGGCCCTCGATCCGGTCCACGTCACGGATCCGGGCCGGGCGGGCGTCGTACGGGCCGTCGAGCGGGAAGCCCAGCACGATCGCGTCCGCGCCGCTGCCGGCCTGCCCGGCGGCGAAGCGCAGGGACGGCCCGGGCAGCCCCGGCACGTGCAGCACGGCGAGGTCCCGGTCCGGGTCGTAGACGACCACGTCGCCGTCGTACCGTTCGCCGCGCAGCTCGACCGCGACCGAGCGGGTGCCGGCGACCACGTGCGCGTTGGTCATCACCCGGTCGTCGGCGTAGACGAAGCCGGAGCCCTCGATCCGGCGGGAGCAGCTCGGGGCGGAACCGAGCACCTTCACCACCGCCCGCTGGCTGTTCGCCACCACCTGGGAGCCGGCCAGCGCCGGGTCCGGCGGGGCGACCTGCCGCGCCGAGGTACGGCCGAGGCCGTTGAAGACGTCCGGGAAGCCGTTGGTGTCGACGGTGTCCCGCAGCGCGGTGGACAGCTCCTGGGCCCGGTCCGGCAGGATCCGGTCCACGACGGTCAGCAACGCGCTGTTCTTGACCGAGGCGGCCAGCCAGGGCAGCGACGAGGAGCCCAGCGGCACCGCGACCAGCCAGGCCACCAGCAGCACCGCGAGGATGGAGACGAACGCGCCGCCCACGTCGTCGGCGCGCCGGGCGACGTCGTTGGTGATCGTGCGGCGCAGGTGGGAGCCGAGCCACCCGGCCAGCGCCTGGCCGAGCACGGCGAGCCCGAAGACGGCGACCAGGGAGACCAGCACCCGGGTCCCGCTGTCGACGAACTGGCGGGCCAGCAGTGGTCCGAGTTGGAGCCCGATGAGCGCGCCCAGGAAGAACCCGGAGAACGACAGCGCCCCGATGACGAAGCCCTGACGGTATCCGCTGATCGCGAACACGAGCATGAGCAGGAGCAGAACGAGATCAACGGCGGACACGGGTCAAGGGTACGGGCAGCGGACACTCCGGGGGCGCTGCGCATGCGGAACGTGACGGTCAGGTCAGCGGTCCGGCCAGCTCGTCGACCTCGTCGGTGCCGGCCGAGGGAGCCGGGGTGGCAGCGGTGGGCGGCAGGTCGACCACCCTGGACCGGGGCCACGGCCGGGCCCAGCCGCCCATCTCCAGCAGGGTGGACAGCACCCCGGCGGTGAACCCCCAGACCAGCATGCCCCGGACGGAGAAGGCCGGGCCGATCCAGCCGCTCGGGTGGCGGACCCGCATCCGGTTGGCCGGGTCGACCAGCTCGTCGACGGGCAGCCGGGCGACGTGCGCGACCTCGGCCGGTTCCCGGGGGCGTACCGGGTGCGGGGTGTGCCACCAGGCCAGCACCGGGGTGACCAGGAAGTCGCTGACCGGGATCCAGAGCTTCGGCAGTTCGGCGAGGACGGTCACGCTGGCCGGGTCGAGGTCGACCTCCTCGTTCGCCTCGCGCAGCGCGGTGGCCGACACGTCGGCGTCCTCCGGGTCGGCCGCGCCGCCGGGGAAGGCCGGCTGACCGGCGTGGTTGCGCAGGGTGGCGGCCCGCTGGAGGACCAGCACGTCGGGGCCGACGCCCGGCTCCTCGCCGAGCAGCACCAGCACCGCGCTCTCCCGGCCACCCTCCTCGGGGGTGGTCAGCCGGGTGAAGTCCTCGGCGCGGGCGGTGCCGAGCCGGCCCAGCAGCGGGTCGAACCAGGACGGCGGGCGACGGGTCACCGGGCCACCCTCGTACGGGCCGGCCGGCGTCACGCGGGCACCTCCAGGTCGAGGTACCGACGGACCAGCTCGGCGAGGCGGGCGTCGTCGAGGGCACCGGAGGTGTCGGTGTGCCGGATCCGCCCCTGGGCGTCGACGAGCAGGGTGAGCGGGAAGACGTTGCGGCGCAGCTCCCGTTGCAGCGACTCACCCTGGTCGAACAGCATCGGGAAGCGGATGCCGAAGTCCTCGCCGATGGACTGCGCGCTGTCCCGGCTGTCCCGGCTGTTCACCCCGATCACCTGGAGTTGTCCGCCCGCGCGGACGCTGAGCCGCTGGAAGGCCGGCAACTCCTTGCGGCAGGGCGGGCACCAGGAGGCCCAGACGTTGACCACGGCCGGCCCCCGGACGTCCCGCAGGGCCACCGGGTCACCCCCGGTGAAGCAGGAGAGGGTCAGCTCGGGCAGCAGGCTGCCGGCGGCCGGCGCCGGCACCGGGCTGACGACCGTACCCCCGGCGACCCCGGACCCGACGGACCCGGTCGGCGCGACGGACCCGGTCGGTCCGGTGGATTCGGTCGGTCCGGCGGACCCGGTGGGTGCGGAGCCGGTGGGTGCGGAGCCGGTGGGTGCGGAGCCGGTGGGTGCGGTGGTCAGGGTGGCGCAGTCGGCGAACGGCGACGGGCGCTGCGCCCGGCCGGCGTTCGGGCCGGACCGCTCCCGCTCCTCGGCGGCGGTGCAGCCGGCGACCGTGAGCAGCACCGGGACGAGCAGCGCGGCGAGCCGACGCTTCACGGTGCCTCCGCGACGACGGCCGGCGCGGGCACCAGGTCCGGGTCGACCCCGGCGGCGACCGCGAGATCCCGGGCGCGGGGGCCCTTGAGCAGCTTCGCGGCGGCGGCCGGCTCGGTCGGGCCGGTGCCGTACGACGGGCAGAGCTTCGCCAGGGTGCACGCCCCGCACGCGGGCTTGCGGGCGTGGCAGACCCGCCGGCCGTGGAAGATGATCCGGTGCGAGAGCATGGTCCACTCCCGCTTCGGGTAGCGCGCGCCGATCTCGTGCTCGATCTTCACCGGGTCGGTCTGGGCGGTCAGCCGCCACCGCTGCACCAGCCGCTGGAAGTGGGTGTCGACGGTGATCCCGGGAACGTCGAAGGCGTTGCCGAGGATGACGTTGGCGGTCTTGCGGCCGATGCCGGGCAGCGTCACCAGGTCCGCCAGCCGCCCGGGTACCCGGCCGTCGTACCGCTCGACGAGGGCCTGCCCCAGCTTGATCAGTGAGTCGGTCTTGTTGCGGTAGAAGCCGGTCGGCCGGATCAGCTCCTCCAGCTCGGCCCGGTCCGCCCCGGCGTAGTCGGCGGCGCTCGGGTAGCGGGCGAAGAGCTTCGGGGTGACCTCGTTGACCTTCTTGTCGGTGCACTGCGCGGAGAGGATCGTCGCCACGGCCAGCTCCAGCGGGTTGGAGTGGTCGAGTTCACAGTGCGCGTCGGGGTGCGCCTCGGTCAGCGCCCGGCCGATCCGCCGGGCACGCCGGGTGCGGCCGAGGTCCGTCTCGACCCGGCCGGGAGAGCTGATGGTCACGCCGGCCAGCCTACGTCGCCGGGCCGGGCAGCCGCCGGGACGGCCGCGCCCGGCCCGGCGACCCGCCGCCGGGACCGGTCAGCCGGCCTCGGGCGGGCTGATCTTGCCGGTGCCGTCGAAGCGCGCCCCGGTCCGTGGGAAGTCGCTGCCGCTGAGCTGCTTGACCAGGCCGAGCCCCTGGTCGGCGGAGTCCATCGTCGGCTTGCCCACCGAGTTCATCCGGGTGGAGGTGAACGAGCCGCCGGCGAAGCTGCCGTCCGGCTTGAGGGAGACCTTCAGGACCCCACCCCAGCCGAGCCGGCCGGTCGGGTTCAGTGAGCGGGCGCCGCCGGCGAAGTTGCCGAGGCTGTACGCGATCAGCCGGCCCTGGTAGAACTCCATGCCCCGCAGCACGTGCGGGCCGTGCCCGACGATCAGGTCGGCCCCGGCGTCGATCATGGCGTGGGAGAACTTGACCGGGTCGCCCCGGTTCTCGCCGAGGAACATCTCGGTGCCGGGGCGGACCCGGGTCTTGTCCGACCCCTCGCCCCCCATGTGCACCTGCACCACCACCAGGTCGGCCAGGGTGGCGGCCTTCTCGACCACCTTCTTGGCGGCGTCGATGTCGACCAGGCTGTTGGACCAGACGTACGACGAGAAGCCGGCCACCGCGATCTTCACCCCGCCGACCTCGACCACGGTGATCTGGTCGGGCGCGCCGGTGTGCTTCAGTCCCTGCGCCTCCAGCGCCTTCTGGGTGTTCTCGTACCCCCGGGGGCCGAAGTCGTAGCCGTGGTTGTTGGCCTGGTTGAGCAGTTGGAACCCGGCGTCCTTGAGGTGGCCGGCGTACTCCGGCGGGACCCGGAACTGGAAGCAGTTGGTGGAGTCCGCGCCGCACTTGCCGGTGCCGGTGTCCGTGGTGAGCGGCTCCTCCAGGTTGCCCATCACCAGGTCGGCCTTGAGCGCGCCCTTGACCTCGTCGAAGAAGCCCTCGCCGCCGTTGGCGGGCAGCCGGGACGGGGCCATCCCCATCACGATGTCGCCGGTCGCCGAGAGGGTGACGGCATCGCCGCCCGCCGCCGCCGTCGTCGAGCGGCTCGGCACCGGCGAACCGGTGGTGCCGGCGCCGCCACCCGGTTGCCAGACCGGGGGGTCGGCGTCGGGCTGGGCGCAGCCGGCGAGGAGCACGGCGAGCAGCGCGCCAGCGGCGAGCGCGGCGCGGCGGCGGGGACGGGGCATGGGGAGCGCGGCAGCATACATCGCCCGCGACGGTACCGGGTGGGTAACACCCCGACGACGGCCGATCGGACGGAAGTTCAGCCCGGCCGCCGGTCCGACCACGGGACGCAGGGCACCGCGCCACCGTCCCGGACGGCCGCGCGCACGGCCCGGGCGAGCGGGGCGCCCCAGGTGGACCGGGGACCGCCGTAGGGCTCGGCGGGGCCGCCTGCCGGGTCTCCGACCGGGCAGAGCACGGTGACCGAGTCGGTGGGTGTGCCGGTGGCCGGCAGGCCCAGCTCCCAGATCGCCTGGCACTTCGCCTCGGTCGCGGTGGCCACGGCGTTGACCAGGGCGGCGTCGCCGAGCGCCGCCGGGACGTACACCACGACGTTGACCGTGCCGACCCGCTGGGTCGGGGCGTGGGCCGGGCCGGCGGCCCAGACCGGGGTGCCCAGGCCGACGGTGGCCCAGGCCCGCACGCCGGTGTCGGCCCGCGCCACCACCTCCGCGACGTCCACCCCGGTGAGCAGGCCGACCCCGGGTCCGTCGAGGCCGAGCCGGTCGGCGAGGGCGGCCAGGTGCGCCGCCGGGTCGTCCCGGTGGTACGACATCGGCACGGTCGCGTTGACCACCCAGTTCCGTACGCCGACGCCGCCGCCGAGCGGGCCGGAGCTGACCGCCCGCAGCGGCGTCCCGGCACGCCACACGAGTAGCGGAATGTCCCACCCGTCCTCGGGGCGGCTGGTCAGCAGGGGGTCGCTCAGCACCCGGTCACCCTACGACCAGCGGCAACGACCACCGGTGACCGCCCGGGACGGCGGGCGATCATAGCGCCCGGCCAGGTCAGGAAGGTTACGCCCAACGATCAAGTTTCCAGGGGTGCAGCTCTGATTCGTGCTCACGTGCGCCTAGACTTGGCGGCGCGCGAGGGATCAGCGGACGGCGGACCCGGCCGAGGGACGGCACGCGCAACCGGAGGTGCGCGATGGACGAGGTACTGGCCCGCAGCGGGATCTTCCAGGGTGTCGACCCGGAGGCTGCCGAGGCGCTCGCCAAGGAGATGGAGACGATCGACGTCCGCAAGGGCGAGATCGTCTTCAACGAGGGCGAGCCCGGCGACAGTCTCTACATCCTCCTGTCAGGCAAGATCAAGGTCGGCCGTCGGGCGGCCGACGGCCGGCAGAACCTCATCGCGGTGATGGGCCCGTCGGACATGGTCGGCGAGCTGTCGCTCTTCGACCCGGGTCCGCGTACGGCCACGGCCACCGCGGTGACCGACACCCGGCTGGTACGGCTGCGCAAGCAGGCGCTGCGGCCCTGGCTGAACAACCGGCCCGAGATCGCCGAGCAGTTGCTGCGGGTGCTGGCCCGCCGGCTCCGCCGGACCAACGACTCGCTGGCCGACCTGATCTTCACCGACGTGCCGGGCCGGGTCGCCAAGAACCTGCTCCAGATGGCCGGCCGGTTCGGCACCCGCGACGGCGGCGTGCTGCGGGTGACCCACGACCTGACCCAGGAGGAGATCGCCCAGCTCGTCGGCGCCTCCCGGGAGACCGTCAACAAGGCGCTCGCCGACTTCGCCTCGCGCGGCTGGCTGCGGCTGGACGGCAAGAGCATCATCATCCTCGACCCGGAGCGCCTGGCCCGTCGCGCGCGGGTCTGATCCGGCACCGGGCAACTGAGCCAGGGCCGTCCACCGGGCGGCCCTGGCTCTTTCGCGTCCCCGCCGCCCCCGCCCGGCGGCCCTGGATCTCTCCGCGTTCCCCGCCACCCCAGCCGGCGGATCTGGATCTTTCCGTGTTCCCCACCACCCACCCGGCGAGCCTGGCTACTTGGCGTTCCCTGCCACCCCGCCCGGCACGCCTGGACCGGCGACAGGGGTGCGGATCTGCCCGCCGCAGAATTCCTCGACCACCGCGGCCGGCTTCCGGCACGGTGGGCGGATGCTGCAACGTGTCGCGGTGCTGTCCGACGTCCACGGCGCGCTGCCCCCGCTGGAGGCCGTGCTGGCCGAGCCGGAGGTGGCCACCGCCGACCTGATCGTGTTGACCGGTGACGTCGCCGCCGGCCCGCAGCCGGTCGAGGTGCTGGACCGGCTGACCGCACTCGGCGAGCGGGTGCGCTGGGTACGCGGCAACGCCGACCGGGAACTGGTCGAGGCCCGCGCCGGCCGGCCGTCCGGGCACGACGTCGCGAACTGGGCGGCGGCGCAACTCCGCCCGGACCAGCTCGCCCTGCTGGCCGCGCTGCCGCTGACGATCACCCTCCCGGTCGCCGGCCTCGGCCCGGTGCTCTTCTGCCACGCCACGCCCCGCGACGACGAGGAGGTCGTGCTGGTCGACTCCCGGCCGGCCCGCTGGGCGGAGGTGTTCGCCGGGCTGCCCGAGGAGGTTCGCACCGTCGTCTGCGGACACACCCACATGCCGTTCACCCGGCTGGTCGACCGCCGCCTGGTGGTCAACCCGGGCAGTGTCGGCATGCCGTACGGCGGGCCGGGGGCGTACTGGGCGTTGCTCGGCCCGGGGGTGCAGTTGCGCCGGACGGCCTTCGACGTCGACGCGGCCTGCGCCCGGGTCACGGCGGAGTCGGGCTTTCCGGACGCCGTCGCCTGGGCCGACGAGTACCTCCGCTCCCGACACAGCGACACCGACGCGCTCGCCGCCTTCGCCCCGCGCGACGGCCGCTGAGGTCGCACCCTCGCCACCGGGCTCCACTGTCGCCTTCGGGCTCGCACCGACGCCCGGCCGACGACCTACGCCGGGGCCGGGACCTGCATGCCGCCTGGTTCGCACCCGACGCCGTCGGAGCCCGCCCCGGACCGGAAAAAGTCAGGCTTGACTGTTTGTTTGGGCGGCGGCACGCTGGTGCCGTGCCCGCATCGACCCGCGTCCCGCAACAGGAACGCAGCCGCGCCACCCGGACCCGACTGCTGGAGGCGACGGTGGACTGCCTGGTGCGGCACGGCTGGTCCGGCACCACCACCACCGTGGTCGCGACCCGGGCCGGTGTCTCGCGGGGCGCCCAGTTGCACCACTACCCGACCAAGGCCGCCCTGGTCACCGCCGCCGTCGCCCACCTCGCCGAACGACGCGCCGAGGAGCTGCGCACCGAGGCCGAGGCGCTGCCCCCGGGCCCGCAGCGGCTCGACCGGGTGATCGACCTGCTCGGCGCGGCCTTCACCGGGCCGCTCTTCGTCGCCGCGCTGGAGCTGTGGGTGGCCGCCCGCACCGACGCGGAGCTACGCGGTGCCCTGGTGCCGCTGGAGGCCCGGGTGGGCCGGGAGATGCACCGGCTCACCGTCGCGCTGCTCGACGTCGACGAGCGACGACCCGGCGTCCGCGAGGCGGTACAGGCCACCCTCGACCTGCTGCGCGGGCTCGGCGTGGCCAACCTGCTCAGCGACGACTCGGCCCGGCGCACCGCCCTGCTGCACACCTGGAAACGCCAGCTCGCCACCCTGCTCACCCCGGAACAACGCCCGCCCGACCGGAAGACGCCGCCGGCACCGGGCGCTCCGGCGACCGGAGGCACGACACCCGCCCGACCCTGACCGGCCCACCCCGCCCGGAGGCACCATGGTCGACCTGACCGCACTGCTCGCCGACCTGACCGGCGAGTCCGACCAGCTCGACGCCCTCGTCACCGGGCTGCCGCCTGCGGCGTGGACCCGACCGACACCCGCCGCCGGGTGGACGATCGCCCACCAGATCGCCCACCTCGCCTGGACCGACCACGTGGCCGCGCTCGCCGCCACCGACCCGACGTCGTTCTACGCCTCGGTCACGTCGGCACCCGACCCGAGCCGGCTGGTCGACGACGGCGCGGAGGAGTTCCTGGCCCCGCCGGCCGACCTGCTCGACCGGTGGCGTACCGGCCGGGCCGCGCTCGCCGCCGCCCTCGCCGCCGTCCCGGCCGGGGACCGGCTGCCCTGGTACGGCACCCGGATGTCGGCCGCCTCGATGGCCACCGCCCGGATCATGGAGACCTGGGCGCACGGCGAGGACGTCGCCGAGGCGCTCGGCGTCGCGCGTACCCCGACGGCCCGGCTACGGCACGTCGCGCACCTCGGCTTCCGTACCCTCGGGCACGGCTTCGCCGCCCACGGCCGCGCGCTGCCCACCGCCCCGGTACGGGTCGAACTCACCGCGCCCGACGGATCGACCTGGGCCTTCGGGCCGGCCGACGCGGCAGACCGGGTCACCGGCCCGGCCGTCGACTTCTGCCTGCTGGTGACCCAGCGTCGGCACCGCGCCGACCTCGCCCTGGTCGCCGACGGGCCGACCGCCGACGCCTGGCTCGACGTGGCCCAGGCGTTCGCCGGCCCGCCCGGTGCCGGCCGGGAACCGCGCGCCGGGGCGACGGCGTGAGCGAGGTGCTGCGGGTCGGCAACGCCTCCGGCTTCTACGGCGACCGGTCCACCGCCTGGCGGGAGATGCTCGACGGCGGTGAGCTGGACGTGCTGACCGGCGACTACCTGGCCGAGTTGACCATGCTGATCCTCGGCCGGGACCGGCTGCGCGACCCCGACCTCGGCTACGCGAAGACCTTCCTCCGCCAGCTCGATGGGTGCCTCGGCACCGCGCTGGACCGGGGCGTACGGATCGTGACGAACGCCGGTGGGCTGAACCCGGCCGGGCTGGCCGCCGCGATCGGCGCCCTCGCCGACCGGCTCGGCCTCACCGTCCGGGTCGGCCACGTCGAGGGCGACGCCCTCCCCCGGCCGGACGCGCTCACCGCCAACGCTTACCTGGGGGCGTTCGGCATCGCCGCCTGCCTGGACGCCGGGGCGGACGTGGTGGTGACCGGGCGGGTCACCGACGCCTCGCTGGCGGTCGGCCCGGCGATCGCCCGGTTCGGCTGGCGGCGCGACGACCTGGACGCGCTGGCCGGGGCGACCGTCGCCGGCCACCTGATCGAGTGCGGCGCGCAGGTCACCGGCGGCAACTTCAGCTTCTTCACCGAGCTGCCCGACGGCGGGCACCGGCCCGGCTTCCCGATCGCCGAGATCCACCCGGACGGCTCGTCGGTGCTCACCAAACACCCCGGCACCGGTGGCGCGGTCACCGTGGAGACGGTCACCGCCCAACTGCTGTACGAGGTGGGCGGCCCCGACTACCTCGGGCCGGACGTGGTCACCCGGCTGGACACGGTACGGCTGGATCAGGACGGGCCGGACCGGGTCCGGGTCTCCGGGGTCCGGGGCACCCCGCCGCCGACCACCCTGAAGGTGGGCGTCAACAACCTGGGCGGCTTCCGCAACTCGATGACCTTCGTGCTCTGCGGGCTGGCCATCCCGGCCAAGGCCGCCCTGGTCCGGGGCCAGGTCGAGGCGGCGGTCGGGGCGGACGGGCTGGAGTTCACCCTGGCCCGCACCGACCACCCCGACGCGGCCGACACCGAGGCGGCGAGCGCGCTGCTGCACGTACACCTGCGCGACGGCGACCGGGTGCGGGCCGGGCGGGCCTTCTCGGCGGCGGCGGTGGAGCTGGCCCTGGCGTCGTACCCGGGCTGCACCCTGACCACCCTGCCCGGCGACGCCACCCCGTACGGCGTCTTCACCACCGACGTCGTGCCGCAGGCCGAGGTGCCGCACGTCGCCGTCCTGCCCGACGGCGAACGGGTGGCGGTGCCCGCACCGACCACGGTGGCCGAACCACCGCCCGGCGCCGGCGCCGGCGCCACCGTCCCCGCCGAACCACCGCCCGGCGCGGGCGCCGGAGCCACCGTCCCCACGGACGCGGCGGCCCCGGCCGGGTCCGGGCCGAGCCGGCGCGGGCCGCTCGGTGAGCTGGTCGGGGCCCGCTCGGGGGACAAGGGCGGCGACGCCAACCTCGGCGTCTGGGCCCGCACCGACGCGACCTGGGCCTGGCTGCGCGACTGGCTGACCGTCGACCGGCTGGCCGGGCTGCTGCCGGAGACCGCCCCGCTGAGCGTCGAGCGGTACGAGCTGCCGAACCTGCGCGCGGTCAACTTCGTGGTCCGGGGGCTGCTCGGGCCGGGCGTGGCCGCCTCCACCAGGTTCGACCCGCAGGCCAAGGCGCTCGGCGAGCTGCTCCGCTCCCGCGTCGTCGACCTGCCCACCACGATCGGGGAGGCGGCCGGATGAGCATCGCGCACACCCCGGAGCGGCGCCAGCTACGGGAGCTGACCCGGGCCTTCGTGACCCGGGAGGTGCTACCGCACCTGGCCGACTGGGAGCGCGCCGGCGAGGTGCCCCGCGAGCTGCACGCCATCGCCGCCAAGCTCGGCCTGCTCGGGATCGGCTTCCCCGAGGCGGTCGGCGGCAGCGGCGGCAACCTGCTCGACTCGATCGTGGTCACCGAGGAGATCATCCGCTCGGGCGGCTCGTCCGGGCTGGTCGCGGCGCTGTTCACGCACGGCATCGCGCTGCCGCACATCGTCGCCGCGGCCGGCGCCCGCACCGGCGGCACGCTCGGGGGCATGTTCGCCGCCGACCCGGCCGCCGCCGAGGACCCGCTGGTCGAGCGGTACGTCCGCCCGACGCTCGCCGGCACGATGATCGGCGCGCTGGCGATCACCGAGCCGGACGGCGGTTCGGACGTCGCCTCGATCCGCACCACCGCCCGCCGGGACGGCGACCACTACGTGGTGAACGGGTCGAAGACGTACATCACCAGCGGGGTACGGGCCGACTTCGTCACCACGGCGGTCTGCGGCGACTTCCCCGGCAGCGGGTCACTGCACCTGCTGGTGATCGACAAGGGCACGCCCGGGTTCACCGTCGGCCGCCGGCTGGAGAAGCTCGGCTGGCACTGCTCGGACACCGCCGAGCTGTCCTTCGTCGACGTGCGGGTGCCGGTGACCCACCGGATCGGCGAGGAGGACACCGGCTTCCTGGCGATCATGCAGAACTTCGCCGCCGAGCGGCTCTCGCTGGCCACCCAGGCGTACGCGACCGCGCAGCGCTGTGTGGAGCTGGCCGTCCGCTGGTGCCGGGACCGGTCCACCTTCGGTCGGCCGTTGGCCAGCCGCCAGTTGATCCGGCACCGGCTCGCCGAGATGCACACCCGAGCCGAGGCCGCCCGGGCGTACGTGCACGACGTGGCCGTCCGGGTGGCGGCGGGCGAACCGGTGGTGACCGAGGTGGCGATGGCGAAGAACGTCGCGGTGGCCGCCTGCGACCAGGTCGTCGACCAGGCATTGCAGCTACACGGCGGCTTCGGCTACCTGCGCGACGCCGAGGTGGAGCGGCACTACCGGGACGCCCGGATCCTCGGCATCGGCGGCGGCACCACCGAGATCATGAACGAGATCGTCGCGAAGGGCCTGGGCCTGTGAGGGCGTGGCACGAGCCGGGCCCGCCAGCCCCGTCGCGATCGGAGGGAACCCCGTGACCACACTGGAGAGCACGATCGACCCGTCCTCGCCGGCCTTCACGGCCAACCGGGAGGCGCTGCTGGCCCGGCTGGCCGAGCTGGACGCCGCGCTCGACCGGGCCCGGGCCGGTGGCGGCGAGAAGTACGTGACCCGGCACCACGGCCGGGGCAAGCTGCTGCCCCGGGAGCGGATCGAGCTGCTGCTCGACCGGGACAGCCCGTTCCTGGAGCTGTCCCCGGTCGCCGGGCACGGCACCGACTTCCCGGTCGGGGCGAGCGTGGTCACCGGTATCGGCGTGGTCGAGGGCGTGGAGTGCCTGATCGTCGCCAACGACCCGACGGTACGCGGCGGGGCGGTCAACCCGTGGTCGCTGGCCAAGACCCGGCGGGCCGGCGAGATCGCGCTGGCCAACCGGCTTCCCATGATCAATCTGGTGGAGAGCGCCGGTGCGGACCTGCCCACCCAGGCGGAGATCTTCATCCCCGGCGGCCGGGTGTTCCGCGACCTGACCCGGCTCTCCGCGGCGAAGATCCCCACGCTCAGCGTGGTCTTCGGCAACGCCACCGCCGGTGGCGCGTACGTGCCGGGGATGTCCGACTTCACCATCATGATCCGGGACCGCTCGCAGGTGTACCTGGCCGGGCCGCCGCTGGTGCGGATGGCCACCGGCGAGGTCACCGACGACGAGTCGCTGGGCGGGGCGGCGATGCACGCCACGACGTCCGGCCTGGCCGACTTCCTCGCCGCCGACGAGCGGGACGGCATCCGGCTGGCCCGGCAGTGCGTCCGCCGGCTCAACTGGCGCAAGCAGGGGCCGCCGCCACGCGATCCCGTGCCGTCGCCCCCGAAGTACGACCCGGAGGAGCTGCTCGGCATCACCAGCGCCGACCTCAAGGTGCCGTTCGACCCGCGTGAGGTGCTGGCCCGGGTGCTCGACGGCAGCGAGTTCGACGAGTTCAAACCGGCGTACGGCGCCGCCCTGGTCACCGGCTGGGGCGAGCTGCACGGCTACCCGGTCGGGGTGCTGGCGAACGCCCGGGGGGTGCTGTTCAGCGAGGAGGCGCAGAAGGCGGCCCAGTTCATCCAGCTCGCCAACGCCGCCGACACCCCGCTGGTCTTCCTCCAGAACACCACCGGGTACATGGTGGGCACCGCCTACGAGCAGCGCGGCATCATCAAGCACGGCGCCCTGATGATCAACGCGGTGTCGAACTCGACGGTGCCGCACCTGACGGTCAACCTGGGCGCCTCGTACGGGGCCGGCAACTACGGCATGTGCGGTCGGGCGTACGAGCCGAGGTTTCTGTTCACCTGGCCGAACGCCAGGTCGGCGGTGATGGGGCCGGCGCAGCTCGCCGGGGTGTTGTCGATCGTGGCCCGGCAGGCCGCCGCCGCCCGGGGCTACGACTTCGACGAGGAGTCCGACGCCGCGATGCGGATGATGGTCGAGCAGCAGATCGAGTCCCAGTCCGGGGCGCTGTTTCTCTCCGGCCGGCTCTACGACGACGGGGTGATCGACCCTCGGGACACCCGTACCGTCCTCGGGCTCTGCCTGTCGGCCATCCACAACGGACCGGTGAGAGGCGCCGACGGCTTCGGCGTCTTCCGGATGTAGGGGGCGCGTCCATGATACGGAAACTGCTGGTCGCCAACCGGGGGGAGATCGCCCGCCGGGTCTTCGCCACCTGCCGGACGCTCGGCGTCGCCACGGTCGCCGTGCACTCCGACGCGGACGCCGACGCGCCGTTCGTCGCCGAGGCCGACGAGGCCGTACGCCTGCCGGGCAACACGCCGGCCGAGACGTACCTGCGGGTCGAGCTGATCCTGGACGCGGCCCGCCGGACCGGCGCGGACGCCGTACACCCGGGTTACGGCTTCCTCGCCGAGAACGCCGGTTTCGCCACGGCGGTGACCGACGCGGGCCTGACCTGGGTCGGCCCGAGTGCCAAGGCGATCGCCGTGATGGGCGACAAGATGGCGGCGAAGGCGCTGCTCGCCGAGGCCGGGGTGCCGATGCTGCCCACCTGGACCGACCGCGACGAGATCACCGACTTCCCGGTGCTGGTCAAGGCGTCCGCCGGAGGTGGCGGGCGCGGCATGCGCATCGTCCGCGACGCCGCCGACCTGCCCGGGGCCGTGGCCTCCGCGCGCCGCGAGGCCGCCGCCGCGTTCGGCGACGGCACGGTCTTCGTCGAGCGGTACGTCGAGCGCGGACGCCACGTCGAGGTGCAGGTCTTCGGCGACTCCCACGGCACGGTGGTCGCCCTCGGCGAGCGGGACTGCTCGATCCAGCGCCGGCACCAGAAGATCGTCGAGGAGGCCCCGGCGGTCGTCCCGGCCGAGCTGCGCCGCCGGCTGCACGAGGCGGCGGTGGCCGCCGGCCGGGCGGTCGACTACCTGGGCGCGGGGACCGTGGAGTTCCTGCTCGCTCCGACCGGCGAGTTCTTCTTCCTGGAGATGAACACCCGCCTCCAGGTGGAGCACCCGGTCACCGAGGCGGTCACCGGGCTCGACCTGGTCCGGCTGCAACTGCTGGTCGCCGAGGGCGGGGCGGTGCCGCTGGCGGCGACCCCGCCGGCCGACGGCCACGCGATCGAGGTACGGCTCTGCGCCGAGGATCCGGGGCAGGGCTTCCGGCCCGCCACCGGCACCCTGCACCGGTTCACGCTGCCCGGGGTGGCCGGCGAGTTCACCCCGACGCGGGGCCTGCGGCTCGACTCCGGGGTGGTGGCCGGTTCGACGGTGGGCGTGCACTACGACTCGATGCTCGCCAAGCTGGTCGCCTGGGCACCGACCCGGGCCGAGGCCGCCCGGCTGCTCGCCGGGGCGCTGGCCCGGGCCGAGTTGCACGGCGTGGCCACCAACCGGGACCTGCTGGTCCGGGTGCTGCGCAGCCGCGAGTTCGGCACGGTGGAGATCGACACCGGTTTCCTGGACCGGCACGAGGAGGTGTTCGCCCCGCTGCTGCCCGCCGACCAGGTGCCGCTGGCGGCGCTCGCCGCCGCGCTCGCCGGGGCCGCCGGCCGTCGGGCGGGCGCGTCGGTGCTCGCCGGGCTCCCGTCCGGCTGGCGGAACGTACCCGCCTTTCCCCAGGTCGTCCGCTACACCGCTGCGAACGGCGAGGAGTTCGAGGTGCGCTACCGGCTGGACCGGGCCGGTGGGCTCGCCGACTGGTCCACCGACCCGCCGGCCCTCCCCACGGGCGTGGCCGTCCCACTGCCCGACTCGACGGCCGCCGCCCCGACCACAGCCGGCACGACCACCGCAGCGCCGGGACGGGCCGTGACGCTGGTGACCGCCGGGCCGGACCGGGTGTCGCTGGACGTGGCGGGGGTGCGGCGGGTGTTCCGCGTACACCGGGCGGGGCCGGCGGTCTTCGTGGACGGCCCGGACGGGGCGGTGAGCCTGACCGAGCTGCCCCGCTTCCCGCTGCCCACCGCGGCGCCGGCCGCCGGGTCGCTGCTCGCGCCGCTGCCCGGCGCGGTGACCCGGGTACACGTCGAGGTCGGACAGCGGGTCGCCGCCGGTGACCTGCTGCTGACCCTGGAGGCGATGAAGCTGGAACATCCCGTGCTCGCCCCGACCGACGGCGTGGTCGCCGAACTGCCGGTGCCCGCCGGCGGGCAGGTCGAGACGGGGGCGGTGCTGGCCGTGGTCAACCCCGACTGATCCCTGGAGGCCCCCGATGGACTTCGACCTCACCCCCGAGCAGGACCAGCTCCGCGACGCCGTCCGGGCGCTGGGCCGGCGGTACGGCCACTCCTACTTCGTGGCGAAGGCGAAGGCCGGCGCGCACACCACCGAGCTGTGGGAGGAGGCCGGCCGGCTCGGCTATCTCGGCGTCAACATCCCGACCGAGTACGGCGGCGGGGGCGGCGGCATCACCGAGCTGGCCATCGTCTGCGAGGAGCTGGCCGCCGCCGGCTGCCCGCTGCTACTGCTGGTGGTCTCCCCCGCCATCGCCGCCACCGTGATCAACAAGCACGGCACCGAGGAACAGCGCAGGCGCTTCCTGCCCGGCTTCGCCGACGGCTCGCTGAAGGTGGTCTTCGCGATCACCGAGCCGGAGGCCGGTTCCAACTTCCACCGGCTCGGCACGGTGGCCCGCCGCGACGGCGACGACTGGCTGCTGTCCGGCCGCAAGTGTTACATCTCCGGCGTCGACGAGGCACAGTACGTGCTGGTGGTGGCCCGCGTCGCCGTCCCAGACGGCCCGGCGGGTGCCGCTGGCCCGGCGGGTGCCGCTGCCCAGAAGCTCCGGCCGGCGCTGTTCGTCGTGCCGACCGATGCACCCGGGCTGACCCGGTCCAGGCTGGACATGGAGATCGTCTCCCCGGAGAACCAGTTCCTGCTCTACCTCGACGACGTGCGGCTGCCCGGTGACGCGCTGGTCGGCGAGTCGCTGGACGCCGGCCTGCCGGCGCTCTTCGCCGGGTTGAACCCGGAGCGGATCACCGTCGCCGCGATGGGTGCCGGCACCGGTCGGTACGCCATCGAACGGGCCAGCGAGTACACCGCCACCCGCAAGGTCTGGGGCGGCCGGACCATCGGCTCGCACCAGGGAGTGGCGCACCCGCTGGCCCACGCGGCGGTGCAGGTGGAACTGGCCCGCCTGATGATCCACAAGGCGGCCACCCTCTACGACGCCGGGCGGGACCTGGAGGCCGGCGTCTCCGGCAACATGGCCAAGTACGCGGCCGGGGAGGCCGCCGCGCTGGCCGTGGACACCGCCGTACAGGCCCTCGGCGGGGCCGGCATGACCACCGAGTACGGCGTGGCGACGCTGCTCGGCGCGGTCCGGGCCGGCCGGATCGCCCCGGTCAGCCGGGAGATGATCCTCAACTTCGTCGCCCAGCACGTCCTGTCCCAGGACAAGTCCTACTGACCCACCCCCGCCATGGCCCCGCCCCCGGTCGAGGTGCACCGCAACTCCTCGCCGGCCTCCGAGCCTCGGCGGGGCAATCCCCTCGGGCCGAGCGGTCCCATCGGGCCGAGCGGTCCCGCCGGGCCGGGCAGCCCCGCGGTCCCGTCGGGCCGGGCGGTCCCCACAGGCGGGGCGGCCCTCTCGGAGCGGGGCGGCCCTCTCGGAGCGGAGCGGCCCCACCGGGGGCGGGCGATTCCGTCGGGTTGGGCGATTCCGTCGGGCAGGGGCGGCAATCCTCGGAACGGGAGCTATCCCCTCGGGAGGGAGACGATTCCCTCGGGAGCGATATGCCACTCAGGTATAAATATGCCTGAGTGGCATATCGCTGTCCGACGTACTAACGACAGGCGAGGAACGCTGTCGAGCAGACGCCGTCCCGCCGGCCGGACACGAGGGCAGCCGGAAGTCGACCGCACCGCGCGGTGACAGCCCGAAGCGGTCGACCCACACACGGTGACAGCCCGAAGCGGCCGAACCGCACGCACGGCGACCGCCCCGAAGCCGACCGGACGGCGCGGTCAGCGGACGGCGCGGCAGGCCGCGTCGGTGCGGTGCACCGGGCGTACCCGCCGGCCCAGCCCCTCCAGCAGCGAGTCCTCGACGTGGTAGTCGCGGATCCGCAGCCGGTGTCGGGGCAACTCCTCCTCGCTGGGGCAGAGCACCTGGGCGCGGACGTCGTCCACCGGCACGTACCGGACGCCACCGCGCTCCTGGAGCAGCACCATGCTCACGTCGTCCACGGTGACGACGTGGCCCCGGACGTCCTCGGTCACGCCGGGCGTCGACTCGACGGTGGTCACGGTGAGCGGCAGCACCGGCGTGGTGATCACCGGCAGGGCCGCCCAGACCAGCATGGCCAGCACCGCCGCCTCGGTGATCGAGGCGAGCGGCCGGATCACCGCCCCCGGCAGTGGCCCGGTCACCGCGAGCGCGAGCAGCGGCGGGACGACCAGCAGCAGCAGCGCGAGAAGTTCCCGCTGTTCCCAGGCGTCGACCAGGGTGGGGGCGAGCAGCCAGCCGTAGCCGGCGAGCAGCGCCACCAGGATCAGCATCCGGGGCACCACCTGTTCGTGCAGCCGCACCGGGGTGAGCTGGAAGGCGGCGACGAATGCCGGGACGAGCAGCGGCAGGTAGAGCAGTTGCCAGGTGACCAGGGCGAGCAGGAAGCTGGCCACCACGAACCAGGCCGGGGTGATGTCCGTCCAGCGGACGAAGAGCGGGCGGCGGACGGTGGGCGGCATCCGCTCGACGCTGACCCGCAGCACCGCGCCGAGCGCGAAGACCGCGACCAGGCCGGTGGAGAGCAGCCGGGCGGCGGTGGTGAGGAAGCCGGCCAGCAGGTTCACCGGCCCGACGTTCGCCACCAGCAGCAGCGTGGTCTGGAGTTCGCCGCCCGCCTCGACGCCGAGCCGGAGCACCGAGAAGATCGCGGGCACGCCGACCACGGCCGTCCAGAACGACTGGCTGGCGCGGGCCCGCCGTTCCGCCGGGTCCCACCCGGCCGCCACCGGGACGGTGGTGGCGCCCAGGTCCTGCGGGACGGCCGGGGCGGTCATCGGGTCGGCGCCTTGTCGTCGAAGTCGACCAGCTTCGGCACGTCCAGCGGCTGCGGCTGCGCCTTCTCCGCCTTCAGCCACGGCCCGAGGGTCCGGTTGTACGCGGTGAGCCACGGACTGCTGATCCCGCTGCGGCCCTGGAGGTAGCTCTTCTGCAGGGCGAAGGCCACCAGGTCGCGCAGGGCGGGGTCGCCGATCGGCACGCCGACGCCGAGCAGTTCACTGGTGCCGAAGGGCATGTCGACGATCTCGAACTCGGTCGGGTAGAGGGACAGGAAGCCGGCGAGGATGGTCTCGTCGGAGCTGACCGCGTCGTAGCGTCCCTCCCGGATGCCCTTGACGCAGTCGCCGACCTCCTTGACGACCAGTGCCTTGATGTCGTGCTTGCCCAGCTCGGCCTCGGTGGTGGAGCCGCCGCTGGTGCAGACCTTGTACTGCGGCTCGCGGAGGTCCTCGATGGTGCGGATCTTGTCCTTGTGCCGGGTCGGCACCATCACCTCCTGGGTGGTGACGAAGTACGGCCCGGCGAAGCTGACCAGCTTCTTGCGTTCCTCGGTGATCGAGAAGCTGGACACCACGAGGTCGACCACCCCGCCCTGGAGGGCCGGGATCCGGTCCTCGGTGGTCACCGCGACCCACTCGATCCGCTGGTCGCCCTCGTAGCCCAGGTAGGAGGCGACGTAGCGGGCGATCTCGACGTCGAAGCCGGTGTGCGCGCCGTTGCGCAGCTCGCCCATCAACGGCTCGGTGGTGGCCACCCCGATCTTGATCTTCGGCTGGCCGTTGATGTGCGACTCGCGCAGCTTGTCGAGCACCGACGGCAGCGGCGGGTCGCGCCGGTTGTCGCAGCCGGCGGCTGCGGCGAGGGTCAGGGTCAGCGCCACCGCCAGGGTGGTGGCGACCGATCGGACCCGGCGGCGGGAGGAGATGTCGTTCATCGGCGAACCTCGCTCACGGGGACAGCCTGGGGGAAACCGAGGGTAGCTGTTCCGGTCCATCAGCGTGGCCACGCCCGGCCGGGTGGAGGGCCCGGGGTACGACGGGCGTCCCGAGCGCCCGTCGTACCCCGGAGTCGGTTCAGCGGACGGTCAGCGAGCCCACCACGGGCAGCGGCGCGACGACCGGCGGGAGCCGCTTCGGCTCGCCCCGGGCGGGCAGCCCCTCGGCGGCCAGCGCGGACTTGGCCGCGTCGACCCGTCCGGCGGCCTCCGGCGTCTCGACGAAGGGCTGTTCGTCTCCGACGCAGACGGTGCCCTTCGCCGGCAGCACCCCCCGGAGCAGGTACGCGTCCACCGCGTCGGTCGCGCACGCCGACGTCCCGTACGCGGTGTGGCCCCAGTTGTCGCTGCTGAGCAGCCGACTGTTCGGCAGCAGCTTCGCCGAGGTCACCGCGCCCTGGTAGTTGGTGGCCGGGTCCCAGTAGTTGCCGACCACCAGCACCGGCGCGGCGGTCCGGCGGTCGAACGGTCCGGTCCAGGCGTCGGAGTCGCGGACCGTCCAGGCGTCCCGGGCGCAGGGGGCGGTGGCCCAGGCCCAGGCCCGCCCGAAGTACGGTGCCCGCCGGTCCTCCTGGGCGCTGAGCGCCGGCCAGTCCGCGAGCTTCTTCGGGTGGTACGCGTCGGTGCAGTCGACGCCGAGGAAGGTCTCCAGCCCGTTGTTGTACGGGAAGTCGTACCGTCGCTGCTGCTCACGGGCCTGGGTGGCGCGCTGGCCGAGCGCCCTGCGGGCCTCGGCGAGGCGGGCCGGCGACACCGACCCCGGGTCGGTGGCGGCCAGCAGCTGTTCGGTGATGGCCACGATCGACTGCCAGCCGTCCGGGCTGTAGAGCGAGCTGAGACTGGCACCGACGAAGTCGGCGTAGCTGACGGTGAAGGGGCCGGCGTCCGGGTCGTCGATCACCACCGGCTTCTTCCGGAGCCGCTGCGCCACCAGTTCGTACGAGGCGACCGGGTCACCGGCGGCGAGGGAGCACGCCTGCGGGCCCGCCTTGTCGCACCGGACCAGGATCTCGCGCAACGCCCGGTACGCCCCGTCGGCGCTGCGTAGCCGGGTCTCCTGGAGCTGGTCGCGGGCCGGGCCCCGGCCGACCCAGGCTTCGGGGTTGAGCACGCCGTCGACGACCAGCGCGCGGAACCGGTCCGGGAACATGGTGGCGTAGTACTGGCCGAGCGCGGTGCCGTAGCTGAAGCCGAGGTAGCTGAGCTTCTTGTCGCCCACCGCCCGGCGCAGCACGTCCATGTCCCGGGCGACCTCGGCGGTGGACATCGCCCCGGTCAGCGGCCGACCGGTGGTGGAGCACGCCGTGCCGACCGCCTTCGACGACTTCAGGTACGCCTTCTCCTCGTCCTTCGTCCACGGGAAGGCGACGTTCAGGCCGGCGTACGCCCGGGTCTGCTCCTTCACCGACGGGAAGCACCTGACGTTGTCGCTGGCGGCGACCCCGCGCGGGTCGACACCGACGATGTCGAAGCGGTCGAGCAGGTCGTCACCGAGGAAGTAGGGCGCGGCGAGGGCGATGTCCGTGCCGGAGCCGCCCGGGCCGCCCGGGTTGAGGAAGAGGCTGCCGATCCGGGCCTGCTGGTCGCGGGCCTTGACCCGGAGCAGGGCGATCTCGGTGGTCGCGCCCTTCGGCCTGTCGTAGTCCAGCGGCAGCCGGACGGTGGCGCACTCGGCGTAGCCGTAGCAGGCGTACCAGTCGAGCTTCGGCGTCGGGACACTGTCGACGCGCCGGGCCTCGGCGATGCTGGTGCGGTCCGAGCTGGCCGGCCGGGCGTGCGGAGCGGTGGGCGCGGCGGTGGCCGGGGCGACCGCCGATCCGGCGAGGACGAGGCCGGCGATTCCTGCCGCGGTCAGGGACCGGGTTCTCCGTGGCATGTGGATCCTTCCGGTGGGGGACGGGACGTGCCGAGGAAAAACCTCGACGTCCGTCACTCTAAAAAATCCGACCCACCCGACGGGTCCCGCAAAACCCCACCAATCGGGCGGACACCGTCGGATACCCGTCGGTCTACCCAGCGCCATGCCCGATTGACAGCGGGCCGGGCGCAGCCATGCTTGTCGGGTGAGGAAGATCCTGAGGCCGGACGCGCGGACCGTGGCGGTGGTCGCGGCGCTCGCGGCAGGCGCGGTGCTGCTGGCCCTGGCCGTCCACCACCCCGCCGGCATCCTGACGGTGGGGCTGGCGCTGCTCGGCCTCCTCTTCGCGACGGTGGCCGGCACCGCGGTGGCCGCGCTCCGCGAACGCGGTGGCCGGGAAGAGCCGGCCGGGTCGGCACCGCCGGGTCAACCGGACGCCGAGCCGTTCCTCGACGCGGACACCCTGGACGCGCTGGACAGCGCGGCGGTGCTGGCCCGGCTGAGCCGGATGCGCGAGGTCAGCGACCAGTGAGGGTGGGCCCGACCAGGGCGTCCACCCCCCGGCCGGCCAGGCAGCGGTACGTCCGGTCGAGATCCGGGTCGCCGGGCGGCAGCACCTCCAGGTGCCACCCGTTGGTGTAGTCGATCCCGCTGGTCAACCGGAAGGTCCGCGAATTGCACACCGACCGGACCGTCAGGTCGGTGCTGATCGCGGCGTGGCCGGCACCGGTCAGCGCGGTGGGCAACTGGCCCTCGACGTACGTCTCCCAGGTGTGCCGGCCCTCGCAGGAGACCTGGGCGGCCTCCGCCCGGTCGCCGCGCAGCCGCACCGGGCCAAAGCACTCCAGGGCGGGGGCGCAGCGCGCGCCCGCCGGCAGGGTCGCGGCCGTCCCGTCCGCCGCGCAGCCGGGCAGGGTGCCCCAGCGGGCGGCCGGCGAGGACGAGCCGATGGTGGACGGGGTCGGCGTCGGCGCGGCCACCGGCGGCGCGCCACCGGCGACCCAGGCACCGGCGCTCGCCGAGGCCGCCAGGGCCAGCACCCCGGCACCGCCGAGGAACCAACGCCGCCGCCGTCGCACGCTGTGCGGCACGGTCGGGTGGTCGTCCTGGACCGGCGGGCGCGGGCCGGGCTGGCCGGTGGTCCGGCCGATCTGGTACGGCCCACCGGTGGCCGGCCCGCCGCTGACCGGGACGCCGGAGACCGGCGCGCCGCTCACCGGGGCGGGAGCCGGGTCGAGGGGCAGCGCGGTGAGCAGGTCGCGCAGTTCGATCGCCGAGGGCCGGGCGGCGGGATCGTTGGACATCCCGGCGCGGAGCACGTCGACCAGTTCGGTCGGCACCCCGGGCAGGTCCGGGATCGGCTGGTGGAACATCTCCAGCACGGTGACCAGGCTCGGGTTGCGCTCGGACTGCCAGCGCGGGGGCCGTCCGGTCATCACCGCGTAGAGGGTGGCGCAGAGGGCGTACACGTCGACGGCGGGCGAGGGCGGGCTGTGGCTGAACATCTCCGGCGGGGCGTACGCCGGGGTGAGCACCTCCAGGGTGACCGAGGCGTCCCGCACCTCGGCCAGCACCGCCAGCCCGAAGTCGGCCAGCACCGCCGGGTTGAAGTGCGAGTGGAGGATGTTGGCCGGCTTGACGTCGCGGTGCAGCACCCCGGCCGCGTGCGAGTGGGCCAACGCGTCGGCGATCTTGATGCCGAGGTCCCGGGTCTCGGACGCGCCCAGCGGCGAGGTCCGCATCCGTTCGGCGTACGAGCCGTCGCACAGCTCCATGATCAGGTAGGGGTGCTGGTCGACGGTCACCCCGACGTCGAAGAGATCCACCACGTGCGGGTGGGACGACATCCGGCCGGCCGCCCGCGCCTCCCGCAGGAACCGGGCCTGGTCCCGCTCGCTGTCCAGGGTGCGGTTCTCCACCTTGACGGCGACCTCCCGCCCCACCGAGATCTGGGTGGCCCGGTAGACGGTGGCGTACCCGCCTCGGGCAAAGACCTGCAGATCGGTCAGACCGGGCACGATGGGCAGCCGGAAACTGCCGGGCGGGGTCTCGGTCACGGCTTCGAAAATACCCGTTCCGCCGGGGCGCTCAGCGGTCCGTACCGGCGGCGGACACCGGTCCGGCCCCGGCCGACCTGGCCCCGGCACCCGCAACCGGGCCACTGGCCTGGGCATTCGCCGAACCTTCGGCGGGGCGGGCGGTGGTCGCGTCGGACCCGGATCCCGGGGTGGTCGTACGGCGGGCGTCCCACCACAGCCCGACGGCGGTGGCCACCGCGCCCACCCCCTCCCAGAGGGCCACCCCGATGAACCGGTCCGGCGCGACGTCGGCCAGCACGGTGAGGGTGAAGACGGTGAAGGTGACCAGCCGGAAGAACACGGTGAACCGGTAGAACGCCCGCCACTCGGTGGCCACCGCCAGCAGGTAGTAGACGCCCATGTTGAACGAGGCCATCGACGACGCGGTGAGGAACGTGCCGGTGTAGTCGCCGGCCGCCCGGGTCTCGGGCACCTCGAACCCGAGCATCCGGAGCTGCGCCTCCGGCCACACCAGCCCGAGCGCACCGAGCAGCACCGCCAGCACGCCGAAGACCGCAATCGTCCAGCCGGCACCGGAACGCGGCAGCCTCATCTGTCCTCCCACCCGACAGCACGACCGCCACCGGGGACGACCGCGTGAAGTGACACGCTAACCGTCCCCACCGCCGCGCACATCCCCGGAATCGCCAGAGCTGCCGCCGGCGGGCCTCAGCCGGCGGCGGCCAGCCGGGTCCGCAGGGCGTCGGCGGCGGACCGCTCGCTGCGCTGCTCGGTGGCGTACGCCAGCCGGACCGCCTCCTCCGCGCTGGCCAGCGCCTCGACCGGCCGACCGCCGGCAGCCAGCGCCTCGGCCAGCACGCACTCCCCGACCACCTGACTGCGGACGTCCTCCGCCGGGGCGGCCACCGCCCGCCGGGCCCAGTCCAGCGCCTGTTCGAGCTGGCCGTGGGCGAGCAGGGCGGAGGCGTACCGGGCCAACGTCTGGCGGCGGGAGAAGAGCAGCGGGGGCGCGTGCGCCGCGGTCGTCGCCACCGGGGCGAGCAACCCGACCGCGGTGGCCGGGTCCCCGGCGGCGAGCCGGGCGGTGGCCAGCAGCACCCGGGGCGCGGCCTGGGCCGGTGCCTGCGGGTTGTGCGGCTCCACCGTGGTCAGCACCGCCCGCGCGTCCCGCTCGGCGGCCTTCCAGTCACCCAGGTCCAGCGCGACGAAGCCGCGCAGCGTGCCGGCCATCCCGGTGAGCAGCGGGTGCGAGGTGCGACCGGCGTACGCGAGGGCGTCGGTGAGCAGATCGGCGGCGTGCTCCGGCTCGCCCAGGCCACGCGCCACCACACCCCGGACGACCAGGGCGAACCCCCGCCCCCAGTCGTCGGAGACCGCGGCGAAGTCCCGGTACGCCCGACGCGCCTCCCGGTCCGCCTCGGCCACCTCACCCAACTCGGCGCCCGCGAACGCGTCGACCGCCCGCAACGTGCCCACCGCCCACGCCTCGCCGACCCGCTCGCCGAACGGCAGGAAGACCCGGGCCAGCAGGCGGGCCTCCCGCAACCGGCCGGCGAGCAGCCGGGCGAACGCGGTGGTGCCGCGCAGCCAGGCCCGACCGTACGGGTCCTTCAGCTCGGCGAAGAGCCGGGCGGCCCGGCCGAGCACCGCGTCGGTGCCGGCGAAGTCGCCCCGGGTGGTGGTCACCCAGGCCAGGTTCTGCAACGACCAGGCCTGCCCCCGGAGGTCCTTCGTGGCGAGGCTGACCTGGTACGACGCGGCCAGCCGGCTGCTCGCCTGACCCAGCCGGCCGGCGATGAAGTCGGCCATCCCGAGCCGGCGCATGGCCGAGGCGCGCAGGTTGGTCAGCTCCCCGGCGGTGGCCACCTGCAACGCCTCCTGCCAGCAGGCCGCCGCTCGGCCCTGGTCGCCCAGGGTCTGGTGGGCCTGCCCGGCGAGCAGCAGGGCACTGGCCCGGGTGCCCGCGTCGTCACCGGCGTTGGCGGCGATCTTCTCGGCGAAGGCGAGCGCGTCGCCCGGCCGCCCGACCTGGAGCAGCGCCCGGGCGTGCACCACCCGGTCGACCGCGGGCACCCCGTCGCGGGCCAGCTCGGCGGCGCGTTCGGCGTACTCGACGGCCAGCGCCGGCTCGCCGGCCTGCAACGCCCGACGGGCGGCCCGGCCCAGCGCGGCCACGCCCAGCGGGGCGACCGTACGGGCGGGCGCGTCCGGCCGGAGCTTCACCGCGTCGGCGAGGGTGGCGGCCCGCTCGACGTGCTCGGCGACGAAGTCGTCCCGGGCCGCGTCGGAGAAGCCGCCGGGCGGGCTGACCGCCGGGCCGTCCGCGACGGGGCTGGCCCAGCGGGCCAGCGCGGCGTGCCGTTCGGCCAGCTCGGCCTTGCTCACCCCGACGTAGGCGGCCTCCCGCATCAGCGGGGTGGCGAAGGCGTAGCCGGTCCGGGTGCGGTGCAGCATTCGGCGTTGCAGCAGCTCCTCGACGGCCCGCTCCAGCTCGACGGCGGCCACCGCGGCCGGCCGACCGGCCAGCTCGGCGCGCTGCTCGCGCAGCGCCTCCAGGGCCCCGCTGGGCACGGTGTCGCCGACCACGGCGGCGTCCCGCAACGCCGAACGGGCGTCCGGCGGGAGCGCGTCGATCCGGGCGGCGAGCACGGCGGCGAGGTCGCGGGAGAGCAGCCGGCTGCCCAGCGAACCGGGCACCAACCGCCAGCCGCCGTCCGGGCCGGCCGTCAGCGCACCCCGCTCGCGCAGCAGGGTGACCAGTTCGGCGAGGTAGAACGGATTGCCCTGGGCGGTGGCCAGCAGCCGGTCGGCGTCCGGTTGCGGCAGCCGGCCGCCGCCGAGGTAGTTGGTGAGCAGCCGGGAGGCGTCCGCTCCGCGCAGCGGCGGCAGCGCGTGCACCTCGGCGTCGGCGACCCGGGTCAGCGCCCCCGCGGTACGGACCAGTTCCGGGCGGCCCAGCAGCATCACCAGCACCGGGCCGGTGAGCCGGGACAGGGTCGACCCGAGCGCGCTGATCGTCTCGGCGGTCGCGTCGTGCAGGTCGTCGACGACGATCACCAGCGGCGCCTCGGCGGCGAGCGCGCTGAGCAGGTCGGCCACCGCGTTCGGGACCGCCTCGGCGTCGGCGGCGGGCTGGGCGGTGCCCCACTCGCCCTGGTCGGCCGCGCCCCCGGCGGGCAGTTCGGCGTACCCGAGCAGGGCCAGTAGCTGGTCGCCGGCGACCGGGGCGGGATCGGTGCGCAGCCGGCCGAGCCGCTGGCCGAGGCGGCGCAGCCGCTCCTCCACGGCCGGGCGGGTGAGCGCGGTGGCGGTGTCGTTGGGCAGGCCGACGGCGGCCCGGACCAGGTCGGCCAGCGGCGCCAGCCGACGCCGCTCGCCGAAGGCGGCGCAGCGTACGGAGAGCACCCGGGCTCCGCTGTGGGCGGCGTACCGGCCCGCGCCGACGTCGTACCCGGCGGCGAGGCGTTCCACCTCGGCGGCGAACCGGGACTTGCCGATCCCCGCCTCGGCGGTCATCAGCAGCACCCGGGGCTCGGCCCGGTCGATCACCTCGGCGAGCCGGCCGGCCACCCGGCCGATCTCGGTCTCCCGCCCGACGAAGGGCGCCTCGTCGCCGAGCCCCGACCGGGTGCCGGGCGCGTCCAGCAGGCCCAGCAGCTCGTACGCCTCGACCGGCTCGCGCTTGCCCTTGAGCCGCAGCGGGCGCAGCGCCCGCCAGGAGGCGACGTGCCGGGTGGCGGCGGAGGTGCGCGCGCCGGCGTAGATAGCGCCGACGGCGGCGGCGTCGGCCAGCCGGGCGGCGGTGTTCACCGTGTCGCCGATGACCGTGTACTCGATGGCGGCCTGGATGCCGGCGATCACGTCCCCGGTGTTCAGGCCGACCCGCAGGCCGAGCGGGGCACCGCCGCCGCGTTCGTCGTCGAGGACCCGGCGGACCGCGCGCTGCATGGACAGGGCGGCCCGGACGGCCCGTTCGGCGTCGTCCTCGTGGGCGACCGGGGCGCCGAAGACCGCCATGATCCCGTCGCCGGTGAGCTTGTCGACGTGCCCGCCGAAGGTCTTGACCGCACCGGCCAGGGCGGCCAGCACCCGGTCGGTGACCGCGCCGACCCGTTCCGGGTCGAGGTCCTCCGACCAGGAGGTGAAGTCGGAGAGGTCGCCGAAGAGCACGGTGACCACCCGCCGTTCGGCGGTCGGCAGGGTCGCCGCGGCCGGCAGCGCCGCCCCGCAGTTGTGGCAGAACCGCGCGCCCGGGACGGCGAGCGTGCCGCAGACCGGACAGGTCACGGCTGCTCCACCCCGAGGTACTCCAGTTGGGCCCGGACCGACCATTCGGCCGCCCACCACAGCGACCGGTCGACGTCCGCGTAGACCCTCGCCACCACGTCGGGGGCGGTGGTGAGGCCCTCGGCGACGGCGGCCCGCACCTGGTCGAGCCGGGCGCGGCGGTGGGCCAGGTAGAAGTCGGCCGCCGCGCCGCAGTCGGCCAGCGCCGGTCCGTGCCCGGGCAGCGCCGGGATCCCCCGGTACGTCGAGAGCAGTTCCAGGCTGGTCAGGTAGTCGCCCAGGTGGCCGTCGGGGTGGGCGACGACGGTGGTGCCCCGGCCGAGGATGGTGTCCCCGGTCAACACCACCCGCTCGGTGCCGCGCTCGGCGACCAGGCAGACGGAGTCGGCGGTGTGGCCGGGGGTGGGCACGAGCCGGAGGGTGAGGCCGGTGGCCGTCGGCGGCGTGTCCGGGGTCAGCGCCGGGCCGCCGATGGTGTGGGCCGGGTCGGCGGCCCGTACGGCCACCCCGCCCAGCAGCGCGGCGAGGCGGGCCGATCCCTCGGTGTGGTCGGGGTGCCCGTGGGTGACCAGCACGCAGCCGACCGGCCCGAGGGCGGCGATCCGGGCCAGGTGCCCCTCGTCGGCCGGGCCGGGGTCGATCACCACGGCCGGCGCGTCCGGGCCGGCCCGCAGCAGCCAGGTGTTGGTGCCGTCGAGGGTCATCGGCCCGGGGTTGGGCGCACGCAGCAACGTCACCCAGTCCGGCAGCCGGTCGGCCAGCGCGGCCGGCGGTGCCGTCACATGCCCGGTCATGGCTGCGATCGTACGACCCCGCCCGCCACTCCCCGCGATCTTGCGGATCCGGTCCCTGGTTTGTGGCCGTTCACGGCTTTCGGCCAGGCCGCTCGGGCACGATCGCGGGGGGCGGCGGTCGGGTCAGGCGACCTCGACGATCAGTTCGACCTCGACCGGGGCGTCCAGCGGCAGCTCGGCCACGCCGACGGCGGAGCGGGCGTGCCGGCCGGCCTCACCGAAGACGGCACCGAGCAGGTCCGAGGCTCCGTTGATCACGGCGGGCTGGCCGTGGAAGCCGGGCGCCGAGGCCACGAAGCCGGTCAGCTTCACGATCTTGACGACGTTCTCCAGGCCGACCAGCGCGTCGACCGCGGCGAGGGCGTTCAGCGCGCACCGCTCGGCGAGGTCCTTGGCCTGCTCGGGCGAGACGCCCGCGCCGACCTGACCGGTGGCGAGCAGCTTGCCCTCGGCCATCGGGAGCTGGCCGGAGACGTAGACGTGCTGGCCGGACTGCACCGCCGGGACGTAGCTGGCCACCGGGGGGACCACGGCGGGCAGGGCCAGGCCGAGTTCGGCGAGTTTGGCGTGGGGTCCGTTGCTCATCCCGCGGCCCTTCAGCCCTTCGGACGCTTGAGGTACGCGACGAGCTGGTCCGGGTTCGGGCCGGGGACCACGGCGACGAGTTCCCAACCGTCCTCGCCCCAGTTGTCGAGGATCTGCTTGGTCGCGTGGACCAGCAGCGGGACCGTGGCGTATTCCCACTTCTGCATCGGTGAAAGGCTCCCTTGCCTGACGTGGACTGTTCCGCCGACAGCCTACGGTCCGGGCGACGGCCGGGGTGCGGGACGCTGCTCCGGTGCGGCCGGCACCTCACCGCACGGCCCCTCGTGGTCGTACGCCTGGGGGCAGCGGGACCGGTCCGGCAGCAGCAGGTCGCAGAAGACCCGGTGCCGGTTGTTCTGGTCGTCGGCGGTGGAGACGGTGGTCTCGCCGGCGTCCAGCTCGGCCAGGAAGCCCAGCGAGGTGGCCACTGTGCCGGCCAGCGCGGTCGCCGCGGCCAGGTCGGCCACCCGGATCGGCAGGTGGATGACGTAGCCGGGCTCCTCGTCGTCCCGGCCCCGCTCGCCGGGGCGGCTGAGCATCCGCAGTACCTCGGACGGCTCGGCGCAGCGCCGGTACGACCGCTCGTTGATCGGCAGCCCGCCGACCGGCCGTTCCCCGTCGCCGGGCGACCCGGCCCGCCTCGACCGGTCGCCGGGAGTGAACTGGGCTCGGGCGATGTTGTCCGCGTCGCGCATGTACTGCCTCCGGGCCTTGTGCTGTGAATGACCGCCGTCCGGGTCGGACACCCCGCCCCACCCGGTCCCCACACCGGGACGAACGTAGGACCGCACCCCGGGGCGGGACAACGGGACGCGCACGCCCGATCACGTCGAGTCACATATGCGACACATGACTGGTCCGGAAGGCGACCGCACGGGACAGCAGGTCGTGAGCGGTCCGACACGGGCAGCCCATCGACCGCTACCCTTGCGCCTCGGACGGGCGATCAGGGGTCGCCCGCCGCGCCCGTACCCGCGTCTTCGCCAGGGGCGGCGAGGACGCCCCATCCCCCGGGGGACCACATGACCCAACCACCGTTCGGTGGCGCGAGCGGATCGCCGGGCGTCCCGGCGTCGCGGCCAGACCAACCCGACCCGGCCGGGCCCACCTCCCCCGGCACACCGGGGCCCGCCGCGATCCCGCCGCCACCACCGGCCTACCCGGCGTACCAGGCGCCCGCCGCGCCGCGTCGGCGGGGACTGCTGATCGCCTCGCTCTCGCTGGCCGCGGCCCTCCTGCTCTGCGGCGGCGGTGGGACGGTCGCCTTCCTGGCGCTGCGCGACACCGAGGACGGACCGGGCGCCAAGGAGCCCACGGTGGCGGTGGACGGCTTCCTCACCGCCGTCTACCAGGATCGGGACGCGGGCAAGGCGGCGGCCTTCGTCTGCGCCGAGGCCCGCGACCGGAAGAAGATCGACGCCAAGGTCGCCGAGGTACGGAAGCACGCCGCCACCTACGCCAACCCGCGCTTCCGCTGGTCCAGCCCGACCGTCGACAACCAGACCGGCGACCGGGCCACGGTGAGCACCAAGCTCGTCATGACCACCGCCGACGAGAAGATCGCCGAACAGTCGCTGCGGTTCACCGTGGTGCGGAAGACGGGTTGGTGGGTCTGCGAGGTCGGCTGAGCCGACGGGATGGTTAGGCTCGACGGGTGCGAGTAGCTGAGCGGCCGGCCGACCCGGCCGGTACCGGTTGGCCGGCCCGCCTGCACGTGGTGACCGGCAAGGGCGGCACCGGCAAGACCAGCGTGGCGGCGGCGCTGGCGCTCGCCCTGGCCACCGGCGGCCGGCGCACCCTGCTCGTCGAGGTGGAGGGGCGGCAGGGCATCGCCCAGCTCTTCGGCACCGAGCCACTGCCGTACGAGGAGCGCCACCTCGCCGCCGCCCCGGGCGGCGGCGAGGTGCGCGCCCTGGCGGTGGACGCCGAGGAGGCGCTGCTGGAGTACCTCGACATGTTCTACAAGCTCGGCGCGGCCGGCCGGGCGCTGCGCAAGCTCGGCGCCATCGACTTCGCCACCACGATCGCCCCCGGCCTGCGGGACGTGCTGCTCACCGGCAAGGTCAAGGAGGCCACCACCCGCACCACCGGCCAGCGCCGGACGTACGACGCGGTGGTGCTGGACGCCCCGCCGACCGGTCGGATCGGCCGTTTCCTCAACGTCACCGCCGAGACCGCCCGGCTGGCCAAGGTCGGCCCGATCAAGACCCAGAGCGAGGGGGTCTCGGCGTTGCTGCGTTCGCCGATGACCGCGGTGCACGTGGTGACGCTGCTGGAGGAGATGCCGGTCCAGGAGACGGTGGACGCGATCGCCGAGCTGACCCAGCTCGGCTTCCCGGTGGGCCGGGTGATCGTCAACGCGGCCCGGCCGCCGGTGCCCACCGGCCGGGGGGTGACCCGGGCGGAGCTGAGGCGCGGGCTGGCCGCCGCCGGGCTGCCGACCGACGCCGCCACCGTGGCCGGGCTGGCCGACGAGGCGCGGGACCAGCAGGTCCGGCGCGAGCTGGAGGACTCGCTCCGCACCGACCTGGTCGAGCTGGGGCTGCCCCTGACCGAGCTGCCGCTGCTGCCCGACGGGGTGGACCGGGCCGGCCTGGAAGCCTTCGCCGCGCGCCTCCACCGGGCGGATTGACGCACACCTCACCTCGGCACGGGCGCACGGACCCCACCGGCCCGATACGCTCGATTGGTGCCTTCCGAAGACCCGGCGCCTCCGCTGGACGTCGACCAGATCCTCGCCGACCCCGGCGTCCGGATCGTGGTGTGCTGCGGCGCCGGCGGGGTGGGCAAGACGACCACCGCGGCGGCGCTGGCGCTGCGGGCGGCCGAGCGGCACGGCCGGCGGACGGTGGTGCTCACCATCGACCCGGCCCGCCGGCTGGCCCAGTCGCTCGGCCTGACCGAGCTGGACAACACCCCGCGCCGGGTGAAGGGGATCGACGTCGAGGCCAGCGGCGGCGAGCTGCACGCCATGATGCTGGACATGAAGCGCACCTTCGACGACGTGGTGCTCCAGCACACCGACCCGGCGAAGGCGGCGGAGATCTTCGCCAACCCGTTCTACCAGGCCATGAGCTCCACCTTCGCCGGTACCCAGGAGTACATGGCGATGGAGAAGCTGGGCCAGTTGCACGCCCGGGGCGAGTGGGACCTGATCGTGGTGGACACCCCGCCGTCCCGTTCCGCGCTGGACTTCCTGGACGCCCCGGCCCGGCTCTCCCGCTTCCTGGACGGCCGGATGCTGCGGTTGCTGCTCGCCCCGGCGCGCAGCGGGGGGCGGAGCATGTTCAGCTTCGTCACCGCCAGCTTCGGCATGTTCTCCAAGGTGGTGCAGAAGGTGCTCGGCGCGCAACTGCTCACCGATCTCTCCGGTTTCGTCGCCGCGCTGGACTCGATGTTCGGCGGCTTCCGCCAGCGGGCCGAGCAGACGTACCGGATCCTGCAGGCCCGGGAGACGGCGTTCCTGCTGGTGGCGGCCCCGGAGCCGGACGCGGTCCGGGAGGCGGCCTACTTCGCCGGGCGGTTGCGCGAGGAGCGGATGCCGCTGGCCGGGCTGGTGCTCAACCGGGTGCACCGGCCCACCGTGGCGCTGGACGCGGCCGAGAGCCTGGCGGCGGCCGACCGACTGGCCGGGCTGGGTGGTCACGACACCGCGGTCGAGGTGCTGCGCGCGCACGCGGCCCTGGCCCAGCAGGCGGTCCGCGAACGGCTGGTGGCGCAGCGGTTCACCGAGGCGTTCCCGGCGGTGCCGACGGTGTCGGTGACGGCGCAGCCCGCCGACGTGCACGACGTCGACGGGCTGCGGACGATCGGCGCGGCGATCGGCCGGCCGTGACCGGCGTCAACCGGCGGCGGTGACCAGGATCTTGTCCTTGCCCGCCTTGTCCTTGGCGTTCTTCTTCATGGCGGCCTCGAACATCTTGCGCCAGCTCGTCACCTGCGGGTGACGACGCAGCAGTGCCCGACGTTCGCGTTCGGTCATGCCGCCCCACACGCCGAACTCGATGCGGTTGTCGAGCGCGTCGGCCAGGCACTCGTACCGAACTGGGCAGCTCCGGCAGATCCTCTTCGCCACGTTCTGTTCGGCGCCCTGTACGAACAACGCGTCCGGGTCCCCGTTCTGACACGCCGCCAGCGACGGCCAGTCAGTGATCATGCCCATCTGTACACGTCCCCCCTTGCAGTACCTACCGACCTCGTGCGACCAGCCGTCAATTCCCCCTGGTCGTCCGGCCCGTTCCTTCCCCAAGGAGGCACGGACGACGTGTGGCCCTGTCGCCGCCACCATCATGCTCTGTAGTCGCCTGATTACGCAACGTTGTCGGCGAAATCCATCATTCCGGACACTCCCGGCTTCCCGGGCCTTCGCTCGCCGCTTACCCCGTCGGAGTACGTGAAAACGCTGCGCGGGCTCCACCGATCGGTGGAGACTCGGCGCGGGTCACACGCAACCTCGCACCGGGGGTCGTGCGTTTAGCACAACGAGGTCGGCGCACGCAGGAAATGGGGAAAGAACGCCCCAGCGCCCCTCGTTCCCTACTCGCGTACCCTGTCGAGGTGACCTGGATGCGGAAACGTGACCACAATGTCTTCACCAACGCCGCATCGCTGCTTGTCTGTGGCCTGCTGGCCGGCGTGGTCGTCGCGGCGGCGGCCTTCCCCGCGGTGGCGATGTCCGGACTGGCCGCCAAGGCCGGCGCCGAGACCTTCGGCGCGCTGCCGAAGGAGCTGACGGTGGCCCGCGCGCCGCAGATCAGCTACCTGCTCGCCTCCGACGGCAAGACCCCGCTGGCGACCATGTACGACGAGAACCGGCGGGACGTCAAGCTCGCCGACATCTCGCCCTTCATGCAGAAGGCGATCGTCGCCGCCGAGGACCACGACTTCTACAAGCACAACGGCGTGGACCTCAACGGCGTCGCCCGGGCCTTCGTCAACAACCAGTCCGGCACCGCGTCCCAGCAGGGCGCGTCGACGCTGACCATGCAGTACGTCCGGCTGGCCATCGCGTACTCGGCCACCCACCCGGCCGACGTGGTCGCCGCGACCGAGGACACCAGCGCCCGCAAGCTCCGCGAGATGCGCTACGCCCTCCAGATCGACAAGGAGTTCTCCAAGGACGAGATCCTGGAGCGCTACCTGAACATCGCCTCCTTCGGCAACGGCGCGTACGGCGTCTACGCCGCCAGCCAGGTGTACTTCGGCAAGTCCCCGAAGAACCTGAAGATCGAGGAGGCGGCGCTGCTGGCCGGCATGGTCAAGGCGCCGACCACCAACGACCCGACCACCCGCAGCGGCTACCCGCTCGCCCTCGACCGGCGCAACTACGTCATCGAGAACATGGTCAAGATCAACTCCATCACCCGCCAGGAGGCGGACACCGCCAAGGCGGTCAAGCTGGTGGTGAAGGACAAGCGCACCCCGAACGGCTGCGTCGCCACCAACCAGAAGGACTGGGGCTTCTTCTGCGACTACTTCTACCGCTGGTGGCTCGGGCAGGAGACCTTCGGCTCCACCACGTACGACCGGGAGCGGCGGCTCAAGAGCGGCGGCTACACCATCATCACCACCCTGGACGTGCAGGCGCAGAACGGCGCCGACCGGGCGGTCCGCAAGAACCTCGGGGTGAACAGCAAGGCCGCCCGGATGGTCGCCGCGATCGAGCCGGGCACCGGCCGGGTACGCGCCCTCTCGGTCAACCGGAACTTCAAGATCGACGATCCGCGAAAGCCGCAGAACAAGTACTCCAGCGACCCAAAGAAGGCCAGGAAGAAAATCCGGGGCAACTACCCCAACACGGTGAACCCGCTGCTCAGCGGCGGCCAGGGCATCGCCGGCTACCAGGCCGGCTCGACGTTCAAGATGTTCACCATGGTGGCCGCCCTGGAGAAGGGCATCCCGCTCGGCTACACGATCAACTCACCGGCGGTCTTCAAGTCGGACTACATCGTCGAGCAGAACTCGCCGGCCGCCTGCCCGGGCACGCACTTCTACTGCCCGAAGAACGCCAACCCGAGCATGGCCGGCGTACACAACATGTGGAGCGCCTTCGGCAGCTCGGTCAACACCTACTTCGTCCCGCTGGAGCAGCAGGTCGGCGCGGAAAACGTGATCAAGGCGGCGCAGAAGCTCGGCATCACCTTCCGCAGCAGCGACGACGCCCGCCGGGCCACCAAGGAGGGCGGCGCCAACCAGTGGGGTGCCTTCACCCTGGGCGTCTCGTCGACCACCCCGCTGGAACTCGCGAACGCCTACGCCACCCTGGCGGCGGACGGCAAGTACTGCGAGCCGATCCCGGTGCAGCAGATCAAGGACCCGGAGGGCAACAAGCTCGACATCGCCAACCCGCGCTGCGAGCAGCGGATCAGCACCGAGGTGGCCCGGGCCGCCGTGGACGCGGCCCGCTGCCCGGTCGGTGACCGCTCGTCGGTCTCCAGGTGCGCCGGCGCCACCGCGCGCAACGTCCGCAACATCGTCGGCAAGCCGGTGGCCGGCAAGTCCGGCACCACCGACAGCGAGAAGACCTCGTCCCTGGTCGCGATGACCAAGCAGTTCGCGGTCGCCGGCATCATGGCCGACCCGGACTGGGCGCAGACCAGCCAGCAGATGGGTCACGACGAGCCCACCGGCATCAACCCGGCGGTCTACGAGACGCTGCGGGACGCGATGAAGGGCAAGCCCGGAGTCGAGTTCACCGCGCCCAGCGGAAAGATCATCAACGGTGACCAGCGTTCCATCCCGAACGTGAAGTGCCAGTCGGTGGACAGCGCCCGGGCCAAGCTCAAGGACGCCGGCTTCGACGTCGTCGTCTCCGACAACAAGGTCGCCTCGGACTGCCAGGCCGGCTCGGTCGCCGGCACCAGCCCCAACGGTCGCACCATCAAGGGCGGCGTGGTCACCATCGAGGTGAGCAGCGGCGGCGGCAGCACCCCCGGCACCACCAACACCCCCGGCAACCCCGGCAACCCGCCGGGTCGCCCCCCGGGCCGCAACTGACGTCTCCGACGACGACGGGCGGGCACCCTGCGAGGGATGCCCGCCCGTTTTCGCGCCCGCCGGGTCGACCGGGGCCCGTGGCCGGGGCGGTCAGAGGCCGAGCTGTCGGCGTACCTCGGCGGCCACCCGGCCCCCCTCGGCCTGGCCGGCCACCGCGGTCTGGGCCGCCTTCATCGCCGGGCCCATCTGCGCCTTGCCGGTGAAGCCGCCGGCGGCGAGCGCCCCCGCGACCAGCTCGGTCAGCTCCTCCGCGGAGAGCTGCTTCGGCAGGTAACGGTCCAGCACCTCCCCCTCGGCGGTCTCCTTGCCGGCCTGCTCGGCGCGACCGGCGTCAGCGAAGGCGGTGGCGGCCTCGCGCCGCTTCTTCGCCTCCTTGGACAGCACCGCGAGCACCTCGTCGTCGGTGAGCTCGCGCTTGGCCTTGCCGGCGACCTCGGCGTTGCCGACGGCCGCGAGGGCCATCCGCAGCGTGGAGGTGGTCAGCTCGTCGCGTGCCTTCAGGGCGGCGCGCATGTCTGCGGTCAGGCGGTCCTTCAGCGTGCTCATGAACGGTCAAACTACCCTGGTCGACATGCGAAAGCGCACACTATTCGGCCTCGCCGCCGGGACGGTCGCCGCGGGCGCGGCCACCCTGGCGTACGCGTCACTCGTCGAACGCAACATGTTCACCCTGCGCCGGTACGACGTGCCGGTGCTGCCCGCCGACGCCGAGCCGCTGCGCGTGCTGCACCTGTCGGACCTGCACATGATGCCCGACCAGCGGCGCAAGCAGCAGTGGGTGGCGTCGCTGGCCGCCCTCGACCCCGACCTGGTGGTGGTCACCGGGGACAACATGGCCCACCCGGACGCCGTGCCGGGGGTGCTGCGGGCCCTGCAACCGCTGCTCGACTACCCGGGCGCGTTCGTCTTCGGCTCCAACGACTACACCGGCCCGGTCTGGAAGAACCCGTTCACCTACTTCCTGCCCAACCGGGAGTACACCGAGGGCGCGACGCTGCCGTACGCGGAGCTGCGCGACGTCCTCACCGGGGCCGGCTGGGCGGACCTCAACAACGCCCGCACCTCGGTCAAGGCCGGCGGTCGCCTGATCGAACTGGTCGGCGTCGACGACCCGCACATCGGGCAGGACGACTACCCGGCCGTCGCCGGGCCGGTCGCCCCCACCGCCGACCTGGCGATCGCGCTGACCCACTCGCCCGAGCCGGCCCTGCTCGACGAGATGTCCGCCGACGGCTTCGGCCTGCTGCTGGCCGGACACACCCACGGCGGTCAGGTCTGCGTACCGGGCTACGGCGCCCTGGTGACCAACTGCGGGCTGCCCCGGTCGATGGCGAAGGGCCTGCACCGCTGGCCCGGCTCCGACTCCTGGCTGCACGTCTCCGCCGGCCTGGGCACCCACCCGACCGCCCCGGTGCGCTTCGCCTGCCCCCCGGAGGCGAGCGTGCTGACCCTCATCCCCCGCTGACCCCACCCGGCCCGTGGTGGGTGGGGTGGCATCTGAATCCTGGTGGTGAACGGCCCCCGGAGGGGCCCCTCGCTGCCAAGATCCCTGACCGCCGGTGCGGAGCCGGCGCGAGGGGGTACCGAGTTTGACCATCGGGGCGGGTGGGCTACTATTTGTCGGCACGCCTCGGGGTGTGGCGCAGCTTGGTAGCGCGCTTCGTTCGGGACGAAGAGGTCGTCGGTTCGAATCCGGCCACCCCGACAGAGGTCAGAGGGCACATCCGATCCATGGATGTGCCCTCTAGTGCTTCTGTACAGCAGTGAAGTACAGCAGCGGGTCACCGCAGGCTCTCGCCCAGCCGCTTGAGGGCGTCGCGGGTGGCGTCCGAGGACGCCTGCGAATAGATCTCCATCGTCACCGACACCTCGGCATGCCGGAGCACCTGCGCCGCCGCACAGATGTCCGGCAGCGGGAGGGTGGCGTCCGAGGTCTGCGTCTTGGTCTCCCGGTGCAGCAGTTGCCCGCCGACCCGCTGCAACTGCCAGCCGATCGACAACTCCCCCGCCGCCAGGTCGACGGCATCCCCGGTGAGGCCGAGCACCTCACCCTTGCGCAGGCCGAGGACCAGGATCAGCACGTACGCGGCATAGAGCGGATCACGGTCGGCCCGCGCGGACTCCAGGAACCGACGCGCCTCGTCGCTGGTCCACGCCCGGCCCCTGCGTCGGCGGACCGGTGGGAGCTTGACCAGGGCGGCGGCGTTGCGGGTGACCAACTCCTCGGTGGCGGCGTGGTTGAGCGCCGAGCGCAGTACACCCCGGATGTCCTTCACGGTGCGGGCGGACGGCACGTCACCGCAGCATCGGCCGAGCGCGCAGCAGCGCCGCCTTGTCCTGGGCGCAGCACTGGCAGGCGCGGGCCACCTCGTTGATCCAGGTCTGCACGTCGCGCACCTGGAGCCGGTCGAGCCGCTTCCCGCCGAGGCCGGGGATCACGTACAGCCGGAGGATCGTCTCGTAGGTGGCGCAGGTCAGCGGCGCGAGGTTGGGGCGCACGACCTCCCGGTGCCAGTAGGTCAGATAGTCACCGGGGGTCGGCACCCGGGTAGCGACCGGCCCGGCCTTGGCCTGCTGGTGCAGCTTGGTCCACTTGTCGTGGACGACCTCCCGGGTAGGGCCGTAGACATACTTGCGGGTCCGCTTCCCGTCGGGCTTGGTGACCCAGACGTACGCGGCGAAGCCGTTGCGGTACGGGAAGATCGAGCCTTCGCCGTTGGCGCGGGTGCGGGCGGACATCAGGCGGCCTCCTGCCGCTGGACCTGCTCGCGGACGTACTCGTCGACCCACTCGGGCAGGACGCGGCGATACTTGCCGTCCTTGATGGAGCGCAGCTCCCCGGTGGCGATCTTCATCTTGACCTTGGACAGGCCGAAGCCGAGCAGGACGGCGACCTCGGCCGGGGAGTACCAGCGCGGGGTGAGGTGCCGGGTCACGCCGCCACCCCCGACCACGCCTCGTGGGCGAGTTCTTCCCGGCCGACGCGTTGGCGTTCCCGGCGTTGGGCGGCGGCGGTGTTGGCGAGCAGGGCGTCCCCGTCGGTCAGCCAGCCGGAGCCGACGAAGGCCAGCGTGCCCACGGTGACCGTGCCTGCGGTGTCGTCGCTGTCGGCGGTGCCGGTGTGCTCGGTGCGGCGGTAGGCGGCGCGGGTGTCGCGGAGCAGGCCGAAGGTGACCGAGTAGCGGCGGGCCTTGGTGAGGAAGTGGCCGCCGTAGCCGAGCATGTGTGCCCATCGGCGCAGCCCGGCGTAAACGTTGGGTGTGGGGTCAAGGTCGCCTTGACGGTCTTTCGTCTTCCCGGCTGTCGGGGTGGTGTGGTGCCGGGTGGGGCGGCCGAGTCGCCAGCAGGCGTCGATGAGGCGGGCGAGGTGGTCGCCTTCCGGGTCGGCGTAGGCGTCGACGGTGTCCGGGGTGAGTCGGGTGGAGCAGTGGCCGGTGACCTCGGTGGACTTGGTGGCGTACTTGGCGAGGTAGGCGGCCACCTTGGCGTCGGTCACGTCGCCGTCGCTGGTGCTGATGCGGCGTACGTGGATCTGCTCGCCCCAGGCGATCGGCCAGCCGTGCGGGCGGTCGGGGTGCGGCGGGGTGGTGACGGTGATCTGTTGGGTGGCGGCGTGGACGGCGGCGTCGAGGTCGTCGACGGTGATGCCGGCCGGTGGCGGCACCAGGGCGTGCCGGTCGTGGGGGTCGACGCCGTCGAGGCGCAGCAGGACGTGGAAGTGCACCGCGCCCCGGCGCTGCATCTCGGCGACCTTGCCGTGGGACACCCGCACCGGAGGCACCCGCCGGACCCGGCCGGAGTCGGTGACGACCTGGACGTGGGGGATGCCGCGTCGGCGGCACACGGCGGTGAGGTGGCGTTCGATGGCCTGTTTTGTGCGCCGCCACAGCTCGCCCGAGGAGTGGTTCCAGATGACCTGGTGGTCGTGGTCGTAGCAGTCCAGGCAGAGCGGCCGACCGAGCTGCGGATCGTCGGCGTCGTGGCGAGCGAAGCAGGCCGCGGGCTGCCCGTGTGGGCAGGTGCCGGCGGTGCTCCGGGCGCGGCAGGGTGCGGGACGGCAGTCGCAGCGTCGCCGGTGGGCACAGGTGTGTCGGGGGATGTGCCGGTGGTGGACCGGGCCGAAGGATGGGGCGGTGAAGGTGGCGAAGACGACCGGGTGCGCGGTGACGGTGGTGGGGATGGTCTTGCCGCCGGTCATGCCGCAGCGGACGACCTGGAAGGCGTCACCGGCGTAGACCCAGGCGCAGTCGGGGCACTGGGCGGCACGGCGGTTGCCGCACGCCTTGTACAGCGTCCGGTCGGGCAGTTCGTCGGTGTGCCGCTCGGCCAGGACTCGGCCGGTGCAGGGTTCGACGGTGGTGAGGGTGCCGGCCAGGCGGATCGGGCGGGTGCAGCCTCCGGCGGCGCGGGTGTGCTCCAGCCAGCCGAAGTAGTCCGGGGCGGCGGCGCGGTGCAGGGCCTGGGCGTCACGGCCGGCGGTGAGGGTGGACACGGTTCTCTCCTCAAAGGGGTGGCAGGGCACGGCGACGAACTGCCACCGGACGCCGGAGCGGTGTCCGTCGATGGTGTTCGTGGTGTCTCCTGGCACCGCCGGAGAGGGCGGCTTACGCCGGAGGGCGGGGTTGGCTATCGGCCTTGGACCGCCGTTGAGCTGGGTTCTGGGTTCTGGGTTCTGGGTTCTGGGTGAGGCTGGGACGGGTGGGGTGCCTGGTCGTCGGCTTCCGGTGGTTGCCGCAGGCGATCCCCACCCGTCGAGGTGCACGAATCCGAGGGCCATCGTGGACGGCGGGAAGGCCGTACTGGGCCGCTCAGTGGATTCCGGGCCGGCGCAGTGGCCGGTGCGATCGGGAGCCGGCGGGGCGTGACCCGCGTCAGCGGCAGGAAGGCCGCTCGGCAACTCCGAAGTCGAGTTCAGCGATCCGGCGGGAAGGCCGCGCTGACGTGCTCGACGTGGGCCAGAGTAGCACCGCGTACCGACACGTCAACCCGCCGTGAGCCCGCCGGAGGCGATCCGACCGACGGTCACGAGCATCAACGGTTCACCGCATCTTATGAACTGCGGAGGCAATTTTCTGCCGCAACAGCGCCGCCTCCTCATCACGGTCGCACAGCAGCAACACCTTGAACGGAGTGCCCTTGCCCTCCGGCTGGCCGAGCGGGCTCGCCCAGTGACGAACGGCTTGATACAGGATTCGGAATAACGTGTGCCGATCCTCGACACTGCTCGACAGCAGCTTGGGCGCGTTCTCGACCACGATCAGGTACCCGTCCGCCGGTAACCAGTTCAGATCACGGAGACAGTCAGACAATGCGGCCCAGTTCCAGCCAAAGTAGGCAGGAAAGAGGAGCGCGTCGGAGAACTCGTAGAGGGCGTGGTCCGCATCCGTCATCCTCGTTCCGTCAAGATGGGCAACGACAAACCTGCCCGTTGCCGGTAGCACAGCAGCGAGTTCCACCATGGCACTGCGCGAGCAGACCGCGAGCTGGTCAGTAGAGTCGCTCCACCAGCTATTCATTCTTCAGCCCCACCACAGTCGCCGTAGTTCACGACCTCAGCGTCCTCGTGCACGCCATGCCCCATGGCCTTCAGTCTGCCCGGGATGCAGCACAGCACGACGCGCAGGCCCTCGACCGATTGGCTGGATGTGCCGCGATCAGCGCGCTGAGGCGTCCAAACAGGTGGCGGCCGGGTGTCGTACATCCAGCCGACGGAGGACACCGACTGCCGGCCGGGGGTGGGAGGACTTTCTGTACATCTATCAAGGCGGCCCTGAGCGGGCCGCACGCGCCGCCGCCTGGGCGCGCGTCCGTCGCTCCGCTGGCGCTCCGACTCCGGCCACGCAACACGCCCGGCGGGCTGGCGCGGAGGGCGGGTAGCCCGGTGGGCCGCCGGATGACGACAGGCCGTTTCCGGGTGGGGTGGTGGGCCGGCAGCCAGCCGGGCCGCGCGGCGAGCACCGCGCGGCGTAGGGGAGCGCACGCCGTGTCCGTGGGCGGCTGCCGGCTGGGTGATGGGGTGGCGGTTACTGCGCCTCCGGCGGGGGCGCTCCGGCTCCAGGATGGCGGGGGGTCCGTCGGCGGCTTGCGGTCCGTGGGTGGTGGCGGTGGGAGCCATCCCGCCCGCCGTCGACCCGGGCGAGCCGAGCAGACCACCGCCCGACCCGCCAGCGTCCGTACGGGCGTCAAGGCCGTCTTGACGTGGCGGGCCGGGCGGCGGCCCGCTCCCCAGTGGGCGGGTCGACGGCAGACGGGATGGGTGCCAGCTCTTGGTTGTCTGCTATCAACACTTGATCTGCCAGGCCAAGATGTCCACGTGACCCGTGAACAGTTGACCACTGCGGCCGTAGGTGCTGCGCTTACGTTGGTAGGAGCCATCATCCTTTCTGCTCTTCAAGCGCTACAGCGGAGTGCAGAGGATCATCGGCTGAACCAAAGGGAGTGGCATAAGGATCTGGTCGACCTCATTGCTGACTTTGAGTATGTGATGATTCACCTGACGGCGGCAGTGAATGCGCAGAGCGGCTTCTCCGCTGAGCAGTTCAAGAAGGCGTTTGATGAGATCTTTTCTAGCCGTGGCCTTCTCTGGCGCATGACTCGTTTGGAGCGAGGGCATCCCGATCCTCGGGTGCGAGTTTCGGTGGGTTCTCTTGTCTACGCGATTGTTCGCATTGTTGGCTTCATGCAAGAGAGTGGGCAGCTTGACCCTGAAAGAGGCAAGGCGGCTTTATCCGAGCGGGAAGCTGGGTTGAAGAAGGTTATAGTCGAAATAAAGAAAGTCTTGGATCAACTTATGGAGATCATCCATGGAGGTCGACGTCGGCATCGCAGCTGGCCGACAAGGCTTATTGGTGGGTTGTCAAAACGCGAACAACGATGAGACCCTGAGACGCCTTGTGATCAGTTCCCGGACTGCGTCGCGGCTGATGGCGAGACAGTAGATCGCGGTTCCGCTCCACGTCTGACGGGGAGCCCCGGGTGACCATCTGGGTGACGACGGGCGCGGACAGCGCAGGACATCCATGGACCCTGGTGGACTATTCAGGCAGCTCAACCCTACTGTTGACGCAGATCAACGACGGCTGGTGGTTCCTTCACACCGAAGCGGTCGATTTCCGGCACGTCGTCTCTGTTCACGGCTGGCCGGTGCTGGGGTTGGCTCTCAGACGAGGCGAAGGCATGATCACGTAGTGACTTTCTGGCCGACATGGGGTGAGTGGTTGGCGACTCTGCCGCCGGATGTCCGCGATTCTGCTGTGTCGCTTGCGGAGAGGTTCGAGGAGCTTGGAGCCCATGACCCGGAGGGGTGGGCTAGGTCGGAGATCAGCGAGAACATTCCGCAGCTAGTGTCCTGAGTCGTTAATTCGGCCGCAGTATGTGGCGAGGTTGTTCAGGATCTCGTCGGCGGTTCTGGTCCAGACGAACGGCTTGGGGTCG